>NZ_JBVJLW010000002.1:0-657524 GCF_055584525.1 Streptomyces sp. NPDC102514
TGACCACCCTCACCGGCCTCCACGTCTACGCAACCGCGCACGGCATCGCTCTCACGACAGAGACAAAACCACCGTGTTGATTCTTTACGAGCCCTTAGACGCCATTTCAGTTGGTCAGTCTGCGGTGGCATATGAGGGTCGCGGCGATGGCGGTGAACGCGAGGAAGTGCTCTGGCTTGCGTTCGTAGCGGCGGTGGAGACGTCGGCAGCCAGACAGCCAGGACACGGTCCGCTCGACGACCCAGCGGTGCCGGCCCAGCCGCTGCGACGACTCGATGCCCTTTCGGGCGATGCGGTGCCGGATGCCTCGCTGTGACAGCCATCGCCGCAGGTGCCGGTAGTCGTAGCCCCTGTCTGCGTGCAGCTTGCTGGGCCGTCGCCGTCGGGGGCCGCGATGTGAGCGGATGGGCGCAATGCCGCGGACCAGCGGGATGAGGGCCTGACTGTCATGGAGGTTCGCGGCGGAGATGCCGATGGACAGCGGCAGCCCATTGCGGTCGACGATGAGGTGGATTTTCGATCCGTTCTTGCCGCGGTCGGTCGGATTCGGTCCCGTCAGCCGCCCCCTTTGAGGGCCCGGACGCTGACGGAGTCGATCGCGCACCGCGACCAGTCCAGCTGGCCCCGGGAGCCGAGTTCGTCCAGGACCAGACGGTGGAGCTTGGCCCACACCCGGGCCTCGGTCCACACGGTGAACCTGCGGAACGCCGTCACGCCTGACAGCCCGAAACCCGGAGGCATCTCGTTCCAGGTACATCCCGAGGTGGCCACGAAGATGATCGCGGCCAGCACCTCACGGTCCCCTCTACGGCGGTGCCCTCCGCCTTGCGGGCGTTCGGGAGCCGGCGGGACCACCCGCTGGAACAACTCCCACAGCTCTTCCGGCGCCAACCGTTCGACAAGCGCAGCAGTCATCACCCCAGACTGCCGCAAGATCACGCCAACTGAAATGGCGTCTGAGTACGACCATCCCTGCTGGTGCATGGCCAGCGCACGCGCTGCAGCGTTCCGGCCCGGCTCCGTTCCGGTACGCGACAGGTCCGGACAGCTCGACTCGGGAAGGGTGCGGGACGCCGTCCGCGAGGACGGACGAGGTCAGGCAGGACGACACCCCGCACCCGTCTTGTATGGCGATGCCATGCTCACCAGTCTGGCCCAGCGTTCCACTTTGCTGCAAGCCATGCTTTGTTGCATACTACTTGCAGCAAGGATGGGCGGTACGCTCCGATATTCCGGCGTCACCTCTTCCACCGGCCGGACATCAGCCCTGCACGTCCGCCGACCGTAGGTACGTGCCGAGCCGAGCGATCGCCGACGGGTTGCGGGGGCTCTCGACGAGGTCGACGTAGTCAAGGGTGAAGATCCGCCGGTGCTTGATCGCGGAGACGTTGCGCAGTGGGGCGTAGGAGAGCAGGAACTTCTTCTTCTCCTCGGCGCTCACGTCCCCGTAGTCGCAGATCACGATGACGTCCGGGTCGCGCTCGACGACGGTCTCCCAGCCGACAGTGGTCCAGGAGTCCGCAACGTCATGCATCACGTTGATGCCGCCGGCCTCGGTGATGATCTGCTCCGGAGCGGCGAAGCGGCCGGAGGAGAAGGGCTGGTCCTGGCCGCTGTCGTAGAGGAAGACCTTGGGAGCGTTCACGGGCGCGTTCGCCCGTACGCCGACGATCTGCTTCTTGAAGTCGGTGATCAGCGCGGCAGCGTGCTTCTCGACGCCGAAGAGCTTCCCGAGGTTGGTGAGGTCGGTGCACAGGGCATCCCGGGGCGGCATGACGCCGCGCGCGTTCTTGGTGCGCCCGTTGCGGCAGGACTCGGTGAGGAGGTACGAGGAGATGTCGAGCTTGTCCAGGGCCTCGGGGGTGAAACCGCCGTCCTCGCTGAAGCCGTAGTTCCAGCCGGCGAAGACGAGGTCGGCGCGGGCGTCGAGGACGTTCTCCTTGGTGAGGCGGTCCTTGGAGATCCACGGCACCTTCCGGTAGCCGTCCCTCCAGGGGACGCCGTTCAGATCCCCCTTGTCGTCGGGCATGGCGAAGCCGGCCATGCAGTGCGGTCCTGGTGCGGCATCCGGCCCATGGTGACCATCTCGGCGACGGTGAAGTCGAATTCGGCCAAGGACTCCTGCGGCAGCGCCGCCAGTGACCGGGCTGCCGTGCGGGGTGGCAGGGCGTGCAGGTCGTCCCCGTCGAGGCGCACCGTGCCCGCGGCCGGGCGCAGTGCGCGGTACACACAGCGCAGCAGTGTCGATTTGCCGCTGCCGTTCGGGCCGACGAGTCCGACGAACACACCGCTTTTCACGGTGAGCCGGACGTCGTTGACGATCCTGGCCCCGGCTGCCTCGACCGTCACCCCGTCGATGTCGAGTTCCATGGTCAGCGTCCTCCGAACGCGTAGCCGCCGCGCCGCATGAGCAGCAGGAAGGCGGACACTCCGACGACCGCGGTGATCACGCCGACGGGCAGTTCGGCGGGGGCGACCAGGAGCCGGGACAGCAGGTCCGCCCAGATCAGCAACACGGCTCCGGCGAGCGGCGCCACGGCCAGTACCCGCTTGTGGTCGGCGCCGACCAGCATCCGCACCACGTGCGGCACCATCAGCTATCGGAAAGGTATCAATCAGCACGGCACCTGGTATGCCAACCATGTACGCGATCGTCCACGCACCCGGCGAGTCTCGTTCCTCGTGGGAGCCGCGCTCCGGCGATCTCGTCGTGAGCGAGGGGAACATAGCCGCACATCGCCGGTTAGCCAAACCGGCGTTCCTGCAGACGATTGTTGTCCAACGTCTGCCCCGAGCACCACTGCGGATCGATCCATCGGCGAGAACTCACCACCGCTGCAGAGGTGGAGTCCCTGCTCTCCGTTTACGCGTCGTCCGTCGCCGGAGGTTCTTCTCCAGCACCCGTTTGGTGCTCCATACCGCCCGGAGATCCACCACCCTTGCCCCCCGAACCGACAGCAGCGTCCACAAACCGTCAGCCGCGCAAGCAACAGGAGGGCGCGCCACACTCCGCAGCCAGATGCAATGTCTCCGTCCAGGACGACAACCCTTCGTCTCTCCTGGCCAACACCTGGTATTCAACGAGCAACCTCGCCGCCCGTCTGCACGTGGACACCTCGACTCTGCGGCGCTGGCGTACCGCTCGACCACCGCAGGGCCCGCCGTTCGTCTCCGTTTCGGAACGCGTCGTCCTGTACAGCGCGCTCGACGTGGAGGAATGGCTGCGAAGCCGCCGGACCGTCCCGGGCCGAGAAGCCTGATGGCCGAGAAGGCCGTTGTTCCGGTCGGCGTCCGGCTCTCCACCGACATCGAATACCGCCCCGATCGCCCCCATCCCTACCGAGCGCGGGTCCGCTGGTTCGATCCCGCTACGAAGCGGCGCCTGTCCATGTCGGAGGGAAAGGCGGACGAGGACGAGGCGCAGGAGTGGCTCCAGGACATCATCGAGGCCGCGCAGGCCGGGCTGTCCCCATCGCTCGCCACCATAAAACTCGCCGAATACGGCGACGCGAACATGGATCTCGCCCTGCGCGGGCTGGAGTTGAAGACCCTCGACCCCTATCTCGCGGGATGGCGGATGCGCGTGGTCCCTGCCCTGGGCCACCTCGCCGTACGGATGATCACCAACGGCATCGTCGACCGCACCGTACAGAACTGGATCGTCGACGAACACAGCCGCTCCACGGTCAAGAACACCATCGCCGTCCTGGTCCGCGTCATGGAACAGGCGGTCCGCGACGGCATCATCAAAGTCAACCCCGCCCGCATCAGCGGCTGGCAGAAGCTCTACAAGCAGGCCGAGGACGAACTCCGCGACCCACGGGCCCTCGCCCTGCCCGACTGGGACACGCTCGTCGAACTGGCCGACGCACTCGTGGCCGCCACCTACAACCAGTACCGCGGCTGGGGCGACGTCGTCCTGTTCGCCGCGAGCACCGCTGCCCGGATCGGGGAAGTCTCCGGATGCCGCGTCGGAGATATCGACACCACCCAGTGGATCTGGACGGTACGGCGGCAGACCACGCCCGCGCCCGGCGGACTCACCGACAAGGGCACCAAAGGCAAGCGCGCCCGGAAGGTTCCCATCATCGAGGAGATCCGCCCGCTCGTGGCCCAGCGCATCCTCTCTGCCGGCCCCGCCCCTGACGCACGTCTGTTCACCGGCCCACGCGGAGGACGCATCTCCACCGCGGTCCTGCGCGACGCAACACACTGGGACGAGGTTGTCACCCGCCTCGGCTACGAGCACCTGCGCCGCCACGATCTCCGCCACACCGGACTGACCTGGTTCGCAGACGCCGGAGTCCCCCTCCACGTACTACGCAGGATCGCCGGCCACGGCTCACTGACCACCACTCAGCGCTACCTGCACCCGGACGTCCACAAGATCACAGCTGCCGGTGCGGCACTCTCCGCACACCTCAGCGTGCTGCGCGCCCCGCGCACGCTTCCCGCAACGACTGTCCTCACCCGCTGACGCCGGTCAAGGACCGCTGGTCCCCATCTGGTCCCCAAGAATGATCGAGGGGCGGTTTCGGATTCCTCCGAAACCGCCCCTCACCTGCGACTCCATAGAGTCGGGACGACAGGATTTGAACCTGCGACCCCTTGACCCCCAGTCAAGTGCGCTACCAAGCTGCGCCACGTCCCGATGCGTCCCGCCGCGGTGAACCGCGTGAAGACGCAGGTGAACCTTACCGCACGCCGGGCGACGGGCGTCCAAGCTCCCGGGCGCCCGGTCGGGCCGGACCCGGGCGGGACCCGAGCCGGACCCGTCAGATCAGGTCGGGTCAGGTCGGGTCGGATCACTCGACGAACAGGCCCCTCGCCGTGGCCCGCGCGTCGAACTCCTCCAGGCGGGACTGGGCGTCCGGCATGCCGTCGCACATCGCCTCCAGGAGGACCTGCCCCAGGAGCATGGGGGCGCTCACCGTGTCGAAGACCAGGCCGGTGCCCACGGCGGCCGGCAGCAGCAGGTCGCTGTGGGCGGCCACCGGCGCGAACGTGCCGTCGGCGATCGTCACCACGGTCAGCCCGGCGTCCCGGGCGTGGTCGAGCGCGGCCAGCAGCTCCGCCGGGTGACGCGGCAGCGCGAAGCACAGCAGCGCGCTCGCCCCCGCGTGACGGGCCGCGTCGATCCGGTCGGCGAGCAGCGATCCGCCCTCGTCGAGCAGGCGCACGTCGGGGTGCACCTTCGCGGCGAAGTAGGCGAAGCCGCGCGCCTGGGCGGCCGAGGCGCGCAGCCCGAGCACGGGCAGCGGCCGGGAGGCGGCGAGCAGCCTGCCCGCCTCCTCCACCGGCCCGGGGTCGGCCAGCAGGGACGCCAGCTGGAGCAGGTTGTCGACCTCGGCCCGTACCGCCCGCTGGTAGGGGTTGGCCGGCCGTGTGTCCACGGCCGGCCCGACGGGTACGACGTCACGCAGATGCCTGCGCAGCGCCGGATACCCGTCGAAGCCGAGGGCGACCGCGAACCGGGTCACCGACGGCTGGCTGACCCCGGCCAGCTGGGCCAGTTCCACGCTCGACAGGAACGGCGCGGCGGCCGTCCGGCGGACCAGACAGTGGGCGATACGCCGTTGGGTGGGCGTCAGACGGCGGCCCTCGAAGAGCTGGTGCAGCCGTGTGGGCGCGCCCGCCCCAGAGGACGTACCGCCGTCGGTGCCCGCGTCCGCTCCCTCCGTGTCGCTCACCCCTGTCCCCGTCCGGGTCAGCCCGCGAGACCGGCCGACGTCAGCCACTCCTTCGCGACGTCCGCGGAGTCCTCCTTGTCGTTGCTGATCTTCTTCATCATGTCCAGCAGGTCCTCGGTGGTGAGCTTGGCCGAGATGGCGTTGAGCGCCGACTTGGCCTTGTCGTTCACCGCGGACTTGTAGACGAGGGGCGTGACGTTCTGCGAGGAGAAGAGGTTCTTCGGGTCCTCCAGGACCACCAGCTTGTCCTCGACGATGGCGGGGTCGGTCGTGTACAGGTTGGCGGCCTGCACCTTGTCGTCCTTCAGCAGCTTCAGCAGGGTGCTCTGGGCGCCCGCGTCCAGCGGCTGGAACTTGCCGAACTCGACGCCGTAGACGTCCTTCAGGCCGACCCCGCCCTGGGTGCGGGTCTTGAACTCGGAACCGGCGCCGATGGTCAGGTCCTTCGCGACCGGCTTGAGGTCGGCCAGGGACTTGAGCTTGTACTTGGCGGCGGTCTCGGCGGTGACCGTGACCGAGTCCTTGTCCTCGGCCGCGGCGGAGTCGAGTATCTCGACCGACTTGGGGAGCTTCGCCTTCAGCTCGGTGTTGATCTCCTCCGTGCCGGTGGCGGTGCTCTTCTTGTCGACCGCCGTGGACAGCAGGGCGCCGTTGTACTCGGGGAAGACGGTGATGCCTCCCTTGACGACCTGGTCGTAGTAGACCTCGCGGGCGCCGATGTCGAACTTGCGGGTCACCTTCAGGCCCTTGTCCTCCAGGGCCTGCGCGTAGATCTCGGCGAGCAGCTGGTTCTCGGGGAAGTTCGCCGAGCCGACGACGATGGCCTTGCCGCCGCCGCTGTCGCCGCTGCTGCCTGTCAGCGGATTGTCGTCGCTGTCGTCACTGCCTCCGCAGGCGGTGAGGGTCAGGGAGAGCGCGGCGACAAGACCGAAGGCGGCAGTACGGTACGTGGCTTTCATGGGTGTTCCCTTTCTCAGGTACGGCTCGGGTCTCGGGTGGTGCTCGGGTGCGGCCTGCGCGCGGTTCGGGTGCGCGCCGGGCCGCTGGGTCCGGTCGTTCCGGTGGTTCCGGTGGTTCATGACTTGGCCGCCGCGGGCCGCAGCCCCGGCGAGACGACGGCGCGCCGCAGCGCGGTGAAGGCGGCCTGGACGACGAGCGCCAGCGCCACGACGACGGCGGAGCCGCCGATGACCAGTTGGTAGTCGTTGCGCGAGAGCCCGTCGACGATGTAGCGCCCCAGACCGCCGAGACCGGGATACGCGGCCACGGTCGCCGTGGCCACCACCTGGATGGCGGCGACGCGCAGGCCGAGCAGGATCAGCGGCAGCGCCATCGGCACCTCGACCTTCAGCAGGACCTCCCAGCCGGTCATGCCCATCCCCTTCGCGGCGTCCCGGGCGTCGGGGTCGACACCGCGGACCCCCTCGAAGGTGTTGATGAGGATCGGCGGTACGGCCAGCGCCACCAGGGCGACCAGCACGGGGGCGGTACTCAGTCCGGCGAGGGTCACCACGAGGACGACCAGGCCGAAGGTGGGGATCGCGCGCGCGAGGTTGGCGACGGTGGCGACGGCGAACGCGCCGCGGCCGGTGTGACCGACGAGCAGGCCGAACGCCAGCCCGATCACGGTCGCGAAGAGCAGGGACAGACCGCTGTAGGTCAGGTGCTCCGCGAGCCGGTGCGGGATGCCGTCGTCGCCGTGCCACTGCGCGGACGACGTCAGCCACTCGCCGACGAGCTGGATCTGGTTCAGGAGATCGTTCACGCCTTCGCCCCCTTGCCGCGGGCCCACGGCGTGAGCAGCCGCTGCGCCAGGACGAGCAGTGCGTCGGTGACGAGGGCCAGCAGCATGATCAGTACGGTCGCGGTGATGATCGGGGTCGGGAAGTCGAGCTGGAGGCCCCGGGTGATGTAGTAACCGAGGCCGCCCTGGCCGATCAGCTGTCCCACGGCGACGAGGCTGATGGAGGAGACCGCGGCGACCCGTACACCGGCGACGACGACGGGCACGGCGATCGGCAGTTCGACCTGGACGACCCGGCGGACCGTACTGAAGCCCATCGCGGTGGCCGCCTGCCGTACCGGATCGGGCACCGAGGCCAGTCCGTCCACGACGTTGGGGATGAGCACCGACAGCGTGTACAGGGTCAGCGGGATCATGACCGTGCGTTCGGTGAGCCCCGTGTAGCGGACGAAGATCATGAACAGGGCCAGCGACGGGATGGAGTACAGGACGTTGGCCGCGGTCAGGGTGGGCGGGTAGACCCACCGGTAGCGGTGGCAGAGCATGCCGAGCGGCACGGAGATGATCAGTCCGAACAGCACCGGCAGGAGGCCCAGCCGCAGATGGACCCCGGTGTAGTGGGCCAGCTCACCGACGTGATCGCCGATCCAGACCCACCGTATGAGCGGCTCCCCGTCCCTCATCGACCGTCACCGCCCGCACTGCCGGCGCCGCCTGCGTCACCGGGGCCGTCCGTCCCGGCGACGCCGTCTGCTGCGCTGTCCGGGGTCCCGTCGCTCTCCGGGCCTTCGGAACCGTCGGCCGACGTCTCGCCGTCGGCGTCGCTCTTCACGAGACGGCCCTCGGAGGTCTCCGCCGCCCCCGGCGGCCTGCCGGCTTCGGGCGCCTTGCCCAGATCCGGCCCCGCGGCCGCGTCGGGCGCCTCGCTCGTGCCGGCCGACGTGGCCGGAGCAGCCGGGTCGGCCGACTCCGCCGACTCCGCCGGTGCTGCCGGTGCGGCCGACTTGGTCGTGTCGATCGGTGCAGCGGGCTCGGCCGGGGCGGATGCGTCGGCCGGGGCGGCTGTCTCGGCCGGTTCGCCCGCGCGTGCCGACGCCCCCGCTATCGCGGCGGACAGCTCGTACGCGTCCGCGACCCCCGCGACCGCGCCGTCCGCGTCCACTCCCACCGCGAGGCGGGAGGGCGACAGGAGGGCCGCGTCGAGGGCGGCCCGCGCCGAGTCGCCGACCAGGGCGAACGTGTGGCCGAGCGGGGCGAGTGTCGCGTCCGCCAGGGTGCCGCCGGGCGGGAGGTCGGCGGTCGCGGCCCAGCCGAGGGGACGCCGGGCGGCGTCGACGGCGAGCACCCAGGGCTCGCCCAGGGACCGGGCGTCGGCGACGGGAGCGGTCGCCGGCAGCACCGGGCCCTCGCGCAGCGGCAGACCGGAGGCCTGGACGAAGGAGAGCCGGCGGATACCGCGGTCCTGCCCGACGAAGTCCGCCACGAAGTCGTCGGCGGGGTGCGCGAGCAGCCGCTCCGGGGTGTCGAACTGCGCGAGCTTGCCGCCCGTGCGGAACACCGCGATGTGGTCGCCCAGCTTGATGGCCTCGTCGATGTCGTGGGTGACGAAGACGATCGTCTTGTGCAGCTCCTTCTGCAGCCGCAGGAACTCGGCCTGCAGTTCGCCGCGCACGATGGGGTCGACCGCGCTGAACGGCTCGTCCATGAGCAGTACGGGCGGATCCGCGCCCAGTGCCCTGGCGACCCCGACGCGCTGCTGCTGCCCGCCGGAGAGCTGGTACGGGTAGCGCTTGGCCATCGTGGCCGGCAGCCCCACCAGTTCCAGCAGCTCGGCCGCGCGCGAGCGGGCCTTCTTCTTGCCCCAGCCGAGCAGCAGCGGCACGGTCGCGACGTTGTCCAGGATGGTCCGGTGCGGGAAGAGCCCGGCGTGCTGGATCACGTAACCGATGCCCCTGCGCAGTTCGGGGGCGGCCACCTCCCTGATGTCCTGGCCGCGCAGGCTGACCGTGCCCGCCGACGGCTCCACCATGCGGTTGACCATCCGCAGCGTCGTGGTCTTGCCGCAGCCCGAGGGGCCGACCAGGACCGTGAGGCCGCCCTCGGCCAGCTCCAGGGACAGTGCGTCCACGGCTGTGGTGCCGTTGGGATAGTTTTTGCTCACCGCGTCGAATCTGATCAAAGCTGCCCCTTACCCGACTGCATATCGTCATGCAGAGTTGTTCGTGACTGAATTTCAGTCAATCCCCTTTTGTAAACGGGGCGTTACGTTCGTCCGAAGAAAGTGAGAGGACGCCCGGAATGACCGCACTTGACCCCGTTTGGTTCACGTTCCTGAACGGTTCCGACATCGAACAGCTGGAACTGAGCGACACCGAAGTACTCGATGCCGTCGAACAGGGACTGCTCGCCCAGGGTCACGGCGAGACGGTTATCGAACCACGGGTGCATCTCACACCCGACCCCGCCTTCAACGGCCACTTCAACGTCCTGCGTGGTTATGTCGCCCCGCTCGGCATGGCCGGGGTCAAGATCGTGGGCGACTACGTCGACAATTACAAGTCCGGTCTGCCCTCCGAGATGGCTCTGCTGAACCTCTTCGATCCGCGTACGGGCATGCCGCTGGCCGTGCTGGACGCGACCGCGATCACCGAGATGCGGACCGGCGCCCTCACCGCGCTCGGCGCACGGCACCTGGCCAGAAGTGACTCCAAGGTGCTGGGGCACATCGGCGCCCGCGCCACCTCGTACTGGAACGTCCGGCTGCTCGACCGGATCTTCGACCTCGACGAGATCCGCGTCCACTCGCGCCGCCCGGAGAGCCGCGAGGCCTTCGCGAAGCGGCTGGAGGACGACCTCGGCAAGCCCGTGATCGTCACCGACGACTGGAAATCGTGCGTCGAGGGCGCGGACATCGTCGTGGAGGCGTCCCGGCTGGAGCGGCCCGAGCCGCTGCTGAAGACGGAGTGGATCGCGCCGGGCGCGCTCGTCGTCCCCTACGGAACGATGAGCGCGGTCGAGCTCTCGCTCACCGACATCATGGACAAGGTCGTCGTCGACGACTGGGGCCAGTGCCGGTCCGGGCCCTTCGGTGCTCTGCGCGCGCACGTCGAGTCGGGCCGGCTCAGCGAGACGACCCTGCACGGCGAACTGTGCGAGATCGTGGCGGGCGACAGGCCCGGCCGGGAACGGTCCGACGAGACGATCCTGTTCTGGCACCGCGGTCTGTCCCTGTCCGACATCGCCCTGGGCGCGGCCGTGCTCGCGAAGGCCGGGGAGCGCGGACTCGGACAGAAGCTGCGGTTCTCATGACGGGCCCCTACCCCGCGGAATCCGAAGCAGTGATCGAACCGGCGATCGAATCGGCGGCAGGAGCGGTGGCGGAAGTGGTGACCGTCGACGGCCGCTCCCTGTCCTGCGCGGACGTGGCCGCCGTCGCCCTGCGCGGTGCCCGGGTCGTCCTCGCGGACGAGGTGCTCCCCCGGCTGGCGCGCGAGCGCGCGGTGGTGGACGACGTGGTCGACCGCCAGGTGCCGACGTACGGACTGACGACGGGACTCGGCAGCCGTTCGTCGTACGCCCTGCCGCGCGACGAACTCGCGCGGTTCAGCGTGCGTACGGTACGCGGCCGGGCCAACGCGGTCGGGGACCCGCTGCCCGCCTCCGTCGTACGCGCCGCCCTGATCGCCCGCGTCAACGGGCTGGCGGGCGGCGGCAGCGGAATCAGCCCGCGGATCCTGCCCCTGCTCGTCGGCCTGCTCAACTCCGGCGTCCATCCGCTGGTCCCCGAGGTGGGCTCGATCGGCGCCTCGGACCTGTGCCAGATGGCCCACGTCGGCCTCGTGGTCATCGGCGAGGGCCGCGCCGAACTCTCCGGCGAGGTGCTCGACGGCGCGGCGGCCCTGCGCCGGGCCGGGCTGACCCCCGCCGAACTGGGCCCCAAGGACGGACACGTCCTGTGCAGCGCGAGCCCGCTGGCCGCAGGCCACGGCGCTCTCGTCCTCGAAGAGGCGGCCACCCTCCTGACCCTCGCCCAGGCGGTCACGGCACTCACCTTCGAGGGCTTCCGGGCGAACACCAGCCCCCTGGACGCCCGGGTCCTCGGCCTGCGTCCGGCCCCCGGCCAGTCCCGGGCGGCGGAACACCTGCTCGCACTCCTGGCGGGCGGCGACCTCACGGATCCGAAGCACGCCCGCCGGGTCCAGGACCCCATCAGCCTGCGCTGCGCGGCCCAGGTGCACGGAGCGCTGCACGCCGCGCTCGACCTCGCCAGCGCGGCGCTGGATCCCGAGCTCAACGGCTGCGGCGACAACCCCGTGGTCCTGCCCGCCACCGACGACGTACCCGGCGAGATCCTCTCCTCCGGCAACTTCCACACCCCGGCCCTCGCCCTGGCCCTCGACACCGTCGCGCTGGCCCTGACCCAGACCGCGGCGATCTCCGCCGAACGCATGCGGCGGCTGCTCAACCCCGGGCTCAGCGGGCTGCCCGCGAACCTCTCGCCGCACGGCCCGGAGCGTTCGGGCTTCGCGCCGCTGGCGAAGACGGCACAGGCGCTGGTCGCGGAGATCCGTCTCCTGTCGGCGCCGGTGAGCACCGACCCCCGGCACGGCGCGGACGGCGTCGAGGACGACTCGACCAACGCGTCGCTCGGGGCGCGGCGGCTGTCGACCATGCTGGTCCGGCTGCGGCAGCTGCTCGCCGTGGAGGCCGTGGCCGCCGCGCAGGCGGTGGACCTGGCCGCGCCCACCACGCTCGGACAGGGCCCCGCCCTCCTCCACCGGGTGATCCGCGAGCTGGTCCCGCCCCTGGACGAGGACCGGCCCTGCGGGGTGGACGTGGACCGGGTGAACGATGACATCCTGGGGTCCGACGAGGTGCGGAACGCCCTGCGTGCCCTGACGGAAGAAGCCTCGTGACCAACGTCGACGTACACCAGCATCTGTGGACCGCCTCGTTCGTCGCGGCGCTGCGGGCGCGCACCGAGCCGCCGTTCCTGGACGGCTGGACGCTGCACACGGCCGGTGAGCCGCCCTACGAGGTCTCCCCCGCCGACCACGACATCGCCCGGCGGACCGAACGGGCGGTCGCCGACGGCCTCGGCAGGGCGCTGATCTCGCTGTCCTCCCCGCTGGGCGTGGAATGGCTCCCTTCAGCCGAGGCGCGCCCCCTGCTCGACGCGTACCACCAGGACGCGGCGGAGCTGCCGCGCCCGTTCGGCGCGTGGGCCGCCGCGGGTGTCCGCGACATCGACGCGAAGACGACGGCCGGATACCTGGACCTGGGTTTCGCGGGCCTGCAACTCCCGGCGAACACCCTGGCCGACGCGGCGGGTTACGAGCACTGCGCCCCGCTGCTGGATCTGCTGACGGCCCGCAACCTCCCCCTGTTCATCCACCCGGGCCCGGCGGCCGAGGAATCCCAGCGGCCGGGGTGGTGGCCGGCGATGGTGCCGTACGTGCAGCAGATGCACGCGGCCTGGTTCGCGTTCCGGGCGTTCGGCAGGCCGCGCCATCCGCAGCTGCGGGTGTGCTTCGCGCTGCTGGCCGGCCTGGCACCCCTGCACGGCGAACGCTTCGTGGCCCGCGCCGGGGCGGAGGCCCACAGGGAGACCGACCCGAACGTCTTCGTGGAAACCTCGTCGTACGGCCCCCGCGCGGTGGAGTCGATGGTCCGCGCCCTGGGCACAGCCGCACTGGTCCAAGGCACGGACCGCCCCTACGCAGACCCCCCACAAACCCCCGGCTACGGCCTGGGCGGAGCAGCGGCCTACGCCTTCCGCATCACAAACCCCCGCCGCCTACTGACAGGACAGAGCTGACGCCACCGGGCGTCACCCCTCGGGCGCACCCCAAAGCGAGCGCGAATTCGGGCTGCCGCCGCCAGGCGTCGCCCTTCAGGGGCGCGGGGAACTGCGCGACCAGCCACAACGCACCCGCACCCGCAGGCAATCAGGCTGACGCCGCAGGCGTCGCCTTCCAGGGGCGCGGGGAACTGCGCGACCAGCCACAACGCACCCGCAGACGAACAAACGAAGCCAGCGGCAGCTACCCCGGCGGCGTAGGCGTGTCATGCGTCCCGTACATCGCCTGGACGTCCAGTTCCAACTGGACCGTCGGGCCGACCACCGCGATACCCCGGGCCAGCATCGAACGCCAGTTCAACGTGTAGTCCTCCCGGTGCAGCTCCGCCTTCGCGAGCGCCGCGCACCGCAGCTCCTCCCCGTATCCACCGTTCACCGTGCCGAGATACGTCGTGTCCAGCCCCACCGACCGGCTCACCCCGTGCATCGTCAGTGAGCCGTGCACGGTCCATTTACTGCCGCCGCGGTACGCGAACCGCGTGCTGTGGAAGTCGATGTGCGGGAACCGTTCGACGTCCAGGAAGTCCCCGGACCGCAGGTGGTCGTCGCGGGTGCGGTTGCCGGTGGTGATGCTCGACGCGTCGATCCGGACGTGCAGCCGGGAGTCGGCCATGTCGTCGGCGATCTGGATGCCGCCGTCGAACCGCTCGAAGCGGCCGTGCACATGGGCCATGCCGACATGCTTGGCGATGAACCGGATCGCCATGTGGGGCGGGTCGAAGAGCCAGTTGCCGGGGGTTGGCAGTTCCAGTCGGCGGGCGGGCTGGAGTGCGATCTGTTCCGCGGGAGCTGCGGGTCCGGCCGGCACGTCGACCGTCTCCTGGTGCGGGTGCAGACCTTCGGCGGCGATCATCAGGCCGTACCGGCCGGGCGGCAGCGCCGCGAGGAAGTAGCCGTACGGGTCGGTCGTGCCGCGGGCCACGACCCGGTGCGTGTCCAGCGCGGTGACCGTCACGTCGGCCGCGCCCATCGGCTGGCCCACGGGGTCGACGACCTCACGGCTGATGGCACCCGCGCCGGGCGGGAGGGGAAGCGAGACGCCCGTCGCGCCGGCACCGGAGGCCCGCTCCCGCCGTCGGCGCCGAAGCAGTGCGAGGGCCATGGTGTTCACCTTTCATCGGCTGCGTCGGAGCCCCGGCGAAACGGCACGCAGCTCATGACCATCCTGGACCCGGACGCGCGAAGGCGGGTGTCTCATTACGAGACACCCGCCCACCCGGGGCGACGGCACCACCGCCCTGGTCAGTGCGTCCTGGTCAGTGCGTTCCGGTCAGTGCGTCCGAGCCGGGACCGTCACACGGTCACCCCGTCGATCTCAAAGGTCTGCACCGACGCGGCGGCGAACGGCACGCTCAGACTTTTACCGTTCAGATAGGTGTCCGAGCGGGCGGTGTAGAGGTCGCCGCCGCCGGAGGTGAGCGTGTTCCAGCGCCGTACGAGTCCGCCCGTGCCGCCGGTGACCGCGGAGAAGCGGGACAGGTCGAAGGTGAGCGTCTGCGCCGCGCCGGAGTTGACCGCGACGACGACCAGGCGTCTCTGGGTCGCGTCGTGGGCGGCCACCGCGTAGCCGACGCCGGTGTCGATGATGGTCATCCCCGGCCGGATGTGCCGGCTGAACTGGGCCATCACGTAGTACTTGGTCTGCACGGTCGTCGGCTGGAGCGTGCTCTGGTCGTACGCGATCATCGCCCAGCCGGTGGAGGGGTCCATCACCTGCCAGTACACCCAGGCGGTCGGGTGCAGCCAGCGGAAGTCCAGGCACAGGTTGCTCGCCAGGGTGAGGCCGGTGCCGTCGCTGTCGCCGGTCTCTGAGTTCCAGAGCTTCTTGCCCGCCGTTGTGACGGCATCGGTGTAGAGGAGGTCGCGTCGGCCGCCGGAGCCCTGGTAGCCGTGCACGTTGACCTGGCTGACCAGCGCCTTCGTCGACGACCCGAAGGAGTTCCAGGTCGTACGCGCCAGGTCGTAGCTCGTCTCGTCGGACGCCGAGAGCCTGACGCCGGACAGCCCGCGGGTGTCCAGTTCGCTGCGCATGTACGGGAGGACGGCCGCCTGGACGGTGGCGTCCATGTGGCAGCCCTCCTGCGTGCCGGTGGCGGTCCACCAGCTGGACGAGGGCTCGTTGAACGGGTCGACCGTCGCGAAGTTCACTCCCCAGTTGTTCTTCGCGTACAGGGCGACGGCGGCCAGGTGGGAGGCGTGCTGGCGGTAGTTCCAGGACTGGAGGTTGTTGCCGCCGCCGGACGCTCCGGAGGGGTTGTGGTTGAGGCACATCCACCACATGGGCGAGTTGGCGAACAGCTCGGAGACCGCGCCTCGTTGGGTCGCCTTGACCAGGGCGGCGCGCTGGTTGGCGTCGGCCGTCCAGTCCCAGGCGGAGGACGTGGGGTCCTCGTTGTTCCAGTCCTGCCAGAAGCCCTCGATCTGCTTGAACGCCGGGATGTTGGGCGAGGCGACCATGCTCTGGCCGCCCACGCTGTTGGGGCTGCACGCGCCCAGGTTGTAGCGGGCGATGTTCAGCCCGAGGCCGGGCAGGGTTCTGCCGCCGTACGCCACGGACTTGGTGGTGAAGAAGATGTCGGCGAAGTCGTCACGTGCGCCGAAGACGTTGGCCCACCAGGCGAGGGAGGTGCCCCAGCCCTCCCAACGCCCGTAGCCGGTCGCGGGGTTGACCGCGATGGTCGCGTCGGCCCGGGCGGTGCCTGTCGCCAGCGCACTGCCCAGCAGCGTGCCGCCCGCCGCCGCCAGCAGTGATCTGCGCTTGATCATGAGGTCTCCTGTCAGGTTCATGCCACAACCTGCTTGAAGAATGGGGCGGCCGCAAACGGTTGTCGAGACGCATGACAGCGCTTTCTCTTTCGATAGCTTGCGGGACGCGCAGCCACGGGGAATCGCTGGAGCCGTATGTCAGGACGGGGATGAGGCCGCAGCCGCGCGAGGGGCCCGGCCCGCGTACGCCGCCTTCAGCACGGTCAGCGCGTCCTCCGTCGTGACAGGGCGCGGATTGGCGTACGCCTGTCCCGCCACCAGCTCCGCCGCCACCTTCAGATCGGCCTCCGTCAGACCGAGTCCGGCGAGGGAACGGGGTGCGCCGAGTTCTCCGGCGAGGGTCCACAGCGTGTGCGGGGCGTCGTCGGTGTCGAGGGCACGGTTCAGCGCGCGTACGGCCGCGGGGGCGGCGGGCGCGTTGAACGCGAGGGCGTACGGGAGGACCACCGTGTGCGTCTCGGCGTGCGGCAGGCCGAACGTGCCGCCCAGCACGTGGCAGAGCTTGTGGTGCAGGCCCATGGTGGTCGCGCCCAGACAGGAACCGCAGAGCCAGGCCCCGTACAGGGCACGGCTGCGGGCCTCCGGGTCCGACGGCTCGGCGGCGATCGCCGGGAGCGCCGAGGTCAGCGCCCGTACGCCCTCCTCGGCCATCAGGGCGATCAGGGGCGAGGTGTCGGGGGCGTACAGCGCCTCCACGGCGTGCGCGACGGCGTTGACCCCGCTGGTGACGGAGAGCGGTACGGGCATGGAGAGGGTGAGTCCGGGGTCGTACACGACGCTGCGCGGGAGGACCGACGGGTCGCGGCCGGTGCGTTTGGCGCCGTGCTCGGTGAGGCCCCAGACGGGGGTCATCTCGGAGCCGGAGTAGGTCGAGGGGACGGCGATCAGCGGGAGGCCGGTGCGCAGCGCGATCGCCTTGCCCAGGCCGATCGACGAGCCGCCGCCGACCGCGACACAGCCGTCGGCGCCGAGTTCGCGCGCCACCTCGACGGCCCGGTCCGCGACTTCGGCCGGGACGTGCATACGGGCCTCGGCGTGCACGCCCGCGCAGAGGTCACCGAGCGAGTTCGCGACCGCCTTCGCCGTGTCGGCGCCGCGCGCTCCGGACACCACGAGCACCCGGCGCAGCCCGAGCCGTTCGACCTCGCCGGCCGTCGCGGTCACCGAGGCGCCGGGCCGGAAGACGACACGCATGGGCTGTGCCTCGTAGGAGAAGTTCACGCGGTTCGCTCCGGGGTCAGTACGAGGTCGAAGCGGGCGTGCCTGAAGGGGTTCGGGATGCCGAACTCCCGTGCCAGGGCAGGGTTGTCGGTCTCCGCGAAGTCCTGGACGAGACTGTGCTTCACGGCGAAGACGGCGTCCGAGTCGAGGTAGTCGCTGCCCGCCACGAAGATGTGCGTGGTGACCGGTGTGTGTCCCTCGGCGCCGGCGATGAAGTGGATGTGCGCCGGGCGGTAGGGGTGGCGGCCGGTGGCACGGAGCAGGTCGCCGACCGGGCCGTCGGTCGGGATGGGGTACGGGCTCGGTACGCAGGTGCGGAAGTGGAAGCGGCCCGCCGCGTCGGTGGTGAAGAGGCCTCGGCCGTTGCCCGCGGGCTGGACGTCGGGCTGCTGCACGTCGTAGAAGCCGTGGGCGTCGGCCTGCCACACGTCGAGGGTCGCTCCGGGCAGCGGGGTGCCGTCCTGGGACAGCACCCGGCCGCTGACCACGCACGGTTCGCCGCTGCCCACGAGGTCGATGTCCGCGCCGAGGTCACGGACGGGGGACTCCGTCATGTGGAAGGGCCCGAGGACGGTGGACTCGGTGGCGCCGGGGCCGCGGTCGGCGTTCAGGGTCTCCACGAGCATCGACAGCCCGAGCACGTCGGAGAGGAGGATGAACTCCTGGCGGGTGTCGGTGCACGTCTGCCCGGTCGCCGTCAGGAAGCCGATCGCGCGCTCCCACTCCTGCTGGGTGAGCCGGGTCTCGCGGGCGAAGTCGTGCACGTGCCGGACGAGCGCGCTCAGCACCTCGCGCAACCGCGGATCGGTATCCGCCCCGAGGCTGCGCACGGCCTCGTCGGTGACCGTGTCCCCACCGGCATCGACACTCATGACGACTCCCACCCTCTCGATCTCTCCGGGTCCCAGCACCCCTCCGATCCAAGTATGGTCCCGCGCCCACCTCCCCCAGGGCCGCCGCGCCTATGGGCAGCCCCCACCCCCACGCCGCCAGGGGCGCGAGGAACGGCGCGCCCAGCCACGACGCACCCGCGCACGCGTCACCCATCGCGTCTGCCCACGAATGCAACCACGCCCACCCCTGCCCCCTCAGGGGCGCGAGGAACGGCGCGACAAGCCACGACGCACCCGCACAAACCCCACGACCGGGCCACCCACCCCCTCAGGGGCGCGGGGAACGGCGCGGCCAACCACAACACACCCGCACAGACCCACACGCCCAGGCACCACCCCTCGTTGCCCCTTCAACAACACCCGGTACCGTGGACACCGCCGTGACCACCGCAAACGACTCCCCCACCCACACACCGCTCCGCCGCGCACGCGAACGGTTCCTGACCGGGCAGCCGCTGCCCGACGACGTACCGACCGAGATCGCCGCCGCCTGGCGCCGCGCCCGCTTCTTCGGCGTACCGCACGACCTCACGGAGCCCGCCCGGCCCGCACCCCCAACGGGGTCCGCCCTGCTGACCGCCGCCCTGCCGGTGCTCGACCGGCTGGAGCCCCCGCTCTCCTCCGGGCAGTCGGCCGTGGTCCTCACCGACGAGCGCCTACGGGTCCTGTGGTCGGGCGGGAACACCCCGCACGACGAGAGGCACCCGGACCTGTCCGAGCGCGAGGTCGGGCACAACAGCGCCGCACTCGCCCTGCGCAGCCGGAGCCGCGCCGAGGTACACGGCTCCGAGCACTTCCTCGACCTGTGGCAGGACGTGTCCGCCGTGAGCGTTCCGGTGCTGGCGCCGGAGAACGGCCGCGTCCTGGGCACGGTGACCGTCGCGTCCGGCCTCTGCGCCGACCGCTCGCCGCACCCCGGAGCCGCCCTCGCCGAGGCCACGGTGGCGGCCGTGGAGGCGGAACTCCTGACCCGCTCGCGCACGGCGGAACGCGTGCTGCTCGACGCCTACCAGCGTGCTGCCGCCCGGCCGGGCGCGGCGGTCGTGGCGCTGGACGGACGCAACCGCCTGCTCAACGAGACGGCGGCGGACCTGCTGCCACCGTCGGCGCTGGAGGCCCTGGAACGAACCACGGCGACGAACAGGCCGAACGGCCCGGACGGCCCGGACGGACCGCACGGACCACACAGCCCGCCCTCGTACACCCTGCCCCTCCCCGACGCCACCGGCACCGCGCGCATCACGCAGGTACATCACGAGGGCGCAGTCATCGGCGTGGTCGCCGTCGTCGAACCGCCCGTCGGGCTGCCCGTACGCCCCGTCGGACCGCCCCGCATCGCGCCCGCCGGCCGTTCCGTCCCCTGGCGGCACGCGACGAGCCGTGCGGCGGAACTGGCCCGCTCCCGTAGCCCCCTGCTGCTCACCGGCGAACGCGGCACCGGAAAAGCCTTCCTGGCAAGGGAGTTGCTGGCCGCGCGCGGCGGACCGCCCCCGCTGGTCGTGGACGCGGCGGAGCGGCCGACCGCCGACGCCATCGGCAGGTGGGCCGCGTCGACCGACGGCCGGACCGTGGCGTCGGCCCCCGACCGCGCCCTCCTGCTCCGCCACGCCGAACTGCTCACGCAGACCGACGCCGCCTCGCTCAACTCGCTCCTCGAATCCCGCCTCGAAGCCCACCCGCACGCGCCGCTCCTGGTCACGTACACGCCCGGCACTCCCCCGGGCCCCTGCCTCCAGCGGCTGCTCGACACCCTGGGCGCCCGCTCGGTGGCCCTTCCGGCGCTGCGTGAACGCCCCGACGACATCAGGGAGTTGCTGGCGGAACTGACGCCGAGGCCCGCGCCGGGCCAGCCGCCCCTGACCTGGACCCTGGACGCGCTGCACGCCCTGGAGCGGCACACGTGGCCCGGCAATGTCACCGAACTCGCCCGGTTGGTAAGGGCGTTGGCCGACGGTCGGCGGACCGTCGGACCCGTACGGCGGGCGGAACTGCCGGACCCCGTCCGGGAAGGACCCCCGGCCCGGCCGCTGAGCCCGATGGAGCACGCCGAGCGCACCGCCATCCTGGAGGCGCTGCGCAGTCACGGCGGCAACAAGGCACGTACGGCCGCCGCGCTGGGCATCGCCCGCGCCACGCTCTACCGAAAGCTGCGCGCCTACCGCAGCTGAAGGAACGCCGCCGCCGGGCGGAACCGGAGAACACCGCCGGGCCTCCGTGAGCCGCCGCGAAAGGCACGGGACGCACGGGGCGGAAAAGGCGAATGACACCACGGACAGTGGGACGCCTCACCTCTGCGGCAACCGCATTGCTCCGCCCGAAAGCGGGAATTACCCTTCCCTCACGCGTTCCTGCACGCTTGAACCACGGGGGAAAAATTGAAGGTTCGTCTGCTCGGGCCATTAGAACTCACGGATGGCCCCGTCACGCTGCGTCTGCCCGGCGAGAAACTCCGGGCGACTGTGGCCGCACTGGCACTCTCACCCAACAGGCCGGTGTCACGCAGTGATCTGATCGACGAGTTGTGGGGCGAGGATCTTCCGCGCAATGCGGAGAACTCCCTGCACGGTCATGTCGCCCGTCTTCGCCGCATCATTGACACGCACACCGGGAAGGACAATCTGCGTGACCTGATCCGCACATCGAGTTTCGGATACATGCTTTCTTTGCCCGAGAACGACATCGACGCCGCGCTCTTCTGCAATCTGACCCGGCAGGCCGCCACGCTCCACAGGTCCGCGCCCGGACAGGCGATCCCGCTGCTGAATCAGGCGCTCGCCCTGTGGCGGGGCCCGGCCCTGCTGGACACCGGGCAAGGGCTGATCAGCAGGATGGCGTACACCCGGCTCACCGAGACCCGGCTGACGGCGTACGAGTACCTCTTCGACGCCGAGCTGCGGCTGGGCCGGCACCGGGAGATCATCACGGAGCTGCATCCGCTGCACGCGCGCTATCCGCTGCGCGAGCGTTTCTGCGAGCAGCTCATCAACGCGCTGTACCGGTCGGGGCGGCAGGCGGAGGCACTGGACGTCTACCACCGCACCCGGCGGCGGCTCGCCGACAACCTGGGCCTTGAGCCGGGGGACGCGCTGCGGGCGCAGTTCGAGAGGGTCCTGCGACGGGAACCGCTGACCGTCTGAGGAACGCTCAGCGCAGGGCGGTGTCGTCGCCGGGACCCACCCGGCGACGACACCGCCCCACGACCATCACCCTCACCACGGTCACCCTCACCACCGTCACCCCGCCACCGTCACCCTCACCACGGTCACGCCAGCCGCGTCACACCGACTTCGTCACCCGCAGGAGTCGCCACACCGCGCCCGCCCGGGCCCGCCCGTGGAAGGCGAGGTACTGCGGGAGCACCAGGCCGGGCGCCCATTTCTCCTTGTACGCCAGTTGGCTCGCCGCCGGGTACACGTGCTCCCCGTGGTCGGCGAGGAACCGTAGAAAACGGCCGGTCAGCGCGCTGGCCGCAGTCGGCTCGTGCTCCTCGGACAGCCCGGTGAAGGGCGTGAACCCGAGGTGCAGCCACTGCGCGCCCTCGCTCCGGAACACCTCGATGGCCCGCAGGTTGACGGCTTCCAGGACCCCGGGCGTGCTCGACGGCACCCGTCGGGTCAGATCGTGCAGCCACCCGGAGTGCCGGCCGTACGCCGGTGAGTACGAGATGTAGGCGACGACCTTCCCCTCGATCCGCCCCACGAAGAGCCGCCGTTCGGCCTGCGCCGGTCCGCCCAGCTGCCCGACCAGGAACTCGATCTCCTTCACATGCCGTCCCTTGGCGCGCAGCCAGGACCGGTCCACGGCCGCCAGCTCGTCGGCGACCTCGTCGAGCGGCACCTCGTCGACCTCAAGGCCCGCCCGCCGGGCGCGCGAGATCTTGTTGCGGAGCTTCACGAACCGGGTGCCCTTGAGGGTGAAGTCGGGCAGCGGCAGCGCGTAGCCGCAGCCGATCTGGTTGACGGTGAACCCGGCACGCGCGTGCAGCTCGACGTCCTCCCCCTGCAGTTGTACGGCGACGACCCGCCGGCGCTGCGCGGCGGCGAATTCCAGGAACGCGGCGAGGAGTTCGGGCTTCTCGCCCTCGGCCGCGAAAGGGCCGCCGAACTGGATCAGATAGCGGCCCGCACGCCGGAAGACGACCACTCCCGCGCTCCCGGGCCGCGTGAAGTACTCGTTCCCGGTGTTCAGCGCCAGGAACGCGCTGGAATTCTCCGCGTACTCGCCGAGCGCGTACAGAACCCTGTCGAATGTCGCCGTCTCCCGGGTGGTTGACATATCCCGTCCCCCTGTCGTCGTATCAATTCCTCACCCTTGCGCCCCGCCCTTCGATCCTCCTGAAACGCCCGTCTCAGTCCGGTGTCAGACCCTTCTCAGCACCGGCTGGAAGCTTGGGGAAATATCAGCGGGATATCGATCGGGGGACCGGTGTGACCGGAATACAGGCGAGGACTCGTGAAGTGCGCGAGGGGAATGAGGGGAATGAGGTGCGGCTGGGACCCGGCGCGCGGAGCTACGGCTCGTACATCGGGGGGCGCAGCGTCTCGGGGGACGACTGGGTGTACGTGGTCGACGCGGCCGCGCTGCTCGACGACGCCTTCTCCAACCTGACGCTCAAGCGGCGCCTCGAACGCGGCCAGGCCCCGGGCGGGGAACTGCCGCCCTCGATCGTCGGCCGGGTCGCCAAGGCCGGTCCGGACGAGGTGCGGCTGGCTCTGGAGGCCGCGTCCCGGGCCGCCGTCGAGTGGGCCGCCGTGCCGCTGGACGTCCGGCTCGACCGGGTGTGCACACTGCTGCACCGCCGGATCAGCGAACGCGCCGAGGAGATCGAGGAGATCCTGGTCCAGGAGGGGCACCCGCGGGTGCTCGCCCGCTGGCAGGTCTCCGGGATGCTGGAGTGCTGGGGTCCCGAGTCCGTCGGCTTCTACCACTCGCAGCTGCACCAGGAGTTCCGGCACGGCGTACGGGAGATCTCCGTACGCCGCAGGCCGGACGGTGTGGTCTGTCTGAACCCGCCGCAGAACGCCCCGATGGCCAGCGCCCTGCTCGGGGTGCACGCCATCTTCGCGGGCAACGCCCTGGTCGTACGCGCCCCGAGGAGCGGACCGCTCGGGGTGATGTACGCGCTGCAGGAGCTGGTGGCCCCCGTGCTGGACGAGGTGGGCGCTCCGCCCGGCACGCTCGGGGTGGTCTGCGGCGACCCCGCTCCCCTGCTGAACTCCTGGCTGGACAGCCCGCTGGTCGACGACATCATGTATTTCGGCAGCAGCGAGGCGGGCATGCGCTTCCAGGACCGGTGCGTGGCCGCGGGCAAGAAGCCGATCCTGGAGCTGGCCGGCAACGACGTGGTGACGGTCTGGAAGGACGCCGACGTCGAGTTGGCCGCCGAGGCGCTGACCGAGGGGTTCTTCGGCTCGGGCCAGCTGTGCATGATCCCCAACCAGGTCGTGGTCCATCCGGAGATCGCCGAGCCGCTGCTGGCCGAACTGGTCCGCCAGGCCCGGCTGGTCAAGCCCGGTCGCGCGGGCGACGAGGACGTGCTGCTCACACCGGTGCTGCGCAACGAGAAGTTCTTCGACTGCCTGGACGACGCCCTGCTGCAGGGCGCCGAGCTGGTCTGCGGCGGGCACGCGATGCTCGTCGACGGTACGCGCGACCCGGCGGGCATCTTCCTGGAGCCGACCGTCGTCCTCGTCCGCGGACTGACGGACGCCCGGCGCATGACGGCCGTCAGCCAGGAGACGTTCTTCCCGCTGCTGCCCGTGATCGTGGCCGAACCGGACGACGACGAGCGGCTGCTGGAGAGGTTCATCGACTTCGTGAACAGCACCGGCTACGGGCTGCGCAACTCCCTGTGGGCCGCCGACCGCGAGGTGGTCGACCGCTTCGTCGACCGCGTCACCGAAGGCGGTCTGCTCAAGGTCAACGACTCGCACATCGGGTTCCTGCCCTATCTGCCCTCGCACGGCGGTACGGGTCTGACCGGCGGGGTGTTCGGCGAGGCCAACTACCCGGCCCTGCGCACCACGCACGTCCAGGGCGTCAGCGTCTCCCCGGGCGGGATCCGCCCCCGGGACGCGGTCTTCGGCACCGGAAACCGTCCGGCGGCCTGATCGCGCGGAGGCACCAACACGCCAGGTGCACCAGCACCTTGACGGACTCTCACGAACACCCAGACATCCGACAGTTCGAGGAACCCATGCGTTCGATGGACCACGCCCGGGAGACCTGTGAGGCCTTTCTCCCCGGCCTGCTCGACAAGCTCGACGACATACCGCTGTCCGAACTGGAGGCGCCGGGCAGCCCCGCGCTCGACCACTTCCGGGCCTGCGGAGGCCCCGGACTGGTGATCCCCACCAGGTATCACGGCGGTGGAGCCGACCCGCTCCAGGCGCTCGCGGTCGTCCGCGCGGTCGGCGCCCACTCGCCGTCCCTGGCGGTCGCCACGACCATGCACCACTTCTCCGTGGCCACCCTGTTCACCCTCGCCGACAGCGTGCAGCGCTCCGGCATGGAGTGGGCCCTGCTGGAAGGCATCGCGGAACAGGGCCTGTTGGTGGCCTCCGGGTTCGCCGAGGGGCGGCCGGGGCAGGGCATCCTCTCCCCGACGGTCCGGGCGAAGGCGGTCGACGGCGGCTATCTGGTCAACGGCAGCAAGAAGCCGTGCAGTCTGTCCGCGTCGATGGACCTGCTGACCGCGAGCGTGGCACTGCCCACGAAGGACGGCGACGACGGTGACGGTACGGAACTCGCGGTGATGCTCCTGCCCCGGGCCACCGAGGGCATCGGTGTGCACCCCTTCTGGAAGAGCTGGGCGCTGGCCGGGGCGGAGAGCGACGAGGTGCGGCTGACCGACGTCTTCGTGGACGAGCAGCTGCTCATGCGGACGGCCGCCGCCGAACCGGGCCGGCTCGACGAACTGCAGACGACCGGCTTCCTCTGGTTCGAACTGCTCATCTCCGCAAGCTACTCGGGCGCGGCCGGCGCACTGGTCGAGCGTGCCCTCGTACGGGAGCGCAGTGCGTCGGACCGTGCCGACCTGGTGATGCGGCTGGAGACGGCCAACCTGCTTCTCGAGGGTGTCGCCCGGATGCTGCGGGACGGTGAGAGTGACGACGCGGCGCTCGGCAAGGCGCTCGTGGCACGGTTCGCGGCGCAGGACGCGCTGGGCGAGGCGGTGCGGCGGGCGGTCGAGATGCTCGGCGGAACGGCCTTCATCGCCTCGTCCGAGGTCGCTTATCTCGCCGCCGTCTCGCACGGGCTCGGCTTCCACCCGCCGTCCCGGGCGAGCTTCGCCGCCCCCTATCTGGAGCACGTGGCGGGCAGTCCGCTGCGGCTCGCGTGAGGCGGGGGCATCATGACCGTCGCACCCGCGACGACCGCGCGCGAGGAGCTGGGCCGGCTGTACCGCAGCCGGCTGAGCAAGGGCCGGGCGACCCTCGGCGAGCTGTTCGGCGGCCATGTGGAGGTCGCCTCGGAGGGCGCCTGGGTGACCACGGCCGACGGCGGCAGGTTCCTCAACTGCGGTGGCTACGGCGTCTTCCTGACCGGCGCCCGGCACCCCACCGTCCTGCGGTACGTGACCGAACAGCTGCACTCCCACCCGGTGGCGACCCGGCTCTTCCTGGAGCCGCAGGCCGCCCTCGCCGCGGACGCGCTCGTGGCCGTCGCCCCGCCGGGCCTGGAGCGCGTGCACTTCGCGGGCTCGGGGGCGGAGGCCGTGGAGACCGCAATCAAGGTGGCCCGCACGAAGGGCAGGACCCGGCTGATCGCCATGGAGTCCTGCTACCACGGCAAGACCATGGGAGCGCTGAGCCTGACCGGCAAGGACGTCTTCCAGAACCCGTTCCGGCCGCTGCTGCCCGACATCACGCATGTGCCGTACGGGGACACCGCCCCGCTCAAGAAGGCACTGGCGGCGCCCGGCGAGGCGTGCGTGTTCGTCGAGCCGGTGCAGGGCGAGGCCGGGGTGGTGATCCCGCCGCCCGGCTATCTGCGGGAGGTGCAGCGGCTGTGCCGGGAGCACGGGGCACTGCTCGTCCTCGACGAGATCCAGACCGGTATGGGCCGGCTGGGCGGCTGGTGGGGAGCGGACGCCGAGGACATCCGCCCCGATCTGATGCTGGTCGGCAAGGGGCTCAGCGGCGGGGTCGTACCCGTGTCGGCGGTGCTGTCGACGCCGGAGGCGTTCTCGGTGCTCGACCGCGACCCGTATCTGCACACCTCGACGTTCTCCGGAGCGCCCCTCGCGATGGCCGCCGCACGCGGGGCTCTCGCGGCGATCCAGGAGGACGAACTGGTCGACCGTGCCCGGGTGCTGGGCGGCGAGATCCTGAACGTGCTGGGGCGGATCGTCCGGGCTCACTACGGGAGCGCCGTGCGCGAGGTGCGCGGCCGGGGGCTGCTGCTGGGCGTGGAGTTCGCCGAGCCGGGGCCCGCGGGCGACCTCCTCATCGAGCTGATCGAGCACGGGGTCGTGGCGAACCACTCGCTCAACTCCCATCTGGTCCTGCGGCTGACGCCGCCCGCCGTACTGACCCGCGGCGACCTGGACTTCCTCTACGAAGCGCTCGACCGGGCCTGCCGCGCGCAGTCGGCCCGCTACGGAAGGTGACGTGACGACATGCGAAGCGCTCAACTGACGGTACGGACCGGGGGTGTCGGCGCCGACGAGGCGTACCGGCGGGTCCGGGACTTCGCCCGCTATCCCGAACTGTCGCCGGTCGTACGGTCGGTGACGGCACGTGAGGCGGCGGACGGCGAGGAGCACAGTGACTGGGCGGTGTACTTCCGCAACGGCATCCTGCGCTGGACGGAGGCCGACCGGTTCGACGAGGAGCACCTGACCATCGCCTTCCGTCAACTGCACGGTGACTTCGAGGAGTTCACCGGTACCTGGCGGGTGCGGGTCGGCGCGGACTGTCTGATCGACTTCGCCGCCGAGTTCGACTTCGGGATCCCCAGTCTGGCGGGCATCCTCGATCCGGTGGCCGAGCGGGTACTCAAGGAGACCATCGCGACCGTCCTGACGGGTCTGTTCCCCGGCGCGACGGTGGTCGGCCCCGAGGAGGCCGGCGAGCCCGAACCCGCGGTGGCCGCCTGATGGACGCGCACAACCTCTTCGAGACGCCGGTCACCTACCGGCTGATCCGGCTGGAGTACGGGCTCGGTCTCGTCGTCGCCACGGCGCTGTTCCTGGCCCACCTGGACGCGGTGCGGTGGCTGCCGGCGTTCGCGCTGTTCGTGTACATCGATCTGATCGGCTACCTGCCGGGGGCGATCGCCCACCGGCGGGCCAGGGGCAGGCGGATCCCGCGGACGTACCACGTCCTCTACAACGTGATGCACAGTCTCGTCACCCAGGGTCTGGTGGCCCTGGCGTGGATCTGGCTGTTCGGCGCGGAGTGGGCGCTGCTGGTGCTGGCGATCCATCTCTTCGGCGACCGGGCGCTGTTCGGGAACTTCCTCAAGCCGTTCGGGCTGCGCTTCGAACCGGAGACGCATCCGGCGTACGAGCGATTCCGCGCCGAGTACGCGGCGGTGTCCCCGGACACCATGGGCACCGCGGACGCCATCGACACCGCGGCCACCGCCGATCAGGAGCGGCGGCTCGCCGACCGGTCCGCCACGAGGGCGACATGACCGGCACGGGCCTCCTGAGCGAGGGCACGGCGGTGTGGCGGTCCGTGGCCGGGGTGGCCGTCCTGACGTGCGGCCCGGCGGGACGGGCCCACGGCGTCACGGTCAGCACCCTGTGCGTCGCCTCGCTGCACCCGCCCATGGTGTCCGTGGCCCTGCGCCGGGGCAGCAGGGGGCTGGCGACCCTGCTGGGCCCGGGCCGTTTCGCGGTCAGCGCCCTGTCCGACGGGCAGGCCCCGCTGGCCCGGCGCTTCGCCCGTTCCGACCGGACGGACGGCTGGGACCTGCCGGACACCACCGGCCTGTGGGACGGCCGCTCCGCCTGCGGCGCCCCGCTGCTGCGCGACGCCGTGGGCTGGCTGGAGTGCCGGGTCGAGCGGACCGTGCCGGTCGGCGACCACGAACTGGTGCTGGCCCGTGTCCTGACCTCCCGGGCCGGCACCGGATCACCCCTGCTGAACACCCTCCCCGCCCGTGCCACCCACGACAGGAGCAGAGCATGACCGACAGCACCGGCACGACCGCCGTTCCGGCCGAGGCCGACTGGGAGAACGCCCCCTCGCTCGTCGAGGGCGCGATGAACCTCGAACTGACCGCCGCCGCCTGCGATCTGGGGTACTGGCTGCGCGCGGTGCCGCAGGGCACCCTGCGCGGCCAGGTCGCCGGACACGCGCCGGACGTCGCTCCTCTCGACATCACCCGTGAGTCCGGCCCGCTGAACGCGGCGCTCACCCAGGAGCTGGCCTTCCGCTCGATCGCGGAGGAGAAGGCCACCCGGGCCATCTCGTACCTGGTAGCGCTGGCGCCGTCCCTGGAGACGATGGAGTTCTACGCCACCCAGCTGATCGACGAGGCCCGGCACTCCATGGTGTTCCGCAACCACCTCACCGCGCTGGGGGTCACGGACCTCACCGCCGACGTCGAGCGGCTCGCGGGGGCGGACCGGGACGCGGTCCTCGCCCCGCTGGAGGAACTGGGTCTGCGTGTCCTGCGGGACGAGGGCGACTTCATCGGCGGTGTGGTCGTACTGACGATCCTCGTCGAGGGGGTGCTGGCGCCGGCCGCCGAGCTGAGCGAACGCAAGTGGCGGATCTTCGACCCGGCGGTCTCGGACATCGAGCGGGGCGCGGGCATCGACGAGATACGCCATCTCACGGTCGGCAGTTCCGTCGCCCGCGAGCATCTGCTCGCCCACCCCGAGGACCGGCCGCGCATTCTGGACCTCATCGTCCGCGGGCGGCGGCTGTGGAGCGAACTGCCCGTCACCGACATGGTGCTGGGCCGAGAGGCCCTGTTCCAGGAGGGGCTGGACAAGCACGCCGACCTGGTCGGCGACTACGAGATCTGGCCGGGGCGGCGACTGGTGGACACGACCGTCGAGGAGCGGGTCGGCACGGCGCTGCGGTGGTCGGAGGAGATGCAGTCCCGGCGGCTCGCGTACATGGGCCTCCCGGAGGCGGTCTGACGCGCGCCTCCCGGAAGCCGCGCTGCACGACCGCCGGCCGGCGGCCTCCCGCTGGCGGCCACCGGCTCAGGGCTGTCGGCGGGCGAGGGCACGCACCACGGCCGCGGCGGCCACCGCGTGCCCTCTGCTGCTGAGCCGGCCCGGCCCCGGCGCCCACAGGGTCCGCGGATCGAGTCCGCGCTGGTGGCGCATCAGGTCGATGTGCTGAGCCGCGTGGTGCAGCGTCACCAGGGCGATGCGCTGGACCAGCCGGAGCTGACGCTCGCGCACGGTGCCCGCTCGGGCGGCAGAGGCGGCGTCCGCCGGTGGTCCGCCCGCCGTGGACCGGTCGAAGGGGCTGATCACGACGGCGTGGCGGTAGGTGGCGCTCCGCAGGGAGTCCAGGATGCGGCTGAGCTCGATCTCCACGGAGTCGAGGTCGAACGTCGCCTGCCGCAGCTCGGGGCCGCCGCACGAGATCAGCGCGAGGTCGCCGCGGAAGACGAGGGCGTCCAGCACCTGCCGGGAGCGCATCTCGAACAGTGACAGGTCCCTGCGGCCGCGCGCGGCACGGCAGGCGAGATCGGGGTGCGCCGCCCGGAGCGCGCCGGACACCCGGTCGCTCCAGCTCACCGGACGGTAGCCGGGTACGACGGCGGCCCGCGCCAAGCGTGACTCGTGCTCCCCCAGGATCACGACCCGCCGCCAGGGCGCCGGCGCGAGGGCGGCGACGGCCTCGCCGGGACGCAGACAACGCGGGTCGTCGTCCTCCGCGGGAGGAGTGCGGGGCGGGGCGTGCGTGTCGCCCGTCATGGGCCCTCCCCGCCATCCCCCATGGCCCTCCCGGTCATCCGTCATGAGCCCTCTCCACGTTCTCCTCCGCGATTGCCTCCGGGCTCCTCCGCGCCCGCTCGACGTGGTCACGCAGTTCCTCGACGATCCGTGACCAGAGGTCTGCGTCGCCCGCGGGCATCCGGTCGAGCACCCCGAGCAGATGGGCGGCGTTGCGGCGGACGAGGTCGACGAGCACGTCCCGGGGCGCCGAGGCGACCAGCGCGTCGACCGCCGTCCCCGACACCTCGGAGAGAACCCCCGAAGCCGCCAACGCCCCCGCCTGCACAGCGAGTTCGGCCAGTACGTGATCGGGGACGGAGTCGGCGGACCCCAGCAGACGCCCGTACGCCCCCTCCAACGCACGGGTGTCCACCGAGTTGGTCCGCCGACTCCGTCTGGGGCGCCGCCGTTCGCCCCGGAGGATCTCCGCCCGCGCCTCGTCCGCCGCTCCGGACAGCGCGAGGGAGATCAGCCGTGCGACCCCGTTCGCGTCGAGGTCGGTCAACTCCGCCACCATGTGCGGTACTTCGGGATGCCCACCGCTGCGCAGGAACTTCTCGCGGGCCCGTGCCGTGTGGTCCCCGCCGCCCACGGCTCCGAGGGCCTGCGCCCGGTGGGCGGTCAGCTCGCGCCCGTCGTGCAGCCGTACGGTCACCCGCGCGCCCAGGCGTTTGGTCGCGAAGCGGAAGTCGGTCTCGGGGGCCAGCCAGGACGGGGGCAGCAGGTCGGCGGCACGTTCGTCGGCCGCGCGCACCCAGGCGTCGGCGTGTTCGCCCGCGCGCCGCAGGGCCTGGCCCAGGGGTGCGGTCGACAGGAGCGCGGCGCGGCTGAGCAGCGGGTCGTGGACGGTGCGTACCTTCGCCGCGAGTTTCCAGCGCTCGGGGCGTTCGACGGCGGGGGGCATCAGGTCCGCGGGGCCGAGGGCGCCGGTGAGGAGGGCGGTGGCCACGTTGTAGGGCAGGGAGAAGTTGAGTGCGGCGACGCTCGCGTTCGGGCCGATGTGCCGTGCCCGGGAGGCCCGGTCGAGTCCGCTGGTGAGGAGGGACCCCGCGACGACGACCTCCGCGATGTCGTCGGGGGCGGCCCCGGCCGCCCGCAGCTCCGCCGCGCAGTCGACCGCGCAGTCGACGGCGGCGCCGATGTAGGCGCTGCCCGGGTGGACCTTGTAGGAGAGCGTCTCGGTGTGCCAGAGCGTGCCGAGACCGGCGACCGCCTCCTCGGGCAGCGGCACGTCCGCGTACCGGCGCAGGAACCCTTCCGGGTGTTCCAGTACGTCCGCGGGTCCGCGCAGTCCGGCCAGGGCGCCGTCGCAGGCGGCGAGGCCGGTCTGGATCGGCGCCGCCGCGGCGAACCCCTTGGCGTCGGTGGACAGGAAGCCGGGGGTGAGGGTCCACGGGGGTACGGAGAAGGCCAGGCCGAGCCCGTTCACCCAGGCGCGGGCCGGTGCGTCGAGGGCTCTCAGCCGGCCGGCGACCGTGCCCGCGAGGTGGGTGTGCGCGGCGGCCTGCCCGCGGAAGGGGCCGAGGGTGGCGGCGGCCGTGACCCGGGCGGCGCTCTCGTCGGCGGCCAGGATCGCGGTGAGCAACTGCCGGCCGTCAAGACGGAGTTGGCGGGCGTACACCACAGGCACGGTGACACAGGAGTGCGAGAGGTGTCCCGCGTACGCCGTGTCGTCGTGGTCCAGGCAGATCGCGGCCATCGCCAGGGAGACGGCAGCGCGCGCGGGATCGGGCTGGAGCGGGCCGCCGTAGGCCCGGGCGATCCGCCAGCCGAGCGGATGCGCGTATCCGGTGCGGGCGGCGGCGAGCTGGCTGAGGAGCTGGCTCCTGAGGTGGGCGACGACCCGGCCGGGGGCGTCGTCGAGTTCCAGGTCGCTCGCCCAGTCGGCGAGTCGCCGGATCAGGGTACGGCCGCCGGAGGTGTCGGCCGGTGCGGAGTTCACCGGGTGCGTCCCGTCGTCGCCCCGGCGGGTTCGGCGACCTCGGACGCGGCCGGGGCGTCAGCGGCGACCCGCCCCGTGCCGCGCCCGAGGAGCAGCAGTGCGCAGAGCCCGCCGACGAGCGTGCCGGCCGCCGCGACCTGCATCACGAGGTGCATGCCGTCGACGAAGACGGGGCCCACCGCGTCGAGGACCGGCTCCCGCAGCGCGGGCGGCAGGGCGTCGGTGCGGGACAGGTCACCGTCGCCGAGCAGCGCGTACGCACGGTCGCGGGCGTCCTGCGGCATGGGCACCCCGGCGAGCGCGCCGGGCAGCGCGTCCCGCAGGTGGCGCAGCAGCAGCGCCCCCGCGAGCGCCACTCCGAAGACCGCGCCGACCTGGCGGAACGTGTTGGAGATGCCGGACGCGGTGCCGGCCTGCTCGGGCGGTACGGCCCCGAGCAGGGCGACGGTCGCGGGCGCGCCGGTGAAGGAGACGCCGATGCCGAGGAGGGCCAGCGCCCACCAGTAGGCGCCGAAGCCGCTGTCGGCGTCGAGCACGGTGAGGCCGTACAGCCCGGCCGCCGAGAGGAGCGAGCCGCCCACGATGGGGGCCCGTGGTCCGGTCCTGGCGGCGACGACGCTCGCCGCGAACGAGGCGATCATGATGGGCACGGTCAGCGCCAGGAACCGTACGCCCGTCTCGATGCTGCTGAGTCCCTGGACGCTCTGGAGATGGAGGGTGAGCAGGAAGATCGCCGCGAACAGGCCGAAGAGGCTGAGGAAGTTGACGACTCCGGCGACCGCCACGACCGGTTTGTGGAACAGCTTCAGCGGCAGCATGGGCTCGGTCTGCCGCAGTTCCCACACCATGAAGGCCGCGAGTGCCGCTCCCGAGGCGGCGAACGCGCCGACGATGGGAGCTGAGGCCCAGCCCTCGCTGTTGCCCTCGATGAGCGCGTACGCCAGTGAGGCGATCGCGACGACGAACAGCAGCTGGCCCACGATGTCCAGACGCCGGGCGCGCGGTCCGCGGTTCTCGGTCAGCAGCCGGGCCAGTACGGCGGTGGCGAGGACCCCGATGGGTACGTTGACCCAGAAGATGGACTGCCAGCCGACGGTGTCGACGAGCACTCCGCCGACCAACGGCCCGGCGGACAGGGCGAGTCCGCCGATGCCGGCCCAGATGCCGATGGCCTTGGCGCGGGCGGCCGGTTCGGTGTAGGTCGCCGAGACCAGCGCGAGCGACACCGGGATCATGATGGACCCGCACACGCCCTGCAGCGCCCGGCCGAGCAGCAGGGTTTCCGTCGAGCCGGCCAGCGCGCACAGGACCGAGCTGAGGGTGAAGCCGACCAGTCCGCCGAGGAACAGCCGTTTGCGGCCGACGATGTCGCCGACGGTCCCGGAGGTGAGCAGCAGACAGGCGAAGGCGAGGGCGTACGCGTCGACCACCCACTGGAGTCCGGCCAGGTCGGCGTCGAGGTCGCGCTGGATCTCCGGCAGCGCCACGTTCACGATCGTGGCGTCGAGGTAGACCATGAACACGCCGAAACAGACGAAGGACAGGAGCAGGCCCTTCGGGTGGCGCGTGGTCGGCCGGTGCGTGGCCCGCTGCTGCGCGGTCCGTGCACCGGTGGCGCGTGGTGCGTCGCTCATTGCGGGTCCTCACCGTGAGGGGCCGGAGCGTGGCTTGCGTGAGAAGGTAAATGACCGACGGTCAGTCAGTCAACGAGGAATGACCGTCGGTCAGTCGACTCCCTTACAGAAAAGGCGAACTGATGGCACCGCCGGGCACACGACGCAAACGGGTCACCAAGAGTCCCGAGGACCGCAGGGCCGCGCTGGTGCGGGGTGCGGCGAAGGTCTTCCGGGAGAAGGGCTTCGAGGCGGCGACGGTCGCGGAGCTGGCGGAGGCGGGCGAGGTCGCCAAGGGCACCTTCTATCTGTACTTCGACTCCAAGGACCAGCTGCTGGGCGCGATATGGGAGGAGTACGTCGACGGATTCCTGCAGGCCACCCGGGAGCGCTTGGAGGAGAGCGAGGACTGGTGGCCGACCCTGGACCGGCTGCTGCGCGCCCTCGTGGAGCACGCCGTGGCGAACGCGGAGCTGCACCGGATCGTCTACGGCTCGGCGAACGCCAAGGCCCTGGATCTGTGCCGGAGTTCGAACCGGCGGGTGGTGGACCTGGTCGGCGACTTCGTCGAACGCGGCGCGCGGGCGGGGGCGTTCGAGGCCTGCGACATCCGGCTGGTGTGCCGGATGCTGTTCTACGCGGCGGACGGCCTGCTCGACGACATGATCAGCCGCGGTGAGGACATCGACCCGGAAGCGGTCGTGACAGCGGTACGGGAACTGACGCATCGCGGTCTCGGCGGGCCGCCCGTGCCTTCCGAACCGGCGCCCGCCGCCCCCTGACCGCGGACGGGTGGCCGATCTCAGCCCCGTCTCAGCGGCGTCTCAGCGGTCTGCGGCAGCATCGGACTCGTTACAGGTTCCCCACGATGCACTAGCTTCCACCGGGAGAGGTGCCCGCAGCGGCCCAACGGGGTACCGGCGTCAGCCGGTTCGGGTGCAAGCCCACGCAGGTTCGAATCCTGCCCTCTCCGCCAGGACGGTGTCCCTGCTGTCCCCGATCTCCCTGATGTCCCTGCCGGCTGCCGTCCCCGCAGTCGCCACGCCGCCGATCGCATCGGAGAGTCCGCCGATGAGCGCTCCCAAGTCCGTTCTGATCGTGGCCAACCCGGCTGCCGGGTCGTACTCGGCCGACACCACCGCCGAGGCACTGCGGCTGGTCTGGGAGGCCGGTCCCGCCGTCGATCTGATCCTGACGCGGCACCCCGGCCACGCCCGCGCACTCGCCAGGGCGGCCACCGGTCCGGGCGGCCCCGACGTACTGGTGTCCATCGGCGGCGACGGCACCGCGCACGAGCTGACGACCGGCCTGGCCGACTCCCCCGAGCACCCGGCCCTGCTGGTCCTGCCCGGCGGCAGCGGCAACTCCCTCTACCGGGAACTGTGGTCGGACCGCCCCTGGCAGTCGGTCCTGGAGACCGCCCTGGCCGCGCCCCACGTCCGGCAGGTGGACCTGATCCGGGTGGCGGAGACCCGCGGTATCGCGCTGCTGGGCGCCTCGACCGGACTCGCGGCCCGGACGCTCGACCCGGACCGCGCCCGCGGGAGCGCGGCACGCGGCCGTGAACGCTACGAGAAGGCACTGCTCGACGCCCTGCGCACCGGGTTCCCGCCCTATCCCGGCCGGGTGACCGTGGACGGTGCCGAGGTCCACTCCGGCGACACGGTCTGCGCCAACGTGGGCGGCGGTCGCTACCGGGCCGGCCGTTTCATGGCCTGCCCGCACTCCGTCCTGGACGACGGCCTCCTCGACGTCTGTGTCGCGGGGACCGCCCTACCCACCCCCGAGCTGCTGCAACTCGCACGTGAGGGACGGCATGTGGGCCGCGAGGGCGTGGTCTACGCCCGTGGCCGCCGGGTCGTCCTGGAACGTACCGACGGCCGCCCGCTGCTCTTCGAGTACGACGGCGACCTGGTCCGCTCGGGCGACGCCACGCGGTACACGCTGGACGTCGCACCCCGGGCCCTGCGGGTCCTGGCGCCCGCAGAGGCGGCGTGAGAACGGGACCGTCCGCTCTCCCGGGGCCACTGCCGCGGGCGGTCACCGCCACCCACCCCGAGATGCCGCTCTCCTCCTGCGGGCCGGTGGCGGAGACCGAGTAGTAGTACGCGGAACGCCTCGAAAAGCAACCATGCAGATCACGTGATACTTCTCACCCGCATTTTGCACTAATTCTTGCCCGTCTCCGACCGCTCATGCGGGTGTACCTTTATGAGCGGAAAGTGGAATGACGAGAATGCGGGGTTTACGAGGGCCCAGAGGTCCTGGTTCACGTGGGTTGACATTGCTTGAGTGTGCGCGGGGACTGAGGCCCGGGAAGAGATGCTGAGCGCGATGGAGACAGACCACCAGGAGCAGCAGGCCCTTGCGGCGGCTCCGGACGACGAGTCCGACGCCCCCGAACCCGTACTCACGTCCGACGGTGCCTCCGTCGACCAGGTGCGCGACTATCTGAAGGTGATCAGCCGCGTCCGGCTGCTCACCGCCGCGCAGGAGGTGGACCTCGCCAGACGGATCGAGGCGGGCCTGTTCGCCCAGCGCAAGCTCGACGAGGAGCGCGGTCTCGACCCCTTGTTCCGGCGGGAGCTGACCGCTGTCGCCGAGGACGGGCTGCGGGCGAAGTCGCACCTCACCGAGGCGAACCTCCGGCTGGTCGTGTCCATAGCCAAGCGCTACACGCGCCGCGGGCTCACCTTCCTGGACCTGATCCAGGAGGGCAACACGGGCCTGATCCGGGCCGTCGAGAAGTTCGACTACGTCAAGGGATTCAAGTTCTCGACCTACGCGACCTGGTGGATCCGGCAGGCGATTTCCCGGGCGCTGGCCGATCAGAGCCGCACCATCCGCATTCCGGTCCACGCGGTGGAAGCGATCAACAAAGTGGCCAGACTTCGTCGCGAATTGCTGCAGGAACTGGGTGTCGAGCCCACGGTGGAGCAGCTCGCGGAGAAATTGGATCTACCCGTTTCGAAGATCGTGGAACTCGACACCTACATCAAGGAACCCGTTTCGCTGCATATGCCACTGGGCGAGGAGGGCGGCACGGAACTCGGCGATGTGATCGAGGACAGCGAAAGCGTCTCCCCCTTCGACGCGGTGTCGTTCCGTCTCCTCAGGGACACCATCCAGACCGTCCTCGCCGCGATGAGTCCGCGCGAGGCAGGCATCATCACCCTCCGTTACGGGTTGCTGGACGGCCAGGCGAAGACCCTGGAGGAGATAGGCCAGGTCTACGGGGTCACGCGGGAGCGCATCCGGCAGATCGAGTCCAAGACGATGTCGAAGCTCCGCCATCCCTCCCGCTCGCAGGCGCTGCAGGACTACGTGGGCCTGGGCTGAGCCCCGCCCGGCCCCTCGACGGGCCGCCCGGCCGCCCGCCCGCGGAGGAGCGGGAAGCCCCGCCGCGAGCGAGCCGTGCGCCTGTCACCTCGGCCCCGTCACCCCTGTCACCTCCGTCGCCACTCCTCCGCCAGCAGCTCGTACGAGCGCACGCGGTCGGCGTGGTCGTGGGTGATGGTGGTGATCAGCAGCTCGTCGGCGCCGGTGGCCTCCCCCAGTTGTTCCAGTTGGCTCGCGACCCGGCTCGGTGAGCCGACGAACTGGGTGTCGACACGGTCCTGCACCAGCGCCCGGTCCTCTTCGGTCCAGACATGGGCGCGGGCCTCGTCGGGGGTGGGGAAGGGGATCGCGCCCTCGGCCGTGCGGATGCTGCGGACCCAGGGACCGTAACCGGCGGCCAGTTCACGGGCGCTCTCGTCGTCCTCGGCGACCACCACGTCGGCCGAGACGCTCACATACGGCTTGTCGAGCACGTCGGAGGGCTGGAACGCGGCCCGGTAGGCCTCCACCGCCTCCAGTACGGTCCCGGGGCTGACGTGGTAGTTCGCCGCGAACCGCAGTCCGCCCCGGCCCGCCACCTCGGCGCTCTCGCCCCCGCTGCTGCCCAGGATCCACACCTGGACGTCGGCGCCCTCGCCCGGGACGACATGGGCCTCGATGCCGTCCGCCGACCGGTAGGTACCGGCCAGCAGCGCGAGGATGTCGTCGATCTGCTCACCGTACTCCTGGGATTCGGCGTTCGACTGCTTGAGCAGTTTCAGCTGGAGGGCCACACGGGGTGAGCCGAGCAGGTGCGCGAAGGAGAACTTCGGTGGGATCAACAGTCCGTTGGGGGCCCGTCCTTCCACGACCGGGGTCGCGCCCGGCACCGGCTCTACGGGTCCGCCGGGCGGCCGGCCGCCGGACCGGCCGAGGCCCAGGTCCAGGCGCCCGGGATGCAGCGCGTCGATCAGCCCGAACTCCTCCACCGTGGACAGGGCGGTGCGGTGGCCCAGTTGTACGGCTCCGGAGCCGAGCCTGATCGACGAGGTCGCGGACGCGGTGAGCGCGAGCACGACCGCCGGGGAGGTGCCGGCCACCCCGGGGTTGAGGTGGTGTTCGGCGAACCAGTAGCGGGAGTAGCCGAGTTGTTCGGCCCGCCGGGCCAGGTCGATGGAGTTGCGCAGCGCCTCGGCCGCGGTGGAGCCGGACGACACCGGGACCAGGTCGAGGACGCCGAGAGGGATGTCTGACATGGGTACGGGTGCTCCTCAGCGGTCGGCGGCGACGGGTTCCGGTGCGGGGCCGGTCTGCACCGGGCCCCAGGGGAACGGCGGGTCGGGGATCTCGCGGCGCAGCACCGGGGCAATGGCCGACTGGAAGAGGGCGAGCGAGTCCCGGTGCTGAGTAGCCGTCAGGCCACCGGCGTCCGCATGGAGATGGAGGACGGTGTGGCCGAACTGCTCGTGGTAGCGGTGCACTTTCTCGATGATCTGCTGCGGGCTGCCGATCAGGGCCGAACTGCGCTCCACGAAGTCCTCCAGGGTGGGGAAGACCGGTTCGAGTCCGAGCCGCTTCTGGAACGCCAACTGCCCTTCGAAGACGGGCCGGTAGGCGCTGACCGCCTCCTGCGACGTACGGGCCGCGTAGTAGCCGGCCGTCCCGGCGCCGACGGCGATACGGGCCGGGTCGTGGCCGTGGTGCTCCCAGCGTTCGCGGTAGTAGCGGATCAACTCGGCGTACGGCTCGACGGGGTTGGAGACGTTCGCCGAGAAGAGCGGGTCGCCGTAGCGGGCGGCGAGGTCGACGGACTCCCTGCTCGTGGCGCTGCCGTGCCAGACACGGACGGGCTGCTGGAGCGGTCTGGGCCACACCTCGGCGTCCACCAGTTCCGGGCGGAAGCGGGTCGCGGCGGTCACCTTGTCCTGCCGCCAGAGCGTGCGGAACACCTCGTAACTCTCGGCGTTGCGGTCCCACTGGTCCTCGGGCGTGACGTGGAACAGGTCGCGCTGGGCGGCTCCGTTGCCCTTGCCGATGATCAGTTCGAGGCGCCCGCCGGACAGGTGGTCCAGGGTCGCGTAGTCCTCGTACGCGCGGACCGGGTCGAGGAGGCTGAGGGTCGTCACCGCCGTGAACAGGCGGATGCGGGAGGTGAGGGCGGCGATGTGGCTGAGGACGACGGGCGGCGAGGAGGAGATGAAGGGGCGCTCGTGCCGCTCCCCCACGCCGAAGCCGTCGAAGCCCAGCTCCTCGGCCAGCAGGGCGTTGTCGAGGACCTCGCGGAAGCGGTCGCCGGTGGATTTCTGGATGCCGGTGACCGGGTCCGGCGCGTGCACGATCAGGGTGATCGCCAGGAACTTCACGAGGCGACCGCCCGCTCGCCCTGAACCGCGGAGCCGGACCGGGCGGCGGGCCGGGACAGACCCAGGTGGTCGCGCAGGGTCGTGCCCTCGTACTCCGTGCGGAAGACTCCGCGCTCCTGGAGCAGCGGGACGACCGTGTCGGCGAAGGCGTCGAGGCCGCCGGGGGTGATGTGCGGGACGAGGATGAAGCCGTCGCCGGCGTCGGCCTGCACGAACTCATTGATGGTGTGCGCAACCGTCTCGGCCGAGCCGACGAAGGCCTGCCGGTTGCCGGTCTCGATGGCCAGGTCGCGGATGGACCACTTGTTGGCGGCGGCCCGCTCGCGCCACTCACGGGCGGTGGCCAGCGGGTCGCGGTACATGCGCACCTGGGCCCGGCCGCGGGCGAGGGTGTGCTCACCGAGGTCGGGGTCGATGTCGGGCAGGGGCCCGTCCGGGTCGTACGCGGACAGGTCGCGGTTCCAGACGAACTCCAGGTGCTTGAGCGCGGTCGCCCCGCTGACCTGCTGGCGGCGCACCTCGCGGGCCAGTTCGGCGGCGTCGGCGTCCGTGTCGCCCAGGACGAAGGTCGCGGCGGGCAGGATGAGCAGCTGGTCGGGGGTCCGGCCGTGGCGGGCCAGGCGGCCCTTGACGTCCGTGTAGAAGGCCTGGCCCTCCTTGAGGGTGGCGTACCTGCTGAAGATCGCGTCGGCTCCGGCGGCGGCGAACTCGCGGCCCTCCTCGGAGTCGCCGGCCTGGAAGATCACCGGGCGGCCCTGCGGGGAGCCGGGGACGTTGAACTGCCCCTCGATGTCGAAGTGCTGCCCCTGGTGGACGAAGGCTCCGGCCTTGGCGTCGCTCAGGAACGTGCCGGTCGCCGGGTCGGCGACGATCTCGTCCCCGTGCCAGGAGTCGAAGAGTTCGTTCGCGGTGGCCAGGAACTCCTTGGCCCGGGAGTAGCGCTCTTCCTGCGGGAGGAAACCGCCGCGGCGGAAGTTCTCGCCGGTGAAGGCGTCCCAGGAGGTGACGACGTTCCAGGCGGCGCGGCCGTCGGAGAGGTGGTCGAGGCTCGCGAACTGGCGTGCCACCTCGTAGGGCTCGTTGAAGGTGGAGTTGATGGTGCCGGTCAGGCCGAGGCGTTCGGTGACGGCGGCCAGCGCGGACAGGATCGTGAAGGTGTCGGGGCGTCCGACGACGTCCAAGTCGTAAATCTCGCCGCCCTGTTCGCGCAGGCGCAGGCCCTCGGCGAGGAACAGGAAGTCGAACTTGGCGCGTTCGGCGGTGCGCGCGAAGTGCGCGAAGGAGCTGAACTCGATGTGGCTGCCCGCCTCGGGGTCGCTCCACACGGTGGTGTTGTTGACGCCGGGGAAGTGGGCCGCGAGGTGGATCTGCTTGACGGGCTTGCGGGGCTCGCTCATGTTCGTGGGTCCTTCCGGCTCAGGCGGTGGTGACGGCGTCGGCGGCTGCGTCGGCCGCTGCGGCTGCGGCTGCGGCTGCGGCTGCGGCTGCGGCTGCGGCGTAGCGGTTGGCCGGGCGTTCGAGCCCGAGCAGTCCGCGCAGGGTGTCGGCCTCGTACGCGTGCCGGAAGACGCCGCGGCGCTGGAGTTCGGGGACCAGACCCCGGGTGATCGCCGGAAGGTCGTGTCCCGCGACGGCGGGGCGCAGCCGGAAGCCGGTCAGTCCGGCCTCGCTCAACTCCTGCAGCAGGTCAGCCAGTTGGGACGGTGAGCCGGTGAAGATCCGGGCGTCGCTCGTGTAGGGGTACCCCGCGAGGGCGTCGAGCCGCTCCTTGCGGGCCGCGGCCTCGGCGGGATCCTCGTCCAGGAAGACGACCAGATCCCCGAAGAGGTGCAGGGGCTCCCCCGCCCGCCCGGCCGCGTCCTGTTCGGCACGCACCGCGGCGACGATCGCCCGGGCCTGCCCGGTGTCGTGCGGGGTGACGAACCCGAGGTCCGCGGAGCGGCCCAGCAGCCGGAACGGCGCACCGGTCACGGTCTCGTGCGCGAGCGCCCCGACGGGCGGCTGCCCCTGCGGGGGCCTGGGCGTGATCGAGGGTCCCTTGACGCTGAAGCGCGCGCCCTCGAAGTCGATGTAGTGCAGCTTCTCCCGGTCGATGAAACGGCCGGTGGCGACGTCCCGGATCTCCGCGCCGTCCTCCCAGCTGTCCCACAGCCGCCGCACCGCTTCGACGTAGTCGGCCGCCTCGTCGAAGAGGTCGACCGTCAACTCCTGTACGGCGGGGCTCTCCAGGTCCTCGATACGGAACGACGGGACCGTCCGGCGGCCGAAGTGCGCGGCCTCGTTACGGCGGGCCGACACCTGGATCCGTACGCCGCCACGGCCGGTGCTCACATAGTCCAGCGTGGCGATGGCCTTCGATATGTGGAACGGCTCTGTGTGCGTGGCCACCACGGTCGGCAGCAGACCTATGTGGCTCGTCAGCGGGGCCACCCGGGCGGCGATGAGGACGGCGTCGAGCCGGCCGCGGACCTGGTCGGTGCGGCCGTCGGGCTCGGTGAAGTGCGAGGACTGGAGACCGAGGGCGTCCTCGATGGTCACGAAGTCGAGCAGACCGCGTTCGGCCTCGGTGACGAGGTCCGTCCAGTACCCGGCGGTGAGCAGGTCCCGGGGGCGGGCCACCGGTTCGCGCCACGCGGCGGGATGCCAGCCGGCTCCGTCGAGCGCGACGGCGAGATGCAGGGCGGAGGAAGAGGGCAGGGCTGAAGAAGGTACTGACGACACGACGGGGGTGCCTTCCTGATCGACCGTGGAGGAAGCCGGCCCTCACTGCGCGGAGGGCGGGGCCGCGGAGGTACGGGTCAGGGACGACAGAGTGCGCCGGCGACGCGCAACAGGTCGATGTGCTGCCGCGAGTACAGGCGGACGCGGCGGCGCGGGGTGAGCTTGGGGACACGGAGGCGGGGCGTTGGGCGTGGTCGTCTCACGTGCGTCACCTCCGTCCTGCGGCTCGTCTCCTCGTCGACGCTGACAACAGTACGGCTGTTCCTTTTCTTCCGGCAGTACGAATTTGATCTCGGCGGTTCGTTGTCGTGTGCGGGTCGGTGGGGGCTGAGCGCGCAGTTCCCCGCGCCCCTAGGGGGCGAGGGCGAAGCCCCGCCTTCAGGGGCGCGGGGAACTGCGCGGCCAACCCCCACCGACCCGCACGGGCCACTGCCCACCTATTGAGACGTCGTCTCGGCATCTTGACGACACTCACGCAGCGCACCGACACTTGCGGGGACGGTCACGATTGTCAGCGCCCGTCGGACAGGGTCCCCCGTCCGTGCGGTCATCGGCCCCGGCCCGCTGACAGGCAACCCTTCCACCGCGACGGGGTGCCCCGGGTGACGACCGGGTTCCGCCGGTGCGGCGGGACAAGCGTGGTCTCGCCTCGTGCGAGCCCCGACCGGGACGGGTGGGAATTGCCCAGGAACGGCTTGACGAGGCGACTGCACATCGATCTGTTGCGCGTCTCCAGCGCTTACTAGTCCGCCGCCGGTCCACCCGGTCCTTCCGGTCCGCTCGATCCGGACCCGTCGGACCCGTCGGACCCGTGGAGCCTGCCGGACGTGCACGACACAGCGCAGTCACTCCGTTTCGCCACTGGTGCCCACAAGGCGGCCAGGGCTTCCGCGATTCCCTCTGGAGAGCCATGCCCGAGACAGTTTCCCGCGGTTCGAGCACAGGTACCTTCGCCACGGCCGCGCGTACGGCCGGCACCGGCGCACCCGCCTGCGGCACGGTCGCACCGAGCGCGACCGCACGTCCGCACCGCTTCCGCGGCCGCATAGGTGTCGGCCTCGCCGGCGGCTTCTACCCGGCGCCGCACCGCTATCAGCTGTATCTGTCCGAAGGCTGTCAGCGTTCGCTGCGCGTCTCGATCACCCTCGCCCTGCTGGGACTTGAGCACTCGACGGCCACCACCGTGCTGACCTGCCCCGCCGAGACGCCGGACGCCTTCGCCTCGCTGCGCCGGGCCTACGAGGCGACCTGGCACCACTACGACGGTCCGCTGACCGCGCCCGCGCTGTGCGACCGGTGGAGCGGACGCGTCGTCAGCAACCACACGCCCGACATCCTGCGCGACCTCGCCGACCTCGCCGACCTCCGGGACGACGAAGGGCCCGGCCTGCCCGCGCTGCGTCCGCCGGCCCTCGCCGCGGAGATCGACGCCCTGCGGGAACTCCTCACCCGGGACGTCACACCGGCCTCCCCGCCCCACGCGCGGGCGGCGACACTGACCCTGCTCGATCATCAACTGGCCGCCATCCCATATGTGTTGGGGGAGGCGATCACGGCCGCGGACGTGGATCTCTGGGTGGCACTCACTCATCTCGACACGGCCGGCGGCGCCCTGTCCGCGTACCTCCACCTGGACGGGTACGTCCGGCGGCTCGGCCGGCACCCGGCCTTCCTCGGCGGCGGACGCACGGGCCGTTAAACGGCCGCCCGGCCGCCCGGCCGCCGTTGCGAACAGGGTGTTTCCGTTCTGCGAACAGCGGGCCCGGGCCGACGACACACCTCCCCCGCCGGTGTGAGCATGTCCGCATGATCAAGGGAGAAGTCAGGGAAGAAGCCGGCAAAGAGGCCGGGGTGGGGACCCGGGCCGCCCGGCGGGGGCCGGCGGTCCGCTGGGTGTCCGAGGAGTGGGACGCCCCGGCCCCGGCCCGGCTGCGGGAGCAGATGTCCGCCGAACTGGCCCCGCGCTACGCACCGGTCGAGCACCGGCGCGTACGTGCGCCGCAGCCCGCGGCCGAGGAGATCGTCGTCACCTGGGTCGCCTACTCCGACGGTGTGCCGGTGGCCACCGCCTCGCTGCGCAGGCTGCCCGACCGGCACGAGGTGAAGCGGGTGTTCGTGCACGCCGACTACCGCGGCCGGGGGCTGGCGCGAGCGGCCCTCGCGGCGGTGGAGTCGACCGCGCTGACCCTCGGCGTCGACCGGCTGTGGCTGCAGACGGGCGCGCTCCAGCCGGAGGCGCGGGCGCTCTACGCGCGGGAGGGCTGGCAGGAGGTGCGGCCGTACGCCCCGTACGACCGCAATCCGTTCAGTGTCTGCTTCACCAAGGCGCTCACGGAGCCGGCGGAGACGCCACCGTCACGCTGAGCCCTGGTTCAGGCGGGGCGGATCACGCTGTGGATCGCCGCCTCGCCGGCCCAGTAGATCGACTCCTCGCGGATGGCGACGCCCGGGCTCGGTGCGTGGATCATCATGCCGTTGCCCGTGGCGATGCCGACGTGACCGACCTGGCCGCTGAAGAGCACGAGGTCACCGGGCCGGATGTCCGACACGGGGACCATCGTGCCGGCGGTCGCCTGGTCCTGGGCGGAACGCGGGAGCGCGACTCCGGCGACCTTCCAGGCGGCCTGCGTGAGACTGGAGCAGTCGTACGAGCCCGGTCCCATCGAGCCCCATACGCACGGCTTGCCGATCTGGGCGCGTGCGAAGTCGACGGCCCTGGCGCCCTGTCCGCCGTACCCGGGGTCGGGTGCGGCATAGACGGGCGTGCCGTAGGGGGGCGTTGTGTAGGCGGACGCAGGAGCCGGGGCGGGAGCGGGGGCGGGAGCAGGAGCGGGCATGCCGTATCCGGGGTTGGCCGCGGCCTGCATGTCGAGGGCGACTCCCGTGGCGATGGGTGTGCTCGCGTCGACGTACATGCTCGTGTCGCTCCGCCGGCCACCGGCGTAGGGGGCGCCGGCGTACTGGTCGACCCCGGGGTACGCGCCGTTGCCGATGCTCTGGTCGGCGGCGGCACCCGCTCCCGTACCGGGTATGCCGGGGTACATGGCCGTACCGGCGTACATGTCCGTGCCCGCACGCATGTCCGTGCCGATGGCCGGCTGCTGCCACGCGTCCGCGCCGGGCGAGGCCGCGCGGTAGTTCTGTGCCTGGGCGGCAGGGCCCCAGGCGCCCTCGATCGCCTGGAACGGCTGCAGTTCCGCGACGGGTGCGGCACCGCGCCGGGCCGCGTGTCCGGCCAGCAGGTCACGGGCCTGTCCGAGCTTGCGCTGGTTCCGCTGCTTCGAAGTCCGCAGCGTCGCCTGCGACGGTCCGCCGGACGTCCCGGGCAAGGCCCGGTCGGCCGGCTGACGCTGGGCCGGAAGGGCCGGCAGCGCGGCGGCGGGTCCCGCGGTCAGCTCGGCGACGGGCCGCGCGGTCAGTTCCGCGACGGGCCCGGCTCCACCTCCGGCACCGGGGCCGGCGCTCGGACCTGCGGTCAGCTCCAGGACCGGCTTGTCGGAACCCTCACGTCCTGCGCGCCCCTCACGGCCACCGCCGCCCGGACGGCCGCCCGCGTCGGCGGGCCGCGATCCGGCAGAACCGCGGTCCGGCATCCTGTCGGGCGGCAGCACCGCCGGGAAGACCGGGCCCAGCTGCGAACGGCCCACGTCGAACCACTTCTTCGCGACGTCCGGCAGCGGGGCGGCGGCATCGCTCGCTCCGCCCCGGCCGCCCCTGTCCCCTGACGCCGGCCGGGCGTCGCGCGTCGTGGTGCTCATCGCTCGGGTCACGTTGATGTTGCCCGTGGCGTTCTCGACACGGTCGTAGAGATTGGTGATCCGCTGCTGTACTTCCTCGCGGCTGGGTTCATCACCCCGCTGCGCGGGAATGCCTGCGGAGGCGAACTGGTCCACGGAAGAGGGGGCCGCCTTCACGAGGGCGGAGCGGGACATGCCGGGGAGGCCGGTGCCTCCGGGGCGCTGCGTTCGTTCCGGCGCGATGGGAGACGACTCCTTCCGTGCACCGCCTGCCGGGCCGGCTGTCGGGTTCGGGCGGACTGTTCCGAAAGGCATGCCCTACGGCCTCTGCCCGGGGGACAGTTGGGCCGATTCACCCTGAAGTCGACTGGACCTCCGGCTCCGGCCGCCACGAAGGCCGGTCGGATTCGGCGGAGACCGCGCGACCCGGCGAGGTTCACCGGAGGGAGTCGTACGGCCCAGCCGTCAACTTAGCCAACTTGTGTGTCTCGCGTGAAGATTGAAGTGCGAAGTGTCCGATATGTAATTGTGACCTTCGTCGTACCCGACGGTGACCTTGGACCGTTGACCACCTCACCGCGACCGGTCCGTCACTCACGGTTCACCCGGGCCCAGTCGGGCGCGGAGAGACCGAGAAGTTCCTCGATCCGGGAGTCGTCCGGCAACGGGCCGTGATCGCCGGTCACTTGGAGTGCCGAACCGGCCGTGATGTGTCCGAGTCGCAGCGCGCGCTCCATGTCGGCGCCCCGCAGCAGACCGCTCAGGAACCCGGCGGCGAAGGCGTCCCCCGCGCCGACGGGCTCCACCACGTCCGTGCGCAGAGCGGGCACGGTCCAGGAGCCTTCGTCGCTGAAGACCGTGGCCGACCGGCCGCCGTCCTTGACGACGAGGAGGCGCGGATGCGGCAACAGCCGTCGTACGCCGTCCGGTTCGAGGTCGGCGTCCCACAGGTCCTGTGCCTCGTCCAGGCCGACGAAGGTGAGGTCGGCGCGGTCGGCCAGCTCGCGCAGTACGGGCGCTGCCGTGCCGGGCGGCCACAGCGCCCGGCGGTGGTTGACGTCGAAGCTGATGGCGTACGGGCGTTCGTCCGGCGGGGTGGCCAGGGCCTCCTCGACCAGACTCCGGCAGGACGGGGACAGGGCCGGGGTGATCCCGGTGAGGTGGACGAGGGAGGCGGACCGCAGCCGGTCGTCCTTCAGCACGTCGGGGCCCAGGGCCGAGGCCGCCGAGCCGCCGCGGTAGTAGTGGACGCGGGTGCGGGTGGCGGCCGGCTCCTTCACGAGCAGGCCGGTGGGCCGCTCCGGGTCGTGCCGCACTCCCCCGACGTCGACACCGGCCGCGCCGACCGCGGCACGCACCCGCCGTCCCAACGCGTCGTCGCCCAGCGCCGAGAGCCAGGCGACGGGGATGCCCAGGTCGGCCAGGTACATCGCCACGTTCGACTCGGCCCCGGCCACCGACACCCGCAGGTCCTCGGCGCTCTCCAGGGACTCGGCCGGGGCGGGGGCGAGCGCGGCCATGGTCTCCCCGACGCAGACCACCGGCCCTTCGCGGGGCCGCCAGTCGGCGCGGGCTGCGGACGTGCTGTTCATGCCGCTTCCTTACGGGGCGAGTCGGGGCCGCGAAGGTCGGGGGCGTGGCTCCGGTACGTGTCCGCCGGTCTCCCGGGTACGCCGACCCGGGCCGTGAACACGGCGCCGTCGTACGGGCCGGGCGCGGCGAGGCCCACGCGGGCGCTGGTGACGTACAGAAGGTCCTCCCGCAGGCACACTCCGGCGGGCTGCCGCGCGGGCAGCCGCAGGGTGCGGTCGAGGCGGCCGTCCCGCAGATACCTGCGTACGGTGCCGGTGCCCCACACCGCGATCCACACCGCGCCCTCGGCATCCACCACCATGCCGTCGGGGCTGCCGTCGTCGACGGTGACGTACGCCTCCGGGGTGCCGAGGGCGCCGGTGGCCGGGTCGACGGGGTAACGCCGGACGACTCCACGGGCGCTGTCGGCCAGGTACATGGTGCGGCCGTCGGCCGTGAAGGCGGGCCCGTTCGGCACGGTGATGCCGTCGAGGACGCGGACCACCGTGCCGTCGTGGTCGACGCGGTAGAGGGAGCCCGCTCCGTCGTCGGCCTCGTAGGCCATGCTGCCCGCCCAGAAGCGGCCGGAGGGGTCGGCGGTCCTGTCGTTCATGCGCATGGGCCGTGCGGCGTCCGCATCGGGTTGTGCCAGCCAGCGCGGCGGGGTGTCCGGGGCGAGCAGACAGATGCCGGTTCCCGCGGCGGCGATCCAGGTGCCGGGGGCGTCGGCCACAGGGGCCACCGCGCCCAGGGGGAAGGACAGGTGGGCCAGTTGCCGGAAGGGCTCGGCGGGACGGTCCGGGGTGGCGGTGAGCAGGCGGCCCGCGAGGATGTCCACGAGCACGATGCCGTGGTCGTCCGTCCAGCGGACGCCTTCGCCGAGTTCGAGACGGTCGGGGCCGAGGACGACTGCCTCTGCCCCTGTCTCTGTCCCTACCCCCGTCTCTGCCGCTGCTTCGGTTTCGGCTTCGGGGTGGGTCACGACGTGCCCTCGTTCGCCACCGCGAGGAACGCCCGCGCGCGGTCCCGCAGCGCGGTCAGGCTGCCGCCGTCGGCCGCGTCCCCGATCAGCGGTGAGCCCACGCCGACGGCGGTCGCCCCGGCCTCCAGATAGGCGCGCGCGGCGGCCCCGTCGACCCCGCCCACCGGCACGAACAGCTCGTGCGGGAACGGGCCGCGCAGCGCCTTGAGGTAGGCGGGACCACCGGCCTGGGCGGCGGGGAAGATCTTCAGTGCGGCGACGCCGAGGGTCCGCGCGGCCAGGATCTCGGTCGGGGTCATCACCCCGGCCAGGACCGGCAGCCCCAGCTCGCGTGCCGCGGTGACGCCGTCCCCGAGCGCGGGGGTGACGGCGAAGTCCGCACCGGCCTGCCGGGCGGCGCGGGCGTCGTCGGTGGTCAGGACCGTACCGGCGCCGAGGGGGCGGTCGAGGCCGAGTTCCTTGCGGGCCCGCTCGATGACCGACAGGGCGTCCTTGCCGCTGAGGGACACCTCGATCAGCTCGATCCCCTCTTCGGCCAGGGCCAGCACGGTGCGTACCGCCGCCTCCGGGTCGTCGCCGCGCACGATCGCGACCAGGCGGTGGGCGGTGAGAGCCGCTCGAAGATCCAGCAGGTCCATGCAGACTCCTTGTGGTACAGGTCGGTTCAGGTGCAGCGGCAGTGCGTGGTGAGCGTGAGCCGCCACCGCACCTCGCCCGACACGGGTACCCGGGCCGCGTCGCCGGGACCCGCGTCGGCGAGGTCGAAAACACGGCCGAGCATGGGCTCGACGCCTGTGCTGCGGTAGGGGCGCCCGGCGGGGAAGCCGCCCAGGTTGCGCCAGAGGGCGACGGAGGTGGGCTGCCCGTCGGCCTCCAGGGCCAGTGACAGCCGGTCCCGGCCGTCGTGGACACAGCAGCCGGGGGCGTCCACGACGGCGCCGACCGCGGTGCCGTCGTCCGGACCGAACCGGTCCATACGCAGTCCGCAGGGGGCGGGCCAGTCCCCCTCCACCCACGCGGCGCCCTTGGGCCACGGCCCCGGCAGCAGCGGGGCCGCCTCGGGGAAGAGCCGGGTCCGCGCCCCGTCGCCGAGGCGCACGCTCGCCCGGTCGGACAGATCGAGCAGGGCATGGGCGGCCCACACGAAGCGGAAGCCCGCGTCGGCCGTCAGCACGTAGTCGGCCTCCGCTCCGGCGGGGGTGCCGCGGATCGTGCGACTGAGCGTGAACAGTTCGCAGCGGACGACGTACCGGTCGCCGTCACCCCGCTCCGGACCCGGGACATGGTCCGGATCCGGTGTTGGGACCCGTGTCCAGGGCCGTGTCCACGCGTCCCCGTGGTCCGGTCCGCCCCGGACCGTGGGGACGCATTCCTCCAGGCCGCCCGCGTCCACGAAAGCGTCGCCGGGTGCGGCCCCCGCCCGCTCGGGGGCCTCGCGGTGCCACAGCCACTCCCGGCCGGCGGTCGTGCGCAGGGAGGTCCAACGGCCGCCGTGGGCGGGGTCGGTGACCACCTCCAGCGGCATGCTCACCACTCCGCGAAGGAGCCGTCGGCGTGCCGCCACACCGGGTTGCGCCAGGCGTGTCCCGACCGGTCGGCCGACCGTACGGCGGCCTCGTCGATCGTGACGCCCAGACCGGGGGCGTCGCCGCGGGAGGCGTGCCCGTCGACGAAGCGGAACGGCTCGGGGTCCACCAGGTACGACAGCAGGTCGGCGTCCTTGTTGTAGTGGATGCCCCGACTCTGCTCCTGGATAAGGAAGTTGGGGGTGGCGAAGGCGACCTGGAGGCTGGCCGCCAGGGCGATCGGGCCGAGCGGGCAGTGCGGGGCGAGCTGCGCGCCGTGCGTCTCGGCGAGCGAGGCGATGCGGTGCACCTCCGAGATGCCCCCGGCATGGGACAGGTCCGGCTGGGCGACCGCGATGCCCGCGGTGAGCACGGGCAGGAAGTCGGCGCGCCCGTACAGGCGTTCACCGGTGGCGAGCGGGATCGGGCTCGCCGCGACGAGGCCGGCCAGCAGGTGGCCGTGCTCGGGCACGACGGGCTCCTCGACGAACAGCGGGTGCAGGGGCCCCAGTTCGGACAGGACACGGCGGGCGCCCGCCGCCGTGAAACGGCCGTGGAAGTCGACGGCGACATCCCGGTCGGGGCCCAGTGCCTCGCGGGCGGCAGCCACCCGGCCCACGATCGCGGCGGTCTCGGCCGGGGTGGGGATGGGCGAGGTGGCCCCGGCCCCGTTCATCTTCACCGCCGTGAAGCCCGCCTCGACCTGGGCGGCTATCTGCTCGGTCAGCTCGGCGGGTTCGTCGCCGCCGACCCAGGCGTAGACGCGGACGCGGTCCCGGACCGGGCCGCCCAGCAGGGCGTGCACCGGAGCCCCGTACGTCTTGCCCGCGATGTCCCACAGGGCCTGGTCGAGCCCGGCGACGGCACTGGAGAGAATCGGGCCGCCGCGGTAGAAGCCGCCCTTGGACAGCACCTGCCAGTGGTCCTGGATGCGCAACGGGTCCTGGCCGACGAGGTATTCGGCCAGGACGTCGACGGCGGCGCGCACGACCTCGGCCCGCCCTTCGACGACCGGTTCACCCCAGCCGACGACACCGTCGTCCGTCTCGACACGGCAGAACAGCCAGCGGGGCGGGACCAGGAAGGTCTCGATACGGGTGATCTTCACTGGGAGCGGGAGCCTTCCGTCGCGTCGGGCACAGGGCTGTCATCGGCGTCGCCGAGGCGGTCCAGGTCGCGGCCCGCCTGGTCGAGCAGGGCCCGCATAGCGGTCTCGGCGGCCCGCGGGTCCCGGTCGCGTACGGCGTCCAGGACCGCCCGGTGCGCCGGGACCGGGTCCTCGCTGTGCGGGGCACTGTGCACGATGCGGTCGCGGTGGGCCAGCCCGGACTCGATCACCATCTCCATGCGTTCGAGGAGTTCGTTGTGGGTGGCGGCCAGCAGGGCCCGGTGGAAGGCGAGGTCGGCCTCGACGGCGTGGGCGGCGTCGCCACCGCCCTCCCCCATCGCGTCGAGCGCGCCGTCGAGGGCCGCCAGGTCGGCGTCGGTGCGCCGGTCGGCGGCCAGCCGCACGGCGGCCGGCTCGATGATGGCGCGCACCTCGGCGAGGTTCCGCAGCAGCGCCTCGTCGGCCTCGGAGGTGCGTCCGCCCTCGAACTGCCAGCGCAGCACGTCGACGTCGAGGAGGTTCCACTCGGCACGGGTGCGGACGAACGTGCCGCGTTTCTGGCGGGCGTCGACCATCCCCTTGGCGGCGAGCACCTTGAGGGACTCGCGCAGAGCGGTGAGGCTCACGTCCAGCTCGCTCTGCAGCGCCACCAGGTCCAGCGTGGCCCCCTCGGGGATCTCGCCGCCCAGGATGCGGCGGGCGAGGACTTCCACGGTCTGGCCGTGCACGCCGCGGCGGGCATAGGGCGTCATTGTCGTACGGCCTTTCTCTGCGAGGTGGGCGTATGCGTGTGAGGGTGCGGTGTCGTGGTCATGCGGAGGCCTTGACCACGCTCCAGCCGCCGTCCACCACCAGGCTCGTCCCGGTGATGTACGAGGCTTCGTCGGCACTGAGGAAGGCGATGGCCGCGGCCACCTCGTCCGGTGAGCCGAAGCGGCGCGCGGCCGTTTCCGCGATACTGCGCTCCCGGTCCTCGGGTGTGACCCTGTCCCAGGCGGCGGTCAGGATCGGGCCGGGTACGACGGCGTTGACGCGCACCTCGGGCCCGTACTCGACGGCGAGCTGCGAGCACAGGGAGAGCAGGGCGCCCTTGGAGGCGGCGTACGCCGGGTGGCCGGGGATGCCCCTGTTCGCGTGGACGGACGAGGTCAGTACCACCGCTCCCCGGCGGGTCCGCAGGTCGGGCAGGAGGGCCCGGAAGCCGAGGAAGGCGCCGGTGGTGTTGACGGCGAGCTGGCGCTGCCACGAGGCGAGGGACATCTCGTGGGCGGGCGTCACCTCGACGGTGTAGGCGTTGCTGACGAGGACGTCCACGGGCCCGAAGTCGTGGGCGGCGGCCACGATCCGGGTCCAGTCGTCCTCCGCGGCGACGTCGGCCCGTACGAACCGTGCGTGGCCGCCCGCCTTCGTGATGCGCGCGGCGACTCTCTCGCCCCGGTCCTCGGCGAGGTCGGCGAGGACCACGGCGGCCCCCTCCTCGGCGAGGCGTTCGGCCGTGGCGGCTCCGATGCCGGAGGCCGCGCCGGTGACGACGGCCGTGCGGCCGGCGAAGCGGGCGCCGGGCGGTCGTGCGGGCTGCTCCATCGTGGGGTTCGACTCCTTCGCGTGCGGGGGACGGCCGTCCGTCCCGAAAACATATGCCGGACCGCTGTCACCGCCGCCGCAGCACCACCAGCTCGGCGTCGTGGCCCTCGCTCCAGGTGAACGGCAGACCGTGGTGCAGCAGGTGCGCCCCGCTGTACGTACGGCCCGACCCGGCGTCGTGGTAGCGCGTTCCCGGGTCGAGGCCGCGCAGTCTCAGCCGGTCGGGGCGGCCGGGCAGCAGCGGGGCCCCGTCGAGGCGTCCGGTGCCGAGGGCCGCGACGACCGTGCGCCCCGACCGCGGGTCGTCGTACTGCACACCGCAGGTGGGGTCCTGGGGGCTGCCGAGGAGGTGGACCTCACCGTGGTGGACGACGTCGCGTACGTCCTTGTAGCGGGCGATCCACCGGGCGGCCTCGGCCCGCTCCTCGGGTGTCCAGGCGCGCAGGTCGGCGCCGATGCCGAGGACTCCGCACATGGCGTTGACGAACCGGAAGGCGAGACTGCGCGGGCGCGGGTCGAAGATTCCGGGGGCGTCGGTGACCCAGGAACTCATGACGTGCGGGGCGTGGGCGTGCAGGAAGCCGTACTGGACGGACAGCCGGTCCAGCGGGGCGGTGTTGTCGCTGGGCCACACCACGTCGGTGCGCGCGACGGTCGCGTGCTCGATGCGTGCGCCGCCGCCCGCGCAGCCCTCGACCGTGACGTCCGGGTGGGTGGCGCGCAGGTGGTCGAGGACGCGCAGGTATCCGGCGACGTGCTCGGCGTCCAGGTCGAGCCGGGCGTCGGGCGGGGCGGCCGGGCGGCCGCGTTCGGTGGGCGGCCGGTTCATGTCCCACTTGAGGTAGCTGATGTCGTACGCGGTCAGCAGCCGGTCGAGCGTGCCGATGACGAAGTCCTGGACGTCGGTACGGCCGAGATCGAGGAGCAGTTGGTTGCGGACCAGGCGGGCGGGGCGGCCCTCGATCCGATAGGCCCACTCGGGGTGTTCGGCGTACAGGCGGCTGCCGGGGCTGACCGCCTCGGGCTCGACCCACAGGCCGAAGTCGAGGCCGAGTCCCCGGATGTCGTCGACGAACCGGCCGAAGCCCTGCGGGAAGGCCGCCGGGTCCGGGTACCAGTCGCCGAGGCCCCCGGTGTCGTCGGTGCGGCCGGTGAACCAGCCGTCGTCGACGACGAACAGTTCGGCTCCGATGTCGGCGGCGGCCTTGGCCAGCTCCAGCTGCCCGGCCGCGTCGACGTCGAAGCCGGTGGCCTCCCAGGAGTTGTAGAGGACCTTGCGGGGCCGGTGCAGCCGCTCGCCGGAGAGCCGGCGTTCGTAGCGGTGCCAGACCCGGGAGAGCCCGTCGAGGCCGTCCGGGCTGAACGCGCAGGCCAGACGTGGGGTGGTGAGGGTTTCCCCGGGCGCCAGGAACACGGCGCCCTCGTGCGGGACCCGCCCGGCGCGGACGCGGACGAGACCGCCCGGTTCGGCCTCCGCGGTGATGTGCCAGTTGCCGGACCATTCGAGGGCGATGCCGTACGCCGCGCCTCCGCCCCCGGCTGTCCCGTCCGCGCCGTCCTGCACCGCGAGCCAGGGCGCGTACGCGTGGCCGGGGGCGCCCTGGACGCTGCCCATGGTGAACGTGCCGCGTGGCAGGTCGAGTTGGGTGCGCTGGAACTCCTGCGACCACTGGCCGGTGAGACAGGTCAGCCGGGCGGCGCCGGTGACGGGGATGTTCACGGCGGCCGAGTCGAGCCGTTCCAGACGCAGTTCGCCGGAGGTCGCGGTCAGTTCGGTCCAGCGCAGGATCACGTCCGTGCCCGGCACCACCTCGTAGCAGAGGACCGTACGCAGACCGAGGACGTCGTCGGTGAAGGCGAGCCGCAGACCGCTGCTCCCCTCCCCGCCTCCGGGACTGTCTTCCTCCGCGCCGTCGAAGTGCCACCACGAGCCCCGCTCCCCGCCCGGCCGGGACGCGACGAGCTCGCTCCCGGTGAACGGCCGCAGCCCGTACGGCAGATACTCGGCCGGTGCCGCGTCCGCGGGCGTGATGAAGTGCGTGCGCCGCGACCAGTCGAGGGCGGACGGGCCTTCCTCGACACCGGTCGGACCCCAGGCCTCCAGTTCGGCCCACGGCCCGTCCGGGGACAGCCGCACGGTGTAGCTGCTGGTCTCGGCGCGCAGGATCCAGCGCTCAGGCGTGGTCACTTCACCGCTCCCAGGTTGAGGCCGGCCACGAAGTGCCGCTGGAACCGCAGGAACACGATCACGGTGGGCGCCGCGGCGATGACGGAACCGGCGGCGATGACGTTCCACATGGACACGTACTGCCCCTGGAGTCCGATGAGGGCGGCGGTGATCGGCATCTTGGTGTCGCTGCGCAGCACGGTGATCGCCCACAGCAGGTCGTTGAAGATCCAGGTGAACGACAGTGCGCTGAGGGCCGCCAGGGCCGGACGGGTCAGCGGCAGGATGATCCGCCAGAAGATCTGCCAGGGCCCGGCGCCGTCGACGACCGCCGCCTGCTGGATCTCCGGTGGGATCGACCGCATGAACCCGTGCAGGACGAAGACGTAGAAGCCGACACCGAAGCCGATCTGTACGCCGACGAGTGCGGGCAGGGTGTCGTAGATGCCCAGCAGTTCGCTCAGTTTGGAGACGGGGATGAGGAGGATCTGCGGCGGGAGCAGGTTGCCGCCGAGCATGAGCAACAGCAGGGAGCGGCGGAACGGCATGTCGTAGCGGCTGAGTCCGAACGCGGCCATGGCGGCCAGCGCGAGCGTCACCAGGACGGCCGGCACGGTGACCAGCAGGCTGTTGATCAGGGCGCGCTGCTGGCCGCCGTCGTTCCAGGCCTGGCCGAAGTTGCCGAGGGTGAAGGAGTGCGGCAGGCTGCCCAGGCCGTGCGCGGCGATGTCGTCGAAGGACCGCAGGCTGGTCACCAGGACCAGGGCGATGGGCAGCAGCCACAGGACGGCCAGGGTGCCCGCGCCGAGGTGGAACCCCGCGGTGGCGGCCCGCCTGCGGCGCAGCGCGGTGGCGGAGACGGACGGGGCGGAGGAGGAAGCGGTCGAGGAGGCGGAGGGGGCTGACGGGGCGGACATCAGTCGGCCTCCCGGAACGCGCGGACGAGATAGGAGCAGATGACGCCGAAGGCCAGCACGAAGATGACGACGGCGAGGGCGGACCCGTAACCGAGGCGCAGGGACTGGAAGGCGGTGGAGTACATGTACGTGCTCAGCAGTTCCGAGGAGTGGTAGGGGCCGCCCCTGGTCAGCGACCACACGACGTCGAAGGAGCGCAGTGAGTCGATGACGATGACGGACAGGACGACGGCGTTGACACTGCGCAGCTGGGGCAGGGTGACGTGCCGCAGCCGCTGCCAGGCACCGGCGCCGTCGACCTTGGCGGCCTCGTACAGCGCCGGGTCGATGCCCTTGAGGCCGGCGACGTACAGGACCATCACGTAACCGATCTGGCGCCAGAGCGCGGGGACCATCACGGCGTACAGGGCGGTGTCCTGGTCGGCGAGCCAGGCGTGGCGCAGGGTGCCGAGGCCGACCGATTCGAGGAGCTGGTTGAGGACTCCGTCGGGCTGGTAGATCGCCTGCCACACCAGGGCGGTGGCGACCAGGGAGAAGACGACGGGCAGGAACAGGGCGGCGCGGTAGAAGCCGACGCCGCGCCGTTCCTGCTGGAGCACGAGTGCGGCGCCGAGGCCCAGGACGGCGGACAGGCCGCCGAAGAGGAGGAGCCAGAGCACGGTGTGGCCGGTCGCGTCGAGGAAGACGTCGTCGTGGGCCATCTCGCGGAAGTTGTCCAGGCCGACGAACTTCGGTGCGGAGACGCCGTCCCAGCTGGTGAGGGCGAGGTAGAAGCCCTGGATCGCCGGCCAGAACACCCACAGCGCCTCGGCGAGCAGGGGGACGAGGACGAAGGCGAGGACCAGCGGGGGTGTGCGGCGCGGGCCCCGGTTCCGCCTGCCCCGGGGCGGCGGCGGGGCGGGCGCCTTTCGGTCGGGGGCGGTCAGGACGGCCGTGTCGGGCATGTCAGGCGTTCCAGATCTTCGCGGCGTCGCGCTGCCAGTCGGTGAGGATGGAGCCGATCTGCTTGGGTTTGGCGATGAACTTGGTCAGCGCGTTGTCGGCGGTGGGCTGGAGGGCGTCGCTGGAGTCCCGGTTGAAGAACTGGGTGATCTCGGCGGCCTGTTCGATGTGCGCCCGGCCCTTCTTCACCAGGGCGGTGCCCGAGTCCTTGGCGTCGGGGTTGCATGGCAGGACCGTGCCGGAGGAGCCCTTGATGTAGATCTCCTGGGCCTCGGCGGTGGCGAGGTAGCGCATCAGGTCGACGACCTGGTCGTGGCGGCCGGTGCGGGCGCTGGCGAAGTAGCCGTCCGTGGGGGCTTCCTCGGCGAGCGGGACCTTCGGGTCGATGACGGGGAAGCGGAAGAAGTCGATGTCGTCGAGGGCGTCCTTGGGTGCGGCGTCCGCGAAGAAGGTGCCGATGAGCATCATGCCGCTGCGGCCGTTGAGCAGGGAGGTCGTGGCGTCCTGGAAGGCGACGGCCGTGCCGTTCGGGTCGAAGTAGGGCAGCAGTTCCTGCCAGCGGTCGAAGACCTTGCGGACCTCGGGGTCGTCGAACCGGTGCTTCCCGGCGAGGAGTTCACGGTGGTACTCGGCGCCGTTGATGCGGATGTCCAGGTAGTCGAACCAGGCCGAGGCCACCCAGGCCGTGTTGCCGCCCGCGCCGAGACCGATGGGGTCGACGCCCTTGCTCTTGAGCTTGTCGCACAGGTCGAGGAAGTCGTCCCAGCTCTTGGGCTCGCTCACGCCCCACTTGGCGAAGTTCGACTTGCGGTAGAACATGCCCCACCAGTAGTAGGTGGTCGGCACGAAGACCTTCTTGCCGGAGGCCGAGGTGCAGAGGCTGTTCAGGGCCTTGGAGTAGCCCTTGAGGCCGGGCGAGGACCAGACCTCGCCGAGGTCCAGCAGCAGGTCCTTCTTCGCGTACGCGTCCGCCACCGACCCGGGGTACCAGGTGTAGACGTCCGGCGGGTTGGCGGAGGTGAGGTAGGTCGGCAGCTGGGTGCGGAAGGTCTCGGCGGCGACCGTGTTGAGGCTGGCTTTCGCCGACCCCTTCTTGGCGTACGCGGCGACGACGTCCTCCATCGCGGCCTTGGCCTGCGGGGCGGAGAGGTTGGACTGGAGGGTCACCGAGCCCTTGGACGAGCTCTTGCCGGTGGAGGTGGCGGTGACACAGCCGCTGAGCAGCGCCGCTGTCCCGGCGGCGCCGGCACCGGCGAGAAACCGGCGTCTGCTGGTCTGGTGGTTCGTCATGGAGGGCTCCCTGTGGATCCGCGCTGATCCAGATTCGCGTGACGCTCACGCCACGTCAAGAATAATTACTAATTTATTTGGACGGGGTGAACGACGTCAGGTGAACCCGACCGTCGACGCCCCGGTACACCGCGTCCACACCGACCGTGCCGTCAGGCCCGGCCACACCGGCCACCGCTCCCAGCGAGCCCTCGAACGCGGCGCTCGGGAACTCGTCCCGCTTCGTCCAGCCCTGCCAGGCTCCGGCCTCGTAACGCCGCTGCCAGAGCGTGTAGTCGGCGGCGCGCGCGTACAGCACGACGCTGTCCCCGGCCGTGACGAGGGTCGGGCTGCCGCTGACGGTTCCGCCGAGTGACGTCCACGGCGACCACTCCCCCGTCGCCGTCCGGGTGCGCGTCCACACGTCGTCGGCGGCGGTGCGGACGGCCACGTGGATCCGCCCGTCCGAGCCTGTGACGGCCGACGGCCGCCCGTACGTCGACCGCCCGTCGGGTGCGCCGAGCGAGGACCATCCGGTCGACGGGCCGCGCTGCACGACCTCCCCGTCCGTGCCGCGGGCGACCAGCGTCCAGTGGCCGGGGTCGGTGAACGCCACCGTCGGCGCGTCGGTCACCACGCCGCCCAGGCTCTGCCACGCGCCCCAGCGTCCGTCGGCGAGGACCCGCCGGTGGACGCGGGAGTCGGTGCCGCGCACGAAGACGTCGATCCGGCCGCCGGCCGAGGCGTACGCGGCGGGCTGCCCGAGGAACCTGCCTCCCGTGGGACCGCCGAGGTCCCGGGTCCGGCCGCCCCGTCCGCTGCCGTCGGACGTGGTGGTGTGCTGGACGAGGGAGCCGTTCGGTCCGCGCAGGAACGTGGTGAGCGTGTCGCCGTCGCGAACCACGGCGGGGCTCGCCGAGGCCTTCCGGCCGAGGCTGCTCCCGGGCAGGGCGTCGGCGCCGGTCAGCTTCAGGAACGCGGTGCCGTGCGCGGGCACTTCGACCGTGTACGTGTCGCTGTGGGCACCCCGGTTCGCACGGGCCCGCAGGTCACGGACGTCCACCGCCCCGCCGAGCCCGACGTCGGAGAACCGGACCGTGCGCTCGGCCGGCTTGTCGGAGCGGTTGAGCAGCACGACCGCACGCCTGCCGTCGCCCTGGAGGACCTTGCTGTAGACGTCACCCACGGAGTCGCTCGCGACCCGCACACCCTGGACGGCCAGCGGGTCCTGGTCGACGGCGACGATCTCCGGGTTGCGCAGCGTCCTGAGCATCGAAGGCGACAACGTACGCGGATCGGAACCCAGGACGAGCGGCGAGGCCATCTCGGCCCACATCACGAACTGCGTGGTCGACTCCTCCTCCGTCAGCTCCAGCGAGCCGTCGCTCATGCGCCGCGTGGGGATGAGGTAGTCGGGGTCGTTGTAGTGGCCGGGCCCCTGCGCCTCGGGGTGCCAGGCGTTGGCGTCCAAGTTGCGCAGCACGTTGGGCCACTGGCCGGGGCTCGGGGTGCCCCACGCGATGTCCGTGCCCGTGCGCCAGGAGTCGGCGATCGTCGGGGCGTAGACGTACGAGTTGTGCGCGTCCTGCTCGGGTGTGTGCGGCACACCCCAGTCGTCGGTGAGGGGGTTGCACAGGTTCAGGAGCATCGTGCGGCCGGACTTGGCGACCGCGTCGCTGAACTCCTTGAACGCCGGGCCCGGATCGAGCTTGGCCCCGATCCCGCACAGGAAGTCGACCTTGACCGCGTCGATCTTCCAGCCGGCGAACTGCCGTGCGTCCTCGTCGTAATGGCCCCTGCTGCCGAGTCCGCAGCTCTTGCCGCCGTCGTAGGCGCCCGCGTCGGTGTAGATGCCCGCCTTCAGGCCCCGCTTGTGCAGGTACGAGACCAGCGCCGGGATGCCGGAGGGGAAGCGGTCCGGGTGGGCGACCAGGTTCCCCTGCGCGTCGCGCGGGTTGTCGGCCTGCCAGCCGCCGTCGAGCCACACGATGTCGTAGCCGCTGTCGCGCAGACCACTGCTGACCAGCTTGTCCGCGACGGAGCGCACCTCCTTCTCGGTGGGCGCGCCCAGGCCGTAGTAGGTGTTCCAGCCCATGTAGGGCGTGGGCGCGAGACCGCTGTCGTAGTACTCGGGCGCGCCCTGGTCGACGCCGGTCCCGGTCTCGGCCCTGCCGGTGCCGGCCGTGGCCGCGGGGGCCGCGGTCACCGCCAGGACCGTGGCGATCGCGGCCGTGGTGGTGCGACGGGTCAGTCTCCGAGCCGCGGGTGTGCGGACCTGCGGGTGTGAAATCACTTGCCTCTCCCGATGGTTGGGAAGCACGAAAGCGCTGGGAAGCACGAGGGCGTGACGTGGGCCGCGCTGTGGCAGCGGCCGTCGGCGTCACGGCGAAGACTGTGGCCCGTGGCCGGAAACCCTGTCAATATTAATTCCTAATTTAATAGAAAGAGAGACCGGGTCTGTCGCAGGGGTTGACAGGAAAGTTCCCGGGTCCCAGCCTTTGGCAACGTTGTCAGTGCCTCCCGCGCGCCGTGTCGGGTCCGGCCCGCGCCGCTGTCTTCCGATGGGACATCACGCTCATGACAGATCAGTCGAGTTCGCCGCGTCAGCTCTCGCGGCGATCCGTCGTCGCCACGGGTTCGACCCTGCTGGCAGGGTTCGGCCTGGGCGGCCTGGCTCCCCTGCCGGCTGCCGCCGCCGCAGGTGGCAAGGGGCCGACAGGGTCCGCCCCGCCCGCCGAACTCGCCCTGCACCGCCCGGTCACCGTCTCCTCCACGGCCTACGCGGCGACGCCGGGCTCCTTCGTGGTGGACCGGCTCGCCTCGCGGGGCGTCCGGGGCAGCGGCTGGCGGGCCGGGGCGGGCGACCCGCAGTGGATCTCGGTCGATCTGCAGGCCCGGTGCGAGGTGACCTCGATCCGGCTCACCTTCGAGGGCGACGCGAACGACCCGGTGTTCACGCCTCCCACCACGGGAAATCCGGCCAGTGGCACCACGGGCAAGGAGATCCAGTCGAGCTACGCGGTCGACTTCGTCGTCGAGACCTCGACCGACCACAGGTCCTGGACCAGCGTGTACCGCACGACGGCCGGCACCGGTGGCGTGGTGGACATCCAGCTCCCCCGGCCGGTTCCGGCGCGCTGGGTGCGGATGACCTCGCGCAGACGCTCCAGCCCCAACCCACTGGGCCTGAACGGCTTCGAGGTGCACGGCAGCGCCGAGGGGCACCGGCCGTCGGCCACCGGCTGGACGGACTGGGGCACCCGCACCGGCCCCGCGCCGAAGCTGACCGTGGCCGTCGACGGCACGGTGCCGGTGGAGTCGGGCTGGCGGCTCACCCTCGACGACTGGGCGGACGGCGACAGCGACAGCGGGAAGGGCGGGGACGGCAAGGAGCTGTCGAAGACGTCCGTCGACACCAGTCGCTGGCTGCCCGCCACCGTGCCCGGCACGGTACTGGCCTCGCTCGTCGACCAGGGCAAGCTCCCCGACCCGGTGGCCGGGCTCAACAACCTCCACATCCCCGAAGCCCTGTCCCGCCACTCCTGGTGGTACAAACGGGACTTCGAGGTGCCGCGCGGCCTGCGTACCGGACCCGGCCGCCGGATCTGGCTGGAGTTCGACGGCATCAACCACACGGCCGACATCTGGTTCAACGGCCACCGCGTGGGCGAGCTGACGTACCCCTTCGCCCGCTCGGCGCACGATGTGACCAAGCTGCTCGCAGCGGGCGGCGGGGCCAACGCGCTCGCGGTGCGGATCACGCCGATGCCGGTGCCCGGCAGCCCCGGCGACAAGGGCCCCGCGGGTGAGGCCTGGGTGGACGCGGGCGCGAACCAGATGAACCTCAACTCGCCCACCTACCTGGCCGCTTCGGGCTGGGACTGGATGCCCGCGGTACGCGACCGGGCCGCGGGCATCTGGAACCACGTCCGGCTGAGATCCACCGGCCAGGTCGTGATCGGCGACCCACGGGTCGACACCGTGCTGCCGAAACTGCCCGACGTGTCGGTGGCCGAGCTGACGATCGTCGTCCCGGTCCGCAACGCCGACACCACCGACCACCGCACGACGGTCTCCGCGTCCTTCGGCGCCGTACGCGTCAGCAAGGTCGTCACCGTCCCGGCGGGCAGAAGCGTCGACGTCATCTTCGCCCCGGACGCCTACGGCCGGCTGCGGGTGCGCGACCCGAAGCTGTGGTGGCCGAACGGCCTCGGGGACCCCGCCCTGCACGAACTGACCCTCACCGCGTCGGTCGACGGCGCCGAGAGCGACCGCCGCACCACCAGGTTCGGCATCCGCCAGTTCGGTTACGAGTTCGAGGTGCCGCTGCCGTTCACGTCCACCGGCGACGCGTACACCCAGTCCGTGACCTTCGACCGGCGGGACGCCCGATACGTACGCGTGAAGTGCCTTACACGGGCGACCAGTTGGGGCAGTTCGCTGTGGGCGCTGGCCGTGTTCGACAGTGACCGGGCCTCGACCGATCTCGCCCTGCACGCACCGGCCGAGGCGTCCAGCGAGGACGGGGGCGACCGCGGTCCGGCCAACGCGACCGACGGCGATCCGGGCACCCGCTGGTCGTCGGCCTACGAGGACGACCAGTGGATCCGGGTCGACCTGGGCTCTCAGCAGTCGTTCGACCGGGTCGACCTGACCTGGGAGCAGGCGTACGCGAAGACGTTCGTCGTGCAGGTCTCCTCCGACGACGACACCTGGACCGATGTCACGTCGGTGGACAACGGCGCGATCCCCCTGCCCTTCAACAACGGCAACGCAAGTCTCCAGGTCGAGGACTTCGCGCCGCGCACCGCCCGTCACGTCCGGATCGCCTGCGGGGTGCGCAACACGAGCTGGGGCAACTCCCTGTGGTCGCTGGGTGTCATCGACAGCGCCGAGCCGGGCACCGACCTCGCCCTTCGGCAGAAGGCGACCGCGTCCACCGAGGAGTCCGACCACCCGGCCGCGAACGCCACCGACGGCGACACGGGAACACGCTGGTCGTCGGCGTACGAGGACCAGCAGTGGATCCAGGTCGACCTCGGCTCCGCGAAGCGGTTCGACCGGGTGGCGATCGTGTGGGAGCCCGCCTACCCGAAGACGTACGTCATCCAGGTGTCCGACGACGGGGACACCTGGACCGACGTGAAGTCCGTGTCCAACACCCCCGACCCGCTGAGGATCAGCGTGAACGGCGTCCGGGTCCTGGCCCGGGGCGGCAACTGGGGCTGGGACGAACTGCTGCGCCGGATGCCGCCGGAACGGATGGACGCGGCGGTGCGGATGCACCGGGACATGAACTTCACGATGATCCGCAACTGGGTCGGCACCTGCGACCGGGAGGAGTTCTTCACCGCCTGCGACGAGCACGGCATCCTGGTGTGGAACGACTTCCCCAACGCCTGGGCGATGGACCCGCCGGACCACGAGGCCTTCAACTCGATCGCGCGGGACACCGTGCTGCGCTACCGGATCCACCCGAGCGTGGTCGTCTGGTGCGGGGCCAACGAGGGCAATCCGCCCGCCGCCATCGACAAGGGCATGCGCGCCGCCGTCGAGGAGCAGGCGCCCGGTCTGCTCTACCAGAACAACTCGGCCGGCGGGATCATCACCGGCGGCGGCCCCTACGGCTGGGTCGAGCCGGACAGGTACTTCGACCCGTCCACGTACGGCAGCAAGGACTTCGGATTCCACACCGAGATCGGCATGCCCGTCGTCTCCACCGCCGCCAGCATGCGGAACATGACCGGTGACGAGCCCGAGTGGCCGATACGCGGCGCGTGGTACTACCACGACTGGAGCGAGCGCGGGAATCAGGCGCCGCAGAACTACCGGGCCGCGATCGAGGCCCGGCTCGGGACGGTCACGGACCTGGACGACTTCGCCCGCAAGGCCCAGTTCGTCAACTACGAGAACACCCGCGCCATGTTCGAGGCGTGGAACGCGAACCTGTGGGACAACGCCAGCGGCCTGATGCTGTGGATGTCCCATCCGGCGTGGCACAGCACCGTCTGGCAGACGTACGACTACGACTTCGACGTCAACGGCACGTACTACGGGGCCCGTTCGGCCTGCGAACCGCTGCACGTCCAGGCCGACCCGGCGGGGCAGGTCATCGCGGTCAACCACACGCGCAAGGAGCTGCGGGGGTCCGTCGTCTCGGCGCGGCTGCTCGACCTGTCGGGCAAGCGGCTCGGCAAGGCCAGGAGCGCCCGGCTGGACGTGGCACCGGCCGCGATCGGGAAGGCATTCACCGTCGGATGGAGCGACGACCTTCCCGACCTGCACTTCCTGCGGCTCACCCTGGAGGACGGGGACGGCCGTGAGCTGTCGCGGAACACCTACTGGCGCTACCGCACCCCGGCCGCCATGCGGGCCCTGACCCGGGTGCCGCGCGCCAAGGTGTCCTCGAAGGTCACCCGGGTGTCCCGGTCGGGGGCCCGGCACGAACTGACCGCCACCGTGCGCAATCAGGGCTCCGCCGTCGCCGCCATGGTCCGGCTGTCGCTGCTGGACGAGAAGACGGGCCATCGCGTCCTGCCGACCCTCTACAGCGACAACTACCTGTGGCTGCTGCCCGGCGAGTCCCGGACGGTCACGCTGTCGTGGCCCGCCCGGGCACTCGCCTCGCACCAGCCGCTCCTGACAGCGGAGGCGTTCAACTCGTAGCGCTGAAAGGCTGGTTGGGCGGCTACGCGTAAGGGGTCAGGAACTCCCCCACGGACAGGGCCCTGTTCACGATGCGCGTGTCGCCCATCCAGCCGTAGAAGCCCTGCCCGAAGCTCTCGTCGAACTGGGTGGCTCCGAGCACGAAGGGCTTGCCGAGGGTGGCGATGCCGGTGGACGGCTGCGAGGGATTGCGAGCGATCTTCGAGCCGTCCACGTACATCACCGTACGGCGGCCGTCGTTGACGAGGGCGATGTGCATCCAGCGGCCCACGGGCACCGCGTGGCTCCACGACGTGGGGTCGGCGTCCTGGCGCTGCGGATAGACCACGAACTGGAGGAACCGCTCGGGTGACAGGTTGAGGCTGCAGGTGGGTTCCAGCGGGGACCAGCCCGTGGTCTTGCCCGCGTCCCCGTTGCGGCCCTCCCAGCTGAGGATGCCCATCCACGAGTGGTCGCCCTCGAAGGGCTCGGGCAGCCGGACGAAGGTCTCGATGGTGTAGCCGCGGAGGAACTTCTCGCTGTTCAGGGCGGCTCGGGCGGCGGTCGTCAGGATCGCGCCGCGGTCCGGGCTCTTGCCGCCGTCGAAGCGGAGACTGGCGTGCGCGGGCTGGCCGGGGTGGTGGTCGGCCGACCAGGTGAGCGCGTCGGAGCCGCTCGACGCCAGCCGGCTCACGGTCAGGTCGTTGCCGTTGCCGGTGAGGTCGCGCACGACGGCACCGTTCGCGACGGACTTGCCCGCGGTGCCGCCCGCCGAGGTCCCGGCGGCGTCGAACCGCCAGTACGCGACCGTGCCGCGCGGCATGACCGCGGAGGCGGGCCGCGGCTTCGGCACGACGACGGGGGCGAAGCCCTTGAACCGCTCGTCGAAGTCGATGTCCAGGCTGAACCGGTCGGCGTCACCGGTCAGTTCGATGGTCTCGGCCTCCAGCGGCGACCGCTTCTCCGGGTCCCTGGCGAGGAGCCACGGCGAGAAGGTCTCGACGTCGACGACCCCGCGGGCCAGGTCGAAGCCGTAGGTGCGGATCATGCCGGCGCCGCCGTAGTAGCGGTCCTGGTAGTTGGTGATGTGGACGTGGACATCGTTGTCGGAGTCGTTGCGCAGGACCGTGCGGCCCGGCGGCCAGTAGTGGCCGCCCAGCGCCAGGAAGATCTGGTCGTTGCCGCGTATGAGGCCGTCCCACAGGCGCTTGCCGTTGTCGGAGAGCTGCGCCTTGCCGTCGTCGTCGGCCCAGGCGATGTCATGGGTGGTGAGGACGGCGGGCAGTGTGGGGTGCGCGTCGAGGACGCCCTGTGCCCATGCCATCCCCTTGTCGGAGATCCGCCAGTCCAGGGCGAGGACCAGCCAGGACCGGTCCGCGGCCTTGAGCACGTGGTACGTGTTGTAGCCGTCGGACGAGGCGCCGCGGTAGGTCGGCATCGACTTGTAGCGGGCGGGCCCGAAGGCGTCGAGGTACGCGGAGTCGCCGCGCTGGTCGTCCCCTGAGTCGATGTCGTGGTTGCCCGCCAGGACGCTGTAGGGCACCTTGCCGTGGAGGGTCCGGAAAGTGTCGGCGGCGCGTTCGATCTCGTCCTCGGTGCCGTGCTCCGTGACATCGCCGAGGTGCGTCATGAAGGCGATGTTCGCCTCGCCGCGCTCGGCGACCAGATGGCGGAAGGCCTCCCGCAGCGGGGCGGGATCGGCGCTGTCGGCGTCGAAGAGGTACTGGGTGTCGGGCAGGACGGCCAGCACGAACCGCGGGCTCTCGGGGTCGAAACGGCCGCCGTGCGCGGCAGATGCGGTGACGGTGGCTCCGGCGCCGGTGGGGGCCGAGCCGGTGGCGGCCTGCGCGGTCGCCTCGAAGGCGGCGACGCCCACGCCGGCCACGGGCAGGGCTGCCGCGACGCGCAGCAGGGCGCGTCTGTGCAGGGGGTGCGGGGGCTTCTGAGGTTCTGCCGCAGTCATGGACACTCCGTAGGACAGGACCGGACGGGACCGGTCGGCAGCCCGTACGCTCCTCACCCGCCACAACCGGGCGATGGCGGGGAGTTGAACGTCTGTGGCCTGCCGTCCGGACGTTTGGCGGAGCGACCGTCCGGACGGCACCGGAGTCAGGACGCGTCGGAGGTCTCCGCTTCCTTACCTGCTTCCTTACCGGCTTCCTTGTCGGCGTCGGCGGCTTCCTTCTCCGCCATGCCGAGGAAGTGGCGGATCGTCTCGACGGGCATGTCGAGCCCGTCGGACGCGGACTGCTCGTCACCGAACACCTGCACCGCCTCGGCGACGGCCACGGCCAGCTCGGCCTCCGCCTTGCGGACCTTGATCTCGGCCTTGTCCACGGTGTCGACCACCGCCAGCTGACGACGCTGCTTCTCCTGCAGCCGCTGCTTACGGGACGCCGTCTTGTCGATGTTCTGCGCAGTCACGGGCAAGATCATAAGCAACTGGGCGGGCACGCACGAAATTGCCGGCTCGACACTTCGTCGGTCCGCCGGAAGGCACGTCCTTGCCGACGCGGAACGGGCATCGGTCGTGTCTCCAAGAACGTGAATCACCCGCTCGCGCCATGAAGAGTGGAAGCCTTTCCTGTGGATCGGTCAGCAGCCGACCCATCAGGTCGGGATCATCACCGCGCGCCGAAGTCGTCCGAGCCGCGCCGGACCATGCCGCCCGGTGCCGTGTCTCGCGGTGTCGCGTCTCCAGGTGCCGTGGGTATCAGGGCGGGCAACGCTGCGGAGCGTCGTCCGCCCTGACGGGCGGTTCTTGGTGGAGGTGGCTGCGGCTCACGAGCACCTGAAGGCTGTGGTCCGGGTGGTGGTCGAGTTCGTCGACGCCGCGCAGTCAGAGGACGAGGTCCATACGGGTGTCCCCGCCGGTACCGCCCTCGCGCAGCAGCCTGCGGACTTCGCGGTGCAGGCCGAGCGAGCGGTACAGCAGGAAGCTGGCCCGGTGCCGTTGGTCGTCTGTGACGCGGAGCTGCGGATCCGCCGGGGCCCGGGGCAGCGGATCGGCCGGCGCCGGCAGGCCCCAGTCCCGTGCGACCTGAGCCAGCAGCTGATCGGTGCGGCCACACACGATGTGGACGTCGGCTCCCGCCTCGCGCAGCAGGAAGTGGAGGGGCACGGTGTCCCGGTCCGGCACGTGCGCCGGGTGTCCGGAGTGCATGACCCACAGCAGGCGCAGTCCGCGCAGTCCGTCGGACGGGAGCCCGGCCACGAGCCGGTCCACGTCGAAGTGGTCCCTGCCGCTGTATCCGATGACGATCACCGCCCGGTGAGCGCGCAACAGCCGGTACATGCGCTCCGCCTCCTCCGCCGGGAAGCCGGTCCGGATGCGACCCAGGGTGGCGCCGATCCCCCTGCTGTCGAGCGCATGGGCGAAGGAGCCGTGGAAGTGGTGAACCGCGCTGTCGGGTACCGGCCTTCCCTGCCGGGTTTCGTAGGCCTGTTCGATGCAGGTGTCGAAGTTGGCCGTCATGTGGCGACCGCCCAGCGCGATGTGGTCGGCCGCGAAGGCGTGCAGCCGGTTCGGTACCGCCTTCCTGACGTCGTCCAGGATGGCGAAGGTGTCCGGCGAGCCCTCCGGGCGGGCGCGTGCCGCGGCGTCCAGCGCCGTCCCGAGCCCGGGCAGCTGAGAGGCGTGCGGGCTGGTGTCGTACGCGCGCAGTGGGTTCGTGTGCAGGCCGACGACCTGGTGGTACGTCAGCACCGTGTCGAGAGCGCCCGCTTCGAAGAAGGTGCCGAAGACCCGCCGGGTCAGCTCCGGGCCGCTCGGCAGGCTGGTGGGTCCCTCGACGGAGATTCCGGCTCCGGACCACAGCAGCACCTGGTCCGGCCGCAGTCCGGCGAGCAGCCTGGTGGCGTCGGCCACAACGGAGTCCGGGGCGCTCACCGCGGGACCGCCCCGGGGTCGACGCTGTGGGCCGTGGAACCGGTGAACCCGGACGGCGCTGCCGTACGGAAGACGAGAAACGCCAGGTCGGCTGCGACTGCGACTGCGGTGAACTGTGGCGGATGCCGGCTGTCGACCACGTCGGACCGTCCGGGTCCGACGAGGACCAGGCCGCGAAGGAAGAGCACGTACGCCTCAATGTGGCGGCCCCGTCGTACGTCGTGCACGACGACACCGAGGCGCCCGCACAGGGTGTTCACTCGCGAGTCCTCTTTCACCTGAGTCGTGCCGGATGATGTCCCTCCGACTGAAGCGGTTGCGGCCGAGCCGCGGCAAGACACGTTTGTGTCCGCATCGGGCATCGCTGTATCCGGCGGCGCGCGGTTAGTCTCCGATCGGTGGCGCGACCGAGGAGGCAGTGGATGTCGAAGGGGCGCAACGGACCAGGAACTCCCGCCGGGATCGACCTGTGCCTGGCGGCTCTCCACCAGCGCGGCATCTCCGGGACCATGGCCACGGTAGGCGCCTTTCGCACGGCCCACCCGGACTACGACTTGTCCGACTCCATGGTCAGGTCGATGCTCAACGGCACGCGGGAGCCCAAACCGGACTTCGTACGCCGACTGGCCCGGCTGGCCGATGTTCCGGTGGCCCAGGTCTTCGTACACCTGGGCTGGCTGCCCCCTGAGGAGGCGACCGACCCCAGCGTGCTCCACCTGGTGCGGCAGTTGCGTACGGGCATCACGGCGGCCGGGCAACTGGCCCGGGAAGCGGCGGAGCCATGGTTCGACCGCGCCCCGGCTGCCGCCGCGGCGGCGGTGCTGACGAACGAGGACGGCGCCCGCCGGTACACCGTGTCGCTGTCGGCGGTCGAGGCGGGCCATCACTACCGCTGTGCCCTGATGGACGTCGCCGAGTTCCACCTGCGACCGGGGGTGAGGCCGCTGTCCCTGGACCGGGCCGTCGCCCTCGCCGACGGCGGACTGCTGCGCGGCACACTGACCACGGCCCGCCGCCAGGAGATGGCCGAGCACCCTGACTACTGGTCGGTGCGGCTCGAACTGACCGCGCTGGCCCAGCGGGCGCTGCAGTACCGGGGCGAGTACAGCTGGCAGGGCGGGCCCGGTGCGCGACTCTGGCTGGACGCGGACGACGGATACCGTCCTCGCCATCTGCTCGTGCAGGACCGCATCGCCGGAGTACGCCGGGAAGCCGTTCCGGCGGCGGCCGGACGGTGGGCCGAACGGGCGATCCCGCCGATCGTCGTGATCGGTCATCGTCCGCTGGCAGGGGGCGCCGCCGCGCTGCTCGCGGAGACGCTGGGGCTGGAGTACGTCCTGCCCCGGTCCGGCGAGGAGATCGTCGCCGACGGTTTGTTCCTGCCGGTCCTGCGGAGCCCGGTCCCGGGGCGGGTGGAGGCGTGGCTGTCCGTGACGAGGCATCTGCGCACCCGGGCGGCGGCCGGTAATCCCTGGCCCGCGGTCGTCCTGACGCGTCCCTACGTCTTCGCCGGACAGGGACATGACGCCGATCTGCCGCTGGACGAGTTGCGTCGGCTGCCGGCCCACATCGTCTCCGTGCGGCCCTCCTACACCACGCTGCGCTGGTGGGCAGCACGCCGGACGGGCTCGGAGACCGCCGGGGACGCGGAGGCGCGGGCATGGGTGGCACGGGAGCTGCGCGCGTACGACAGGATCGAGAGCGTGCTGAGCGCGCGGACTGCGGATCGGACCTTGCTCATCCAGGTACCTGAACCGACGAGCCCGTTGCGGGTGCGGGGCTGGGGCTGGCCGGACATCGTGGCCGACCTCCAGCCCAGGCTGGCCTGGGCGGTGCTGGAATGGCTCGACCTGACGGCCCATCGGCGGGGACCGAAACTCTCGGGGATGTTACGGCCCGGCCTGCTGTCGGAGTGGGCGCCCACTCTCCGAGACGATCCGGGTGTGTCTTCGCTGCTGCCCCGGTGAGAGGGCGGGCGACCGGCCGGCGGCTCAACGGATGTCGTCGGGCTCTTCCGGATCGGCAGACTTGCTGTGACCGGCGTTGTGCATGCTTCCCTCCCTTCTTTTCTGGTCGGGTCCTGCGTGACCCCCGCGCCGCCCGGCAAGGCTCCCCTCCAGGCACCGGGCGGCGCGGCGGCCCCCGGACATGAGCAGAACCCGTGGTCCGGGGCGGACGACAGCCTGTTGCCCAAACCCCGGACGAACCCCGACAGTGGTCGGACAAAGTCGGACAGGACCGTGGCGTGCGCCACCGGCCCGGATGCCGTCGGGGGGGCAGATGCCGAAGGAGCACAGCAGACGCCGTCGACACCATGAGGAGTCCGACCCGGAGGCGATCGGGTCGGTCTCGGATTTCGCCCACCAGTTGACTCGGGCACGCCTGCGCGCGGGACTCACCGTGCGCGATGTGGCCGGCCTGGTACGCATCGCGCCGAGCACGGCCGGCGACTATTTCTCGGGCCGTCATCTGCCTCCGGTACGGGCGACGAAACTACTCACCGACATCCTTCTCGCCTGCGGTGTCGACGATCCCCACGACTTGGAGCACTGGCACGAGGCTCTGGTGCGACTGCGGATCACACCGGGTCGGCCCCGGGCCGACGCGCCTGTTCCCTACCGGGGACTGCGTGCCTTCGAGGAGGAACAGGCGGAGTGGTTCTTCGGCCGGGACGAGTTGACGGCCACACTGGTCGAGCGATTACGCGTGCTCGCCGGGTCCGGAGGCGGTCTCCTGGCCGTGGTCGGCCCCTCGGGCTCCGGTAAGTCCTCACTGCTGCGCGCCGGGCTGATTCCCGCGGTCCGCCGCGGGGTGCTGGAGGGCGATGCCGAAGACGGGGAAAGCGCCCGCCCTGTGGTCCTGATGACTCCGGGCAGTCATCCGGCGGACGAACTGACCGCCCTGCTGCAGGCGGTGGACGCCGCCGCTCCGCTGATCGTGGTGGATCAGTTCGAGGCACTGTTCACCATGTGCCCACACCCCGACGAACGAGCCCGCTTCATGGAGTTGCTGGGCCGGCAGCGTCCCGGTCTCGTCGTCATCGGGCTGCGGGCCGACTTCTACGCGCAGGCCCTCCAGTTCCCGCCGCTCGCCGAGGCTTTGCAGACCCAGCAGTTGGTGGTGGGGCCCCTGGCGCAGGAGGAGATGCGCCAGGCCATCGTCGGGCCTGCCCGCAAGGCCGGGCTGGAGGTCGAGAGTGGCCTGGTGGAACTGTTGCTGCGCGATCTGGCTCCGCGATCGTCACCGGGCGACGGCACCGACAGGGACGATGCCGCCCATGACCCCGGTGCACTGCCCCTGCTGTCCCACGCCCTGCTCGCCACCTGGCAGGGGGCACCCAGCGGCCACCTCACTGTCGACGCCTACCGCAGCAGCGGCGGCATTCACCACGCCGTGGCCCGCACCGCGGACACGGTGTTCGCCGAACTCTCCGACGCACAGCGGGACATCGCCCGCCAGGTCTTCCTCCGGCTGGTGAACGTCTCCGACGACGCCCTGACCACGAGACGTCGGGTGCACCTCGCGGAACTGCTCGACCCGGACGGTCCGCAGGCCGGGGAGCCCACCGCCGTCCTGGCCGCGTACGTCGAGCAGCGGCTGATCACCGCCCACAGCGACACCGTCGAGATCTCCCACGAGTCGCTGCTGACGGTGTGGCCCCGATTACGGGAATGGATCGGGGCGGACCATGCCGGGCTCCGGATCCACCGGCGGTTGACCGAGGCCACACACCACTGGAAGGACGCGGAGCGCGACCCCGGTCTGCTGTTGCGCGGCACCGCTCTCGCGCTGACCGGTGAGTGGGCGGCCGACGCCGCCCACAGCGACGCTGTGAACGCCGACGAACGCGCCTTCCTGGAAACTTCGTTGCGCCAGCAGGCGCAGGAGCGCCGGGCCGCCCGCAACCGCACGCGGCGGCTGTACCAGTTGCTCAGCGCGGCAGTGGTGCTGCTGCTCGTCACCTGTGGGCTGTTCCTGTACGCGCAGGGGGAGCGCGATCGGGCCGACCGGTCCCGGGCCGAGGCGGAGTCACGTCAACTGGCGGCGGAAGCGGCCCGGATCGGCCAGCACGACCCGTCCGTCAGTGCCCAGCTCGCGCTGGCGGCCTACCGAACAGCACGCACCCAGGAGGCGCGCGCGGGCCTGATGGACTCCTCGGCCTCTCCCTCGGCGACCCGGCTGACCGGCTTCACCGGGCTGGTCCAGGCGGTGGCCTTCGACAGCGCCCGCACCCTGCTGGCCGCCGGCTCGTCCGACGGCTCGGTCCGGTTGTGGAGCACTGCGGACCGTACCCGGCCCCGGCTGCTGGCAAGGCTGCCCATCTCCGATGAACTAGCCGTGTTCGCCGTCGCGTTGAGCCCTGACGGCAACACGCTCGTGGCCGGCGGCGGCAAGGGGCTGCTGCATCGCTGGGACGTCTCGGAACCGCGTCGTCCGCACCGGCTGCCCGATCTGCCGGGCAGCCCGGACGCGACCGTCTACGCGCTGGTGTTCGCCCCCGACGGGAACGGTCTGGCCGCGGCCTGCTCGGACAACACGGTGCGGCTGTGGACGAACGCACGCACCGCGGAAACAGCGGGCGCACCCGTGGTGTACCGGGGCGTCGACTATCAGCAGTCGGTGGCGTTCAGCCCCGACGGCTCACTGATCGCCGCCGCCGGACGCGACGGCAGCGCCCGACTGTGGCGTACGCACGGCAGCAGACGTACGGTCCCACTGGCGAAGCTGGGGACGTTCGAAGGGCCCGCTCTGGGGGTCGCCTTCAGCCCGGACGGGCGTTTCCTCTCCGTGTGCAGCCAGGACCGCACCATTCGGCTGTGGGACGTCTCGGACCCCGCACGTCCACGACGGTCGGCCTCCCCCGAGGACAAGGCCGACGGCTGGGTCAACGCCCTGGCGTTCAGTCCGGACGGGGCGGTGCTCGCCACCGGGGGCAGCGACGACGCCGTACGGCTGTGGGACCGCACGGCCGGATACAACGCCGCCACCCTGCCGCACCCGGGCGCGGTGACGTCGGTGGCGTGGTTCGACCGGCGGACGCTCGTGACCGGCTGTTCGGACGGCGTCATCCGGCTGTGGTCGCTGCCCTCCCCCGTGCTGGCGTCGGCGCAGGGCGTCAACGCCCTCGCCTACAGCCCCGACAGCCGGCTGATGGCCGTGGGCACCCTGAACCTGCAGCTGTGGGACCTCGCCCGGCACGAACGCGTCGGCCGGCCCTGGACACCGGGCGGCGACACCTTCGTCCAGTCGGTGACGTTCTCGCCGCGCGGCCGGATCCTGGCCGTCGGTTACAGCGACGGCCTGGTCCGCCTGTTCTCCTACACGCTCACCGGCGAACTGACCGCGCGCGGAAAGCCGTTCCGGGTGGCGAGGAGCGGCACGGTCGAGTCCCTGGTCTTCAACGCGAAGGGCACGGTACTGGCCAGCGGGGCCGACGATGCCACCGTACGTCTGTGGGACACCGGCAGTCCGGACCGGGTCAGGGCCCTGCGCACCCTCACCGGGGCGACGGACGCGGTGCTGTCGGTGGCCTTCGCACCGGACGGGCGGCACATCGCGGCAGGCAGCATCGACCGCGCCGTGCGCGTCTGGAGCGTGTCCGGGAAGACGACGGACCCGCTGGTCACCCTGCGCGGCCCCACCGGTTACGTGTGGTCGGTCGCGTTCAGTCCCGACGGCTCGACCCTGGCCGCAGGCAGCGCGGACCGCTCCGTCCGGTTGTGGGACGTCCGCACCATCCGCCGTCCGGAGCGGGTGGGTCCCGATCTGACCGGCTTCACCAGCTACGTCTATTCGGTCGCCTTCAGCCCGGACGGCCGTACCCTGGCCGCCGGCAGCACGGACACGACCGTCTGGCTCTTCGATGTCTCCGACCCCAGGTCTCCCGACCTCAACGCGGTCCTCACCGCGGCCACCGGCCATGTGTACGCGGTCGCCTTCAGCCCCGACGGAACCACGCTGGCAGCCGGGGGCGAGGACCACACCGTCCGGTTGTGGGACACCGACGCGGACGCCACCGCCGACCGGCTGTGCGAAACGCGGGGTGATCCGCTCACCGCGTCCGAGTGGCGCCGCTTCCTCCCCTCGGTCTCCGAGGTGCCCACCTGCCGGTGAGACGGAGAGCGGCGGCGACAGGTACCCGTGGATGCCGATGGCACGACGCGCTCGCCGCCCGGCCCGAGAGAAGGTGAGGGCCGGTTTCGGATTTCTCCGAAACCGGCCCTCACCTGCGACTGCCTCCAGTCGGGACGACAGGATTTGAACCTGCGACCCCTTGACCCCCAGTCAAGTGCGCTACCAAGCTGCGCCACGTCCCGATGCGTCTCGCCGCGGTGAACCGCGTGATCGCGCGAACAGAACCTTACCGCACACAGAGGGGTGCCTCGAAGACGGCGAGTGAGGGGGACAATCGGTGCATGAGCAACACCTCTGGCGACACTTCCGGCGACCGGCGGGACCGGGACACGGAGGGCCGGGCACGCAATGCCCGGCCCCGCGACGGCCTCGGGCGGCCCCTGCCGTACGGGGTGGACGGCGTGGAACGGCAGCCCGAGGGGGTGGTGCGCGCTCCCGGGGACACCGTCACCGAAGCCCAGGCGCTGCTGGCGGCGGGGAAGCCGTTCCACGCGCACGAGGTCTTCGAGGACGCCTGGAAGTCGGGCCCCGACGAGGAGCGGGCGCTGTGGCGGGGGCTCGCCCAGCTCGCGGTGGGGCTCACGCACTCGGCCCGGGGGAACGTGACGGGCGGGGCCCGGTTGCTGCGGCGCGGGGCCGGGGCGGTCGAGGAGTGGGGTGCCGCTTCCGGGACTCCGCGTCCGTACGGGCTCGCGTTGGCCGAACTCGCCTCCTGGGCCCGCGAGTTGGCGGATGTCGTGGAGCGGGACGAGGCCGCCGTGGACGCGTCGGTGTGGGCGCCGCGGTTGCGCGATGGCGGCGACCTCTGAGTCGTTCACGGGCCGTCCGCGGCCGGGTGGGGTGATCGGGGCCGTGCTGCCGTGCGGCAGACTCTGGACGTGCGAAAGATTCATGTCATCGGCATCGGCTCGGGCGACCCCGACCAACTGACCCTCCAGGCGGTCAAGGCGCTGAGGGACACCGACGTGTTCTTCATCCTGGACAAGGGCGAGGTGAAATCGGACCTCGTGCGGCTGCGCCGTGACATTCTCGGCGCGCATCTGCCGGAGGGAACGTACCGGACGGTCGAGGCGCGCGACCCCGAGCGCGACCGTACGGCGGAGGGCGCGGGCTACTCCCCCGCCGTCGGGGACTGGCGCAGCGCCCGCGCAGGCGTCTTCGAGCGGCTGATCGCCGGGGAACTGGACGAGGACGGGACCGGGGCGTTCCTCGTCTGGGGCGACCCCTCGCTGTACGACAGCACGCTGGGCGTCCTGGAGGAGGTCCTGGAGCGGGGTGCCGTGGCCTTCGAGTACGACGTCGTGCCCGGCATCAGCAGCGTGTCGTCCCTCGCCGCCCGTCACCGCACCGGCCTCAACCGGGTGGCACGGCCCGTGCAGATCACCACGGGCCGCCGGCTCGCCGAGGGCCTTCCCGAGGGCGTCGACGACGTGGTCGTCATGCTGGACGCCCACCAGACGTTCCAGGGGTACGCCGACACCGGCGAGGACATCGACATCTACTGGGGCGCCTATCTGGGCACCCCGGACGAGATCCTCGTCTCGGGGCCCCTCGCCGAGACGGCGCCGCACATCATCGAGGTCCGCACCCGGGCCCGCGAGCGCAAGGGCTGGATCATGGACACGTATCTGCTGCGCAGGCACCTCGGGGACGAAGGCGGGAAAGCCTCCGGAGACGAGGGCGTTCCCGGGCCGGGCTGAGCCGGAGGGCCCCGCCGGCCCGCGGCAGCGGTCCGCACCCCCATGCGGACGGCCCCGCATGCACACCCCACCGGCCGGTGTGAAGCTGACCGGTGTGACGACCATCGACACCGCCGGAGCCCCTGCCGGACCGCCCGCCGCCGAAGCGCCCGCCACGCAGCCGCCCGTGCTGGACAAGCGGCGCCGCAACGTCGTCTTCGTGACGATCATGCTCGGCATGCTGCTGGCCGCGCTGGACCAGACGATCGTGGGCACCGCCCTGCCCACGATCGTGTCGGACCTCGGCGGCGCGGAACACATGTCGTGGGTGGTCACCAGCTATCTGCTGGCGGAGACCGTCGCCACGGTCCTCGTCGGCAAGTTCGGCGACCTGTTCGGCCGCAAGCTCGTCTTCCAGGCGTCGGCCATCATCTTCATCACCGGCTCGTTCCTGTGCGGCCTCTCCTCGAACATGCTCCTGCTGATCTCCTGGCGGGCCATGCAGGGCATCGGCGCGGGCGGTCTGATGGTCACCGCGATGGCCCTGATCGCCGACGTCATCCCGCTGCGGGAGCGCGGCAAGTACCAGGGTGCGATCGGCGCGGTGTTCGGGGTCGCCACCGTGATCGGGCCCCTGCTCGGCGGCCTCTTCACCGACCATCTGACGTGGCGCTGGGCGTTCTACGTCAACGTCCCCATCGCGATCCTCGTGGTGGTCGCCGCGGCCCGCACGATCCCGGTGGTGAAGTCGCCGTCCCGGCCGGTCATCGACTATCTGGGCATCGCGCTGGTGGCGATCGGCGCCAGCGCCCTGATCCTGGCGACAAGCTGGGGCGGCAACGAGTACGCCTGGGGCTCGCCCACCATCATCGGCCTCTTCGCGGGCGGTGTCGTCGCCCTCGCGGGCTTCTGCTGGGTGGAGACCCGCGCGGCCGAACCCATGCTGCCGATGCGCCTGTTCGGCAACCCCGTCTTCACGGTCTGCTCGATCCTCAGCTTCATCGTGGGCTTCGCGATGCTCGGCGCGATGACGTTCCTGCCGACGTATCTGCAGTACGTGGACGGCGACTCGGCGACGATCTCCGGCGTACGCACGCTGCCCATGGTCGTCGGACTGCTCATCGCGTCGGTCTTCAGCGGCAACGTCATCAGCAAGACCGGCCACTACCGGATCTTCCCCATCATCGGCTCGCTGGTCATGGGCGTCGGGCTCTATCTGCTCTCCCTGATGAACAGCGGCACCAGCACCTGGCTCTCCTCGCTCTACATGTTCGTGCTCGGGGCGGGGATCGGCCTGTGCATGCAGGTCCTCACCATCGCCGTGCAGAACACCGTCGAGTACACCGACCTGGGCACCGCGACGTCCGGCGTCACCTTCTTCCGTACGCTCGGCAGCTCCTTCGGGACCGCGGTCTTCGGCACGATCTACGCCAACACGCTGAAGCCGAACCTGGCAGACGGGATCGCCGAGGCGGCCCGGACGAGCGGGACCGATCCCGGGACGCTCACCAAGGCGGCGACCAGCCCGGAGGGGCTGCACGATCTGCCGTCGGCGACCGCCGCGCCGCTCGTCAAGGCGTACGCGGAGACGCTGCAGACCGTCTTCCTGTGGACCGTGCCCGTGGCGGCGCTCGGTTTCCTGGTCTCGCTGTTCCTCAAGCAGGTGCAGCTGCGCGACAGTGCGCGGATGGGGTCGACCGACATGGGCGAGGGGTTCGCGACCCCGTCAGCGGCCGACAACCGGCAGCGGCTGGAGGCCACGGTCGGGAAGATCCTCGGCGGCACCCGGCCCGACGAACTGCGCCGGATCGTCATCGGGGCGGACACGCGGCTGGACATCGCGGGGGCCTGGTCCGTGATGCAGGTCGAGATGTTCACCCGGATGGTCGGTCATGCGAACCTGTCGCTGATCGCCGCGCGCCGGCGGGTGCCGCCGGAGGTGCTGGTGCCCGTCTTCCAGCGGATGGTGGACGAGGGATACCTGACTCATGAGGGCAGCCTCTTCTCCCACACCGAGGCCGGGACGCGCGAAGCGCGTGTCATCGGTGAGGCGTGGGGGCGCTGGCTGGCCGACCGGGTCGAACAGGACCTCGGTCGTCCCTCGGGCGCGGAGCTTCGGGTCGCCGTCGACAGCATTGCGAAGCGGTTGCTGGTGGAGGATCTGACGGACGGGGCGTCGGCGGGGCAGGTTCCCGGGGCCCTCGCCACGGCCCCGGCCCCAGCCCCGTAAGGGGCGCGGGGAACTGCGCGACCAGCCCCCACGCAGCCGCAGTCGAAAAGCGGACCGGACCTGCCCCTGCACCTCGTACGCCCACTGCGAGTGCGTCGTGGCTGGTCGCGCAGTTCCCCGCGCCCCTATCGGGCGCTGGTCGCGCCCACGCGGCACAGCCGCACAATGTCACAGCCCCGCGCCCCTGACGGGGCCGGGGCCTGTCAGCCCAGAGCTTTGTCCAAGTTGAAGGCCGCGCTGATCAGCGCCAGGTGCGTGAAGGCCTGGGGGAAGTTGCCCTGTTGTTCGCCGGTGTGGCTGATCTCCTCGGCGTACAGGCCCAGGTGGTTGGCGTAGGTGAGCATCTTCTCGAAGGCGAGGCGTGCCTCGTCGAGCCGGCCGGCCCGGGTCATCGCCTCGACGTACCAGAAGGAGCAGATCGAGAACGTGCCCTCCTCGCCGCGCAGGCCGTCGGGGCTCACCTTCGGGTCGTAGCGGTAGACCAGCGAGTCGGAGACCAGGTCCTCGGTGAGCGCGTCCAGCGTGGAGAGCCACTTCGGGTCGGTCGGCGAGATGAACTTGGCCAGTGGCATCATCAGCACCGCGGCGTCCAGGACGTCGTCGTCCTCGTGCTGGACGAAGGCCTTGCGCTCCGGTGACCAGCAGCGGTCCATGATCCGCCGGTAGATCGTGTCGCGGGCGCCGCGCCAGCGCGGGAGGTCCGCGGGCAGGCCCCGGCGGTTGGCCAGCCTGATCGCCCGCTCGATCGCCACCCAGCACATGAGCCGGGAGTAGAGGAAGTTCTTCCGGCCGCCACGGGTCTCCCAGACACCCTCGTCGGGCTGGTCCCAGTGGTCGCAGACCCACTCGACCAGCGCGCAGATGTCGTCCCACTGGTCGCTGGAGATCGGCTCGGCCCACTTGTCGTACAGGTAGACCGAGTCGATGAGGGCGCCGTAGATGTCGAGCTGCAGCTGGTCGGCCGCCGCGTTGCCGACGCGGACGGGGGCGGAGCCCTGGTACCCCTCCAGGTGGCCGAGCTCCTCCTCGTGCAGGTCGGTGCGCCCGTCGATGCCGTACATGATCTGCAGCGGGCCCGCGGGGCGGCCGTCGCCGGGGCTGATGTGCCGGGCCGTGAACGCCATGAACGACTTGGCCTCGCTGGTGAACCCCAGCCGCAGCAGGGCGTACACGCAGAAGGCCGCGTCGCGCACCCACACGTACCGGTAGTCCCAGTTCCGTTCGCCGCCGATCTGCTCGGGCAGGCTCGTCGTCGCGGCGGCGACGATCGCGCCGGTCGGGGCGTAGGTGAGCAGTTTGAGGGTCAGCGCGGAGCGGTGCACCATCTCGCGCCACCGGCCGCGGTACTGGGAGGCGGTCAGCCAGTTCCGCCAGAACGCCACGGTGGCGCCGAACAGTTGCTCCGCCTCGGCGCGCGGGCAGCCACGGGGCTCTATGGCACCGCTGACCTGGTCGAGGGCGAACACCGCCGACTCGCCCTCGTGGAGTTTGAAGTCCGCCGTCGCGTCGAGCCCGTCGCAGGCGAGCGGCTCGGTGGAGGTCAGGGCGAGCGACAGGTTCTTGGACTCGAAGACCACCGTGTCGTCGTGGAGGCGGGCGGTGTGCGGCTGCGCCGCGTAGTCGAAGCGGGGTGCCACGCGCGCGTGGAACGGGACCGAGCCGCGTACGCACAGCACGCGGCGGATCAGCCGGTGCCGGTCCGCCTCCGTCCCGCCGCCGTCGCTGTTCCCGTCGCCGTCGCCGTCGCCTTCGACCGGCATGAAGTCCTGGATCTCGCCGACGCCGTCCTCCGTGAAGAAGCGGGTGAGCAGGACGTTCGTGTCCGGGAAGTAGAACTGCTTGGTCCTGGCCGGGACGGCGGCGGCCAGTTCGAAGGAGCCGCCCTTGTCCGCGTCGAGGATCGAGGCGAAGACGCTGGGGGCGTCGAAGGAGGGGCAGCAGTACCAGTCGATGGTGCCGTTGATGCCTACCAGGGCGACGCTGCGGAGGTCGCCGATCAGGCCGTGGTCGGCGATCGGGAGGTAGTGGCCGTGGTCTTGGCCGTGGTCTTGGCCGTGACCTGATGTCGGTGGGTCCTGGTGCGCGGATGCCTCGGACATGGGCTCAGGGTAGACGTTCCACTGGGGGGATTGTCGGTTTTCTGCGGGTCCGATGTGGCTGATCGCGCCCACGCGGCGGAGCCGCACATGTCACAGCCCCGCGCCCCTTCAGGGCGAAGAACTGGGGCGCAGCCCCGTTTTTCAGGGGCGCGGGGAACTGCGCGGCCCGCCCCCATCGGCCCGCAGTCGACGAGCGGCCGGTCAGGCGCCACCGCACGGCGCTGTTCAGCGCAGCAACAGTTGCAGGCCGCCCAGGATCGTCGCTCCGATCACCAGGCGTTCGAACAGGCGCTGGTTGATGCGGTCCACCGCCCATTTGCCGATCAGGGCGCCCGGGAGGACGAACGCCGCGAGGGCCGCGTCCAGGAGCAGGGAGTGGCCGTCGATCAGGCCGAGGCCGACGCTGAAGGGGACCTTGGAGACGTTGACGATCAGGAAGAAGAAGGCGGAGGTGCCCAGGAAGCCGAGCTTGCGGAAGCCCGCGGAGAGGAGGTACATCGACATCACCGGGCCGCCCGCGTTGGCGACCATCGTGGTGAAGCCGCCCATCACCCCGTAGGAGCGGGCCTTGATCCGGCCGGTCCGCGTGGCCACCGAGTCGGGCTCCTCGGCCGCCTCCGCGGCGTCGGCCTTCCGGCGGCGCCACATGGTGACCCCGGCCATGAACAGCAGGATCGCGCCGATCGACGTACGCACCATCGCGTCGTCGGCCCACACCAGGAACACCGTGCCGACGACCACGCCCGCGGCGACCGCGGGGAACAGTTTCCACAGGGTCGGCCAGTGCGCGTGCCGCCGGTAGGTGAGTACGGCGAGCACGTCCCCGACGATCAGGATGGGCAGCAGCACCCCCGTGGACGCCCTGGCCGGCAGGACCGCCGCGAAGATCGCGAGGCTGACGGTGTTGGCCCCGCTCACGGCGGTCTTGGAGAAGCCGACGAGCAGCGCCGCGGCGGCGAGGGCGGCGAACTCCCAGGGAGTGATGTTCCAGAGCGTCATCGTGTTCATGCGGGGACCGATGCTATGCCCACCTATCCGGCCGTGTCAGGGGCGTCTCGACAGGTGACCCCGACAGGTGTCCCCTGCCGGCGCCACCGGCCGCGCGCTCTGGACCGTCTCCTCGCCCCCTGGAAAGATCGCCCCCGATCATCCCGTCCGTCCCTGATCGTCCCCGTACCTTCGCCGCCGTCGATGGAGGACCCATGGCCGACTCCCGCGAACACACCCTGACGGGCACCCGGAGCAGCATCACGGCACGCGAGTGGCCACGGGAACGGCCGCGGTACGTGGCGCTGCTGGCGCATGGATACGGCGAGCACATCGGCCGTTACGCGTACGTCGCCGAGGTGCTGCACGGACACGGCGCGGCGGTGTTCGGCCCCGACCACCTGGGGCACGGGAAATCCGGCGGCGAGCGCGTGCTCATCGAGGACTTCGAGGACGTGGTGAGCGACGTCCACGCGGTGGAGCTGCTGGCCCGGGACGCGTACCCGGGCGTGCCGGTCGTGCTGATCGGCCACTCGATGGGCGGCCTCGTCGCGGCGCGGTACGCCCAGCGGTACGGGAACGGGCTGGCCGCGCTCGTCCTGTCCGGGCCGGTGATCGGGAGCTGGGGGCCGCTCCAGCAGCTGCTCGCTCTCGATCCGCTGCCCGAGGTCCCCATCGACCCGACGGCGCTCTCGCGCGATCCGGCGGTCGGACGGGCGTACGCGGCGGACCCCCTGGTCTGGCACGGACCGTTCAAGCGGCCCACGCTGCAGGCGTTCGTGCGTGCCCTGGACACCATCTCCAAGAGCGGTGACGTGGGTGCTCTCCCGCTGCTGTGGCTGCACGGGGACGACGACCGGATCGTGCCCCTGGCCGCCAGCCGGGCCGGCATCGAGGAGCTGCGCGGCACCGAGTGGGACGAGCGCGTGTACCCGGGCGCCCAGCACGAGGTGTTCAACGAGACGGTCAAGGACACGGTCCTGGCCGATGTGACACGTTTCGTGGACGACGTGCTCGCGTGAAACCGCTCCCGCCGGGCAGGCAGGCAGCACACGAAGCCTGTGAACGAGAAGCTCCGAACGAAAGGGACATCCGATGGCCGACGCCCTCGAACTCGACGCGCTGTGGGCCGAGTTCCACCGCGTGGTGAACATGACCTCACAGGAGCTGGCCGCCTGGCTCCAGGTGAACGAGGCGTCCGAGGAGTCCGTGGCGCCGCCCGAGCACGCGGGCGCGCCGACCGGCGAGCATGTGCTGGCCATCCTGCAGAAGCGGCGCATCGATCTCACCGAGGACGACCTCGACGTGATGTACGAGGTCGTGGACACCGTCACCGCCGAGACCGGCCCCGAGCAGGGGGCGGGGCAGGTGTCCGAGGCCGAGGAGACCCGGCGCCGCCATCGGCTGATGACCCTGGGCCACGACCCGAGCCGGCCGCAGCTGTGAGCGGTGCGGCCGGTGCGCCCCTCGGGCGCCGGGTCCCACCGTTTCAGCACAGGGACCTCCCGCTTCAGCGCAGGGTCCACCCGCCGTCCACCGCGAGGTCGACGCCGTTGACCGCCGCGTTGCGGAGCAGGAAGTCCACCGCGTCCACGACGTCCCGCATGCGCGCGAGCCGTCCCGTGGGTGTCTGCGCGCGGTAGTCCTCCAGCACGTCGGCGGGCTTGTCCGCCCAGAACGGGCTGTCGCCGACGATGCCCGGGTGGACGGCGTTGACGCGGATCGGGGCGAGTTCCAGGGCGAGCGTGCGCACGAGGCCGGTGACGCCCGCGTTCACCGTCGCGACCGTCGTGGCGCCGGGGTAGGGCCGTTCCTTGGCCTGTCCGCCGAAGACCACGACGGCGCTCTCCTCGGTCATCCGCGGCAGCAGCGTGTGGACGACCTCGGTGTAGCCGACGAGTTTGAGGGTCACGAGGCGCAGCGCGGCCTCGACGTCGTACTCGGTGACGGTGTTCCGGTCGCGCGAGATTCCGGCGAGCACCAGATGGCCGACGTGCTCGACACCGGCCAGCGCGGGCGCGATCTCCTGCGGCCTGGAGAGGTCCAGGGCGAGCCCGTGCGCGCCGATCTCCTTGGCCACCGTGTCGGCCCGGTGGGCGTCGCGCCCGGTGAGGACGACGTCGTCACCGCGTTCCGCGCGGGCGCGGGCGATCGCGAGACCGATACCGGCCGTACCTCCGACGACGACAACACCGCTCATGGCTGCTCCTCCCTTGCCTCCGGTCCATCCAGTACGTCCCGCAGGTGGTCCCAGTCGCGTGCGAACCGGTAGGAGTGGCGCGACGGCGGCTGCGGAGCCTGGGTCTCCAGCCAACGCACCGGCCCCGTACCGGCGTTGCTGAAGCCGTGGACGCATCCGGCGCCCGCCCAGGCGGCGTCGCCCACTCCCAGCCGGTGGTGCTCGCCGTCGAAGGTGGCGTCCACGACTCCCTCGACGATCAGATACGTCTCCTCGAAGGGGTGGTCGTGCGCGCCCGCGACGCCGTCGGCCGCGTACTGGACCATGAACATGGTCGAGGCGACCGCGCCCAGGTCGGCGTCCACCATCATCTTCACGGTGATCCCGCTGTAGACGAGCAGCGCGGTACGCATACTGGCCGACACCGACAGAAGGTCCTGGGACTGTTTTCCCGGGTCCATCTGCGCGGGCTCGAAGTGGCCGAAGGAGCGGGTGCGCGGGTCGCGTACGTCGATCCTGACCGGCTCGCGGACGGGCAGGGCGGGCACCGCCTGGGTGTCGTGCCCGTAGCGTGCCCTCGGCACCGGCGCGAGCATGTCCGCCCAGCGCGCGACGGTGTCCCCGCCGCCGCGCCAGGCGTGCGGGACGCCGGTCGGCAGCAGCCCGTAGTCACCTTCTTCGAGGAGGTACGAGCCCTCGGGCGTATCGAGGACCACGGTCCCCGAGAGCAGGTGGAAGGACTCCTCGTACGAGTGGACGTGGGCCCCGATTGTCCCGTCCGGCGTCAGTTCGCACACTCCGAAGCCCGTGTGTACGGAGCCGTCCTCCTCCCCCACCACCGACCACCGCGTGAATCCCCGGCTCGCGCAGGGCAGTTGGGGTGGGGCGGCGAACGTGGCGTCCGCCGCCCGCCGGATCACGTGGTGTGTCATGCCTGCTGTCGCTTCCCACGCGCCCCGGCCGCCGCGGCGAGGCGGTCGCGGGACTCCTCGACCAGGCGCCGTGCCCGCCCGACGTCGGCGAGCAGCCTGCCGTCGCGCTTGTGGACGACGCCGTCGACGATGACGGTCTCGACGTTGGAGACGTCCGCACTCAGCGTCACGGCGGCCACCGGGTCGATGAGCGGCGCGACGTTGAGCGCCGTCGCGTCGATCGCCACGACGTCGGCGCGTTTGCCGGGGGTCAGCGAGCCGGTCCGGTCTTCGAGTCCGGCGACGTGCGCGCCGTTGACGGTCGCGATCTCCAGCATCTGACGTGCCGTCAACATGGTGTCGGGGATGGGGCTGTCGGCCTGCCAGCACTCGGCGTTCACGCGGGCCCGTTCGGCGCCGAAGGCCGCGCGGATCTGGGTGAACATGTCGCCGGGCACGGTGGTGACGACGTCGATGGACAGGGAGGGTCGCAGACCGTACTCGATCGCCTTCATCACGGGCGGCCAGCCGTGCCCCATCTGTGTCTCCACCTGCGGGGCGACGGAGATGGTGCCGCCGCTGTCGGCGACCATCCGCCACTCCTCCTCGCTGAAGTAGCAGCAGTGCACATAGGTGGTGTCGGGGCCGAGCAGACCGAGTCCGTGGAGCTGTTTCACCATGCCGAAGCGGCCCGCCAGCCGTCCCATGCCGGCGTGCACGGTGAGGGGGATGCCCAGTTCGCGGGCGAGGCGCCATTCGGCCTCGACGACGTCGTTGATGCAGAAGCCGGGGCCGCGGGTGGCGAGGCCCATCGTCAACAGGCCGTCGTCGGAGGAGAAATGGCGTTCGCGGACCCTGCGTACGTCGTCGCCGGGTATCGCGATCTTGCTCTCGTACCAGTAGTCGGCGAGCGAGGTGTTGGCGCTTCCGTACGCGTACTGGGCGCGGATGCCGGTCTCGCTGAGGGCCTGGACCGCCGCGTCGGGGTGTTGGGGGGTGTTGTTGATGTGGGACCAGTCGACGAGGGTCGTGATGCCGGCGTTCAGACACTCCAGCGAGCCGGCCAGATTGCCCGCGTACACGTCCTCGGGGCCGTAGACCGGCGCGTAGGTGTCCAGGACTTCGACGAAGTAGTCGTCGAGTGTGGCGTCGGGCGCGCAGCCGCGGATGGGTGTTTCCCAGGTGTGCCGGTGGGTGTCGACGAAGCCGGGCAGGACGATGCGGCCCGTCATGTCGAGCACTTCCGCGTCCGCGTCGATGCCGTGGGCGACCGCGGCGATCCTTCCGTCCTCGATCAGGACGTCACCGCCGGGCAGGTCCCCGATGGCGGGGTCCATCGACAGCACGTGGCCCGAGCGCAGCAGCATTCGGTTGGTCATCGCCCAACTCGCCTCTCTCCATGCCGAGTTCCATGCCGAGTTCCGATTTCGGTGAGCCGTCGAAGGCCCGGTTCAGTACGCGCTGAGGTCGCGGACCTTCGCCACGACCTTGGCGACGGTCGGGACGACCTCCTGTTCGAGCACGTCCGCGAACGGCAGCGGTACGCATGCGGCGGTGACCCTGCTGACGGGTGCGTCGAGGAGGCCGAAGCCCTCGTCGGCGACGATCGACACGAGGGTGCCGCCCCAGCCGCCCTGGTAGGGGTTCTCCTCGACGGTCACGAGCCGTGAGGTCTTCGCGAGGGAGCCGAGCACGGTCATCGCGTCGAGCGGTACGAGGCAGCGCAGGTCGACGACCTCCGCGTCGATGCCCTCCTCGGCCAGCCGCTCGGCGGCGGTGAGCGCCAGGGGCACCGTCGAGGCGAGGGCCACGAGTGTGACGTCGTCGCCCTCGCGCACGACGGCCGCCTGCCCCAGTTCGACGACGTGGTCGGGCGGCACGGGCGGCCCCTTGGTGGCGAGCAGCGCCTTGTGCTCGAAGAAGACCACGGGGTCGTCGCTGCGGATGGCGGCGGCCATCATGCCGATCACGTCGGCGGGCGTGGCGGGTGCCGCGATCTTCAGTCCGGGGACGGTCAGCGCCCAGTTCTCGGTGGCCTGGGAGTGCTGCGCGCCGAAGCCTAGGCCGCCGCCGTTGGCCGTGCGCACCACCAGCGGGACGGTGACCTGACCGCCCGTCATGTAGCGGACCTTGGGGATCTCGTTGGCGAGGTAGTCCCAGCAGCAGGCGAGGAAGTCCGAGAACATGATCTCCGCGACAGGCCGCATGCCGGTCATCGCGGCGCCCATCGCCGCCCCGACGATGGCCTGTTCGGAGATCGGCGTGTCCCACACCCGCCCGGAGCCGAACTCCTCGTGCAGCCCGGCCGTCGTCTTGAACACCCCACCCGCCGCGCCGATGTCCTCCCCCAGACACACCACCGCCGGATCGCGCCGCATCTCCCGCGCGATGCCCTCGGCGACGGCCTGCCGGTAGGTGATCACGTCCGCCATCGCGCACCTCCGTCGGCCCATACGTCGGTCAGCGCCTCCCGGAGATCGGGCGGGGGCGCGTTCTTCGCGGCCTCGACCGCCGCCTGTACGACGGCTTCGGCGCGCTCGTCCGCCGCGGTGACCGTCCCGGCGGGCACCCCGAGTTCGGCGAGCCGGCCGCGGGCCACGTCGAGGGGGTCGTGCTTGAGCCAGCGCTCCACCTCCTCGGCCGGGCGGTAGGTCGCGGGGTCCGCGCGGCTGTGGCCGAAGTGCCGGTAGGTCTGCGCCTCAAGGAGGCCGGGCCCGTCCCCCGCCCGGGCCCGGCCCGCCAGCCGGTCCACCGCCTCCCGTACGGCGACCACGTCGTTGCCGTCGACGATCTCTCCGGGGATGCCGTAGGCGGGCGCCCGGTCGGCCGCGGGGTGGGCCACGGCGGTCACGTCGGCGATGGGGGTGTACTCCATGTAGAGGTTGTTCTCGCAGACGAACAGCACGGGCAGTTTCCATACGGCGGCCAGGTTGAGGGCCTCGTGGAAGGCGCCGATGTTGGTCGCCCCGTCGCCGAAGAAGGCCACGGCGATCTGTCCGGTCCCTCTGAGCCGGGCCGACCAGGCGGCGCCGACCGCCATGGGGAGATGGGCGCCGACGATCGCGTACGAGCCGAGCATGTTGCCCGACGCCTTGGTGAGGTGCATCGAGCCGCCCTTGGCCCCGCAAAGGCCGCTCGCACGGCTCATCAGTTCGGCGAGGCACTCCTCGGGGGTCGCGCCGCGGGCCAGGGCGTGGTGGTGGCCGCGGTAGGTGGCGAACACGTAGTCGTCGTCGCGCAGGGCCGCGCTCGCGCCGACCGCGACGGCCTCGTGTCCGGCGGCGAGGTGGGTGGTGCCCTTGACGAGGCCGGACAGGAACAGGTCGTGGGCGGCCTTCTCGGTGCGCCGGATGACGGCCATCTCCTCGTAGAGCGCGAGGAGTTCGACAGTGTCCGGGCTGTCCGCGGTCCGCTGGGCGGCGGTCATCGTCCGCCCCTGCCCTCGCGGGTGTTCAGATGGGACTGGGACTCGCGGCGGGTGTTCAGCTCGCCGCCGACGGTCCAGTACTTGCGGCCCGCGACGAGAAGTTCCTCCGCCGGGAACTTGGTGATCACCTCGCACCCGTCGGCGGTGACGACGACCTCTTCCTCGATCCGGGCCGCCGACCAGCCGTCCGCGGCCGGCCAGTACGTCTCCAGCGCGAACACCATGCCCTCTTCGAGGACTTCGGGATGGTCGAGCGAGACCAGACGGCTGAAGACGGGCTTCTCCCAGATGGACAGGCCCACTCCGTGCCCGTACTGCAGGGCGAACGCGGCGGTCTCGTCCGGGAAGCCGAACTCCTGCGCCCGTGGCCAGACTTGGACGATGTCCGCGGTGGTGGCGCCCGGCCGGACCAGGGCGATCGACTCGTCCATGTAGGCGCGGCAGCGGATGTACGCGTCGCGCTGCGCTGGTGAGGCGCTGCCGACCGCGAACGTGCGGTAGTAGCAGGTGCGGTAGCCGAGGTGGCTGTGCAGGATGTCGAAGAAGGCGGGGTCGCCAGGGCGGATCAACCGGTCGCTGTAGACGTGCGGATGCGGTGAACAGCGTTCACCGGAGATCGCGTTGACACCTTCGACGTACTCGCTGCCCAGGTCGTAGAGGACCTTGCTGACGAGTCCCACGCACTCGTTCTCGCGCACGCCCGGCCGTAGGTGGCCGTACAGCTCCTCGTAGGCGGCGTCGACCATCGAGCAGGCCTGGGTGAGCAGGGAGATCTCGTCGGGTGTCTTGACCCTGCGGGCCTCCAGGAAGACCTGCTGGCCGTCGACGACGTCGATGCCCTGCTCCTTGAGAGCGTGCAGGACGGGCATCTCGGCCAGGTCGACACCCAACGGTGCGCCCGCCAGGCCGTGTTCGCGCAGTTCTTCGGCCACCTTCGCGGCGACGTCGGCGCCGATCCCGGCGTCCGGGTGGAAGGCGCCGCGCAGGGTGGAGATGCCCGCGCGGGCGCCGGTGGGCGGGCCTTCCTTGCCCTCGCTGTGGTCGAGCCACGGGTTGTACAGCTGATGGTGGCGGGCGGCGGAGCCGAAGTCCCAGACGACCGGTTCGCCGCCGCGGACGAGGAGCGCGAAGCGGATCAGCTTGTCCATCGCCCAGGTGCCGATGTGGGTGGACGACATGTAGCGGATGTTGGCGAAGTCGAAGCTCAGCAGTGCGCCCAACTCGCTGCGGTCCAGGGCCGCGTGGAGCCGTCTCAGGCGTTCCGTGCGGAGCCGGTCGAGGTCGATGCGCTGTTCCCAGTCGACGGCGTTCGGTCCGTAGGTGCGGATTGTCATGACGACCACCACCCTCATCCGGAGTGAACGACCGTCCGGGGAAAGTGTCAAGGCATACTGAACACGAACCAGACACCCACGGCCGGTTCGTCGCCGTCGTTGCGATAGCGGTGCGGGGTCGTCGACTCGAAGCTGACCGCGTCGCCGGGGCGGATCACGTACTCGTCGAAGCCGAGGGTGAGGACCAGTTCGCCGGAGGTCAGATAGCCGTACTCGGTCCCGGCGTGCCGCATGAGGCCGCCCGCGCCGGAGGAGGCTCCGCCGGGGCGGTAGGTCACGAGCAGGAAGTCGACGTCCGTTCCGGGGACCCGGCCGAGGCGCTCCCACACGACACCCGAGTCCAGCTCAAGCACCTCCCGTTCACCGGCGCTGACCAGCGGGCCGATCCTGCGGCGGGGGTCGGCGGCGAAGGCGGCCAGCGCGTGCAGGACGGTGCCTTCACCGGGCCGTGCGCCCACCGGAGCGGGCGCCGGGACGGGGGCGGGAGCCGGGGCCGGATCGTCCTCGGTGTCGAAGAGCGACTCCACCGGGATGGCGAGCGCGGTGGTGATCGCGTACAGGGTGCTCACCGACGGCTGGCTCTTGCCGGTCTCTATCTGCGAGACGAGGCTCGCGGACACCCCGATCTCACGGGCCAGCGCGCGCAGGCTCATGCCCTGCGCCGTACGCGCCCGGCGGATGCGCGCGCCGACCGGCGGCACCACGACAGGGGGCACGGGCGGCTCCTCTCGCAGTGGTGACGTGTGCGGGGGCGTTCACCTCTATTGAACAGTACGGCTGAACAGTACGGCGCCCTCAGTCGTCGTCGGGTTCCTCGACGAGCTGGGTGAAGTCGGTGACGACGGGGACCAGTTCACCGTGCAGCCAGAGAGGGAGCTGGTCCCGGTGGTGTGCGTTGCCCGGTGTTCCGTGGGCGCCCAGGGGGACGACCCAGAGGCTGTTGTCGCGGTCGGCGAGATCCCATACGTACCGGGCGGAGGGGCCTCGGGAGCTGAGGTCGGTGACGCCGGGGGTGCTCGATGTGGCCAGCACGCAGTCGTGGTCTCCCCCGAGGCCCGGCCACGGCTCGCCTTGGGTGTCCGGGAGGATTTCGCCCTCGGTGGCCGGGAGGAGCCGGACGGGCGCGAGCCGGTGCAGTTCGCCCCAGGTCACGGCCTCCGCTGTGGCGACCTCCGCCAGCGCGGCCTGTACGACCGCCGTCCGGTCCAGGCCCGGGAGCAGTTCGGTGGCGAGCAGGTTCTCCAGCGCGAAGGCGACCTTCCCGGCGAGGTGCAGCCATGGCTCGAACACCACGGGGTACGCCGACCTCAGCGCCCCGAGCCCGGCCAGTTCCGGGGTCGCGGTGATCCGGCGTACGACGGCGGAGCGCAGCCGGGCGTAGTCCGCGGCGGCGAAGCCGTCGGCGTCCATGTGCCGGTCCCAGGACAGCAGCCGTTCCCTCAGCTGTGCCGCCTCGGGTACGAGACCGTCGAGACGCTCCACGAACCCCAACAGCGGTGCGGCTGCCGCGAGATGGGTGTCCATGTGGATGGCCGCCATGCCCCGGGGCGTCCACTCCCGTGACCTCCGCAGCAGGTCGGCGATGCGGTCGGCGCGGTGGGGCGGGGCGAACTCCGTGCCGAGCGCGGCGGCGAGGCCCCGCTCGTTGGCCATCACCGCGATGCCGTCGACCTCGGCGCGCGGGGTGTCGTGGCGGCCCCGCCAGTCGTGGCCGGTCCGCCAGGCGGGCACGATCCGCAGCCGGTTGTCCCGGTGACGGGCGGGCACGTATCCGGCGACGCGGTGCAGCAGGCCGCCGGAGGAGTCCGCCGCGTGCACGACGTTCACCGGTTCGATCCAGCGGTCGAGCGCCCGGTCCAGGTCCGCGACCGTACGGGAGCGCAGGAGGGCCGGGAGCACGTCGAAGCCCAGTTCCTCGGTGACGCGGGGCGGGTAGCGGAGGCTGACGCCCCCTAGGGGCCCGTCGGCATCGGGGTCGGCATCGGGGTCGTCCAGGACGACCGGGCCGCGTTCCGTCTCGATCACGTCGATCACGACCGGGGCACCTCCCGCGACCTGGACGGTCTCGCGGTGGTGGGTGGCCGGCCGCCATCCCGAAGGGCCCAGCGCCTCGATGCCGCCGTCCGCGCCGCCGTCCGCGCCGTCGCCCGTCCGGCGCAGCCGCTCCCGGTAGAGGTCGTGGTAGTCGGACATGGCGTTGGTGATGGCCCAGGCGACGGTTCCGGTGTGGCCGAAGTGGGCGATGCCGGGAACGCCGGGGACGGCGAGACCCACGACGTCGTACTCCGGGCACGAGAGGTGGATCTGCTGGTAGAAGCCGGGGTTCTGGAGGAAGCGGTGCGGGTCCCCCGCGATCAGCGGGAACCCGGAGGCGGTGCGGTCGCCCGAGACCGTCCAGCCGTTCGAGCCCGCCGTACCGGGATCGTCCGTGGCGAACAACTCCATTGCCTCGTCGCCAAGTTGGCGGGCGACCCCCTCGCGCCACAGCTTGGTCGGGAATCCCGCGAAGAGGATGTGGTGGGTGAGCCACACGCCGAGAGGTGTCCAGCTGTTCCAGGGTTCCGGGGCGAGTCCCGTGGCCGCGAATTCGGGTGTGCGCGCCGCCGCGCGCGCCAGACCGGCGTTCACCCCCTCGACATAGGCGCGGACCCAGGCGGCCGTCTCCTCCTCCAGTGCGTCGAAGCAGCGCCGGGCCGTGTCGTCGAGCCGGGCCCGGCGGGCGAAGCGGTCCCAGGGGACGGCGTCCGCACCGAGGAAGGAGGCGGTGGTGCCCTGGGAGCGGTGCCGTTCCAGTTCCAGTTGCCAGGCACGGTCGCGTGCCGCGTTCCCTCCCTGGGCGAAGGCCAGCCGCAGTGGATCGGCGGCCCGGAGATGTGGGATGCCCCAGGCGTCCCGGTACGTACTGCCGGCCATGATCCGGTCCCCCTCGCCCTAGAAATTCCTGGTCCACGGCTCGATCGGGTGCCTGACACTCCACCCCTCATCAAGTTAGCTTAGGCTAAGCTAACTTCCCTTAGGGCTCGGGTGTCCACGCCACCAGGGAGGAGTCCGCCCATGGTCCTGCCCGTCATCAACTCCTATGCCATGCCCGACCGTTCCGCGGTCCCCGCGTCCGGCCCGGCCTGGACGATCGACCCGGCACGGGCCGCGCTGCTCGTCCACGACATGCAGAACCACTTCGTCCAGGCCTTCCCGCCGGACTGCTCACCCGTCGTGGAACTGATCGACAACATCGCCACCCTGCGCGAACTGGCGGGCACCCTCGGCATGCCGATCGTCTTCAGCGCAGAACCGGCCGGGCAACGCCCCGGCCAGCGGGGTCTGATGCGTGACATCTGGGGGCCAGGCATCGGCCCGGAACCCGACGGTGACGCGGCGGTCGTGGCCCCGCTCAGGCCCCGGGCGGGCGAGCACCTGATGGTCAACGTCCGCCACAACGCGTTCCTCCGCAGCCATCTCGGCAGGCTGCTGCGCTCCGAGGGGCGCGATCAGCTGATCCTGTGCGGGGTGCGGGCGCATCTCGGCATCCTGCTCACGGCCGCGGACGCCTTCATGCACGACATCCAGCCGTTCGTGGTGGCCGACGCCGTGGCCGACTTCACCGCCGAGGACCACTCCATGGCCCTGCGGTGGATCGCCCGGACCGGTGTCGTCTGCACCACCGACCAGCTGATCCGTCACCTTCTGCACGGCAGGGCGGCACAGAGCATGTGACGGGCGCCGGGGGCGACGGACCGGCGCCCGCGCGGACGCGCCAACAGGCGACAAAGGGTGGACAGTTGGGACTTGGCAGCCGGCAGTGAGTGACCTACGCGCAAGGGCGTCCCGGATAGTCGTCGCTCTCCGGTACGCCCGCCTCGCGCATCCTGCGCAGGACCTCGCCCCGCAGCGGCCCGTCGTCGATGTCCACGACACCGTTGGTGTCCCGGTCGAAGACGAGGACGTCCCCCGCGGTGTCCCACAGCACCCACCTGCGCGGGTACGCGGGCGCCCGCCACAGATGGGCGTACGTCTCCACGCTGTCGATGCGCGTGCTCACAGTGCGCCTCCTTCGGTCTCCCGGCCGTCGACGAATGTCGCGACCACGTCGATGTCACCGATGCGCGAGACCTCCACGCCCGTGGGGTCGTCGCCCAGGACGACCAGATCCGCGCTCCTGCCCGGCGTGAGGCTGCCCGCGCGGTCCTCCCAGTGGCAGGCGAAGGCGCCGGCCACGGTGTAGGCGCGCAGTGCCTCGTCGACGGTGATGCCCTCGTCCGGGCCGATGACCTGCCCCGACGCGGAGGCCCGCTCGACCATGAACTGGATCGCCCTGAGCGGCGATCCGTCCGCGACGGGCCGGTCCGAGCTGCCGACCAGCGTGATGCCGTGGTCGAGAAAACCCCGTCCACGGTACAGCCAGGGTGCCCGCTCCTTGCCCATGACGGCCGCGTAGTCGTCGCCGAAGTACCGCAGGAAGTTCGGCTGGACCACAGCTGTCACACCCAGCCTCGCGAGGCGCTCCAGCTGGTCCGGCCGGATGAGGCCCGCGTGCTCGATGCGGTGCCGGGCGCCCGGCCTCGGCCGCAGGCGCTGCGCCCGCTCCAGCGCGTCGAGGGCCACGTCGGCCGCCCGGTCGCCGATGGCGTGGACGGCCAGCTGCCAGCCCGCGAGGTGTCCGTCGACGATCGTGTCCGCGAGCGACCCGGCGTCCTCCTGCAACTGGCCCGCGTGGTCGAGCCCTTCGTAGGGTCGGCTGAGGGCGGCGGTACGGGCCATCATGCCGCCGTCGGTGTAGATCTTCAGCGCGCCGACGGAGAGCCGGTCGCCGCCGAACCCCGTACGCAGACCGAGGTCGAGGGCGCGGGGGATGCCGTCGTCCCGGTGCGCGTCGACGGGGCGCAGCCGGTCCGCGGACACCATGAGCTGTACGCGCAAGGGCAGTTGCCCCTGTTCCGAGGCCAGTTGGTACGCGCCCAGCTCGACGGGACTGTGCCCGAACAGGGCGCCGCCGATGCCCGCCTCGGCGCAGCCGGTGATGCCCTCGGCCAGGCAGCCGCGGGCCGCGTGACCGATCGCGTCCGCCAACTCCTGCTGCGAGTAGGGCAGTCGCAGGGCCCGCGCGGCCCCCATGGCTCCCTCGGCGAGAAAGCCGTCCCCGTCGGCGAGTTCGGCGGGCAGGAGGTCCAGGACGGCCGTGTTGACCATGCAGCCGTGTCCGGAGTCGTGCATCAGGAACACCTTGCGCCCGGCGCTGACCGCGTCCAGTTCGGCGGCGGTCAGATGGCGGCCGAGGCCCCGCTGGTCGTACCCCGCGAGGTCCGTCCAGCCTCCTTCCGGGGTACGTGCCACCGCTTCGGCCACCGCGGCCAGGACGTCCTCGACCGACCGGCACGGCGCGATGCTCGGTGTGCCGGCCTTGAAGCCGGTCCAGGCCAGATGGACATGGCTGTCGATGAATCCGGGCAGCACGGTCGCGCCCTGGAGGTCGACCTCCCTGCGGGCGGGCAGGGCGGCCACCTCCTCGTCCAGGCCCACGATCCGGCCCCGCCAGATGCCCAGTTCGCGGGCGACGGGACGGTCCGGATCCATGGTGAGGATTCGGGCGTTGGTGAGTCGTGTGGAGAGCATCCGCGGGGCTCAGCCGGCCTGGTCCGCCGCCGTCCGCTCCACCAGGCTCCTGGGGCGCATGTCCGTCCAGTTGACCTCGATGTGGTCCAGGCACTCCTGGCGGGGAGCGGGGCCGTACGCGACGGTCCAGCCGGCGGGCACGTCCACGAAGTCGGGCCACAGGCTGTACTGGCCCTCGTCGTTGACGAGCACGGAGTAGGTGCCTTCGGGGTTCTCGAACGGGTTGGTGCTCATGAGGGTCCTCCGACTCGCTTGGTTCTGCTGGGGGTTGATGGGGGTGACGCTGGTGAGGGTGACAGGGACAGAGGTGACTGGGAGGGGGGTGGCAGAGAGGGAACTAGTCACCGGCGGTCCCGGCCGTCCCGGCCGCACGGTTCGCCGCGCGGGCGACCAGCGCCCTGAGCGCCCGGAACCAGGTCTCCGCCAGATCGCGGACCGCCTCCTCGTCCAGGACCGCCTCCGGCCAGGACCAGTGGGCCGCCAGGACGGGCCCGTCGGCGCGGTCCTCGGTCACCACGTTGATGCCCAGCGCGTGGCCTTCCCGCATACCGGGCTCGGGACCGATGTCCGAGACGTCCTCCTCGGGGGCGTACGACCAGTCCGTCGCCTCCGGGATGCCGAAGCGGCCCAGGTAGTTGAACTCGATCGGCGGCGCCTCGAAGCCCGCGAGCACCGGTGCCGTACGGGGGTTGAGGTGGCGGAGCATGCCGTAGCCGACGCCGTTCGCGGGCAGCGAGGCGAGGTGCCGGCGGGTCCGGTCGAGCGCCTCCTCGACGGCCGGGCCGCCCTCCAGGGCCGCGTCCAGGTCGACGGGGCCGGGGTCCAGGAGGACGGGGAAGATGCTGGTGAACCAGCCGACCGTGCGGGACAGGTCGACGTCCCCGGCCACCTCCTCGTCGCGGCCGTGGCTCTCCAGGTCCACCAGGACCGGTCCCCCGGCGCCGTCGTCGTGCCGTCGCCGCCAGTCGGCCACGGCGAGGCCGAGGCCGGTGAGCAGTACGTCGTTGACGTTCGCGGCGAAGGCGGAGGGCACCGCGGACAGCAGCGGGCCCGTGTGCTCGGCGGGCAGCCGCAGTTCCATCCGCCGTACGGTGCCGGTCGTGTCGCGGACCGGGTCCAGCGGGCTCTTCAGCGGCAGGGGTGCCGCGCCCTCCAACACGCTCGTCCAGAAGGGCAGTTCCTGTTCGCGGGCCGGGTCCTGGGCCAGTTCTTCGAGCGTGCGCGCCCAGGTGCGGAAGGAGGTGTCGACGGGCGGCAGCTCGACGGGGCGTCCCGCCTCGACCGCTCGCCAGGCGGTCTCCATGTCCGGCAGCAGGATGCGCCAGGAGACACCGTCGGTCACCAGGTGGTGGGCCATCAGGAGCAGCCTGCCGGGTTCGTCGCCCGCGTCGAACCACACCGCCTTCACCATGGTTCCGGCGTCGGGGGCCAGGGTCCCGCGGGCGGTGTGGGCGCCTTCCGCGACCGCGGTCCGCAGGGCGTCGGCGTCCAGGCCTGTGACGTCGACGCGCTCGATCCAGGACGCGGGGTCCACGGAGTCCGTGGGCGGGACCGCGATGCTCCAGGTGCCGCCGTTGCCGTCCTCGCCGACTGCGGTCGTTCGTCGGCTGACGGTCAGTGAGGGCTGGTCGCGCAGTTCCCCGCGCCCCTCAAGGGGCGCGGTACGCACCAGCGTGCCGCGCAGCATCGCGTGGCGGTCTGCCAGGGCTCGCAGGACTGCCGTGAGCTTCGGGCGGTCGAGGGCGGCGGGGGTGCGGACCAGGGCCGACTGGTGGTAGCCCTGGAACGGGCCGCCGAGTTCGCGCAGCCAGTGCATGACCGGGGTGAGCGGCACGATGCCGGTGCCGTCGTCGGCGGGACGGGCGTCGGCGGCCCCGATGGTGGTCGCGACCTCGGCGAGACCGGCGACCGTACGGTGCCGGAGCACCAGGCGCGGAGTGATCCGCACGTCGGCCGCGCGGGCCCTGCTGACGAGCTGCATCGCCATGATGCTGTCGCCGCCGAGGGTGAAGAAGTCGTCGTCGACACCGACCTCGGCCAGACCCAGCACCTCGGCGAACACCGTGCACAGGGTCTTCTCCAGCTCGGTCCCGGGCGCACGCCCGGTGGAGAGCGCGGAGAAGTCCGGGGCGGGCAGGGCGGCCCGGTCCAGCTTGCCGTTGGCGAGCTTCGGCAGCCGGTCCAGGAGGACCACGGCGGCCGGGACCATGTGGTCGGGCAGCTGTCCGCCGACGTGGGCGCGCAGCCGTCCGGGGTCGGGCAGTGCGCCGGACGCCGGGACCACGTACGCGACGAGCAGTTTCCGCGCGCCCTCCTGACGAACCGTCACCACGCCCTGTGCGACGTCCTGGTGGGCGGTGAGAACGGACTCGATCTCGCCGGGTTCGATGCGGAAGCCGCGGATCTTGACCTGGTCGTCGGCACGGCCCAGGTAGTCGAGGTGCCCGTCGGCCGTCCAGCGGGCGAGGTCGCCGGTGCGGTAGAGGCGGGAGCCGGGGTCGCCTCCGAAGGGGTTGGCGACGAAGCGTTCGGCCGTCAGGGCGGGCCGGCCGAGGTAGCCGCGGGCGAGGCCGCCGCCCGCCAGGTACAGCTCGCCCGTCACTCCGGGCGGGACGGGCTGCAGCCGGTCGTCGAGTACGTACGCGCTGGTGCCCGCGACCGGGCGGCCGACGAGCGGGCGGTCGCTGTCGCGCACCCGGGCCACAAGCGCGTCGACGGTGGACTCGGTGGGTCCGTACAGGTTGAACGCCTCGGTGCCGTTCAGTCGTCCGAGTCGTTCCCAGAGTGCGCCCGGCACGGCCTCGCCGCCGACGCCGACGACCGCGAGGGGGCTGCTGCCGTCCTCGCGCACGAGTCCGGTCTCGGCCATCTGCGCGAAGAACGACGGGGTGACCTCAAGGAAGTCGAAGCCGTGCTCGACGACGGCCGCGGCGAGGAGGTCCGGGTCGCGGCGGGTCTCGTCGGAGACGACGTGGACGCAGTGTCCGTCCAGGAGCCACAGCTGCGGCTGCCAGGAGGCGTCGAAGGAGAACGCCCAGGCGTGTCCTGCACGTAGATTCCGTCGGCCGGTGATCGCCCTCGCGGGCTCGTACAGCGTCTCGCGGTGGCTGTGGAAGAGGTTGCCGACCGTCTCGTGGGTGACGACGACACCCTTGGGGCGCCCGGTGGAGCCGGAGGTGTAGATGACGTACGCCGGACTGCGCGGGGTCAGAGCCGCGAGGCGGTCCGTGTCCGTGAGGTCGGTCGCGGGCTGGGCGGCGAGCAGTTCGGCGGTGGCCTCGGCGTCGAGTTCCAGTAGCGGCGGGCCGTCCGTGGGGAGCAGGGGTGCGAGCTGTCGTGTGGTGAGCGTCAGGATCGGGCGGGCGTCGGCGAGTGTGTCGGTCAGGTGGGCGGTCGGGGCGTCCGGGTCGAGCGGCAGGTAGGCGGCGCCCGCCTTGTGCACGGCGAGGATGGCCAGCAGGGTGCGAGCGGTGCGGGGCAGGGCCAGTGCGACGAGCCGTTCCGGTCCGGCGCCCTGGGCGACGAGCAGCCGGGCGAGCCGGTTCGCCTTCGCGTTGAGCTGGGCGAACGTCAGCTTGATGCCGTCGGACGCGACGGCCGGTGCGTCCGGTGAGAGCGCGGCCTGCCGTTCGAAGAGGGCCGGTACGGTGGTCGGTCCGGCGAGCAGGGGCCGGTCGTTCCACTCGGTGAGGATGCGTCGGCGTTCCGTGTCGCCGAGGATGTCGATCCGGCCGATCGGGGTGTCGGGGGTGGCGACCACGGCCCGCAGCAGCCGCACGAGCCGTTCGGCGATCGCCTCGGCGGTCGCGTGGTCGAAGAGGTCGGTGCTGTATTCCAAGACGCCGTCGACACCGCCCGCACCGGTGCCGTCGTCTCCGCCGCGTTCCACGAAGTCGAAGGAGAGGTCGAACTTGGCGCCGGTCGCGCCGGCTTCCTCCCGTCGGGCGTCGAGGCCGGTGAGGAAGTCCCCCGTACCGCCCGCCGCGAGATACACGACCATGACCTGGAACAGCGGGTGCCGGGAGAGCGAGCGCGCGGGGCTGAGGACGTCCACCACCCGCTCGAACGGCACGTCCTGGTGGTCGAAGGCGGCCAGGTCGGTCTCCCGGACGCGGGCGAGCAGTTCGCGGAACGCCGGGTCGCCGGAGGTGTCGGTGCGCAGCACCAGGGTGTTGAGGAAGAACCCGACCAGGTCCTCCAGTGCCTCTTCGCTCCGCCCGGCGATCGGGCTGCCGAGCGGGATGTCCGTACCGGCTCCCAGTCTGGTCAGCAGGGCGGCCACGGCCGCCTGGACGATCATGAACATGCTGACGTTGCCGGACCGGGCCAGCTCGCGCAGTCCCGCCGCCAGCTCCGGGTCCAGGGCCATGTCGACCACGCCCCCGCGGTAGCTGGCCTCCAGCGGGCGGGGCCGGTCGACGGGCAGCGCCAGCTCTTCGGGCAGCCCTGCCAACGCCTGCTTCCAGAAGCCGAGTTGGCGGGACGCCAAGCTCTGCGGGTCCTTCTCGTCGCCGAGCACCGCACGCTGCCACAGGCTGTAGTCGGCGTACTGGACGGACAGGGGTGCCCACGCGGGCGTACGGCCCGTCGCGCGTGCCTCGTAGGCGGCGGCCAGGTCGCGGGTGAGGGGGCGGTCCGACCACTCGTCGCCCGCGATGTGGTGGAGCAGGAGCAGCAGGACGTGCTCGTCCTCGGCGGTTCGGAAGAGGTGGACGCGCAGGGGCGCCTCCCGGTCCAGTTCGAAGCCGTATCCGACGGCCCCGGCCAGCCGCTCCGCCAGTTCCTCCTCACCGCTCACGGAGGCGGTCCGCACGGCGATCCCGGCCCGCTCGGGCTCCAGGATCAGCTGGTACGCCCGCCCGTCCTCCTCGGGGAAGACGGTGCGCAGCGGCTCGTGGCGGGCCACCAGATCGTCGACCGCGATCCGCAGCGCGTCGGCGTCGAGCGCCCCGGAAAGCCGCCAGACCAGCGGAATGTTGTACGTGGGACTCGGGCCCTCCACCCGGTACAGGACCCACAGCCGCTGCTGGGCGAAGGAGAGCGGCAGCCGTTCCGGCCGGTCCGCCGGGGCGAGGACGGGCAGGTCGGCGCGGGCCCCGTCGGTCGCCCCGTCGCGGAGCGCGTCGGCGAGTCGGGCGGGTGTCGGGGCGTCGAAGACCGTGCGCAGGGACGCCTCGGCGCCGAGCACGGCCCGGACGCGGGCGGCGAGCCGCATGGCCACCAGGGAGTGACCGCCCAGGGCGAAGAAGTCGTCGTGGACACCGACTCGGTCGAGGCCCAGGACCTCGGCGAACAGGCCGCAGAGGATCTCCTCGCGCGGGGTGCGGGGCAGGGACTCGGTGGCCCCTGCCGCGAAGTCGGGCGCGGGCAGCGCCCTGCGGTCGAGCTTGCCGTTGGGGGTCAGCGGCAGGGCGTCCAGAGCCATGAAGGCCGCGGGGACCATGTGCTCGGGCAGCTCGGCAGCGGCGTGCCTGCGCAGAACGGCGGAGACATCGGGGACCGCGGCGACAGCGGAGGCTCCGGAGACGCCAGGAACCGCAGAGGTACTGGAGACGGCAGGGTCCGTGCCACGCCCCGCCGCCGGGACGACGTACGCCACAAGTCGCTGGCCGTGCGGGACGACGACGGCCTGGGCGACGGTGTCGTGGCGCCCGAGGACGGACTCGATCTCGCCGAGTTCGATCCGGAAGCCGCGGATCTTGACCTGGTCGTCGGTGCGGCCCAGGTACTCGACCGTACCGTCGGACGTCCAGCGGGCGAGGTCTCCCGTGCGGTACATGCGCTCGCCGGGCCCGCCGTAGGGATCGGCGACGAACCGCTCGGCGGTCAGTCCGGCACGGTCGAGATAGCCACGGGCCAGCTGGGCACCGGCGAGGTACAGCTCCCCCGCCACACCCGGCGGGACCGGCCGCAGCGCGCCGTCGAGGACGTACACGCGGGTGTTCCACACCGGCCGTCCGATGGGCACCGAGGTGGCGCCCGGGTGCACCTGGACCGCGGTGACGTCGACGGAGGCCTCGGTCGGCCCGTACAGGTTGTGCAGTTCGGTGGAGGCGAGCGTCCGGTGGAATCGGTGCGCGAGCGGGGCGGGCAGGGCTTCGCCGCTGCACATCACCTTGCGCAGGCCTGCGCATCCCGCGGCGGCCGGTTCCTCCAGGAACAGCTGGAGCATCGAGGGCACGAAGTGCGCGACGGTGACGTCCTGCCGCTGGATCAGCTCGGCGAGATAGCGGGGGTCCTTGTGTCCGTCGGGCCGGGCGACCACCAGGGCGGCCCCGGTGATCAGCGGCCAGAAGAACTCCCAGACGGAGACGTCGAAGCTGGACGGGGTCTTCTGGAGCACCCGGTCCGCGCCGGTCAGGCCGTAGGCGTCCTGCATCCACAGCAGGCGGTTGACGATGCCCGACTGCGGTACGACCACGCCCTTCGGACGCCCGGTGGAACCGGAGGTGTAGATGACATAGGCGGGGCTCGACGGGTCGTACGCGCCGGGAAGCGGGCCCTCGGGCCCCTCGGGCAGGCCGTCGCGGATCACGCACACCGGGCGGGCGTCCTCCAGCATGAACGCGAGGCGCTCCTGCGGGTAGTCGGCGTCCAGCGGCAGATAGGCGCCGCCCGCGCGATGCACCGCGAGGAGGGCGATCACGAGGTCCGCCGAGCGCGGCAGCGCGACGGCCACCGTGCGCTCGGGACCCACGCCGAGGCCGGCCAGCACCCGTGCGGTGTGTTCGACGCGCGCGTCCAACTCGGCGTACGTCAGCCGCTGTTCGCCGAAGACCAGCGCGAGCGTGTCGGGTGTGCGGGCCGCCTGGGCGCGGAACAGCTCGGGGAGGGTGGTGGGGGCCGTCTCGTGGGCCGTGTCGTTCCAGTCCGCGAGGACGAGCGCCCGCTCGTGCGGCGTCAGCACCTCCACGTCACGCACGGGCAGGTCCGGCGCGTCGGCGACCTGGGCCAGCAGTCGGACCAGGCGTCCGGCGAGGCGTTCCGCCGTCGTTCCGCCGCACAGGTCGGTCGCGTAGTCGAGCAGCAGGACCAGCTGGTCCCGCTCGTCCACGAAGGTGAAGTGCAGGTCGAACTTGGCCCGGCCGGTGTCCATGTCGGACCACTCGGTGGACAGGCCCAGCAGGTCGGGGTCGCCGTCGGGGCGGTAGTGGTAGCCCAGCATCACCTGGAACAGCGGGTTGCGGCCCGCCACCCGCGGCGGGTTGACGGCCTCCACGACCCGGTCGAAGGGAAGGTCCTGGTGCTCGAAGGCGGCGAGCGCGGACTCACGCACCCTGGACGCCAGTTGACGGAACGTCAGGTCGACGCCCGACAGGTCGGTGCGCAGGACGAGCGTGTTGACGAAGAAGCCGACCAGGTCGTCGAGTCCGCTGTCCGTGCGGCCCGCGATGGGCGCGCCGAGCGGGATGTCGTCGCCCGCGCCCAGCCGGTGCAGCAGGGTCGCCGTGGCCGCCTGGAGGAGCATGAACATGCTGGTGCCGGTCTCGCCGGACAGCTCGCGCAGGGTGCGGCCGACCTCTGCGGGCACCTCGTGGCGGACCTTGCCGCCGAGTCCGGTGGGCTCGGCGGGCCGCGGCCGGTCCAGGGGCAGCGCCAGCTCCTCGGGGAGGTCGCGCAACGCCTCCGACCAGTAGGCCAGTTGTTCGTCGCCGACCTGGGCGAGGAGCTGTTCCTGCCACAGCGTGTAGTCGGCGTACTGCACGGGCAGCGGCGCCCGGTCGGGCTCCTGACCCGCGACCCGGGCCGCGTACGCGGTGTTCAGGTCGGCCAGGAACGGCCGGTCGGACCATTCGTCGGTCGTGATGTGGTGCAGTACGACAGCCACCACGTGGTCGGTCGGGCCGACCCTGAACACCTCGCAGCGCAGCGGGAGTTCGTGTGTCAGGCCGAAGGGGCGCTGCTGCGCCGACCCGATCAGCCCGTCCAGTGCCTGTTCGGCGCAGTCCGTCACGGTGAGGCCGGGCGCGGCCTCGGCGGCCGGGACGACGACCTGGAACGGCTCTCCGTCGTGCTCGTGGAACAGCGTGCGCAGCGCCTCGTGCCGACCCGCCACATCGCTCAGCGCGGACCGCAGCGCGTCGAGATCGAGTTCCCCGCGCAGCCGGAAGACCAGCGGGAAGTTGTACGCGACACCGCTGCCGGTGATGCGTTCGACCAGCCACAGCCGGCGCTGGGCCGGTGAGAGCGGGATGCGGTCGGGGCGTACGGCGGGGGCGACGGCCGGACGGGCGGGGCGCCCGCTGTCGGCCCGTGCAGCGAGCAGTTCGGGTGTCGGCGCCTCGAAGAGGTCGCGGATGGCCAGCTCGGCGCCCAGCTCGGTGCGGGCCCGGCTGATCAGCCGGGTGGCGAGCAGCGAGTGGCCGCCCAGGTCGAAGAAACCGTCCTCCGCGCCGACCTCGGGCAGGCCCAGTACCTCGGCGAAGAGACGGCAGAGCACCTCTTCCTGCGGGGTGCGCGGTCCGCGGCCGGTGCCGAGGGCGACCGCGGGTTCGGCGTCGGGCAGGGCGCGCTGGTCCAGCTTGCCGTTGTCGTTCATGGGCAGCCGGTCGAGGGTCACGAACGCGGCCGGGACCATGTATTCGGGCAGCTGCTGCTTGAGGTCGTCGCGCAGCCGCCGGACCAGGCTGTTCGCTCCCCGGGCCGCGGTGGGTTCGTTGGCGTACGGGGCCTCGCCGCCGCCGGGGAGGTAGAACCCGGCGGTACGCCCGGGGCCGGCGGTGACGGAGTCGGTGGCGGTGGCAGTGGCAGTGGCAGTGGCAGTGGCGGGGATGAACACGGCGTCGTACGTGCCGGGTTCGCGGGACCAGGTCGTCAGGACCTGGCAGCCCAGCCGCGCGCCGAGGTCGTGCAGCGACTCGGGGTCCACTCCCCCGGCGGCTCCCACGCGGGCGTCGGGAACGCCGGTGAACCGCAGCGGGGTGACCGCACGGACGAGGTCGGTCAGATCGAGGTCCTCGGTGTAGCCGACGGACGGCACGCGCTCCAGGGCGAGGTCGGCCTCACCCGCGTACAGGACGGCGTCGTAGCGGTGGCGGGTCAGCTCGTTGTGGTGGCGGGCGCGCTTGGTCCGCAGGTCGACGCGGTGGCCGAGGGTGGTGAAGTAGTCGGGGTCGACGAGGAGTTCCTTCTCCAGGCGCAGCCCGCGTTCGACGGCGCGCTCAAGTCCCTCCCCCGTGATGCCCCGGGTCCTGGCCTGCTGGATCTCCGTCTGGAAGGTCCGGGCGAGGCGCAGGTTGCGGACGTCGCCGACGAACAGCGCGCCGCCCGGCGCCAGGAGCCGCATGGCTCCCTCGATCACCGTCGTCAGGTAGTCGATGCTCGGGAAGTACTGGATGACGGAGTTGATGACGATCGTGTCGAAGTACCCGTCGGCGGGCAGACCGGTCAGGTCGTCGGCGGGCTGGGCACGCAGGGTGACGCGTGCGGCCAGCTCCGGGTCCTGCGCCAGCTCCTCGCCGATCTTGCGGATGACGGGGGCGGCGAAGTCGGTCGCCCAGTAGGCCTCGGCCTCCGGCGCGAGCTTCGACAGCAGCAGGCCGGAGCCGACACCGATCTCCAGGACGCGGCGCGGTCGCAGCGAGCGGATCCGGGCGACGGTGGCCTCGCGCCACTCCCGCATCTCCTCGAAGGGGATGGGCTGCCCGTCGTACGAGGAGTCCCAGCCCGCGTAGTCCTCGGTGAAGACGGCGGTGCTGATCTCCTCGTACTCGTCGGAGTAGATCTCCTGCCACTCGCCGACCTGCTCGCGTTCGGCGCCGTCGCGGTCGTCGCCGGTGAGCGGGGCCGGGACGACATAGCCGACGAGCCGTTCGTCGCGGACGACCACGGCGGCGTGCGCGACCTGGGGGTGCCGGGAGAGCGCGGTCTCGATCTCGCCCAGTTCCACGCGGTAGCCGCGGATCTTGACCTGGTCGTCGGTGCGGCCGAGGAAGTCGAGGTTGCCGTCGGGGCCCCGGCGTACCAGGTCGCCGGTGCGGTACATGCGCTCGCCGGGCTCGCCGAAGGGGTCGGCGACGAACCGCTCGGCGGTCAGCCCCGGCCGCTCCAGGTAGCCGCGGGCCAGACCGATGCCCGCGATGTACAGCTCGCCGGGGACGCCCTCGGGCACCGGCCGCAGCCAGGCGTCCAGGATGTGGGCGCGGGTTCCGCGGATCGGACGGCCGACGGTCGGGGTGGCGCTGTCGAGGGTGCCGCCGCCCAGAGTGTTGATGGTGTACTCGGTCGGCCCGTAGAGGTTGTAGCCGTACGTGCCCTCGGTGTCTCGGAGCCGGTTCCACACGGTCTCGGACACGGCCTCGCCGCCGAGCAGCACGAGCGGCGGCCGGTGGCCCTCCAACAGGCCCTGCTCGATGAGGAGATGGGCGTAGGTGGGCGTCACGTTGATGACGTCGACGCGATGGGTCTCGCAGTACGCGACGAGGGCCTCGGCGTCGCGCCGCAGCTCCTCGTCGCAGATGTGCACCTCATGCCCCTCGACGAGCCACAGCAGCTCCTCCCAGGACATGTCGAAGGCGAACGACACCGTGTGCGCGATGCGCAGTCCGCGTCCGCCCGCCGAGGCGATGGCCGGTTCGAAGATCTCCCGCTGGTGGTTGAGCTGCATGTTGGTCAGGCCGCGGTAGGGCGTGACGACACCCTTGGGCCGACCGGTGGACCCGGAGGTGTAGATGACGTACGCCGGGTGCTCCAGGCTGAAGCGCCGCCGCTCCAGGTCGGCCGGGTAGGCGGCCAGTTCGACGGTCACCGCCAGGTCGTCGAGGAGGGCGCGGGGGGTGTCGGCCGCCGCCAGCCGTTCGGAGACGGCGGTGTTGGACAGCAGCAGAGTGGGCCGGGCGTCCTGGAGCATCGCGACGAGCCGGTCGTCCGGATAGTCGAGCTCGAGGGGCAGGTACGCGGCACCGGTGCGCAGGACGGCGAAGAGCGCGACGACCATGTCGAGGGAGCGGGGCAGCCCGAGCGCGACGACCCGCTCGGGCGCGGCGCCCCGGTCGATCAGCAGTCGGGCCATGCGGTTGATACGGGCGTCGAGCTGGGCGTAGGTGAGGGTCTGGTCGCCGAAGACGAGCGCGGTGGTGTCGGGCGTGGCGAGGGCCTGTGCCGCCAGCAGGTCGGCGATGGTGTCCTCGGGGTCGGGCACCCGTCCCTCGGCCCTTTCGCGCTCCGATCGCACGTGCTCGGCGGGGAGTTGGGCGTCCAGTCGTCCGACCGGGGCGTCGAGGTCGTGGGTGAGCCGTTCGAGGAGCAGCGTGAACCGGTCGAGCAGATCCTGCGCCTGGGGCCGTGCGATGACGTCGGCCCGGTGGGTCAGGGTGACCTGGATGGAGCGGCCCGGGGTGACGACGAGGTTGACGGGATAGTGCGTGGCGTCGACGTTGGCGACGGCGGTGGCCCCGTGCTGGTCGCTCAGTTCGGCGAGCCGTTCCTCGGTGTCGCTGTTGCGCAGCACGAAGAGGGTGTCGAACAGCCGCCGGTGCCCGGTCTCGGCCTGCAGTACGCCGAGGCCCAGATACTCGTACGGCATGACGGCCAGCCGCTCGTCCTGGACGCGGCGCAGCAGGGCGAGTACGGGTTCGGCCGGGTCGTAGGCGATACGGGCGGGGACGGTGTTGAGGAACATGCCGATGACGTTCTCGATCTCCGGCACCTCGCTCGGCCGGCCCGCGACGGTGGTGCCGAAGACGACGTCACTGCGGCCGGTCGCGCTCGCCAGGGTCAGGCCCCAGGCGGCGTTGAGCACGGTGTTGAGGGTCAGTCCGTGGCGGCGGCCGATGTCGCGCAGTCGTGTCCCGACCTCGTCCGGGACGTAGGCGTCGAGGCTCTCCGGGATGTCCGGCTCCAGGCCCTGGTCGGCGGCGGCGAGCAGGGTGGGCTCGTCGAGTCCGGCCAGCGCGGTACGCCAGGCAGCGGTGGCGACGGCCGTGTCCTGGACCTCCAGCCAGGTCAGGTAGTCGCGGTACGAGCCGGGGGCGGCCAGCCCGCTCGGGTCGCCGCCGGACTCGTACAGGGCGAAGAGCTGGTCGAGGAAGAGCCAGGCGGACCAGCCGTCCCACAGGAGCAGATGGCGGCCGACGACCAGACGGTCACCGCGTTCCTCGCCGAGCCGGATCACCAGGATGCGGAAGAGCAGCGGGCGGGTCAGGTCGAAGCGGCGGGAGCGCTCGGCCTCGGTCAACTCCCGCAGGCGGATGTCCTGTTCGGTGGCCGACAGGTCGGAGAGGTCGACCTCTTCGAGGGGGATCTCGGGGTCGCGGACGATGAACTGCACGGGCTGGCGCAGTCCTTCGCTGGTGAACCCGGCACGCAGGCTGGGGGTGCGGTCCAGCAGCACCCGTACGGCGGTGCGCAGACGGTCGGTGTCGAGCGGGACCGCGATGTCGAACGACTCGTGGACGGTGTAGACGTCCAGGGTGCCGGCGTCGTACGTCGAGTGGAAGAACAGGCCTTCCTGGAGCGGGGCGAGCGGCCAGATGTCGTCCACGGGGCCGGAGCTGAGCCGGTGGACGCGCTCGGTCTCCTCGGCGGTGAGCGCGAAGTCGGAGCGCAGGGCGCGCGTCTCGGCGACCGGGGTGGCCGCCGCGGCCAGGGCGAGCGGGGTGCGGTGCTCGAAGACGTCACGGGGGTTCAGGTCGAGGCCGGCCCGGCGGGCGCGGCTGGAGACGCCGATCGAGGTGATGCTGTCGCCGCCGAGCATGAAGAAGTCGTCGTCGATACCGACCTCGTCGAGCTTCAGCACCGCGGCGAAGATGCCGGTCAGCGCGGCCTCCCGCGCGTCGCGGGGTGCGCGCGCCCCGGCCCGTACCGCCTGCGGGGCGGGCAGCGCGGCGCGGTCGAGCTTGCCGCTGGGGGTGAGCGGGAGCGCGTCCAGGACGACATAGGCGCCGGGGACCATGGGGGCGGGCAGGGAGTCGGCGAGGGCCGTCCGGAGTTCGGCGGGCTCGGGGTGTGCGTCGCGGGCCGGGACCACGTACGCCACGAGCGCGCTGCCGCCGCTCTCGGTGGCGGTGACGGTGACGGCGGCCTGAGCGACGGACGTCTGCCGGGCCAACGCGGCCTCGATCTCGCCCAGTTCGATGCGGTTGCCGCGGATCTTGACCTGGCGGTCGGTGCGGCCCAGGTACTCGACGACGCCGTCGGCGCGACGGCGTACGAGGTCGCCCGTGCGGTACATGCGCGCGCCGGGCCCGCCGAACGGGTCGGCGACGAACCGCTCGGCGGTCAGGCCCGGCCGGGCGTGATAGCCGCGGGCCAGCTGGACGCCGGTCAGGTACAGCTCGCCGGGCACGCCCGGGGGTACCGGCCTCAGGCAGGTGTCCAGGACGCGCAGGTCCGTGTTCCACACCGGCCGCCCGATGGGCACGGTCGTGCCGGGCGCGATGTCGTGGAGGTCGTACGGGTGGTACGTGACGTCGACGGCGGCCTCGGTCGGGCCGTACAGGTTGTGCAGCGGTACCGCGGTGAGGGCCAGCCAGCGGGCCGACGCGGCGGTGGGCAGGGCCTCGCCACTGCTGAAGACGCGCCGCAGGGAGGCGGCCCACGCGGGAGGTGAGGTGACCTCGTCCGGCCGCTGGGAGGACGGCTCGAAGGACTGGAGGAACGCTTCGAGCATCGACGGCACGAAGTGCAGGGTGGTGACGCCCTGTTCGCGGATCAGCTCGGCGAGGTAGGCGGGGTCGCGGTGGCCGTCCGGGCGCGCGAGCACCACCGTGGCACCCTCGCACAGCCCCCAGAAGAATTCCCAGACGCTGACGTCGAAGCTGGCGGGGGTCTTCTGCAGCACCCGGTCGTCGGCGGCCAGTCCGTACTGGCCCTGCATCCAGGCCAGCCGGTTGACGATCGCGCGATGGGTGACGACGACACCCTTGGGCAGGCCGGTGGAGCCGGAGGTGTAGATCAGGTACGCGGGGTCGTCGGCGCCCGCCACGACGGCGGTGGCGGCTTCCGGTCGCTCGGTGGCTTCCGGCTGCTCGTCGGCCGGGGCGTCCACCAGGAGGGGGGCGAGGCCCGGGATCTCGGGCAGTCGGTGCGCGGTGCCGGAGGTGGTGACGACCGTCGTCGCGCCGGAGTCGGTGAGCATGTGGGTCACCCGGTCGGCGGGGTAGTCCACGTCGACGGGAAGGTAGGCGGCCCCGGACTTGAGCACGCCGAGCAGGGCGACCATGAGGTCGGCGGAGCGGGGGACGGCGACCGCGACGACGGCGCCGGGCCCGGCGCCCTCCGTGCGGAGTCTGCGCGCCAACTCCGCTGCCCGCACCTCGAGTTCCGCGTACGTGAGTGTTTCGCCCTCGTACACGACCGCCGTGGCGGCCGGGGTGCGGGCGGCCTGGGCCTCGAAGGCGGCGGCGAGAGTGGTGTCGGGCACCTCGTGGCGTTCGCCGGACGGGTGGGCCCGGGACAGCTCCGCCGCCGACAGCAGCTCCAGCGCGGCGGACGACTGCCCGGGGTCCACCGCCACGGCGTGCAGGATGCGGGTGAGACGGTCGGCGATCCCGCGTACGGCCTCGGCGTCGAGGCGCTGGGCGTGATGCTTCAGCCGCAGGTCGAGACGGCGGCCCGGCTTCACGATCAGGGCGAGCGGGTAGTGGACGGCGTCGTGGAACTCGTGGCCCGTGACCCGGACCCGGCCGGAGGGGTCGGCGAGACCGGTGGCGGCCGGGTAGTTCTCGAAGACGACGAGGGTGTCGAACAGTTCGCCGCTGCCCGCGAGCCCGGCGACCCGCTGGATCTCCGCGAGCCCGAGGTGCTGGTGGTCGAGGAGTGCGGCCTGCTCGTCCTGGAGGCGCCCGAGAAGACCGCCGAGGGTGTCCGAGGGCTCCCAACGGAAGCGGGTGGGCAGCGTGTTGATGAACAGCCCGACCATGGACTCGATGCCCTCTACCTCGGCGTCCCGGCCGGACACCGTGGTGCCGAACACCACGTCCTGGCGGGCGGTCAGCCGTCCGATCAGCAGGCCCCAGGCGCTCTGGACGACCGTTCCCAGGGTGACCCCCAGCTCGCGGGCGCGGGCCGACAGGCGGGCGGTGACCTGCTCGGACAGCTCGACACGGACCTGTGCGGGAGTGATCGGCGTGCCGTCGGCGGGCGTCTCGACGAGACGGGTGGGCTCCTCGATCCCGGCGAGCGCGTCACGCCAGGTCTCGCGGGCGGCGTCCCGGTCGGCGGCGGCGAGCGTGCGCAGGTACGAGTGGTACGGGGCGACCTCGGGCAGCGGGGCCGGGTTCTCGCCGTAGGAAGCGAGCAGTTCGCGGTGCAGGACGGGCAACGACCAGCCGTCGGCGACGCTGTGATGGAACGTCAGCAGGAGGCGGGCGCGGTCCTCGCCGAGCCTGATGAAGGCGCAGCGCAGCAGGGGCGGGCGGGCAAGGTCGAAGCGGCGGGCACGCTCCTCGGCGGCGACGGCGTCGGCCGCCGTTTCGGCCGCCGCCTCGGCTGCCTTGCCGGCTTCCGTGTCGGCGACGCGTGACGCCGCCGACAGGTCCAGTTCGCGCCAGGGCAGTTCGAGCCCCTCGGTGATGATCTGTACCGGGCGTCCGTCGGCGAGCGGGCGGAAGCAGGCGCGCAGCGGGGCGTGCCGGTCGAGGACGCGCTGGGCGGCCGTGCGCAGGGCCTCGGCGTCGACGGGGCCGGACAGTTCGAGAGCCTGCTGGACCACGTAGGCGTCGTGGTCTGCGCCGTCGACGAGGGCGTGGAAGTAGAAGCCCTCCTGGAGGGGGCTCAGGGGCAGCAACTCCTGCACGGTTACCGGGTACTCGCCCTGGATCTCGGCGAGTTCGGCGTCGGTGAGCCGCACGAGCGGGGCCTGCGCATGGGAGGCGCCCGCCCCTGTTCCCGTACCCGCGTCCGGGCCTGAGCCCGCGCCTCCGCCCGTGGCGGTTTCGGCGTCGGCGCGGACGGTCGCCGCCTCCGCGAGGGCCGCGACCGTCCGGTGCCGGAAGACATCACGGGAGCTGAGCCGCAGTCCGGCCCTGCGGGCGTGGATGAGCAGCTGGATGGCGGTGATGCTGTCGCCGCCGAGGGCGAAGAAGTCGTCGTCGATGGTCGCCGACCGCAGGCCGAGCACTTCGGCGTAGGCCGCGCACAGCACCTCCTCACGGGCGTCGCGCGGCGGGCGTCCTGAGCTGAGGGCCCCGTAGTCCGGCACGGGAAGCGCGGCGCCGTCGAGCTTGCCGCTCGGGGTGACCGGGAGGCGGTCCAGGGGGACGACGGCGGACGGGACCATGTACTCCGGCAGTTGCTCGGACGCGTACGAACGCAGCGCCTTCATCAGGGAGTTCACGTCACGGAAGGGCGCGGGGCGGTTGGCGTGCGGGGCGGTTCCGGACGGGCGGTACAGCCCGCCCGAGGTCGCGGACAGGCTGTCGGCGGGGCCGAAGACCACGTCGAGGCTGCCGTCGTCGGCGACCCCGTTCCAGGTGACCGCGGCCTTCAGGCCGTACCGGGCGGCGAGGGCATGGAGGGTTTCCGGGTCCGGCGCGTCGGCGGGGGACGCGGCGCGGCTGCTGTCGTCGAGCGCGGACAGCGCGGCCAGGTCCTCGGCGAGACGGGCGTTGGGCAGACCGGTGACACGGAAGGGGGGTGTGTGTTCCGCGGGCGGTGCCGTGCGGTCGGCGAGCAGGGCGGCGAGGGCGTCCAGGGCGTCGCCGTTGCCGCCGGCCACGTCGGCCCACGCGATCTCGTCGCCCGTGGCCGGGGTCGGCCGGGCGGTTCCGTCACCCACGACCAGGTCGGTTGAAAGGGCGTCGTCGCTTTCAGCTCGGTCGCGCAGTTCCCCGCGCCCCTGAGGGGCGGGTCCGCCGTCGGTCCGTGCCGGCGTCAGCACCACGTCGTAGCGGTACCGCGTCAGCTCGTTGTGGTGGTGGCCGTGCTTGACCCGGATGTCGACGTCGAAGCCGTCGAGGGCCGCGAAGTAGTCCGGGTCCAGGAGGAGTTCGCCCTCCCAGGCGAGCGACCGTTCCACGGCGGCCCGCAGTGCCTGCTTGTCCCCCGGGTCGGCCGCACGACGCGTCTCCACCGCGGCACGCAGGACGCGCAGCAGCCGGGCGTTGCGCACGTCACCGACGAACAGCCGTCCCCCGGGGGCCAGCAGCTCGGCGGCGGCGCCGATGACATCGGTGAGGTAGTCGGCGCCGGGGAAGTACTGGGCGACGGAGTTGAGGACGATGGTGTCGAAGTGGGCCCGGGGCAGCCCGGAGGTGTCGTGCGCGGGCCGGGCGCTCAGGTGCACCCGGCCGGCCAGCTCCGGCGCCCGGTCGACCTGGGCGCGCAGGGCCCGTACCGCCTCCTCGGAGAGGTCGGTGCCCCAGTACTCCTCACAGCCGGGGGCGATCCTGGAGAGGATCAGACCGCTGCCGACCCCGATCTCCAGCACGCGGCGCGGGGCCGACTCCTCGATACGGGCGAGGGTCGCCTCGCGCCACTCGCGCATCTCCGCGACGGGGATGGGCAGCCCGTCGTACATGCTGTTCCAGCCGGCGAAGTTCTCCCGGAAGCCCGCGGTCGCGTCGGCGCCCGGCCCCGCCGAGCCGTCCCGTGCGCCCTCGGATCCCGCCGCCGAGTACAGCAGTTCGTGCAGGTCCTTCCACTCCTGGACCTGTTCGCCGAAGTCCTGGTCGGCGTCCAGCGAGGGAACGACATAGGCGGCGAGCCTGCGGTCTCCGGGGCGGTCCTCGCGGACCAGGACCGCGGCCTGCTCCACGGCCGGGTGGGCGCGCAGCACGGACTCGATCTCGCCGGGTTCGATCCGGAAGCCGCGGATCTTCACCTGCGCGTCGGCGCGGCCCAGGAACTCCAGCCGGCCGTCGGCCTTCCAGCGCACCAGGTCGCCGGTGCGGTACAGCCGTTCGCCGGGCGGGCCGAACGGGTCCGCGACGAACCGCTCGGCCGTCAGGTCGGGCCGCCCGAGGTAGCCGCGGGCGAGACCGGCTCCGCCGAGGTAGAGCTCTCCCGGGACACCGGCCGGTACGGGCTGGAGCCGGGCGTCGAGCACATAGGCGCGGGTGCCGGGGTCGGGGACGCCGATCGGCACGATGGTGCCGGCGGGGGTGTCGGGGTCGCAGAGGCCGAGGGTGGAGTTGGTGGTCGCCTCGGTGGGGCCGTACGCGTTGAACATCATCCGGCCGCGCGCGTACCGGCCGACCAGCTCGGGCGAGACCCGTTCGGTGCCCGCGAGCAGGGTGGCGGGCGGCAGTTCGACGTCCTCGGGCATCGCGGCGAGGAGGGCCGGCGGGAGGATCATGAAAGTGATGCCGTTGGCGTGGGCGTAGTCGGCGAGCGGGGCGCCGGGCACCCTCAACTCGGCCGGTACGACGACGAGTCGGCCACCGGAGAGCAGCCCGAGGCACAGATCCCAGAACGCCACGTCGAAGCTCGGCGAGGCGAACTGGAGGACGCGGCTGTGCGGTCCGATGCCGAACCGCTCGCTCTGCGTGGCGACCAGCTTGGCGACGCCCGCGTGGGAGAGCACCACGCCCTTGGGCCGGCCGGTGGAGCCGGAGGTGTAGATGACGTAGGCGGCGTTCCCGACGGAGAGCGAACGGGCCGGTGCGCCCGGCTGATACTCCGTCAACTCCCGTACGGTGTCCGGCGCGTCCAGCACCAGGACGTCCATGCCGTCGCACGGCGGGATGTCCGCCGCGACCTCGGCGGTGGTGAGCAGGCAGGCGGGCCGGGCGTCGGCCAGCATGTACGAGATGCGGTCGGCCGGATAGTCGGTGTCGACCGGCAGATAGGCGGCGCCGGACTTCAGTACGGCGACCTCGGCGACGATCAGTTCGGCCGAGCGGGGCACCGCGAGGGCCACCACGCGTTCGGGTCCGGCGCCGCGCGCGACGAGGGCGTGGGCCAGCCGGTCGGCCCGTTCGTCCAGTTCCGCGTAGGTGAGTCTGGTGTCCTCGAAGACGAGCGCGATCTCATCGGGCCGCTCCCGTACCTGGTCGGCGAACATCTCCGGCCAGGTCCGCAGCGGGATGTCGTGCTCGGTGTCGTTCCACTCCTCCAGGACGCGGTGCCGTTCCTCGGCGTCCAGCAGGTCCAGTTCACCGACCGGGGTGTACGGGCGGGCGATCGCGTCGGCCAGCAGGGTGGCGTAGTGACCCGCGGTCCGCAGGGCGGTCCCGTCCCGGAAGAGGTCCGGCCGGTAGGTGACCCGGACGTCACCGGCGCGGACTTCGAGCGCGAGGTCGAGCGAGCCCCGGGACTCGACTCCCCCCTCCGCCGCAGAGGCCGTGTCCGCCCCGGACGCCGCGTCCGTCCCGAATGACGTGTTGAACAGCAGCCCGCCGCCCCGGGTCGGCTCCGGCCTCAACTCGGCCACCAGAGCGGCCGGTTCGACGCGGTGGGCCACGGCCTCCTCGCACGCCGCACGGACGCGGCCGACCAGCTCGGAGAACCCGGTTCCGCCGTCGAGAGCCACCCGGACCGGTAGTCCCCCGTACCCGACGGTGAGGTCGTGCGCGCCGCCGTAGCGGTGCAGCAGCGCCACGAACGCGGACAGGAGGGTGACCTCGTCGGCCGTCGCGTCCAGGGTGCGACTGATCGTGCGCGGCGCGCCGCCGGGCTTGAGCGGATACGGGAAGTCGACGGGCAGGACCGCCTCCTGAGGGAGGGGGTCGAGCCGTCGACGCCAGTACGCCGTCGCGTCAACCTCGTCGACACCGGACACACGCGATTCGAAACCGGACACAGCTGACCGTGCCTCCAGAGTGTGCGGAACCGGCTCAGCCGGAGGACCGCAGGTCATACTAAGGTAAGGATTACCTAACCAAAAGGCCCAGTCTCGGCGGACCACGTGATCCCCACTACGATTAAGGCCTGCCTAACCTAAGGGAGCTGGCCGTTGGAGACCGCAAGGTGACGGGCAAGAGAGTGCGCCCTGTCCTTCTCGTGACACTGCTGGGTACCGTCCTGGCCGTCCTGTGTCTGCTGTCACTGGCGCTCGGCGCGGCCAACATCCCGCCGGACCAGGTGATCTCGGCTCTGTTCGGCGACGCGCCGAGCCGGTTCGTGGACAACGTCGTCTGGTCGGCGCGCGTCCCGCGCACCGCGCTCGGGCTCACCGCGGGCGCGGCCCTCGGGCTGGCCGGGGCACTGATGCAGGCACTGACCCGCAATCCGCTCGCCGACCCCGGAGTCCTGGGGGTCAGCGCGGGCGCCGCCTTCGCCATCGTCCTCGCCGTCGGCGTCCTCGGCATCAACTCGCTGTACGGGTACGTGTGGTTCGCGTTCGGCGGAGCGCTGATCGCCACGGTGGCCGTCTATCTGCTGGGCGGCCTCGGGCGGTCCGGGATGACTCCGGTGAAGCTGGCGCTCGCGGGCATCGCCGTCACCTCGATGCTGTGGTCGTTCACGCAGGCCATCGTGCTCACGGACGTGGACGCGCTGAACAAGTACCGCTTCTGGTCCGCCGGTTCGCTCGCGGAGGCGGACAACGGCATGGTGTGGCGGGTGCTGCCCTTCCTCGTCATCGGCGGGTTCCTGGCGCTGGCCTGCGCACCGGCCCTCAACAGCCTGGCCCTCGGCGACGACGTGGCGGCCTCGCTCGGCCGGCGCCTCGGCCTGGTCCGGCTGGCGGGCGTCGCGGCGATCACCCTGCTCACGGGGGCGGCGGTCGCGGTCATCGGGCCGGTGGTCTTCCTCGGCCTGGTGGTCCCCCATGTGGCCCGCGTGCTCGCCCAGTCGGCGGGCATCGGCCCCGACCAGCGCTGGCTGCTGCCCCTGTCGGCGGTCCTCGCCCCCATCCTGCTGCTCGCCGCGGACATCCTCGGACGCCTCGTGGCACGGCCCACCGAGATCCAGGCGGGGGTGCTGGTCGCCTTCATCGGCGGTCCGTTCTTCATCGCCATGGTCCGTCGGCGCAATCTGGCGGAGGTGTGAACGTGCCGAAGCAGAAGTCCGACCCCACATCCAGTTCAGCCCTCAAGTCCCCTGCCGTCGCACCCCGTTCGGCCGGGTCCGTCCACCACCGCACCTACCGGCTGGCACTCCCGCCCGTCTCCGGTGTCTTCCGCCCCCGGCTCGTGGCCCTGTCCGTGGTGCTCGCCGCGGGCACCTTCGTCCTGTTCTGCTGGGGCCTGACGACCGGCGACTACCCGATCGGCTTCACCGACGTCGTACGGGCCCTGGTGGGCTCCGGCAACCCCGGCACCGTCCTCGTGGTGGAGGAACTGCGGCTGCCCCGCGCCCTGGTGGGGCTGCTCGCCGGGATCGCCTTCGGGGTCTCCGGCGCGCTGTTCCAGACCATGACCCGCAACCCGCTCGCCAGCCCCGACATGATCGGCCTCACCCAGGGCGCGGGCACCGCGGTCGTCGCGGGCATCGTGCTGGGCTGGGACGGCGGCCTGGGCACCCAGGCACTCGGCCTGTTCGGCGCCCTGGTCACGGCCCTGACCGTCTACGCACTGGCCTGGCGGCGCGGCACCACCGGCTACCGGATCATCCTGGTCGGCATCGGCGTGGCCTGGATCTGCACGAGCGCCACCGACTATCTCGTGGCCAAGGGCGGACGTTTCCAGGCGCAGGCCGCGCTGGGCTGGCTGGTCGGCAACCTCAACGGCCGCACCTGGGGGCAGGTGGGCCCGCTCGCCATCGCGCTGGCCGTGCTGCTGCCGACGGCCCTGCTGCTGGGCCGGCTGCTGCGCACGCTCCAGCTCGGCGACGACGTGGCCACCGGCCTCGGCACGCGCGTCCAGCCCGTACGCCTCGCCATCCTGCTCACCGGGGTCGGCCTGATCGCCTTCGCCACCGCGTCCGCGGGGCCCGTGGCGTTCGTGGCACTGGCCGCCCCGCAGATCGCACAACGGCTGGCCGGTACGGCCTGGCCGCCCACCGTCGCCTCCGGACTGACCGGGGCGCTGGTGGTCCTGGGCGGCGACCTCATCGCCCGTACGCTCGTCTCCGGCACGGAACTGCCGGTCGGCATCGTCACCGGTGTGCTCGGCGCGCCGGTCCTGCTCTGGCTGCTCGTCCGCGCCAACCGCGCGGGCTCAGGAGGTTGATTCCATGTCGGCTGAACCCCTGTCGGCCCCCGACCCCGATCCCGACCTGCGGGCGAGCGGTCTGCGGCTGGCGTACGACAACCGGCTGGTCGTCGACGGCCTCGACCTGGCGGTCCCGCCCGGCCGGATCACGGCCATCGTCGGCGCCAACGCGTGCGGCAAGTCGACCCTGTTGCGGGCGCTCGCCCGGCTGCTCGCCCCCAAGGAGGGGGCCGTCCACCTCGACGGCCGGGCGCTGCAGTCCATCCCGAGCAGGGAGCTGGCCCAGCGGCTCGGCATCCTGCCGCAGAGCCCGGTGGCGCCCGAGGGGCTGACCGTCATCGACCTGGTCAACCGCGGCCGTTCACCGCATCAGACCTGGTGGCGGCAGTGGTCGAAGGCCGACGAGCAGGCCGTGCACCAGGCGCTGGCCGCGACCAATATGACGGACCTCGCCGACCGGCCCGTCGACGAACTCTCCGGTGGCCAGCGCCAGCGCGCCTGGATCGCCATGGCGGTCGCCCAGGGCACCCCCGTGCTGCTCCTGGACGAGCCGACGACGTATCTCGACCTGGCCCATCAGATCGACGTCCTGGACCTGGTCACCGACCTCAACCGCCGGGAGAACCGGACGGTCGTGATGGTGCTCCACGACCTCAACCAGGCCTGCCGGTACGCCGATCACGTCGTCGCCATGAAGTCCGGGAAGATCGTCGCCGAGGGCAGCCCGGCGGAGGTCATCACCGCCGAGACGGTCGAGCACGTCTTCGACCTGACCTGCCGCATCACCATGGACCCGGTCAGCCACACCCCGCTGGTCATCCCGATGGGCCGCCACCACGGAGGCCCGTCCCTGGAGGCGGCGGCGGTGCAGGCGGCCGACTAGAGGCTCGCGGGCGGGACTTGTGTGCGTCGTATGACCGAACGGTGACCGTGAGAGGCAGATGAGGCCGGGGGGACGGAAGGTCCGTACCTATGCCTTGACAGTGATCTCGTTCACTTCTTAGAACGAGAGGCGAAGCATTTCCCCCCACCTCAGTGGGTGCGCCCCCGCACAGGGACGCCCCACGGAAGGGAGAGTCGTGGCTCCCCCACGTCTGCTCCGCACATGCCTTCTCGCCGCACTGCCCGCCGCCCTCGTCGCGGCCGCGTCCGTCGCCCCCGCCGCCCACGCGGACCCCACTCCGCGGGCGGCCCAGGCCGTGACGTTCTCCGACACCTTCGACGGGGCCGCCGGCTCCGGTGTCGACCAGGGCAAGTGGCAGGTCGAGACCGGCGACAACGTCAACAACCACGAGCGCCAGTACTACACGGCCGGCAACAACAACGCGAAGCTCGACGGCCAGGGCCATCTGGTCATCGAGGCCCGCCGCGAGAACCCGGCCAACTACCAGTGCTGGTACGGGTCGTGCGAGTACACCTCGTCGCGGCTCAACACCTCCGGCAAGTTCACCGCGACGTACGGGCACGTCGAGGCCCGGATGAAGATCCCGCGCGGCCAGGGCATCTGGCCCGCGTTCTGGATGCTCGGCCAGGACATCGGCGACGTCGGCTGGCCCAACTCCGGTGAGATCGACATCATGGAGAACGTGGGCTTCGAGCCCGGGACCGTGCACGGCACCCTGCACGGCCCCGGCTACTCCGGGTCGGGCGGCATAGGCGCGGGCTACTCGCTGCCGAACGGCGAGGCGTTCGCGGACGCCTTCCACACCTTCGCGGTGGACTGGGCACCGAACAAGATCACCTGGTCCGTGGACGGCACCGTCTACCAGACCCGCACCCCGGCAGACCTGAACGGCAACACCTGGGTCTTCGACAAGCCGTTCTTCCTGATCCTCAACCTCGCGGTCGGCGGCTACTGGCCCGGCGATCCCGACGGTTCGACCAGCTTCCCGCAGCAACTGGTCGTCGACGAGGTGAAGGTGACGACCAGCGACGGCTGACAGAGCCGCCGGCGACACCCTCTGAAGCGTGGCCGCCGGAACGCGTTCAAGACCCGAACACGTCGGTGCCCGGCCGGGAAGGCTTCCCGGCCGGGCACCGACGTGCGTCTCAGCTCACCGGGGCACCGGATGCGCCGCCGTCGCCGAGGGCACGGAGGACGCAGAAGGCTCCAAGGGCCTGGAGAACGCAGAGGGCCCGGAGGACACGGCCGATACGGCCGATACGAGGGCTGTCGGGTCCGGGACGATCGTCGTGCCGGATCCGGCGCCGCCGACCAGCCCGTCGAGCAGGGCGTGCGGTGTGCGGCCGTCGAGCACCCGGGCCACCTCCACCCCGCCCCGCACGGCCCGCAGGCACGCCTCCATCTTCGGCCCCATCCCGCCGGCCAGCCCCGGCAGCGCCCGCTCCAGTTCCCCCGCCCCGATCCGGTCGACGATCCGCTCGCTCGCGGGCCAGTCGGCGTACAGCCCCGGCACATCGGTGAGGACGACGAGGACCCGTGTCCCCAGCGCGGCGGCCAACGCCCCGGCCGCCGTGTCCGCGTTGACGTTGTAGACCTGCCCGTCCTCGCCCCGGCCCACGGAGGAGACCACCGGGATGTGGCCGCCCTCCAGCAGCAGCCGTACGACGGCGGTGTTGACGCGCGCCACATCCCCGACCAGGCCGATGTCGACGCTCTCACCGGCCACCTGGGCGTAGCGCTTGACGGCGGTGAGGGTGTGCCCGTCCTCGCCGCTGAGCCCCACCGCGTGCGGCCCGTGCTCGTTCAGCAGGCCGACCAGGTCCTTCTGGACCTTGCCGGACAGCACCATCCGTACGACCTCCATGGTCTCGGGGGTGGTGACCCGGAGCCCGTTGAGGAAGTCGGACCTGAGCCCGAGCCGGTCCAGGTGGGCGGCGATCTGCGGGCCGCCACCGTGCACCACGACGGGCCGGACGCCCGCCCGGTACAGGGTGAGGACGTCCTGCGCGAAGGCCCGCCGGAGCGTGTCGTCGGTCATCGCGTGGCCGCCGTACTTGACGACGACCGTGTGCCCGCGCAGGGGCTCCAGCGCCACGAGCCGCTCGGCGAGCCCGGCGGACGCGGCGGCCTCGGTCACCGTGGCCGTCAGGCCCGTGTCCGCCGCAGCCGTTTCCGTCACGGCCGCGCCGGCCACCGCCGTGCCGCTCACCGCGGTGGCGTTCACGGGCGACCCGTGAGATAGCCGCCCATCGTGCGGAAGTAGTCGGTCGCCGCGTGCTCCGCCCCGTCCTCGGTGCGGACCCGCTTGACGACCAGCCCGCGCAGCCGCCCGTTCCTCGCCTCGGTACCGGCGACGATGACGATCCCGTCGCCCTCGCGGATGAAGACACGGCCTGGGGTGCCGCCGTAACGGCCCTCCGAGACCGCGGACTCCACGATCCGGATCCGCTGCCCGCGGTGGTGGGTGAACGCGTTCGGGTACGGGTCGCACTGGGCCCGTACCAGCCGCTCGATGTCCTCGGCCGGCCAGGTCCAGTCGATCCGGCTGTCCTCCAGCGAGCGCTTGTGGAAGAAGCTGGCCCGGCTGCGGTCCTGCGGTATCCACCGGGCGCGGCCCGAGGCGATCAGGTCGAGCGACTCGTTCACGACCGGGCCGATCAGGTCGACCGTGCGGTGGAACAGGTCGGCGACGGTGTCGGCCGCTCCGACCGGTATCGCGCGCTGCAGGAGCACGTCACCGGCGTCGAGTTCGGCGTTCATCCGGTGGGCGGTGACACCGACCTCCCGCTCGCCGTTGATGAGCGCCCAGATCAGCGGGGAGAAGCCCGCGTAGGCCGGGAGCAGCGAGTCGTGGATGTTGAGCGTGCCGTGGGGCGGCAGGTCGAAGACCTCCGGGGGCAGCACGGTGCGCCAGTTGTTGGCGACGATCAGGTCCGGCTCCGCGTCCTTGAGCGCGGCCAGCAGCTCGGGGTCGTCGGGCCGGTTGCGCAGCAGTACCGGTACGCCGTGCTTCTCGGCCAGATCGGCCACCGAGTCGTCCCAGATCTTCTCGTACACGTGGTCGCTCTTGGGGTGGGTCACGGCCAGGACCACCTCGTGGTCGGAGTCCAACAGAGCCTGGAGGGTGCGATGCCCCCAGGTCTGGTAGCCGAACATGACGACCCGCATAGTCGATCCTCTCCTAGGACACACCATTGCAAGGTAAGGCTAACCTTATTTAACATCAGTGGCGCCTAGGGGAAGGAAAAGTTGCGGTGAACGCACTGCACGACGAACCGGACGCCGTCCTTGACGTGCTCGGTATAGGGTTTGGGCCGTCAAATCTCGCACTGGCCATTGCGGTTGAGGAACACAACGCCCAAGCCGCTCCGGAGAACCGGATCCGCGCGGGATTCCTGGAGCGTCAGCCTTCGTTCGGCTGGCACCGGGGCATGCTCATCGAAGACGCCACGATGCAGGTGTCCTTTCTCAAGGACCTGGTCACCATGCGCAACCCGACCAGCGACTTCAGCTTCCTGTGTTTCCTGCGGGAGCGGGGCAGGATGGTGGATTTCCTCAACGCCAAGACGCTGTTCCCCCTGCGGATCGAGTTCCACGAGTACTTCGAGTGGGCGGCCTCACGGGTGGCGCACCTCGTCGACTACTCGGACGAGGTCGTCTCCGTGGACCCGGTGACCGGCCCCGACGGGGAGGTCCGCTGGCTGGACGTCGTCAGCCGCGTACCCGGCGAACCGGGCAGGACCGTCACCCGGCGGGCCCGGAACATCTCGGTGGCCGTCGGCCTGGAGCCGCATCTGCCCCCGGAGACGGCCCTGTCGGACCGCATCTGGCACAACAGCGAACTCGTGCCGCGTGTACGGGAGCTGAACGCCTCCGGTGACGGCGACGCGGTGGGCCGCGTCCTGGTGCTCGGCGCGGGCCAGAGCGGCGCCGAGGCACTCGACTACCTGCACCGGTCCTTCCCCGGGGCGGAGATCTGCGCGATCTTCGCCAAGTACGGGTACACGCCCGCCGACGACAGCCCGTTCGCCAACCGGATCTTCGACCCGGAGGCCGTGGACGTCTACTTCCGGTCCACGCCGGAGGTGAAACAGTCCCTGGTCGACTACCACCGCAGCACCAACTACTCGGTGGTCGACATGGACCTCATCGAGTCGCTGTACGCGACGATGTACCGCGAGAAGGTCCAGGGCCGTGAGCGGCTGCAACTGCGCAACGTGTCCCGCATCCGGGACGTCCGCAGCTTCGACGACCACCTGGAGGTCACCGTCGAGTATCTCCCCACCGGGAAACGGGAGGTGATCTCCGCGGACCTGCTGGTCCACGCGACGGGCTACCGCCCCAGAGACCTCGACACCCTGCTGGGCAGAACCGCGAAGCTCTGCCTGCGGGACGACAAGGACGCCGTACGCGTCGGCCGCGACCACCGTGTCGAGCTGACCCCCGACGTCACGGCGGGCATCTATCTGCAGGGCGCGACCGAGCACACGCACGGCCTCACCTCGACCCTGCTGTCCACCACGGCGGTCCGGTCCGGCGAGATCCTGGAGTCCCTGATCGCCCACCGCGCAGGCGACTTGGCGGGGTCGGCGGTCCCGGCGGCCTGAGCGGCCCGTCCGGCGCGGGTGTGACACCGGACCCACACCCACACCCGCGCCGGGCTCCCGCACCCGTGCCCGCCCTGGGCAATGCCATGGTCAGCAACTTAGAGTAGCCTCACCTAAGTTTTCTTCGTCCGATCCCGGAGGGGTTGCGGGTGAGTCCTACATATCCGTCAGGACGTGACGTCCTGCGGGAGTCGGTCAGGGAGCAACGCCGGGACGTCGGCCTCGGCGCGCTGCTCGCCTCCGGACACCAGGTCGGTGAAGCCCTGGTTCCGGTACTGATCGGCGTGGTGATCGACCGGGCCGTCACCGGCTCCGACACCGGCGCCCTCCTCCTGTGGCTGGGCGTCCTCGCCGTCGTCTATGTCGGGCTGGCCCTGTCCTTCCGCTTCGGCGCCTGGTCCGGCGACCGGTCCGCGGTCCGGGCCGAGCACTCCCTGCGCATCTCCCTCGTACGACGCGTACTGCACCCGGGCGGTGGCGCCGAGGACGGCCGGCTGCCCGGCGCGCTCGCCAACATCGCCACCGAGGACGCCAAACGGGTCGGCGGCGTCAACACGGCCGTCATGTACGGGATCGCGTCCCTGGCCGGCATCCTCACCTGTGCCTTCGTCCTGCTGCGTACGTCGGTCCTGCTCGGCCTGGTCGTCCTGCTCGGCACACCTGTGCTGCTCTGGCTCGGGCATCTGCTGAGCAAGCCCCTGGAGACGCGCAGCGAGGCCGAGCAGGAGCGCGCGGCACACGCCTCCGCCGTCGCCGCCGACCTGGTGGCGGGCCTCAGGATCCTCAAGGGCATCGGCGGCGAGTCCGCAGCCATCGACCGCTACCGCACCACGAGCCGCGACTCCCTGGCGGCCACGCTGAAGGCGGCCCGCGCACAGGCCTTCCAGAGCGGCATGGTGCTCTCCCTGACCGGCTGCCTGATCGCCCTCGTCGCGCTGGTCGGCGGACGGCTGGCAGCCGAAGGCACCATCAGCCTCGGCCAGTTGGTATCGGCGGTCGGGCTCGCGCTCTTCCTCGTCGGCCCCCTCGAAGTACTCGCCTGGGTCAACGCCGAACTCGCCCAGGGCCGCGCCTCGGCCGGCCGGGTCGGCGAGGTCCTGGCCACCCCGCACGGCGTCACCGCCGGTGACCTGAGCCTGCCTTCGGAGGTGCGCGGCGCACTGCGGCTGGCCGGCGTCAGCCACGGCGGACTGCGGGACGTGGACCTGGACATCGCGCCCGGCGAACTGCTCGGCGTCGTCGCCACCGACCCCGCCCACGCCACCGACCTGCTGCGCTGCCTGGCCCGGCGCGCGGACCCCGACTCGGGCACGGTGGAACTGGACGGCGTGTCCCTGCGGGACCTGGATCCGGCCGAGATGCGTACGGCCCTGCTGGTGGCCGAGCACGACGCGGACCTCTTCGAAGGCACCGTCCGTGACAACGTGACGGCCTCCGCACCCGCGTCCGGCGATCCCGAACCGGCCATGACGGCGGCCGGGGTCGCCCAGGTCGCGCAGACCCTGCCCGACGGCGAGGACACCGCGGTCAGTGAACGGGGCCGCTCGCTCTCCGGCGGACAGCGCCAACGGGTCGCGCTGGCCCGCGCCTTGGCCGCCGACCGTGCCGTCCTGGTGGTCCACGATCCGACCACGGCGGTCGACGCGGTGACGGAGGCGGGCATCGCGACCGGCCTGCGCGAGGTCCGCAAGGGCCGCACCACGGTCCTGGTGACCACCAGCCCCGCGCTCCTCGCCGTGACCGACCGGGTGGTCCTGCTCGACGGCGGCCGGGTCACCGACACGGCCCCGCACGCCGACCTGATAGCCCGTCATGAGACCTACCGAGCGGCGGTTCTGGCATGAGTGACACCGCCGCCGGCCTGAGCGGAACCGCCACCGTGGCACGCCAGTTGCTGCCCACGGCGACCCAGGCCCGTACCCGTGCCGCCGTCCGCGAACTCGTACGGCCGCACCGCCGACTGGCCCTCGGCGCGTTCGCCATGATGGTCGTGGCCACCGCCGTCGGCCTGCTGGTCCAGCCGCTGCTCGGCCGCATCGTGGACCTGGTCGCCGACCACCGGCCGCCCGGGAGCATCACCCTGCCGGTCGTCCTGCTGGTGCTGGTTGCCCTCGCCCAGGGGGGAACCACCGTGGTGGGCCTGGCACTTGTGTCGCGGCTCGGCGAGACCGTCCTCGCGCAGCTGCGCGAGCGGTTCGTCGAGAAGGCCCTGCGCCTGCCCCTGGAACAGGTGGAGAAGGCGGGAGCGGGCGACCTCACCGCACGGGTCACCCGGGACGTCTCGGTGGTGGGCGAGGCCGTGCGCTCGGCCCTGCCCGAACTGGCCCGCTCGCTGCTGGCCATCGTGCTGACCCTGGCCGCGATGGCCGCGCTGGACTGGCGGTTCTTCCTCGCGGCCCTCATCGCGGTGCCCGTCCAGGCCTCCACCGCCCGCTGGTACGTACGCAACGCCGTGCCGCTCTACGCGGAGCAGCGGATCGCCACCGGGTCCCAGCAGCAACAGCTGCTGGACACCATCGCGGGCGCACGTACCGTACGGGCGTTCCGTCTTGAGGAGGAGCACACCGCGCGGGTGACCCGGCGTTCGTCGGCAGCCGTCGAACTGACCCTGCGCGGCGTACGACTGGTGCTGAACTTCTACAACCGGCTGCACGTGGCGGAGTACGCCGGACTCGCGGCGGTCCTGGTCACCGGTTTCCTGCTGGTGCGCGGCGGATCCGTGTCCATCGGCACGGCCACGGCCGCCGCCCTCTACTTCCACAGTCTGTTCTCGCCGGTCAACCAGGCACTCGTCCTCCTCGACGACGCGCAGTCCGCGACCGCCGCACTCGCCCGCCTGGTCGGAGTCGCCGACCAGCCCTCCCCCGAACCGCAGCCGTCCGCGAACCACGAGCCGCGGGCCACGGACGCGCACGGCACGGTCACCGTGACGGGCATCGACCACGCGTACGAACCGGGCCGCCCCGTCCTGCACGGTGTGGACCTCACGCTCCGGGCGGGCGAGCGCGTGGCCCTGGTCGGCGTGAGCGGCGCCGGGAAGACCACCCTGGCCAAACTCATCGCGGGCGTACACCGTCCGACGTCCGGCTCGGTACGCGTGACGACCGACGACGGCGTGCCCCGCCAGGGCCTGCCCGTCGCGCTGGTCACCCAGGAGACGCACGTCTTCGCCGGGCCGCTCGCGGACGACCTGCGGCTCGCGCGGGCCAACGCCACCGACGACGAACTGCGTACGGCACTGGCCGCGGTGGACGCCCTCGACTGGGCCGGGGCGCTCCCCGACGGCCTGGACACGGTCGTCGGCGACGGCGGGCACCGCCTCACCTCCGCCCAGGTCCAGCAACTCGCCCTGGCGCGCCTGGTGCTGGCCGACCCCCCGGTGGCCGTACTGGACGAGGCCACCGCCGAGGCGGGCAGCACCGGCGCCCGGCTCCTGGAGCAGGCGGCCGACCGGGCGGTGGAGGGCCGCACGGCGCTGATCGTCGCGCACCGCCTCACGCAGGCCGCCACCGCGGACCGGATCGTCGTCATGGACGGCGGCCGGATCGTGGAGAACGGCACCCACGACGAGCTGTGCGCCGCGGCCGGCCCCTACGCCTCCCTGTGGGCGGCATGGTCCGGCACCCGCGCCACGGCCGACCGGACCCCCACGCACCACCCCAGCCCTCACAGCACCACCAGCCCTGACACCACCACCGTGAAGGACCACTGATGCCCGGCTCTTCCAGAGGCGCACGCCTTGTCGCGACGCTCGCCTCCGCACTCCTCCTGTTCAGCACCGCGGCGGCCTGCGGCTCCGACGACGACTCCGGCTCGGACGCGGCGGGCGCGGACAAGTCCGCGTCCGCGAACAGCGCCTTCCCGGTGATCCTGGCCCACAAATACGGCAGCACCACCGTCAAGTCCGAGCCGAAGCGGATCGTCACGGTCGGGCTGACCGACCAGGACGCCGTCCTCGCCCTCGGCAAGGTGCCCGTCGGCACCACCGAGTGGCTCGGCGGCTACAAGGGCGCCATCGGCCCCTGGGCCACCGACAAACTCGGCAGCGGCAAGACCCCGACCGTCCTCAAGGACACCGGCACGGGCCCGCAGACGGAGAAGATCGCCGAGCTGAACCCCGACCTGATCCTCGCGGTCTACGGCGGCCTCACGAAGGACCAGTACACGACCCTCTCGAAGTTCGCGCCGGTCGTGGCCCAGCCGAAGCAGTACAACGACTTCGGTGTGCCGTGGCAGCAGCAGACCGAGATCATCGGCAAGGCGCTCGGCCAGGAGTCCGCGGCGAAGGACCTCGTGAAGGGCGTCGAGGCCGACTTCGCGACCGCCGCCAAGGACAACCCCGAGTTCGCCGAGTCCACGGGCGTGATGGCGACCCCGTACGAGGGCATCTTCGTCTTCGGCAGCCAGGACTCGCGCTCGCGGGTGCTGACCGACCTCGGTTTCAAACTGCCGACCGACCTCGACAAGGTCATCGGTGACAAGTTCGGTGCCAACATCAGCAAGGAGCGCACCGACCTGCTGAACACCGACGCCGCCGTCTGGATCGTCGGGGACACGGCGAAGGACGGGGCCAAGCTCCACAAGAACGCGCTCTACGGCGACCTGGACGTCGTGAAGCAGGGCCGCGAGGTCTTCGTCGAGGAGACCAGCGACTACGGCAACTCCGTGTCCTTCGTGTCGGTGCTGAGCCTGCCCTACATGCTGGACCGCCTGGTGCCGCAGCTGGCTGCGGCCGTCGACGGCGACACCGCCACGAAGGTGACCGAACCGACCTCTTGAGAGTGATCTCGCGATTGCCGCGGGGCCCAGCGGACAGAAGGTCCGGGGCCACGGATCATCCGTGGCCCTGGACCACGCTGTGTCGGGCGACACGCTCGCGACACCAGAGGCTGAAAGTATGATCAACCAATGTCTGACATGACCGAAACCACGCCCGGCTGGCTGCCCCACGACGAGCTGGAGCAGGCACGCGCCCGTATGCCGATCCTGTACGTGGAGGCCGTGCCGGTACGCGTCGACGACAGCGGCGAAGTGACCAGCATCGGACTGCTGCTCCGCATGGGGTCGGGCGGAGCGGTCAGCCGCGCGCTCGTCTCCGGCCGGGTGCTGCACCACGAACGGGTCAGGGACGCCCTGCTGCGCCACCTGGAGAAGGACCTCGGCCCGGTCGCGCTGCCCCGCATCCCTGCCTCGCTGCAGCCCTTCACCGTCGCCGAGTACTTCCCGACGCTGGGGGACACGCCGTTCCACGACCCCCGCCAGCACGCGGTGTCGCTCGCCTACATCGTGCCGGTGACCGGCGACTGCCGTCCCCGTCAGGACGCGCTCGACCTGGTCTGGTTCAGCCCCCAGGAGGCCTCGTCCCCGATGGTCCTCAACGAGATGCCGGGCGGCCACGGCGCTCTGCTCAAGCAGGCCCTCGCACACATGGGCGCCCTGTCCTGAGGACGGCGCAGGAATCGCTGTTCGGCGGCCCGGCGTCCCCTCAGCCCGTGGGAGCGGACGTCGGCGTGGAAGCAGGCGTGGGTGTGGGCGCGGGAGCAGGCGTCGGTGTGGGCGCCGGAGCAGGCGTGGGCGTCGGCGTCGGCGGAGCGATCCCGAACCGCGCGGCGTTCTCCGTCAGCTCACGCCACACCTCGGGCGCCACGGGAATCCCCCGTACGACGCGCATCGGCGTCCCGGTTCCGGGCGGCCGACGGCAGCGCGAGTTCCCGCGGATGACCGGGCAGACCGCGGTCGAAGCGGGCGAACGCGCGTCTCGTACACGGATCGAGGCGCCGTGCGACGGCAGCCGACGGTACAGCCGGGCCGGAGAAACTCACTCCTTCTGGAACGCAAGGTAGAACGCAAGGTAGATCTGTCCGCCGGAGGGCACCCATCCGCGGGTCCACTCCTCGGGCCACGTCACCCGGACGTTCACCGGGGCGCGCCGGACGGTGGAACTCCTGTCGGCCGATGCCCGGACGGGCAAGGACTGAACCCAGCCGATCCGCTCCGGCCCGGGAGCCGCACCGCACCTATCCGGCGTGCAGTCGCTGGTACTCGCCCACCAGCCGGCTCAACTCCCGCACCATGAAGGCGTAGTAGGCGTGCATGTCCCGCAGCCGCGCCTGCTGTGCCTCCGGCATGTCCGCCCCCCGCTCCTGCACGATCCGCGCGAGTTCGAACAGCTGCTGGGTCTGGTCGAGTTGATGCTGCAGGCAGCCGCTCCACGCGTCGTCGCGCCATACGTAACCGGCCTGGCGCACGCCGGGTACCTTGACCCGTTCGACCGTGCCGTTCGTGATGAGCAGGCGGGTCATCTCCGACACCGAGCCCTTGCTGGCCCCCAGGGCCTCCTGCAGCTCGGACATCGTCATGGGGTCCGGGCTGAGCATCAGGACGCCCCCCAGCCGTCCGGCCATCGGCGGCCACCCCATCGCACACCCGATCCGCTGCCCGAAGTCCTCGACCAGCAGTTCATCCACCCCGGCCGAGCTCTCGCCCTCCGCGGCCGAACCCCCCGCGCGCATGGCTGAAACGTCGTCGGCGGCTGGCGACACCGATCCTCCCGTACGGAAAAAAATGAAAATTCATTCTTGACTGAACTTTCCTGATGGGTCAGATTACCAGCATCCACGCAGGAGTCACCGGCGCGAGACGCTCCCGTATCGGCGCGAGACGCTCCCGTATCAAGGAGTCCAGATGGCAGAACATGATCGCGATCTGATCGTCGTCGGCGCGGGTTCCGCCGGCGCGGTGCTCGCCGCCCGCGCCGCCGCCCGCGGCCGGCGGGTCCTCCTGCTGGAGGCGGGCCCCGACCACCGCTCGGCGCAGCTGCCGGAACCGTGGCGCTCGCCCAATCCCGTGGTGGCCCTGATGGACCCCGCGGCCTCGGAACATCTCGTGTGGACCGGCCTGAACTCCTCGCGCACCGAGAAGCAGCAGCAGGCCCCGTACTGGCGCGGCCGTGGGACGGGCGGCAGTTCGTCCGTGAACGGTCAGATCGCCATCCGGCCGCCGATGGAGGACTTCGAGGAGTGGGTCCGGCTCGGCTGTACCGGCTGGGCGCCCGAGGACGTGCTGCCGTACTTCTCGATGCTGGAGGACGACGAGGAGTTCGGGGACCGGCCCTACCACGGCCGCGGCGGACCGACCCCGATCCACAGGATGCCGAAGAGCGCCTGGGGAGGCGTCGACCGGGCTCTGGCCGACTCGGCCCTGACGGCGGGCCACGGCTGGGCGCCCGACGTCAACGCCCCCGGCGCCACCGGCGTCTCGCCCTATCCGATCAACTCCCGTGACGCCCGCCGCGTCACCGTCAACGACGGCTACCTCGAACCCGCACGCGAACTGCCCGGCCTCACCGTCCGCGGCGACGCACTCGTGGACTCCGTCGTGTTCGAGAACGACCGCGCGATCGGCGTCCGGGTGGTGATCGACGGGGCGATCGTCACGGAGTACGCGGACGAGGTGATCCTCAGCGCGGGAGTGATCCACTCCCCGGCGATCCTGCTGCGCTCGGGCATCGGCCCCGCCGCCCGGTTGCGGGAGCTGGGCATCGAGGTCCGGCAGGACCTGCCGGTCGGTCTCGGGATGCAGGACCACGCGATGACGGTGCTCTCCCTGCCGTTGCGGGCCGAGGCCGCCATCAAGTCGCCGCACGACCGGCACACCAACGTCTGCGTGCGCTGGTCCAGCGCCTCGGGTACGCACTCCGACGACCTCATGTTCGTCTCGCTCAACCAGAACGTGCTGGCCATGGCCACGGCGAACGCCGAGTCGCACTCCGGCGGTTTCGGCGTCTGGCTGAACCGCACCCACTCGCGCGGCGAACTGACCCTCGTCTCCACCGATCCTTCGGCGCACCCGTACGTCGCCCAGCGGATGCTCTCCGACGAGCGTGACCTCGCCCCGATGCGGGAGGGCGTGCGCGCCCTCGTCGAACTGAGCGGCCGTGCCGAGACGGCCGCCGTCCTCGGCGGTTCGGTCGAAGAGGCCAACCGTCCGCTGTTCGAGGCCCTCGCGAACGACGGCGACCTCGACGACCATCTCCTGTCCACCGTCATCGACGCCCAGCACGGCACGAGCACCTGCCGGATGGGGGCTCCCGGAGCCGCCGACACGGTCGTCGACCCGGCGTGCCGGGTGCAGGGTGTCCGGGGTCTGCGGGTCGTGGACGCCTCGATCTTCCCCGCCGTGCCGCGGGCCAACACCAATCTCGCCGCCATCATGACCGGCGAACTCATGGCCGCCCGGCTCGACGCCTGAACCGCGCCCCCACCGAGACATCTCGACTCACCCCGTACCGAAGAAAGACGGCCACCATCATGGAAACCCTCCAGAACTACATCGGCGGCCGGTGGGAAGAGCCGGCCGGCGAGGACGTCGTCGCCGTGGTCAACCCCGCCACCGAGGAGACGTTCGCACGGTTCCGCGCGGGCAGCGCCGAGGACGTCGACCGCGCCGTGGCCGGGGCGCTCGCGGCGCAGCCCGGCTGGGCCGCGTTCACCGTGGCCCGGCGCGTGGAACTGATCCACGCCTGGGCCGACACGATCGCCGCGCACGCCGCGGAACTGGCCGAACTGGAATGCCGGGAGATGGGCAAGCCGGTCGGCATCGGGCAGTCCTTCATAGCCGGGGCGGTGGCGGGTCTGAAGGCCGCCGCGGACCAGGCGCTCACCTACCCGTTCACCGAAACGGTGACCGGTACGGGTCCGGGCCCGGATGCAGGGCCTGGTCCGGATGCGGGTACGGATGCGGATGCGGATGCAGGTACGGGTGCGGGTGCGGCAGGCGGGCGGACCGACATCGTCCGCCACCCGCTCGGCGTCACCGCCGTGATCACGCCGTGGAACTTCCCCGTCGTCATGGTCCTCGGCGCACTCGGCCCGCTGCTCGCCGCCGGGAACACCGTCGTGGTCAAGCCCTCCGAACGCTCCCCGGTCTCCACGGTCCGGCTGTTCGAGCTGGCCGCCACCACCGGGCTGCCCCCGGGCGTACTGAACCTGGTCCTCGGCGACGCCCGCACCGGCGCGGCGCTGACGGAACACGAAGACGTACGGCTCGTCCACTTCACCGGTTCGGTCGGGGCGGGCCGCGCCGTGGGAACGGCGACCGGACGGCGCCTGAGCCGCAGTGTGCTCGAACTCGGCGGCAAGGACCCCGTCGTGATCGACGCCGGAGTCGATCCGGTGGCCACCGCGCAGGCCGTCGCGTTCGGCGCGTTCATCAACACCGGCCAGATCTGCACCTCCATGGAACGGATCTACGTCCATGAGCGGATCGCCGACGAGTTCGTCGAGGCGCTCGTCGCCGCCGCGGGGACCTTCGCCGTCGGCGACGGCCTCGACCCCGCCACGATGCTCGGCCCGCTGGTGGACGAACGGCAGCGCGACACCGTACGGCTCCACGTCGAGGACGCCGTCCACAAGGGCGCCACCGTCCGCGCGGGCGGAGCCGTGCCGGAAGGCACCGGCTACTTCTACCCGGCGACCGTGCTCACCGGGGTCGACGACACCATGCTCGTGATGACCGAGGAGACGTTCGGCCCGGTCGCGCCCGTCACCGTCGTGCCGAGCTTCGAGGAGGGCCTGGCCCGCGCCGCCGCCTCCCGCTACGGCCTCGCCGCCACCGTCTACACCGACGACCCCGGCCACATCGCGGCGGCCTCGCACCTGCCCGTGGGGGTGGTCTGGATCAACCAGTGGCAGGGCGGCGGCCCCGAGCGGCTGTACGAGCCCGCCCGCGACAGCGGTATGGGAGCCACCGGGGCCCGTGCCGCCTACGACGCGGCGACCCGGCCCGCCGCCGTACACATCGCCGCCACCGCTCCGGCGGCCGGCCGGTGACCACCGCCAAGGAGGCCGCGGCACGGCACGTCCGTGCCGCGGCGGACGACCTGATTGCCCTCTCCCACCGGATCCACGCCCATCCCGAGCTGGCCTTCGAGGAGTACCTCGCCAGCCGCTGGGTCGCCGACGCCCTCGGCGACGCGGGGTTCGAGGTCGAGCACGGCTACTGCGGGCTGCCGACCGCCGTGCAGGCGACGGTCGGCAGCGGGCCGACGCACATCGCGATCTGCGCGGAGTACGACGCGCTGCCCGACATCGGACACGCCTGCGGCCACAACGTCATCGCCGCCGCGGCCGTCGGCGCAGGCATCGCACTCGCCCCCTTGGCGGACGAACTCGGCCTGACCGTACGGGTTCTCGGCACCCCCGCCGAGGAAGGCGGCGGCGGCAAGGTGCTGATGCTGGAACAGGGCGCCTTCGACGGCGTGCACGCGGCCATGATGGTCCATCCGGCGGCGGTCGAGATGGCGGCGATGCCCGGCCTGGCCGTCACCCAGTTCGACGTGGCCTACGAAGGCAAGGCGGCCCACGCCGGCGCCTACCCCGAGCGGGGCGTCAACGCGGCGGACGCCATGACCGTCGCCCAGGTGGCCGTCGGGCTGCTGCGCCAGCACACCGGCGCCTCCGACCGCGTCCACGGCATCGTCACCCACGCCGGCTCCGCCGCCAACATCGTCCCCGACGCCAGCCGGGGCCGCTGGATCGTACGCAGCGACGACCTGGACGCGCTGCGGCCGTTGTCCGAGCGGGTGCGCCGCTGCTTCGAGGCGGGCGCGCTGGCCACCGGCTGCGAGCTGTCCACCACTCCGGTCGGCCCCGACTACGCCGATCTGCGACCGGACCGGGACCTGCTGGACCTGTGGGTCGCCAACGCGACGGCACTCGGCCGCCGCTTCCCCGAACTGCCGGCCGGCGTCACGGGCGCCGCCACCGACATGGGGAACGTCTCCCACGTCGTACCCACCATCCACCCCATGCTCGGCCTCGACTGCGCGCCCGCGGTCAACCACCAGCCGGAGTTCACCGCCGCATCCCGCACCCAGACGGCGGACCGCGCCGCACTCGACGGAGCAACAGGCATGGCCTGGACAGCCATCGACGTGGCACGCGCGGTGCTGCGGCCCCGGTAACCCCAGTAGCCCCGCCGAGGGCCGAACGCGCGTCTCCGCGCATGCTGTTCAGGTGCGCGATCGCCCTGTGGTCCCCAACTGGCCCCCACAGCAATTGCGCCGTGCTGGCGGATCCGCCCGGACAGATTCCCCCTTGATTCGCCGAAAAGATTATGGCGTGGCCCTTCTCCGGCGGTTTCCGTCGCGCGCACAATAATCCGCATCTATTCATGTAGATGCAACGAGCAACTGCAGCAGCGGGCTTCAGTCGTAGTTCTCCGCGCGAGTTCGGGGGTATCAGTCTCCTATTGATTGCGCGCGACATGACCGCGCACCATCATGAAGAATCCGGTTGTCCTGCCGACAGGACACCATGGCGACGCCATCGGCTATTCGCCGGATCACGTCATGAAAGGTGGGTGCTGTATGTTCGTCCCCAGTCATTACCGGGAACCACATGTTTCATGGATGGTCGACTTGATGCGTGAGAATCCGCTGGCGCTGATGGCCAGTAACGGAAATCCCGCTGACGGACCCTACGCCACCCACCTTCCCGTCATCATCGACCCCGAATGGGACGACTCGCCGGCTCCGGACCTGGCCGGCCTGCCACTGCTGGGCCACATGAACCGAGCCAATCCGCATTGGGCGGCACTGGAGACCGGCTCGGTGAACCTCTTCACATTCGCCGGTCCGCACGCTTATGTCTCGCCCACTGTCTACGACATCGCACCGGCCGCCCCCACCTGGAACTTCACCTCCGTGCACGTGCATGGAGTGGTGGAGAAATTCGAGACGATCGACGAGACGCTCGGCGTCGTGCAGGCGACGGTGCAGGCCTTCGAGAAGGCGTTCGGTGACAACTGGGACATGACCGAATCCCTCACCTATTTTCGCAAGATCGTGCCCGCGGTGGGCGCCTTCCGCATCAGGGTGACCAAGGCGGAGGGCATGTTCAAACTCAGCCAGGAACAACGCCCCGAGATCCGTGAGCGGGTGGAGCAGTCGTTCGCCGGACGCGGTTGCACCCGGCACGCCCGGACGGCCGACCTCATGGGCCGCCTGCCGTAACGCCGTCTCGCGTGAGACGGGGTCCGCACCCCGTCGTACCGGGTGTGCGGACCCCGCGAATTCTCCCGCGCCCTGCCTCCCTCGGTCTTCCCTGCCTTCCCTGCCCTTCTCGGCCGTCCCTGGCTTTCCGTCCGATCGGTCAGAAGATCAGGCGAGCGGCACTTGCGGATCCGCTTCCTTTTCCTTCAGCACCTGCTCGGCGGCGGCATCGAGGGTGGCGGTCACCCACTCCCCCAACTCGGTTCCGGCGAGCGCCGCCGCCTTGTGCCACCACTGGAGCCGGTGGTCGGGCAGGGCGAGCCGGTGCGTGGTTGCGACAGCGTTCGTCTGCTGCGCGGCGCCCTCGCGTTCGGCCCGGATCGCGTTGCGCAGTTGCTTGGTGTTCCACTTCGTCCGCTCCGCGCGATCGAGCCAGGTCTCCTGGTCGTCGACGGGCAGCGACGCCAGCTCGGCGTGGTGCTGGAAGCTGAGAGCGGGCCGGCGCCGGTGCAGTTCGAACCGCCGGGCGACCCAGGCGTAGTTGCGCAGTGTCTGATACTGCAGCCCGGCCGCGCGGATGCCGCGCTCGTAGCGGTCGGCGTACTGGTCCTTGCCGAAGATGAGCCAGTCCCCGAGCCACCAGGACGACGAGTTGACCAACCCGGACAGCTGACGGCCGGCGCGTTCCCACTCCTCGAAGGTGAGGCCCGTGGGTATGTGCAGCCCCACATTCGTGGTGAGCACCTGCTCACGCCGTAATGCCGGACCTCCGCCTCTACGCTGCCTCGGAATCTCCTCTGCGGTCTTGCCGAATGTGTGTGGTGTGGATTCCCTGCACTTCTCGACCTGCTTCGCCATCACGCCTCCGTGTCAACGCGCGGAAAATGCTGATGGGTTCGCGGTGGTTCCCCTTCAAACACTGAGACCGTTCACCCCCGTTGCAGCACCTACATGCCATGCATGGTGACCACCGCTCGAAACACGGGCGACCTGAATGAACCAGTCATTGCACGGTTCCCCGTTGCGGCCGAGACAGCCCACCGTTGCACCCCGAGTAGACCCCGACATCAATACGAGTTCAAGAATCTTGGCGCCATCGGGCACTACTTTGCAGAGTTCTCACGTCCCTTTGGTCCAGTGGTCTAGCCCGCAGTTGGCGTGAACCGAGCAGGTGTGCGAGGCGCCCGGTGGCCCGTTCCGCCACCGCCTCCCGACACGGAGGCCCTCTAATCACCTGCATCGACGCTCCCGGACCACGCTTCCCCAGCGACCGGATACTCCGTATCCCTGCAGCTCAGGACGGGTTGGAGGGCCAGTCCCCCGACAGCCGCCAACGGGGTGTGCGGGGACGCTCACGCTCTTCACGACATATGCCATATTCAACCGCGCTCCCGCCACCACACCCTCAACAACGCGTGCCACGCAAGGCGCCAGAACAAGCCATGCGCCGGACAGTGGCGCCACCTTGGTGCGCCACCTACACTCTCCCTCCACAACGCTCAGTAGTCACGGGGGAGTTATTGCGCCATGGATGTGGCCCCATCGGAAGCCTGGTCAACCTCACGGAATATGACGTACGGCGGCAATTCGGGCTCAACTCTGGATCGTTTCAGCGGAACAATATTCAAGAGCTTGCGTCGGATCGACCAACGCAAGATGGCGCACGCCTATCTGGAAGGGCTGCTCGTCACGTCGGGTAAGAAGTCGCTGCGCCGACTGGCCACCGCAATCTCACCGGACCCGTCCGCGGTGCAGTCACTGCGGCAGTTCGTCAGCCTCAGCCCCTGGAACTTCGACGAGGTCATGGAAGAACTCACCCGCTGGGTGGCCTGCCACGATCCCGAACCGATCTGGCCCATAGGCCGGGCCGTCATGCCCAAACGGGGTGACAGATCGGTGGGCGTCCACCGCTATTTCGACCCGTCCTCGGGCCGTACGCTCAACTGCCAGCTGGGACTGGGCTCTTTCCTCCGCGTCGGCACCACCCAGGTGCCCGTCGACTGGTGCCTGCACCTGCCCATGAGTTGGACACAGGACTCCGGACGACGCAGGGACGCCCGCATACCCGACGCCGAGCGGTACCGGCCCATGTGGAGGCACACCCTGCGACTCGTGGACCGGCTGTCGGCCCGCACGGGATCCACATCCTCCGTGACCCTCGTCGACATGAGCGACGAACCCGACGTGGAACACCTGCTGTCCGGACTCGCCAAGCGTCGCCGCGACTTCGTCGTCGCGGTGGCACCGCACCTGCCGGTGCAGCCGGCCGGCGAAACCGCCGGAGGACCGGTGACGGCGAGGGCTCTGGCCTTCGCGCAGACCCCGGAAACCGCGGTCGTCCCCCTGGACAGCGGACGGCAGCGCGTCGCACACCTCCAGACCACGCTCGTCCACCTGCCCCGCAATTCCCAGGGGCGCTCCCCCGGCCCTCCGTACCGGCTCTTCACCGAAGGAGGACCGGCCCACGCATCGGGACGGCTGTGGCTGACCAGCCTCACCCACCACACCCTCTCGGAGGTCTGCCGGGTCGCCGCGCTGCACGCCGGGACGACCGACGTGATCGCGTCGCTGGAACGGGACTTCGGCCTGCTGGACTTCGAGGGGCGCTCCTTCCCCGGGTGGTACCACCACACAGCTCTCGTGTCCGCCGCGTACACCTATCAGCGTCTGCATGGGCGCGCCGTCGAGCCGTCTCGCGAGATGGCGGAGAGAGTGCTCTGAGGGGCACGGCGCCGTCCACGGCCGCCCACGGCCCTCGGACGGAAGTGGCCGTCAGGATGACGATAGAACGATGCCACCATATGGCGCCATGAAGATGCGCCAGTACGCGCCATGTTGGCGCATGCTGGCGCCTCATTGATGGGCCGGACATCGCGTGCTCTTCCTGTGACACCCGTGACCTGCGGGTATCACTGCCAGAACAGGCATCCCCGGCAACCTCACGGCCCCCTTTGACCGGAAGACGACACCGTGCGGCTGCCGGGGGATGTCCGGCGGATTCGTACGCATCGAGCGGACTGCCCGTCCTGGCCCCTTTGCCCAGGCGGCGAGTGCCGTTCAAACCTCTTCGGCGCGCCCCGACACCGCCTTGACCGATTCCGCGCGCCGTCGACACGACACCCCCGTGTCCTCCGTGCTTGACATGACGTTATGGCGCTAACGTGACGCCATGCCATCAGTAGAGAGTCGCGCCGCGCACGCTCAGGCGCCCGTGCCCGGCTCCCGGTCGGCCCCGCGGGAACCCGCGCAGAGGGCACTGACGGTGAGAGCACACCGGGATGCGCCGGGTCCTCCGGCGCATCCCGCTCACGCTCCGGCATGTCGCACCCCCGGACCCGTGGGCCATTGCCGTGACCAAGCGTCAATCCGCGCCGTCCGGGCTGCCCTCTTCACCGGATCGGCGGCCACAGACATTCCGAAGGCGGCTCGCCATTCCGACGTTCGACACACCAGCACCTGTCCGCGTGGTGCTCAGCCTGACGCTCGGCCAGGTCCACATAGCCGCGAGTGACCGCACCGACACCACGGTGAGGGTGTATCCGCGCGACAGCGGCGACCAGGACGACGTGCAGGCGGCCGAGGAGCTGTACGTGGAATACGCGGACGGTCGGCTGCTCGTGGAGGTCCCCGAACCCGGCCGAACCGGAGGCGCTGTCACCGTGGTGATGGCCGTGCCGACGGGATCGAGCCTGCACGGCCGCGGCATGGCGGCGGACTTCCTGGCCGTGGGAGAACTCGGCAACTGCCGGCTCAGCACAGGAATGGGCCGCATCGGGCTCGACCGCACCGGTGGTCTGCACCTCACCTCCTCCCTCGGAGACATCACGGTCGACTGCGCGGCCGGCAGCGTCAAGGCCACGGCCGCCGGGGGTGACGTCCACATGCGGCAGGTCGAAGGCAGCGCCACGATCAGGACAATGGGTGACGGCGCCGCCAGGGTGGGGACGGTGTGCGGTGTCGCCCGCATGCGCACCGAGAAGGGGGAGATCCGGATCAGCCGGGCTCACACCGACGTGGAGGCCCGCACGTTGCAGGGCGGTATCGACATCGGGGAGGTGATCTGCGGATCCGTCGTGGCCGTCACCTCGTTCGGCAACATCCGCATCGGTGTGGCCGAGACGAGCGAGGCCCTCCTCTCCCTCGACTCCGCCGCGGGCACCGCCTACACCTCTCTGCTGCTCCTGGCGGGGGCACAACAGGCCGACGACATCGTCCATGTCCGTGCGCGGGCAATGATCGGCGACATCGTGGTGGAACGTTCCCGCTTGGAATGACCCCGAGCGCGGACCGCTCCGGGCTCGCGTCCCTTCCACGTGGCGCCTTGTCCGCGACACTCACCGGCGTCACGCCAACCGTCGGCCCACAGCCCCGAGAATCGCATCACCCCGTCTCCGCGCCAAGCGTCCGACCTGCGCATATACACGCTGGACGAATAAGCCAACCAGGCGCCATGCGGCGCAACCCGTGTGCCATGATTGGTCCATGGAACTACGGGAGTATGTCGAGGCGCTGCGCGACGAACTGGTCGCAGCGTCCGCGGCAGGGGACTCCGAGACCCGTGCGATCGCCGAGCGACTCGTCGCCCCGCTGGAGCCGGCCGTCCGACTCACGTTGCTCAAGGTTCTGTCGGCCGCCGCCGACGAGATCAGCCGGGACCTGGCACCCGGCTCGGTGGATCTCCGCCTGCGCGGAATGGAACCCAGTTTCGTGGTGACTCCGCCTTCGAGCGACGAAGGCCTCGTCGAGGCCGGCCCGGACGAGACCGGTGACGCGGCGGGCGACTGGCCGGCCGAAGCGCTCGGTGGCGCCGTGAGCGGAACCCCGGCCCGGATCAACTTCCGGCCGCCGCAGGCGATGAAGGACCAGATCGAGGAGGCGGCGTCCCGGCAGGGGATCTCCGTCAACGCCTGGATGGTCCGCGCCTCCGCCTCTGCGCTGGCCAACAGCAAGCGAGCGCCCCGCGCCAGGCAGCAGTTCAACGGCTGGGTGCGATAGCCGCCCCGACAGACGCGGACGGCGGTCCGTCGTCGGACGAGTTCGTCGGACGTCACGTCTTCGAACGCGCCATGTCGGGTGGGCCACCAGGCCGCTCACGCAGGAGGTGGGGTCCGGCTCAGTACGGCTCTCATGTCGGCCAGCAACGCGGCCTCCTCCGCCCTGAGGTAGAAGTGGCCTCCGGGCAGCACCCGGAGCCGGAAGACGCCCTGCGTCATATCGGCCCAGCCGCGCATCTGCTCCGGGGTGACCTCGGGATCGTCGTCGCCGGTGTAGCCGTAGACCGGGCAGTCGAGCGGCGGCCGGTCGCCACCGCGATAGTCGTCGACCAGCCGGTAGTCCGCGCGGATCGCCGGCAGCAGGATCTCCCTCAGCTCGGGATCCTCGAAGACCGGAGCCCGGCTCTCGTCGAACCTGAGGACATCCGCGATGACCTCCTCGTCCGTGCCGGCAAACCGGCGCTGGCCCTCCAGCGCGTGCGGCGGACGTCGGCCTGACACGCACAGGGCGGTCGGCGGACAGCCACGCTTCTGGAGGCGCAGCGCCACCTCGTGCGCCACCGACGCACCCATGCTGTGGCCGAACAACACCAGCCGGTGCCGCGCCAGTTCGACCAGGGCGTCGGCTATGTCGTCGGCGAGGGTGTCCAGCCCGGCCGGGAACGGATCACCGAGTCGGTCCTCCCGGCCGGGGTACCGGACGGCGAGCACACCGATGTCCGAGGGCAGGCCCAGCGTCCAGGTGCGGTACGCGTTCGTCCAGCCGCCGGCGTGGGGGAAGCAGACGAGCTTCGTCAGGCAGCCGTCGCCGTCCCGGAAGCGGCGTATCCACCGCTCTTCCACCGGACTCCTCATCCCGAAGCCTCCTTTCGGTATACCGAGACACGGAGAAAGTGGAACGACTCCGTGATCGGAGCCTACGCGCGCACACCTCGGCCAAGGGCGGAATGCGGGCACGCGGGCTCCGGTATGGGGTCGGCCGGTATGACGTCCGGCCGGTATGACGTCCGGTCCGTTCGCCTCCGCGGTCCGGTCCGGCTAGGGCCTGTCTGACAATTCCCGTCGTCGCCCGCAGGGCGGCCGGGCGGCGTCAGGCGCGTGCTCTCGCCGTGCCGGGCACAGAGCCTCGTACTGGACGTACTTGGCTCTGTGCCCGGTGCGGCGAGTGGGGGTCCCCCCGGCCGGAGGCTGGGGGAGCGTGCATGGCGTCGCCCGGCAGACGGGAATTGTCAGACAGGCCCTAGCGGATGTCTCCGCCGATCTCGGCGAAGACATCCCGCTCGGCGTCCCGCCCCGCACGCGCGGCCACGATCGAGTCGGCGATCTCACCGCTGCGGACAGCGATGTTCGACAGAAGCGAGGAGGTCAGGCCGTGGGTGTGCTCGGTACCGCCCTGAAGGTAGATGCCGCAGCGCATCTCGGGACCGGTCACGATGCGGTAGTCCCGCTCCACCCGGTAGCGGCCCGCGTCGTCGCGCATGCAGTGGCGGTCCAGATCACCGAGCAGCCGGGTGGGCTCCATCGTGCTGTAGCCGGTCGCGCAGACGAGTGCGTCGAAGTCGAGTTCGCGCACCTCCTCGTCGGGGCCCACCTGGAGCGAGACACGGGTCTCGGCGCTGAGGCTCTTCACACCGCTGACCCTCGTCAGATTGAGGAACTCAAGGCGCCGGATGCCCCGCACCTCGTCGTCGTAGGACCGGCGGTACAGGTCCCGGATCACCTCGTCGTCGACGACCGAGTAGTTGGTGTTGCGGTGGTACCGCCAGAACGCCTCCCGGGTCTGGTCGGTGCCGAAGTAGTAGTCGTCGACGGCCGCGGGGTCGAAGATCTGGTTGGCGAAGGGGGTGTCGTCCGCGACGGAGTAGCCGTAGGACGGGATGACCGCGTACACCTGGGCGTGCGGGAGCTCGTCGTAGAGGAACCTGGTGATCTCGGCCGCGCTCTGTCCCGCTCCGACCACCGCCACCCGACGCAGTTCGGCGGGGTTCGCCCGGCGGAATTTCTCCAGGAACTCCGAGCTGTGCCACACCCGGTCGTCGCGCTCGGTACCGACGGGCATGCTCGGGACCAGTCCGGTCGAGATCACCACGTTCCGCGCCTCGACGACACGGCCGATCCTGCCGGTGGCGTCCGCCACCTCCAGGCGCAGACGGTCCGCGCGTTCCGGGTCGACGTCCGCCGGCAGCCCGATCGACACCACCTCGGAGCCGTACGCGATGCGATCGGCCACGCGTGCCTGGGCCCACTCAAGGTACTGATGGAACTCCTGGCGCGTCGGGAAGAAGTCCTGGTTGTTGACGAACTGCGTCAGGCGCCCCGATGCGTGCAGATAGGCGATGAAGCTGAAATTCGACGTCGGATTGCGGAACGTGACCAGATCTTTGAGGAAGGATATCTGCATGGTCGCTGACGGCAGCAGCATGTTGCGGTGCCAGCCGAATGCGGACTGCCGCTCCAAGAAGAGGGCGCTGACCTCATTTCCCGGATTGTTCGCCCGATATTCCTCCAGGGCTATGGCGAGTGACAGATTCGAAGGGCCGAAACCGATGCCGACAACATCGTAGGTCTCGTGTTCACGATCACTCATAGAAAATTCTCTCCCGCTGGCATGACTGAGCGATGTGTGGGTCGCATCTTCGATCGGCAAATTTCCACTCCTAGAGGAATGCGCGTCCGGGCGGGATTGAATTTCCAGCGGTCGCGCCGCCAACGTAGACCGGCACGGCGAACGGTTTCAAGTACGCCGACCTCAACGCATTCCTGTCCCGTCGGCGGGACACGAATATATGCACTCAAGGGCACCACCGTACTCGGGCAAATGGGCCACGTGAATCCCCCGAGAAAGCGGTACGGGTGAGAGACCCGTGTGAGGGACCGGCCACCGTGTCGGAGGAGAGGTCCGGCGCGATGAGGTTCGCGACCCGGTCCGGAAGCCTTCCCGGGCGAACAGCCGCGCGACTCTGCGCGCGGCCGACGGCAATCCGCCACGGACCGGAGCCGTGGCGCTCCTTCAATTCTTCACCGGAACGGCATCCGATTCGGACAGATCTCCGGCTGCCTGCCAGGGAAACGAGAAGATCCCTCGTCCTGCCGCATCACTGGGGCATTGACTTTACTGTCGCCGCGTTATTCCTTTCTCACCGGGAGCCGATCGGAAGTCGTTCCCGAAATCCTGGAAAGTTTCCAGCGGAAGGAATCAAGTTGTCGCACGCATATTCGGAACGGACGGCATCCGGCGAGCGAAAGGTGTCAGCCCGGCGTTACCTCATGTGCCGCCCTACATATTTCGACGTCACCTACTCGATCAATCCGTGGATGGCCCCGGACCGTCCCACCTCGGCAGAGACGGGACTGGCCCAGTGGAAAGGACTGTTCGATACGTTCGCGGAACTCGGGCACGACGTGGAACTGATCGAACCGGTACCGGGGCTTCCCGACATGGTCTTCGCCGCCAACGGTGCCATCGTCGTGGACGGAAAGGTGCTCGTCGCGCGATTCCGGCATCCCCAGCGCGGGGACGAGTCGGCGGCCTATCTCGAATGGTTCGGACGCGGCGGCTGGTCCGAGGTCCGGCAGGCGAGGTACGTCAACGAGGGTGAGGGCGACTTCCTCTGGGCCGGCGGGGAAATGCTGGCCGGCACCGGATTCCGCTCCGAATCCCGGGCCCACGCCGAGGTGCGCGAGTTCTTCGGCTGCCCCGTGACCGGCCTGACCCTCGTCGACCCACGGTTCTACCACCTCGACACAGCACTGGCGGTGCTCGGGGACCGGAAAATCATGTACTACCCGGCGGCCTTCTCCCCGGAGAGCCGGGCAGTACTGGCGGAACGATTCCCCGACGCGATCCTCGCCGATGAGTCAGATGCCGCCGTGTTCGGCCTCAACGCGCTGTCGGACGGACACAACGTCGTCCTGCCCCGGGCCGCCACCGGCCTCGCCGCGCAGCTGCGCGAGCACGGATACCGCCCCCTCGGCGCCGACCTGACCGAGCTCCTGAAAGCCGGCGGCAGCGTCAAGTGCTGCACGCTCGAACTGCGCACGTGAGGCGCGAAGCGGTGTGAAGGCGACCGTCGAGTGCGGCTGTCCCGTCAGCGGGACAGCCGCACTCCGGGCGTTGAGCACCGAGAACCGGCGGTCCACCGGCCCCGGTTCACACCCCGGGGCCCGCAGGCCGTGGCGACCGCACCGTGCACCATGCTCGTGCGCTGCAGGACGCCGGCCCACACCTGGCACGCCCGCCCACCCTCGACGAGACACCCGTGGCGCCATGCGGCATCACTCTGAAGCCATCACGCCGCCATCAGCACGACCCACATCGACGTGGCGCCATCGCGGCGCGAACAATCTTCCGACGTTTCCGCAGGTAGACGCGGTGACCGAGGCGACATCGAGCGGAGGGTGCCATTCCTGCTTGCATGTGGCACCACAGTGCTGCCACTATGACGTCATGGACCTCACGCCGCATATCGACGCTCTCCGGCGCGAACTACTGGTGGCCGCGGAAGCCGGCGGGGAAGACGCCCGTGAACTGGCCGAGCGGCTCATCGCTCCCCTGGAGGCGGCGACCCACCTGGCCATGCTCAACGTGCTCTCCGCGGCGATGGACGACATCACGCGTGACCTCGCGCCAGGGTCGGTCGATCTGCGGCTGCGTGGGCTCGACCCCGATTTCGTGGTGACGCGGCCACCGGGTGAGAGCAGCGCCCTCGCGGACATCCCCGAGCACATCGACTCGCCCGTGCCGCCCGCCGACGGCGAGGAAGGCGGCACCGCCCGCGTCAACCTGCGTCTGCCGGCCCACCTCAAGGCCCGGGCCGAAGAAGTGGCCAAGCGCGAGGGACTGTCGGTCAACGCGTGGCTGGTGCGCACCGTCTCGGCCGCGATCTACGGCGGCACCCGGCCGCGTGCGACGGAGAGGACCCACACCGTCGGACAGAGCATGACGGGCTGGGTGCGCTAGCCGCGCCGCCGCCCACTTCGCCCACACCACGTCCCACCAGCGGGGACGCCCCACGAACCCAAGAGGACGGGACGACCATGCCTTCTTTCGACACCCCCGAGCCGATCTCCGCCGTCGCGCATCTGGAGGCCGGCACCATCCAGTTCACCGCGGCCGACCGGACCGACACGGTCGTCGAGGTACGGCCACGCGAGCCCGAGAAGGACCAGGACCTGCGGACCGCCAAACAGACGGAGGCGACGTACGCGGGCGGGGTGCTGACCGTCAAGACGCCCAAGGCGAACCTGTTCGGCCGCACGGGCACCGTCGACGTGACGGTCGAACTGCCCACGGGCTCGCAGATCGACATCACCGGTGGCGGGGTACAGGCGGTCTGCGAGGGCCTGTTCGGTGAGGTCCGGGTGAACATCTCGGCCGGTGAGGTGCGCCTGGGCACCACCGGGCCACTGCGGGCGACCGCACCGAACGGTTCGATCAGCGTGGACCGGGTCGAGGGAAAAGCCGAGATCACCACCAACACCGGCAACCTGCGCGTCGGCCTCGTCGACGGCCCCGCCGTCCTGAAGAACTCACACGGCACCACGACCCTCGGCGCGGTGACCGGCGATCTGAAGGCCACCAGCGCCCACGGCGACATCGAGATCCGGCGCGCCGAGGCCTCGGTCACCGCCACCACCGCCAACGGCGCCGTCCGCCTCGGTGAAGTGGCCCGCGGCAGCGTTCAGCTGGAGACCTCCTACGGCGCCATCGAGGTCGGCATCCGCGAGGGCACTGCCGCCTGGCTCGACGTCAGCTCGGGTTCCGGTCATGTGCGCAACGCGCTCGACACCACCGACGCCCCACAGGAGACCGACGACACCGTCGAGGTCCTCGCCCGCACCCAGCACGGCAACATCACGGTCCTGCGCGCCACCGCCTGACCACCGTCCCTCGGACCACCCCGTCCCATTCCCTCACCTCACCCTTCGAATGGAGGACACCATGCCAACTCCTGTCATGCCCACGTCCAGGCAAGCCGACGGCCCCGTCTCCTCGGCCGCCGTCTCCGCCATCGGGCTGCGCAAGTCGTACGGCGACAAGGTCGTGCTCGACGGCATCGACCTGCACATCCCGGCCGGCTCGATCTTCGCCCTGCTCGGCCCGAACGGCGCCGGCAAGACCACCACCGTGCAGATCCTGTCCACCCTCATCACCGCCGACGGCGGCCAGGCCCAGGTCTCGGGTCACGACATCGCCGCCGAATCGCAGGCCGTACGGGCCGCGATCGGTGTCACCGGGCAGTTCTCCGCGGTCGACGGGCTGATCACCGGCGAGGAGAACATGCTGCTCATGGCGGACCTGCACCACCTGCCCCGGAGCGAGGGACGCCGCGTCACCGCCGAACTGCTGGAGCGCTTCGACCTCACCGACGCGGCGAAGAAGCCCGCCATCACCTACTCCGGCGGCATGAAGCGACGCCTCGACATCGCCATGACCCTGGTCGGCAGCCCGCGCATCATCTTCCTCGACGAGCCCACCACCGGCCTCGACCCCCGCTCCCGCCACACCATGTGGGGAATCATCCGCGAACTCGTCACGGGCGGCGTCACCGTCTTCCTCACCACTCAGTACCTGGAGGAGGCCGACCAGCTCGCCGACCGCATCGCCGTCCTCAACAACGGCACGATCGCCGCCCAGGGAACCGCCGATGAGCTGAAGCGCCTCATCCCCGGCGGACACGTCCGCCTCCGCTTCACCGACCCCGGCGCCTACCAGAGCGCCGTGAGCGAACTGCGCGAGGCGACCCGGGACGACGAGGCGCTCGCGCTCCAGATCCCCAGCGACGGCAGCCAGCGCGAGCTGCGCTCCATCCTCGACTGGCTGGACTCCACCGGCATCGAGGCCGACGAACTCACCGTGCACACCCCCGACCTCGACGACGTCTTCTTCGCCCTCACCGGCGGCACCGACAAGACCCAGGAGGCTGTCCGATGAGCGCCCCCCTCGCCCCCGCCCGCCCGAGCCGCGTCTCCCTCGCTGTGCGCGACTCGTCGACGATGCTGCGCCGCAACCTGCTGCACGCCCGGCGCTACCCCTCCCTCACCCTGAACCTGCTGCTCACCCCGATCCTGCTGCTGCTGCTCTTCGTCTACATCTTCGGGGACGTGATGAGCGCGGGCATCGGCGGTGGCAGTCCCGACCGCTCCGAGTACATCGCGTACATCGTGCCGGGTCTGTTGCTGATGACCGTCGGCAACACCCTGGTCGGCACCGCGGTGTCCGTCTCCAACGACATGACCCAGGGCATCATCGCCCGCTTCCGGACCATGGCGATCCACCGCGGCTCGGTACTCATCGGTCACGTCGTCGGCAGCGTCCTCAAGGCGATCACGACCGTGCTCTTCGTCGGTGTCATCGCGGTGGCCATCGGCTTCCGGTCCAAGGACGCCTCGGCACTGGAATGGCTCGCGGCATTCGGGCTGCTGGTGCTCTTCGCCCTGGCACTCACCTGGATCGCGGTCGGCATGGGCCTGATCAGCCCGAGCATCGAGGCGGCCAGCAACAACGCCCTGCCGCTGGCCTTCCTCCCGCTGATCTCCAGCACCTTCGTGCCGGTCGACGCGATGCCGGGCTGGTTCCGGCCGATCGCCGAGTACCAGCCGTTCACCCCGACCATCGAGACCCTGCGAGGCCTGCTGCTCGGCACCGAGATCGGCCACAACGGCTGGATCGCGATCGCCTGGTGCCTGGCCCTCACCGCCCTCGGCTACTTCTGGTCGAAGTCGGTCTTCAACCGCGCCGCGAAGTAGCCGGGACGACCACCGCGACACGCACTCCGGTTCGTCCGCCGAAGGGCGGCGTACCCCGACACCACGTCGGAGTACGCCGCCCTCTTCGCGCACCCGCCCACGACGTCCCTCGTCCCCACAGGCTTGCGCTGCCCCGGGACACGCCGCCAACGTAGACCGACTCGACAAAGCGAACACCGTGATGGTCGCCGGGCAACCGCCGCTGCTGAGCCACGACGGAGTACACGAAGCCCGGCGCCGCCTGGTGGACACGCCCGTGGTGCGCAGCGAGGAACTCGAACAGCTGGCCGGAGCCCGGCTGTGGCTGAAGGCGGAGAACCTCCAGCGGGGCGGCTCCTTCAAGATGCGTGGCGCGCTCCTCGCCGTGGAACGGCTGGTGGCGGCCGGCAGCCCCGGTGTGGTGACGCAGTCCACCGGCAACCACGCGCCGGCCGTGACGCCCGCGGCCGCCCAGTACGGACTCCCGGCCGTCGTGGTGCTGCCCACCGACGCCGCGCCGGCCAAGGTGGCACGGATCCGGGCCGCCGGCGCCGAGGTGCTCCAGGCGGGAACCACCCTGGCCGAACGCGTCACGGTGGTCGACGAACTGACGCGCACCCGCGGTCTCGACGAGATCGACCCGTATCTGAACCCGGACGTGGGGGTCGGCCAGGGCACCGCCACCGCCGACCTGCTGCACCAGGTGGACATCGTCGGCGGTCATCTGGACGCGGTGGTTCTGCCGGTGGGGGGGGGCGGCAGCGCGCTGGCCGGTGCCTGCCTGGCCACCACAGGCCGGACCATCGACCTCTACGGCGCCGAGCCCAGCGCCGTGCCCGCTCTGACAGCGGGCCTGCGAGCCGGGAAGCCGGTCACCGTAAACGCCGGGCCCACCCTCGCCGACGGGCTGCGTCCCGACCGCATCGGCCGGCTCCCCGACGATCTGGCCCACGACGTCGTCGCCGGGGTCTTCACGATCGAGGAGAGCGCATCGCCGAAGCGCTGCGCCTGCTCATCGAGCCCGCCCCCACCGCGGTGGAGGGTGCGCTGCGCCTGGCCGCCGAGATGCCGCGTCCAGGACATCGGAAGGCTCTCTCACCACACCTGGACGTGCTCTGCGTCCAGTACCCGGGACGTCAGGACCGGCGTGCCGAGGACGGCCGGGCCTTCGTCTTCTTCGGCCACAGCACTGGTTCCGTCCTGGCCTACGAGGTGACCCGCCGCTACCAGGACGACACCGGCACCCCGCCGGCCCGGCTGCTCGCCTCCGGTTGTCCCCCGCCCTCCCTGCTGCGCGGCGGGACGGTGCACCGCCGTGACGACGACGGCATCATCGAGGAGTTGCGCGCCGTCGGCGGGACCGATCCCGTCTACCGACGAGCACGGTCAGGAGGTCAACGACCTCATCTCCGGTACCGTCCGGGGCCTCTCCGCCGCCCGGGAAGCCGTGCCCGGCGCGGGCTGAGCCGTCCACCGTCGTACCACGGCAGGGCGGACGCCCCCGGTCGGCGGCAGCGACCGGGGGCGTCCGTCCTCCTCGTACGGGGCCCTTCCTAGGGCAGGACCTCGCCTTCCTTCGTCCTTCTGCGCAGTGTCGGCCTGCTGGATCGGGTGAGGTCCTTCCAGGTGTCGCTCAGGCCGGCGACGGTGCGCACCGCGAACAGCGTGCGGATGGGCACCTCCTGATACAGCTCCGCCCTGATCAGACCGGTCAGTCTGATGGCCCGCAGCGAGTTGCCGCCGTGGTCGAAGAAGTCGTCGTCGATGCCCACCCGGTCCAGGTCGAGAACGTCGGCGAACGCGTCGGCCAGCACCCGTTCGACGTGATTGCGCGGGGCCCGGTACGTCTCGTCGCCGAACGTGGGGTCCGGCAGTGCCGCCCTGTCCACCCGTCCGTCGGCGCCCAGCGGCAGCCGGTCCAGCGTCACGAACCCCGACGGGACCATGAACTCCGGCAGCCGCCCCGCCGTGAACCGGCGCAGTTCGCCACTGTCGACGGTCCACCCGCCGGCCGGGACCACGTAGGCCGTGAGGCGCCGCTCCCCGGACGGGTCACTGCCTGCGGCCACCACGGACTGCGCGAGACCGGCATGTTCGGCCAGCACGTCCTCGACCTCGGCCGGCTCGACCCGGGCACCGCGGACGTCGACCTGGGTGCCGGCCCGTCCCACGTACTCCAGGAGGCCGTCGGTACGCCACCGCACCCGGTCCCCTGTGCGGTACATGAGCCCGCCGGCCACACCGAACGGGCAGGGCACGAAACGCTCCGCGGTCCGGGCGGGTTGCCCGGGACGCCCACGCGCAACGCCGGGCCCGGCCACGTACAGCTCTCCGGTCACGCCCGCGGGGACCGGCGCCAGCCCCGGTCCCAGTACGTAGAGAGCCGTGTTGTCCGTCGGTCGGCCGAGCACGCCCGCCGGGTGTGTCGGCTCGTTCCCGGGCAGGCGGTGGGACACGGCGGACCCGGACGACTCCGCCGGGCCGTACCCGATGACGATCGCCGGTCGGGGGCAGGCCTCGCGCAGACGTCTCACGGTGGCCGCGGGCACCCGGTCACCCCCCGTCCATACCTCGCGCAACTCGGCGAGACACTCGGGGCGTTCCGCTGCGAGGGCCGAGAACAGGCCGACGGGCAGCCGTACCGTGGAGATCCCGTGTGATGCCCGTGCCTCGGTCAGCGCGTCGGCGTCCAGCTCCCCCGCTGGCGCGACGACCACCCGGCCGCCGTTCAGCAACGGCACCCACAGGTCCAGGGCAAGCGCGTGCGAGGTGGGCGGCGCGTGCCACAGCACGGTGCCGCTGCCACCTGCCCGACGGTTGCGGTCCAGGACGAGCCGCTCCATGTTCCGGTGCGTCACGGCGACCGTCGTGATCGCGCCGGCCGTTTCGGAGCCGTACATCACGGCCAGCAGGCCGTCCTGACGGACGGGAACCGGCACCTGCGTCGCCGCGCCGCCGTCACGGGCGGCCTCCGACCAGAGGTCGTCGAGCGGCACCGCCGGAAGGCCCAGTTCGTGGGAGAGCCGGCCGGCCGTCGCCGTCTCGGTGAGCAGGACGCGCACCGCGGCGTCGGCGACGACCGGCCGGATCCGCTGCGCCGGGAGCGCCGGGTCGACCGGCAGGTAGGCCCCGCCCGCCTTCACCACGGCGAGGAGGGCTACGGCCAGGTCGACCGAGCGGGGCAGCGCCACCGCCACGACCGTCTCGGGTCCGACCCGCCGCCGGCGCAGCGCGCCGGCCAGGCGGCCGGCGCGCTCGTCGAGTTCCCGGTACGAGATCACCCAGTCCCCGGACACCAGTGCCACCTCGTCGGGGGTCCGCTCCAGCTGCCGGGCGAACAGCTCCGGGATCGTCAGTCCCGGCAACGGCACCGCCGTGTCGTTCGGTGCCATGAGCACCAGGTCCCGCGCGTCGCCGCTGACCACGTCGAGCGCACCGACCGGCAGACGCCCTTCGGAGGCCACCAGAGCGTGGACGTACGCGATCAGCTCCTCGCCGATGAAGCGCAGTTCCGCGCGGGAGTACAGGGCCGCGGGGGCGTCGAGCCGGATGAACAGGTCGCTGTCGGCCCTCCCGTCGGTGTAGACGCCGATCGCCAGTTCCTCGAACGTCCCGGTCGTCCCGCCGAGGAAGTGGGCCGGGCAGTCGGCGAAGCTGAGGTGTTCGGTGAACTCGACGACGTTGACGACGGCACCGAAACTGCCGCGGTCGTTCAGGACGGTGCCGCTCGCGCGCTGGATCTCCGAGTAGTGGCAGGCGGCGTGGTCGAAGATGTCGTACGTCTCGTCGCCGATGGTCTCGGCGATCTCGGTGAAGGTCGCGCCGAGGGGCACCCTCACCCGCACCGGCACGACGTTCACCGCCAGGCCGGGTGTCCGGCCGGCCGCACCGAGCCGGTTGGCCACGGCCAGGGAGAGCAGGAACTCCGGGCGGTCGCAGCGGTGCCTGAGGTAGACCGCCGTGGCCGCGGTGAGCATCGACGACATCCACACGCCCAGGGACTTCGCGGCCTCGGTCCACGCGCCCGCGTCGGCGCGCGGGACGGTCAGTGTCCGGCTCACCATGCCGATGGGTTCGGTCAGTTCCCCCCACCGGTCGGCACTGCAGGCCGGTTCGTCGAGCGCGGAGCGCGTCGCGTCGGAGAGGGGGATCCGTGGCAGCTGCGCGGGCGCGGGAGGGTCGGCCAGGTAGCCGCGCCAGAACGCCATGTCCTCGGTGAACCGGTCGGAGGCCTGGTACTCCGCCGCGTCGGCCGCGAACGACTCGGCGTCCCACGGGTGCGGCGGTTCGGGTACGTCCTCGCCCCGTGACAGCGCGGTGTACACCTCTGCCAGGCGCCGCGACAGCAGGCCGGCCGCTCCGTAGCCGTCCGACACCAGGTGGTGGTAGATGATCACCACTACCGAGCGGGCCGCCGCGAGCTTCACCACACCCAGCCGGAACAGCAGGTCCCGCTCCAGGTCGAACGGCCGGCGCACCATGTCGGCGAGCGCTCGGCGCGCCGCCGTCTCGGGGTCGCCCTCGGCGCTGACGTCCAGATGGAAAGGCCGCCAGTCCCCCAACTCGCGGGGTACCAGGCGCAGTCCGCCGCCGTCATCGACGAAGGTGACGCGCAGCACCTCCGCCTCGCCCATCACGTGCAGGAACGCGGACTCCATGACCGACACGTCCAGGTCGCCGGCCACGTTCCACATGGTCAGTGCATGGTTGAGGGTGTCGGGAAACATTTCCTGCGCCCGCCACAACCCTTTGTGCGCAGACGACGCACCGAACGAACGCACAGAGATCATCCTTTCAGCAGAGCGGCCGGGAACCGGAGGCGTCCCGTGCACGCCGTGGGGTTCACCGCCGGTCACGACCGGTCATCGACGTCATGAGATGCCCGGCGACCCGTCTGGGGGTCGGGTGTCGCAGGACCAGGCCCGCCCTCAGCTTGAGCCCGGTCGACGCGGCCAGGCCCTTGCTCAGCTGTACCGAGAGCAGTGAGTCGAAGCCGATGTCCTTGAACTCCTGGTCGGGGTCGACGGCTTCGCCGGAGGCGTGCCCGAGCACGACCGCGACCCGGGTGAGGACGTGATCCAGGACGAGTGCCGTCGCCTCGTCGTCGGAAAGCGCGGCCAGCCGGTCCCGCAGGGCGACGGGCTCGTCGTCCACCGCGGGCGTGTGCAGCACGGGCACCTGCGCCCTCACCCCGGCGGGCGAGGAGTTCAGCCAGTGGCGCTGCCGCTGGAAGGCGTACGTCGGCAGGTCCACCCTCTTGCGGGTCCCGAGCAGGGCGTCCCAGTTCACGGTCCCGCCCTCGGAGTGGAACCGGGCCAGTGAGCCGAGCACGGCCTCCGCCTCGCCGCGGTCGCGTCGTGCCGAGGACAGGACCACCGCGTCGTCCAGATCTTCGACGATCTCCTGCACGGGGCCGGTGAGCACGGGGTGCGGGCTCATCTCGACGAACACCCGGAAACCGTCGCCTGCCAGCCGCCGGACGGAGGGTTCGAAGAGCACCTTCTCGCGCAGGTTGGTGTACCAGTAGTCACCGTTCAGCGCCGCGGTGTCGGTGATCTCGCCGTACAGGGTCGAGCAGAAGGGCAGGGCCGAGGTGGCCGGGCTCACGTCGGACAGCGCGTCGATCACGCGGTCGCGGACCCGGGTCACATGGGGGGAATGGGAGGCGTAGTCGACCTTGATCCGCTTGGCCTGCACGCCTTCGGCGGTCATCTTCTCGACGAACTCGTCGAGCGCGTCCGGTTCCCCGGACACCACCACGGAGCGGGGGCCGTTGACGACGGCGATTCCGACCCGGTCCCGCCACGGCGCGAGGAGGTCCTCCACCCGGTCCGCCGGCTGGGCGACCGACGCCATCCCGCCATGACCGATCAGATCCACCAGGGCCTTGCTGCGCAGCGCCACGACTCGGGTGGCGTCGCGCAGGGACAGGGCGCCGCACACGTGGGCGGCGGCTATCTCGCCCTGGCTGTGCCCCACCACCGCGGCCGGTTCCACGCCCCAGGAACGCCACAGGGCGGCCGTGGACACCATCACGGAGAACAGGGCCGGCTGAACCACGTCCACCCGGTCCAGCGTCGGTGCCCCGGGGGCCCCGCGCACCACGTCGAGCAGCGACCAGTCGACCCACTCGGCCAGAGCGTCCGCGCACGCGTCGAGGCTGCGCGCGAAGACGGGGAAGGTGTCGTACAGCTGACGCCCCATGCCGGCCCACTGCGACCCCTGTCCGGGGAACACGAAGACCGTCCCACCGCGTTCCGCGGCCGTGCCGCGCACGACCACGGCGGACTCCTGGCCGTCGGCGAGCGACGTCACGCCGCTCAGCAGCTCCTCCCGGTTCCGGCCCAGGACCACCGCGCGGTGGTCGAAGCGGGTCCGGCCGGTCACCAACGACCAGGCGGCGTCGGTGACATCGAGGTCCTCGTCGGCGGCGGCGAAGTCGCGCAGCTTGCGTGCCTGCCGCTCCACGGCCCCCGCGGTCCTGCCGGACAGCACCCACGGCACGAGGCCGCCGACGACACCCCCTTGCCTTTGTTCCTGTTCCTGTTCCTGTTCCTGTTCCTGGGCCTCTTCCAGGACAACGTGCGCGTTGGTGCCGCTGACCCCGAACGACGACACACCGGCCCGCCGCGGACCGTCCGCGCGGGTCCACTCCCGCCCCTCCAGCAACAGTTCGACCGCACCGGAGGACCAGTCAACGTGCTGTGAGGGCGTCTGCACGTGCAGTGTCTTCGGGAGCTGCCGATGCCGCACGGCCAACACGGCCTTGATGATCCCGCCCACCCCGGCGGCGGCCATGGAGTGACCGATGTTCGACTTCAGGGACCCCAGCCACAGCGGCCTGCCCCCGGCACGCCCCTGCCCGTAGGTCGCCAGCAGGGCGCCCGCCTCGATGGGGTCGCCCAGCGTGGTCCCGGTGCCATGGGCCTCGATCAGGTCCACCTCGGAGGCCCGCAGTCCCGCGTTGGCCAGCGCCTTGCGGATCACCTTCTCCTGGGCGAGGCCGTTGGGAGCGGTCAGCCCGTTGCTGGCCCCGTCCTGGTTGACGGCGGAGCCGCGCAGGACGGCCAGTACCGGATGGCCGTTGCGGCGGGCGTCGGAGAGCCGCTCCAGCAGCAGCACCCCCACCCCTTCGGACCAGCCGGTCCCGTCCGCCTCGTCCGCGAAGGACCGGCACCGGCCGTCGGGCGACAGGCCGCGCTGCCGGGAGAACTCCACGAAGAGCGCGGGCGTCGCCATCACCGCCGCCCCGCCCGCCAGGGCGAGCGAGCACTCACCCGAGCGCAGCGACTGCATCGCCAGATGAACGGCCACCAGCGACGACGAGCACGCCGTGTCCACGGTCATCGCCGGGCCCGTCAGGCCGAGCTGGTAGGCCACGCGGCCGGAGGCCACGCTCAGGGCGCTGCCTTGCAGCAGGTAGCCCTCCAGCTCGTTGGCGCCGGCCTCCAGGAAGCGCATGCCGTACTCGGGGGCGCTCACTCCGGAGAAGACACCGATTTCGGCGCCGCGTACGTCGGCGGGGACGATGCCCGCCCGTTCGAAGGCCTCCCACGACGTCTCAAGGAGCAGGCGCTGCTGGGGGTCGATCGCCAGTGCCTCCTTGGGGCTGATGCCGAAGAACCCCGCGTCGAAGGCGGCGGCGTCCGTCAGGAATCCTCCGTGCCGCACGTACGAGCTGCCGAGCGTGTCGGGGTCCGGGTCGTACAGGTCCGGCCATCCCCGGTCCTGCGGGAACTCGTCCACCACGTCCCTGCCGTCGCGGACGACGTCCCACAGTGCCTCTGGCGTGGCCACGCCTCCCGGGTAGCGGCACGCCATGGCGACCACGGCGATCGGCTCGCCGCGGCCGGCATTGAGTGCCTCGTTCTCCCGCCGCAGGCGGTCGCGTTCCTCCAGCAGCGCGCGGAGGGCCCGTTGGACCCGGTCCCCGCCCTCCGCCGCGCGCTCCGCGGAGTTGTCCATGTCAGTTACCCCTCTCGTCCAGGGCCAGGTCCACGAGTGCGTCCAGGTCCAGGGCGGCCAGTACGTCGGTGCCGGTGTCCGCCGTGCCGGGGTCCGCCGTACGGGTGTCCTGCTCTTGGCCGGCGGTGGTCGGCGCGGGCGGGTCGGCGAGCGCCAGGACCAGGTCCAGGACGCCGGCGCTGCGGAGTTTCTCGATCGGGACGGTCCGCAGCACCTGCCGGATCTCCGCGTCCCCGGCCGGGCCGTCGTCCCCCGCCGTGCGCAGCAGGCCGAGCAGGTGCCGTCCCAGTTCACGGGGGGTCGGGTAGCTGAAGACGAGCGTGGGGGCCAGCCGCAGTCCGGTCGACGACGCCAGCCGGTTGCGCAGTTCGACCGCGGTCAGCGAGTCGAGGCCGATGTCCTTGAACGCCTTGTCGAGGTGGACGGTGTCGGGCGTGCTGTGGCCCAGGACCAGCGCGATGTCGGTGCGGACGAGGGTGGCGAGGGTGTCCTCGGCCTCCTCGGGCGACAGGCGGGCCAGGCGATCGCGGAGTGGGGTGGCACCGGTCGCGGTGGCCGCGGCAGCTCTGCGGACGCCGGTGCGCACCAGGCCCCGGAGGACGGCGGGCAGAGTGCCGGTCTCCAGGTGGGGCCGGAGCAGGGCGGGGACGATCCTGGCCGGGACCAGACAGGCGGCGTCCGTGGCCCGGGCCGTCTCGAACAGCGCCATCCCTTCGGCCGCCGTGAGGGGCTTGATGCCGAGGCGGGCCATCCGGCTCAGGTCGACGTCGTCCAGGTGGCCGGTCATGCCGCTGCTGTCCGACCACAGTCCCCAGGCCAGGGAGGTGGCGGGCAGCCCGGCGGCCCGGCGGTGTTCGGCCAGTGCGTCCAGGAAGACGTTGGCCGCGGCGTAGTTGCCCTGGCCCGGCGTGCCCAGGACGCCCGCCGCGGAGGAGAAGAGGACGAATTCGGCGAGGTCCGTGCCGCGGGTCAGCTCGTGCAGGTGCCAGGCGGTGTCGGCCTTGGGGCGGAACACGCGCTCGATCCGCTCCGCCGTCAGGGAGGTGACGGTGCCGTCGTCGAGGAGCCCGGCGGTGTGTACGACGGCGGTCAGCGGGTGTTCCCCGGGGATGGTCGCCAGGAGCGCGGCCAGGGCGTCGCGGTCGGCGGTGTCGCAGGCGGCGACGGTGACCTTCACCCCCATCTCGGTGAGTTCCGCGGCGAGTTCGGGCGCGCCCGGTGCGTCCGGACCGCGCCGGCCGGCCAGCAGCAGATGTCCGGCCCGCCCGGCCGAGGCATAGCGGCGGGCGAACAGCGCGCCGAGGGTGCCCGTGCCACCGGTGATGAGGACCGTGCCGCCCGCGGCGGGCTCCGGCATGGTGTCCGCCTCCGTGGCCGGCGGGGTCTCCCGCACGAGCCGGGGGACATACACCTGCGGGTCGTCGGCGCACAGGGCCACCTGCGGCTCGCCGCTCGCCAGCGCCGCGCGGAAGGACTCGGCGGGGACGGCGTGCTCGTCGGCCAGGTCGATCACGGTGAAGCGGCCGGGGTTCTCGGTCTCGGCGGTGCGGATCAGTCCCCAGACGGCGGCGTCCGCCGGCTCGGGCGAGTCGGTGCCGGGTCGGACGGCGACGGCTCGCCTGGTGACGAACACGAGCCGGCTGTCGGCCAGGCGCTCCTCGGCCAGCCACGCCTGGATCAGGTCGACGGCGTACTGGACGGCCTCTCGGGCGGAGCGGGGGACGTCACCGTCCGCACCGGAGCGCCCCAGGAGGCCGGTGGCGATGACCACGTCGGGAAGGGGATCGGTGCTCTCCGCCGCCAGCGACGCCGGCCCCTCATGGCAGTCGGCCGCGGCCCCACCGGGCAGCGAGGCGGCCAGGGCCTCGGGAAGGGCGGCGCCCAGGAACGCCACGCGGTCGGTGGTCCGTGTCTCCTGGACGGCCGCGGGAGTCCACGCCAGGCGGAACAGGTGGCTCTCCCCTCCCGCCGTGACGGCCTTGGCCAACTGCCCGGTGCTGATGGGCCGCATGGCCAGCGACGCCGCTTCGGCGACCGGCTGCCCGGCGGGATCGGCCAGGCTGATCTGCAGCGTCCCCGCGTCGGCGGGGGCGATCCGCACGCGCAGCGCCCGGGCGCCCACGGCGTGCAGGCGGACGTGCGACCAGGCGAACGGCAGGAGGACCTGCTCCGGGTCCTGCTGGGGGCCGGTGCCGATGATCGGGTGGAGCGCGGCGTCGAAGAGCGCGGGATGGATGCCGTAGTGGCCGGCACCGGGGGTGTCGTCCGCGGGGAGGGCGACCTCGGCGTACAGGGTGTCGTCGCGGCGCCAGAGGGCCGTCAGGCCCTGGAAGGCGGTGCCGTACTGGTAGCCGCGGTCGGTGAGACGGTCGTAGAGGGTGTCGGTCGGTACGGCGGTGGCGCCGGCCGGCGGCCAGGCCGCCAGGTCCGCCCATGCGGCCGGGTCGGGCGCGGCGGGCGGCTGCGGGGCGAGGGTGCCGGTGGCGTGGCGGGTCCAGGACCGGTGGGGTGTGGCGTCGTCGGGCCGGGAGTGGATGGTGAGACCTCGGCGACCGTGGTCGTCGGCCGCCTCCACGTGCACCTGCAGCTGGAGGCCGCCGGTGGCCGGGAGGGTGAGGGGCGCTTCGAGGGTGAGGTCCTCCAGGTCCGCGGTGTCGGTGGCCCGCCCGGCGTGCAGGGCCAGTTCGACGAAGGCGGTGCCGGGCAGCAGGGGCGTGCCGTGGACGGCGTGGTCGGCCAGCCAGGGGTGGCCCCGCAGCGACAGGTGCCCGGTGAAGACGTGGCGGTCGCCGTCCGCGAGGGCGACCGCGGCACCGAGCAGCCCGTGGCCGGCGGTGTGCAGGCCCAGGGCGCGGGGATCGGCACTGCCCGTGGTCTGCCGGCTCCAGTAGTGCTGCCGTTGGAAGGGGTAGGTCGGCAGGTCGTGGTGGGTGGGCAGGGTGGCCGGGTAGAAACGCGACCAGTCGGACGTGGCGTGGGTGTGGACGGTGGCCAGCGAGGTCAGCACGCGCTGCCAGGTGTCGTCGTCGCGGCGCAGGGTGCCGGTGACGGCGACCTCCGCCTTGGTGTGGTTCTCGACGGTCTCCTGAAGGGGGTGGGTGAGCACCGGGTGGGGGCTGACCTCGACGAACAGGGTGTGCCCGTCGTCCAGCAGGGCCCGCGTGGTCGCCTCGAAGGCCACCGTGGTCCGCAGATTCTCGTACCAGTACGCCGCGCCCATCGCCGTCGTGTCGCTCATCGCGCCCCCGGCATGGTCGCCCACCGTCGGGTAGAACGCCACCTCGGCCCGGCGCGGGCGCACCGGAGCCAGCAGGCCCAGGAGCCGGTCGTGGAGCGCCTCGACGTGCGGGGTGTGGGAGGCGTAGTCCACCGGGATCCTCCGGGCCCGGATGCCCGCGTCCTCGCAGTGTGCGACGACCTCCGCCAGCGCGTCGGCGTCTCCGGCCACGACGGTGGCCGACGGCCCGTTGACCGCGGCGACGCCCACCCGTCCCGCCCATCGGCCGATGGTTTCCTCGGCGTCCGCGACGGCCAAGGGCAGGGAGACCATGCCGCCGTGACCCGCGATGTCGGTGATGGCCCGGGAGCGCAGGGCCACGATGCGCGCGGAGTCCTCCAGCGACAGCACGCCGGCGATGTGCGCGGCGGCGATCTCCCCCTGGGAATGGCCCACCACGGCGTCGGGAGTGACGCCCAGGTGCTCCCACAGCCGGGCGAGGGAGATCATCATGGCCCACAGCGCCGGCTGCACGACGTCGACCCGGTCCAGGGCGGGGGCGCCCGGTGCCTGGTCGAGCACGTCGAGAAGGTTCCAGCCGGTGTACGGCTCCAGGGCCGCAGCGCAGGCGGTGAGGTGCGCGGCGAACACCGGCGAGGTACGCGTCAGTTCCACGCCCATGCCGGCCCACTGCGAGCCCTGGCCCGGGAACACGAAGACCGTCCGGCCCGGCTGGGCGACCGCCGTGCCCGTGACCACCAGCCGGGACGGCTCCCCGGCGGCCAGCGCGGCCAGCGCGGCGCGGTAGTCGGCCGGTTCACGGCCGATCACCACCGCCCGGTGCTCGAACAGGGAGCGGTTCGTCGCCAGCGCGTGGCCGATCTCGGCCGGTGTCGCCCCGGGGGTGCGGTCGAGATGCTCCAGCAAGCGCCTCGCCTGCTCCGCCAGCGCCGCCGGTGACTTCGCCGACACCGGCCATGGCAGCGCCCCGTCCGTCACCACCGCCGGCTCCGGCGCGCCGTCGGCCGGGACGCCCCCGTCCGCACCATCGCCGTCGTCGTCCTGCGGGGCCTGTTCCACGATGAGGTGGGCGTTGGTGCCGCTGATACCGAACGAGGAGACCCCCGCGCGCCGCGGTCGTCCGGTGTCGGGCCAGGGTCGTTCCTCGGTGAGCAGTTCCACCGCTCCCGCGCTCCAGTCGACGTGCGGGGTCGGCTCGTCCACGTTCAGTGTGCGGGGCAGCACCCCGTGCCGCAGGGCCATCACCATCTTGATCACACCGGAGACGCCGGCGGCCGCCATGCTGTGGCCGATGTTCGACTTCAGCGAGCCCAGCCACAGCGGCCGGTCCTCGGGCCGGCTCCGGCCGTAGGTGGCGATCAGGGCCTGCGCCTCGATCGGGTCGCCCAGTCTGGTGCCCGTGCCGTGCGCCTCGACCACGTCGACGTCCTGCGGGGTCAGCCGGCCGTTGGCGAGGGCCTGGCGGATGACGCGCTCCTGGGACGGCCCGTTGGGTGCGGTCAGGCCGTTGCTCGCGCCGTCCTGGTTGACCGCCGAGCCGCGTACCACCGCCAGCACCCGGTGGCCGTTGCGCCGTGCGTCGGAGAGCCGCTCCAGCAGCAGGATTCCGACGCCCTCGCTCCAGCCCGTGCCGTCCGCGGCAGCCGCGAAGGACTTGATGTGCCCGTCGGGCGCCAGCCCGCGCTGCCGGCTGAACTCGGTGAGCACGCCCGGGGTGGACATCACCGCCACACCGCCGGCCACCGCGAGGGTGCACTCCCCCTGACGCAGCGCGTGTGCCGCCTGGTGCAGCGCCACCAGGGAGGACGAGCACGCCGTGTCGATGGTGAGCGCTGGGCCCTCCAGGCCGAGGAAGTAGGCGAGCCTGCCGGAGAGCACGCTGGTCGTCTTGCCGGTCAGCATGAGGCCGTCGAGCCCGTCCGTGGCCTCGTGCAGCAGAGAGCCGTACTCCTGGGGCATGGCACCGACGAAGACGCCCGTCCGGCTGCCGTGCACCGATTCCGGGCGGATGCCCGCCCGCTCGAACGCCTCCCAGGCGACCTCCAGCAGCAGCCGCTGCTGCGGGTCCATGGCAAGCGCCTCGCGGGGCGCGATGCCGAAGAAGTCGGCGTCGAACTCGCCCGCGTCGTAGAGGAAGCCGCCCTCGCGGACGTAGCTCTTGCCCCGCTGGTCGGGGTCGGGGTCGTAGAGCCCCTCAAGGTCCCAGCCGCGGTCTGTCGGCAGGCCCGAGATCCCGTGACCGCCGGACCTCACCAGCTCCCACAGGTCCTCGGGGGACGCCACGCCGCCGGGAAGGCGGCAGCTCATGCCCACGACGGCCACGGGCTCGTCCAGCGCGGCGGACGCGGCCACGGGGCGGGCGGCCGGCGGGGTCTCCCCGAGCAGTTCACCGCGCAGGTGCCGCACCATCGCGGCCGGTGTCGGATGGTCGAAGACCGCTGTCGCCGACAGGCGCACACCGAAGGCCTTGCTCAAGCGGTTGCGCAACTCCACCGAGGCCAGCGAGTCGAAGCCGATGTCCTTGAACCTGCTGTCCGCCCGCACCGCCTCCGGTGTCGCGTGCCCGAGGACGGTCGCGGTGTGGGCGCGTACCGCCTCCATGAGTTCGCGCTCGGCGTCGGCGCCCCCGGTGAACCGCCGCCCTCCGACGGCGCCGAAGGAACCGGCCGCGGCGGCGCGCCGTGCGGGACGGGGACGCACCAGAGAGCCGAGGACCGCGGGCAGCGCACCGGTGCCGGCCCGGGCGAGCCGCTCGGTGTCGAGGCGTGCCGGGACGAGCGTCGGCTCGTCCCGGACGCTCGCCGCGTCGAACAGGGCGAGTCCCTCGTCGGACCGCAGGGGCAGCAGCCCCATGCGGGCCATGCGGGCCAGGTCCGCCCGGCTGAGATCCGCCGTCAGCTGGCCGCGCTCGTCCCAGAGGCCCCAGGCCAGGGACGTGGCCGCGAGTCCCTGTGCCCGGCGGTGGACGGCCAGGGCGTCGAGGTAGACGTTCGCGGCCGCGTAGTTGCCCTGTCCGGCGCCGCCGAGCGCGCCCATCACCGAGGAGAACAGCACGAACGCCGCCAGGTTCTGCCCCTGGGTGAGCCGGTGCAGGTGCCATGCCGCGTCCGCCTTGGGCCGCAGTACCGCTTCCAACTGCTCGGGCGTCAGCGTGGAGACCAGGCCGTCGTCCAGCACACCCGCCGTGTGTACGACCGCGGTCAGCGGGTGCTCGCCCGGTATGCCCTCCAGCAGACCGGACAGTGCCTGCGGGTCGGAGACATCGCACGCCACCGCCACGGCCGTCGCCCCCAGCCCGGTCAACCGCTCGACCAGTTCCGCGGCGCCCGCGGCGGCGGGCCCGCGACGGCTGACCAGCAGCAGCCGCCGGGCCCCGTACGCGGTCACCAGGTGACGCGCGAAGAGCCCGCCCAGGGTGCCGGTGCCGCCGGTGATCAGCACCGTGCCCTCCGGATCCCAGCCGGCCGGCACACTCACGTCCGGGCGTCCCGCCGGCCGCTCGCCGGGGGAGGCCGACGTGCCACCGGTCCGCACCAGGCGGGGTACGACGACCTCTCCCCCGCGCAGCGCGAACTGCGGCTCCCCGTCCGCAAGTGCGGCGGGCAGGGCGCGCAGCGAACGCTCGTCCTCGTCGACGTCGACGAGGACGAACCGGCCCGGGTTCTCCGTCTGCGCGGTGCGCAGCAGGCCCCACACCGGTGCGGAGGCGAGATCCGGCCGCTCCGCGTCGGCGACCGCCATCGCGCCACGGGTGACCACCACGAGCCTGGTGTCGGCGAACCGCTCCTCGGCGAGCCATGACTGCACCAGGGACAGCGCCTTGAGCAGTTCGGCCCGTACGGCGGCGGGGTCGCCGGAAGCGGCGTCCTCGCCGGGCGGCCGGCAGGACAGCACGGACGCGGGCCTCGGGTCGGACGTCGGGTCCGTGGCCGAGGTGGTGCCGACGGTCCCCGAATCCGCCTCCAACGCGTCGGCGAGCGCGGGCAGGTCGGCGTACCGCCGCACGGACGCGGCGTCCTCGACGGTGGCGAGCCCGAACGGGTCGTCGCCCACCAGTGCCCACGGGCCGGCCGGTGTGGCGGCTGCGGCCGGCACCTCCCGCTTCACCCACTCCATGCGGAACAGCGCGTCGTGGTGGCCGCCCGGTGCCCCGCCGAGCTTCCCGGGGTCGGCGGGGCGCATGACCAGGGAGCCGATCGACGCGACGGGCGCGCCCTCGGTGTCGGCGAGCTCCACCACGAGGGCGTCCGGACCGTTCGGGGCGAGCCGCACCCGCACGTTCCTGGCATCGGCCACGTACAGACGTACGTCGGACCAGACGAACGGCAGCCTCGGCGGCTCCGGTTCCCGCCCGGCCCCGGCCTGCGGGCTGAGCCCGGCGTGCAGGGCCGCGTCGAGCAGCGCGGGGTGGATGCCGAAGGCCGCCGCCTCGGGGTGCCGCTCCTCGGGCAGCGCCACCTCGGCGTACACCTCGTCACCCCGCTTCCACAGGTTCCGCACTCCCCGGAACGCGGGGCCGTACTGGTAGCCGAGGGCGGCCAGCGCCGGGTAGAGGTCGTCGGGATCCATCGGAAGGGCGCCGTCCGGCGGCCACGCCCGGGCGTCCCACGGCGAAGGCGCCGGCCCGCCCCTGAGGAGGACACCCGTGGCATGGCAGGTCCAGAGCGCAGCCGTCCCCTCGGCGTCGGGCCGGGAGTAGACGCTCACGGAGCGCCGGCCGGAGTCGTCGCGCTCGGCCGCTTCGACGCGCAGCTGAACGCCGCCGGTGGCCGGCAGGACGAGCGGTGCCTTCAGGGTGAGTTCCTCAAGTCGGTCGCAGTCCACCTCGTCCCCCGCGCGGAGCGCCATCTCGACGAAGGCCGTACCCGGCAGCAGAACGGTGTCGGAGATCGCGTGGTCGGCCAGCCAGCCGTGTGTCTGCAGCGACACCCGGCCGGTCAGCACGGTGACGTCCGTCCCCGCCAGCTCCACGGCCGCGCCGAGCAGCGGGTGCGCGAGCACCGCCTGCCCCACCGCGGCCGCGTCCGCCGCACTGCCGGGCAGGTCGATCCAGTAGTGCTGTCGTTGGAAGGGGTAGGTGGGCAGGTCGAGGTGGGTGGACCCGGTGGCGGGGAAGAAGGCCGACCAGTCGACAGCAGCATGCGTGTGGACGGTGGCCAGCGACGTCAACACCCGCTGCCACGTGTCGTCATCACGACGCAAAGTGCCCGTGACCACCACCTCACCCGCACCCGCACGCGCCCCGGCCGTCTCCTGAAGAGAGTGAGTGAGCACCGGATGCGGACTGACCTCAACAAACAGCGAATGCCCATCGTCCAACAACGCGTCCGTAGCACTCTGAAAATGAACAGCCGTCGCCAGATTGTCGTACCAGTACTCCGCACCCATCACCGTGGTATCAGCCACCGGCCCACCAAGATGGCCATCCACCGTGGAATAGAACGCAACCTCGGCCTGGCGCGCCTCCACCGGAGCCAGCAATTCAAGCAACCGGTCACGCAACGGATGCACATAAGACGTGTGCGAGGCGTAGTCGATAGGAACACGACGAGCACGCACACCCACCACCACACAATGCGCCAACAACTCCTCGACAGCACCGACACCACCGGCCACCACCGTCGCCGACGGCCCATTGACCGTCGCCACCACCAACCGCCCCCGCCACCCCGCAATCAGCTCCGAAGCCTCAGCCACAGGAAGCGGCAGAGAAACCATGCCACTCCCACCCGCAATACCCACCAAAGCCCGCGAACGCAACGCCACCACACGCGCCGCATCCTCCAACGACAACACCCCCGCGATATGCGCCGCGGCGATCTCACCCTGGGAATGACCCACCACCGCATCCGGAATGACCCCCAGGTCCTCCCACAGCCGGGCCAGCGACACCATCACCGCCCACAACGCAGGCTGCACAACACCATCACCCTCCAGAACAGGAGCACCCTCCACCCCACGAAGAACATCAACCAGGTTCCAGCCGGTGAACGGCTCCAACGCCGCCGCACACGCCGCAAGATGCCCGGCAAAAACCGGACTGACAGCCATCAACTCCACACCCATACCGACCCACTGCGAACCCTGACCCGGAAAAACAAACACCGTCCCACCCGGCCGGACCGCAGCAGCACCGGTAACCACCCGCGCAGAAGGCTCACCCACCGACAACGCACCCAACGCCGCCCGGAAGTCACCCGGCTCACGACCGATCAACACCGCCCGGTGATCGAACAAGGAGCGATTCGTCGCCAGCGCGTGGCCGATCTCGGCCGGTGTCACCCCGGGAGTGCGGTCGAAATGCTCCAGCAACCGCCGCGCCTGCTCCGCCAACGCCACCGAGGACTTCGCCGACACCGGCCACGGCAGCACCCCGTCCGTCACCACCACCGGCTCCGGAACACCACCGCCCACACCACCGTCGTCGTCCTGCGGGGCCTGTTCCACGATGAGGTGGGCGTTGGTGCCACTGATGCCGAACGACGAGATGGCGGCGCGTCGCGGGTGGCCGCTCTCCGGCCACGGCCGGCTTTCGGTGAGGAGTTCCACCGCCCCCTCGGACCAGTCCACGTGCGAGGACGGCCGGTCCACGTGGAGGGTCCGGGGCAGGGTGCCGTGCCGCATGGCCATGACCATCTTGATGACGCCGCCCACGCCCGCCGCGGCCTGGGAGTGGCCGATGTTCGACTTCAGCGAGCCCAGCCACAGCGGCCGGTCCCCGGGCCGGTCCTTGCCGTACGTGGCCAGTAGCGCCTGTGCCTCGATGGGGTCACCGAGAGCGGTCCCGGTCCCATGCGCCTCGACGGCGTCGACCTCCTGCGCCGACAGGCCGGCGCCGGCCAGGGCGTAGCGGATGACACGCTCCTGGGAGAGCCCGTTGGGGGCCGTGAGGCCGTTGCTCGCGCCGTCCTGGTTGATCGCCGAGCCGCGCACCACCGCCAGCACCCGGTGGCCGTTGCGCCGCGCCTCGGAGAGCCGCTCCAGCAGCAGCAGGCCCACACCCTCCGCCCAGGCCGTGCCGTCCGCCGCCTCGGCGAACGCCTTGCACCGCCCGTCCGCCGCGAGCCCGCGCTGCCGGCTGAACTCGACGAACATGCCCGGGGTCGCCATCACGGCGACGCCGCCGGCCAGCGCCAGATCGCAGTCACCGTTGCGCAGCGCCTGGGCCGCCATGTGCATCGATACCAGTGAGGAGGAGCACGCGGTGTCCACCGTCACGGCCGGACCCTGCAGGCCGAGGGCGTACGCGATGCGGCCCGAGGCGACGCTCGCGGTGTTGCCGGTCAGCAGGTACCCGTCGAAGCCGGCGACACCGTCGTGCAGGTGAGGGCCGTACTCCTGAGTGGTCGCGCCGACGAAGACGCCGGTCTGGCTGCCGCGCAGCGTGGTCGGGTCGATGCCCGCCCGCTCGATCGCCTCCCAGGAGGTCTCCAGGAGCAGCCTCTGCTGGGGGTCCATCGCGGTGGCCTCGCGCGGGCCGATCCCGAAGAACGCGGGGTCGAACGCCGCCGCGTCGGACAGGAATCCGCCCTTGGTGACGTAGGAGGTGCCGAGCCGGTCCGGGTCGGGATCGAGAAGCTTGTCGGTGTCCCAGTTGCGGTCGGCGGGGAAGTCGGTGATGGCGTCGACGCCATCGCTGACCAGGCGCCACAGGTCCTCGGGGGTGCGCACGTCTCCCGGGTAGCGGCAGGCCATGCCCACAATGGCGAGGGGTTCGTCCACGTCGGCCGGGGTCCGGGCACCGGGAGCGGTGTCTCCCGTCTCCGCGGAACCCACCAGCTCGGTCTGCAGATGGCGGGCGACGTCTGCGGGCGTCGGGTGGTTGAACAGCAGCGTCGACGGGAGCTCCAGGCCGGTGAGGGCACTGAGCCGGTTACGCAGTTCGACGGAGGCGAAGGAGTCGAACCCGAAGTCCTTGAACGTGCGGTCGCCGTCCACCGTCTCCGGGGTGACCCGTCCGGTGATGAGGGCGACCTCGGCGCGGATCCGGTCGGTGAGGATCTGTTCCTGCTGGGTCCGGGAGACCTTGGTGAGGCGGTCGAGCAGAGGCGACGACGCACCGGCCTCGGCGGGAGCGATGCCCTCGGGCTGGTCCGCGGTCGGCTCGGAGCCCGCGTCGGCATCGGTATCGGTGTCGGCGAGGCCGGCCGTCGGCAGGTCGATCCAGTGGCGCTGTCGTTGGAAGGGGTAGGTGGGCAGGTCGAGGTGGGTGGGCCGGGTGGCGGGGAAGAAGGCCGACCAGTCGACGGCGGCGTGGGTGTGGACGGTGGCCAGCGACGTCAGCACGCGCTGCCACGTGTCGTCGTCGCGGCGCAGAGTGCCGGTGACGACGACCTCACCGGCGCCAGTACGGTCCCCGGCGGTCTCCTGGAGGGCGTGGGTGAGCACCGGGTGGGGGCTGACCTCGACGAACAGGGTGTGCCCATCGTCCAGCAGCGCGTCCGTGGCACTCTGGAAATGGACAGCGGTGGCCAGGTTGTCGTACCAGTACTCCGCACCCATCACCGTGGTATCAGCCACCGGCCCACCAAGATGGCCATCCACCGTGGAATAGAACGCAACCTCGGCCTGGCGCGCCTCCACCGGAGCCAGCAATTCAAGCAACCGGTCACGCAACGGATGCACATGAGACGTGTGCGAGGCGTAGTCGATGGGAACGCGACGAGCACGGATGCCCTCGACCACGCAGTGCGCCGACAACTCCTCGACAGCGCCGATGTCACCGGCCACCACGGTCGCCGACGGCCCGTTGACCGTGGCCACCACCAGCCGCCCCTGCCACCCCGCGATCAGCTCCGAAGCCTCAGCCACAGGAAGCGGCAGGGAAACCATGCCACTGCGGCCCGCGATCCCGACCAGGGCCTGAGAACGCAACGCCACCACACGCGCCGCATCCTCCAACGACAACACCCCCGCGATATGCGCCGCGGCGATCTCACCCTGGGAATGCCCCACCACCGCATCCGGAATGACCCCCAGGTCCTCCCACAGCCGGGCCAGCGACACCATCACCGCCCACAACGCAGGCTGGACAACACCATCGCCCTCCAGAACAGGAGCACCCCCGGCCCGACGAAGGACATCAACAAGATTCCAACCCGTAAACGGCTCCAACGCCCCCGCACACGCCGCAAGATGCCCGGCAAAAACCGGGCTCACAGCCATCAACTCCACACCCATACCGACCCACTGCGAACCCTGACCCGGAAAAACAAACACCGTCCCACCCGGCCGGACCCCAGCCACACCAGCAACCACCCGCGCAGAAGGCTCACCCACCGACAACGCACCCAACGCCGCCCGGAAGTCACCCGGCTCACGGCCGATCAACACCGCCCGGTGATCAAACAAGGAGCGATTCGTCGCCAGCGCGTGGCCGATCTCGGCCGGTGTCACCCCGGGAGTGCGGTCGAAATGCTCCAGCAACCGCCGCGCCTGCTCCGCCAACGCCACCGAGGACTTCGCCGACACCGGCCACGGCAACGCCCCCTCCCCCACCACCACCGGTCCCGGAACACCCACATCCGGGACACCCTCATCCCGCGTCCACTCGCGCAGGACGACATGACAGTTGGTGCCGCCCATGCCGAAGGAGCTGGTGCCGGCGATCAAGGGACGGTCGGGTCGGGGCCAGGCGGTGAGGTCCTGCTGGACGCGCAGTCTGAGGTCGTCGAAGGGGATGTCGGGGTTCGGCGTCTCGAAGTTGAGGCTGGGTGGCAGCTCGCGGTGCCAGATGCTGAGGACCGTCTTCAGCAGGCCGACCACCCCGGCCGCGCCCTCCAGGTGGCCGACGTTGGTCTTCGCGGACCCCACGTGCAGCGGGGAGCCGGCGGAGCGGCCGGTGCCGAGGGCGGCGCCGAGGGCAGCCGCCTCGATGGGGTCGCCCACGGGGGTGCCGGTGCCGTGCAGCTCGACGTACTGGACGTCCCCCGGGCGGGTGGAGGCGCGCGCGTGCGCGCGGCGGACGACCTCTTCCTGGGCCCGTGCGCTGGGTACGGTGAGGCCGGGCGTGGAGCCGTCGTTGTTGACGGCGCTGCCCTCGATGACGCAGTAGACCCGGTCGCCGTCCATCACCGCCCGGGACAGCGTCTTCAGGGCCAGGTAGGCGCCGCCTTCGCCGCGGACGTAGCCGTTGGCCCGGGCGTCGAAGGTCCTGCACAGTCCGTCCGGTGACAGGCCGCCGAATTTGGTCGAGCCGATCGTGCTCTCCGGGGTGATCGCGAGGTTCACGCCGCCCGCGAGCGCCAGCGTGCACTCCCCGGCGCGCAGGCTCTCCGCGGCCAGGTGCACGGCCACCAGAGACGAGGACTGGGCCGTGTCGACGGCGAGGCTGGGACCGTTGAGGTCGAGCGTGTAGGAGAGGCGGTTGGCGATGATGCTGCGGTGCAGCCCGGTCATGGAGTGGCGGTTGATGCGCCGGGTTCCATGCTTGTAGAGCCGGATGGCGTAGTCGTCCCAGATGGTTCCCACGAAGACGCCGGTCCGTGTCCCCGCGAGGTCTTCGGGGACGATGCCGGCGTCCTCCAGCGCCTCCCACCCGAGTTCCAGCGTCAGCCGCTGCTGAGGATCCATCATCGCGGCCTCGTTGGGGGCGACGCCGAAGAAGTCGGCGTCGAATCCCGCGATGTCGTCCAGGTAGCCACCGCGTGCGGTGGTGATCCTGCCGGGGGCCGTGACGTCCTCGTCGAGCAGCCGGTGCGCGTCCCAGCGGTCGGCCGGCACGTCGGTGATGCCGCTCCTGCCGTCGCGCAGCAGGGCCCAGAAGGCGCGGGGGTCCGGGGCTTCGGGCAAGCGGCATGACACACCCACGACGGCGATGGGCTCGCGAGCGGTCTCCGCCGCCTCGTGCTCCGCTTCGCGCGGCGTCGGCGCGTCGTCGTCGGCGCGTGGCGCGCGGGACCGGAAGTTGTCGACGTCCTTCACCAGGACCTCCCCCAACAGTTGCTGAGAAGAACAGACAGGGCTGCGGGTACCGGCGGTCTATCCCCCGCGTGAAAATCGTGGTCACGGCGTCTTTCCGGGCTGTTTCCGGCGCTCCTCACCGAGCGCGGGACGCCGTCGGCGGCGCGCTCACCGCCAGCGGGCCAGCCGCTGCAGGAGCTCGTCCGGCGCGTTCATGAAGTCGTAGTGGCCGCCGTCGATCACCTGAATGTCGACCGCGTCCGCGTACCGACGCCATCCCGCGAGTCCGTCGAGGCTCACGTCGTGGTCGTCCTTCCAGTGCAGTACGACGACGGGGCACCGCAGAGCGACCGGTTCCGTCCGCCGGTAGGCACGTGCGGCGGAGTGATCGCGCAGCAGCACCATCATGCCCAGATCGATCATGTCCGGCCGCGGCTCGATGCCCCGGCCGCGCAGGAACGCCTCCAGCTCGGCGCGCAGTTCGGGTTCCGTCATGCCGAGCATCCGGTCGCGCGCGGCGTCGTGCGGTGCGGGCTGGCCCGACACGAAGAGGCAGTCCGGCCCCGGCAGGCCCAGTTCGGCGAGCCGGACCACGGTTTCGAAGGCGGGCAGCACGCCGGCACAGTGCCCGAAGAACGCGAACGGCCGGTCCAGCAGTGGCGCCAGGGGGGCGACGAGGTCGGCGGCGAGATTCTCGTACGTACCGTAGTGGGGGTCGGCGAGACGGTTCTCCCTGCCGGGGAACTGCACCGGGCAGACCTCGGCGTCCCCGATCACGGCCGGCCAGGCACTGAAGGCGGAGGCCCCGCTGCCGGAGAAGGGGAAACAGAACAGGCGGGCGGGGTGGTCGGTGGACGGCGGCCGGACGAACCACGGCGAGGTGGCGGTGGTGGAGCCGGATGTCATGACGTCTTTCGTTTCTGGGCGACGATGGGCAGGTGGGTCATGCCGGCGATGAAGTACGAGCGCAGGTGCTGCGGTTCGCCGTCCAGTTCGATCGATCCGAACCGCTGGAGCAGTTCCTCGAAGAAGACCCGCAGGGTCAGCCGGGCCAGCGGTGCGCCGATGCAGAAGTGGGGTCCGAAGCCGAAGGCGACCTGGCGTTTCGCGCCCTCCCGCGTGATGTCGAAGGTGTGCGGGTCGGGGAAGTGGGACTCGTCCCGGTTGGCCGAACCGATCCACGCGACGACCGCACCTCGGGCGGGGATCGTGCCCCCGGCGATCTCGACGTCGTCGACCGCGTACCGCATGAAGTTGCAGGCGGCCGAAGTCCAGCGCAGCCCTTCCTCGACCAGGTTCGGGACCAGCGACGGGTCGGCCTGCGCCTTCTCGAACTGCTCGGGCCGCTCGATGAGCGCGTGCACCGTGCCCGAGACGGTGTGCGGCGTCGTCACGTTGGCGCCCAGCAGGATGCTGTAGCCGTCGAGGGCGATCTCCTCGTCGGTCAGCGGGGCGCCGCCCGCGCGGACGCTCATGAGGTGGTGGAGCAAACTGTCGTCCTCGGTGCCGGCCGCCCGCCGGCGCCGGACCCACTCCTTCACGTAGGTGACGAGTTCGTGGTGGGAGATGGCCAGGGTCGCGGCTTCACTGCCGTGCTGGAAGTGCGGGTCCGAGGGAGCCGTCACCATCGCGGTCAGCTGGACGAGTTCCTCCCAGTCCTTCTCGGGGAGTCCCAGGAGCGGACCGGTGACCATCGCCGGGAGGAGCAAGGCCTTTTCGGCCAGGTCGAAGCGGTCCCCGTCGAGCGCCGGTTCGAGGAAGCGCGCCACCGTGCCCCGGATCGAGTCCTCCCAGGACCTCACCGCCCGCGCGGTGAGCTTGGTGCCGATCGGCCTGCGGACCTCGGTGTGCCGCGGCGGGTCGGTGGACGTCAGCAGCACTCCGGCCGCGACGTCGTCCGTGCCGAGATGGGTGGGCACCGTACCTCGCTCCGAGGTGAACTGCCGGTGGTCACCGAGCACCCTGCAGACGTCGTCGTAGCGCGTAACCGACCAGAACTCCCTGCCGTCGGGCAGCACTTGGTGGTGCAGAGGAGCCTTCGCCCGCATCACGTCCCACACCGGGTGCGGGTCACCCGAGGTGTACAGGTCCAGGTCGAACAGGTCGACGTGGTCGAGGTCGACGTCACTCGTTGGCCCCGGCGTCAGCCTCACGTCCGCGTCCTTCCCCGCTCGACGAGATCGGCGACCCGGGCCGGGGTCTGGGCCAGGTAGAAGTCGCGTACGGACAACTCGACGCCGTAGTCCCGGGCGACCCGGTCGATGATCTTGATGCCGATCAGGGAATTCCCGCCCAGCTCGAAGAAGTCGTCGTCCGCCCCGATTTCGGCGGAGGGAAGGTATTCCCCCCACAGGGCCGAGATCTCCCGCACGAGTGACTCCGGTGCACCCGTAGGCGCGGCTTCTGATTCTGACTGCATTGCGAGCCTTTCCTTATCTCCGCCGAACGGGAGTATCCGGCCAAGCAGTGCACTGCCTGTCCGGGCCGACGTCCCCGAGATCGGGCCGCAGTCGGGTCCCGGCCTGGTACGGGCCGGTGGGGCGACGACTCCCGGACATGGGGAGGGCGCCTGCGTGGTCGTCGACGCCGGCAGCACGGGGCGCCGTCAGCCGAGGAGGCCGCCGCTTCGGCAGCTCGTCCGGAGTCCATCGCGACGCCAACGTAAATGGCCGGGGAAAGCCAGTGCAAGGGACAACAGGCCGCGCAGCCCGTCGGGCACCCGCTGTCCCGCCGACGGGACAGTGGGACGGATATCCGGGCCCCGTGCGGGAATCGGGAAAGGGTCGGCCTAAGCCGCCCGGACATCCTCTTCGTCGTTCGAGGATTCCCCCCGGAAGCCGAATTCCGGTGACCGCTCGGCGCTTGTTCTGCCCGTGGATCCTCCGTACAGTCGGCGAGAGCGACCGTGAATTCGCTATTGGATGCGGATCGCGATGCACGGGTCCCTTCGAGGTATGCGCGGACGGCAGCGGACGGGTCGACGAGCCGGGCGCCCTCGCACTCGGACCGGGCCAGGTACTCCCGAAGGCGTCGCCGCGGACGCCGTTCGCTTCGAGCGCCTCGCCGCCGCGCCGGGCCCACACCTCCAGGGCAGCGCTCCGTTCGACACGCAACTCAGCCTCGGGTACGGCGCCGGGCTGGTCCGGGACCTCACCCGATCCGGTACCGGCGCACCCACTGCGGGAACGGCTCGTCGCGGCGCTGGTGCGCGCCCTGGTCGCGGCCTGCGGCGACAGCGAGGCATCCTCGTCCACCAGCGCGCGAAGAAGGCCCTGGCCGACCGCTGGGCGTCGACGCATGCCTTGCGCAGCCCGGACACCGCGATCGCAGAACCTGCCATGCGCCCACGGTCGCGGGCGCCCCTGTCGCCCGTCTGTCGCCCCTCTGTCACGTCCGCTGACACGGGCTCCCGCCCCGTCAGCCCTGGTCGCGCCGGGATCGCGCGAGCCCATGCGAAAAGGTGCGCACCTCGAACGGCCCGAAGGGGGCCGTTCGAGGTGCGCACCTTTCACCGCGGTCCGCGCCGCGGCTCAGACCGTGGAAGCGAGGGCTTCCATCGAGGCGACCTTGATCGTGGGGAGGATCTCCCGGAAGCGCAGCACCATGCCCTGGCAGTAGTTCGCGTTGTGCTCCAGGCTCCGCTGCGGCTGGTACGGCATCTTCTGCCGGCCGCGGTGGTCGATGTGCAGGGTGATCCGCCCCGACTCCTCATCGACGTCCGGCAGCAGCTCCCGTGCCACCAGCAGGCGGGCGAGTTCCGGGGAGACCTCGACGAGGAAGCCCTTCGGGTCGGGCTGGCCGCGGAGGACGACCTCCTCGAACGCGTAGTCGGGCGTCCGCACCGGCTCGCGGTAGATGTAGGCCCGGGCCAGCAGGTCCATCTCGAACGCCTGACGCGCCATCGGGTCGGCCCACCAGTCCTGGGCCTTGACGAAGTCGGCCAGCAACCGGTCGAACTCCTCGCGATGCGAGCTGAGGATCAGGTGCGCCGTCTTGCCGGTGTTCAGCAGGTCGTAGTTGGCCAGGTCCTTCGTCGACTGGATGAAGAACTGGCACACCTCCGAGTCGGTCCTGCTGCGGAAGTACCGCGACACCTCGGCGAACAGCTCGCCGTAGGAGATGATCCCCTTCTCGTCGAGATAGCCCGAGACCATGAACAGGGCGCGCATGTTGTACAGCGTGTACAGCGCGTGGTTCACCCAGTAGCCCTCGTAGCAGTCCTCCTCGGTCACCCACTTGGTGGCCAGGACCACTTCCGCCTCGGAGACGTCGCTGGCCGCCTCCGCCGTCAGGATGCCGAGGGTCTCCCGCTGCGCGTACATGGGCGTGTTGTGCAGGAACAGCTGCGGGTAGACGATGATCGTGTCGGCGTACGACCGGCACAGCCTGGTCAGCCCGTCCTTGAACGACTCCAGGGTCTCGCCGGGCAGCGGCCAGATCATCTCCACGTAGGAGCTGATCTGCTTCTCCCGCAGCAGGCGCTGCAGCCCGATGTAGGTCTCCTCGCGGATGTTCTTCCGGTCCACCATCTCCAGCGCCGACTCGTTCATCGTCTGCAGCGAGATGGGCTGGCTGACCATCAGCCCACCGCGCACGAAGATCTCGGTGATCTCCGCCATGCGCTCGGGCCTGTTCTTGGCGGCGGCCATGTGGACGATCAGCGGGTAGCCGTTCTCCTCACTGCACTCCACGATGTACTCGCTCAGCGTCACATCGCGGGGCGACAGGCCCCAGTTCGCGTCGGCGATCATGAGCGCGGAGTACCCGTGCTCGCTGATCCACTTGATCTCGTCCTTGATCCGGTCCTCTTCGTACTTCTTGACCTTCGAGTTCGTTGCCGCGCCCCAATAGCAGAAGGTGCAGCGGAACGGGCATCCGCGGTTGGTCTCCATGATGGCGAAGCTGAACTCGTGTCCCTCGAAGACGCCGTTGAGGAACGGCGAGGGGATGTCCATCAGGTCCTGGATACGGGGCGCCGCCTCGGTGGTGACGAGTTCGCCCGAGGACCAGAAACTGAGCCCTGGCACCTGGTGCATGTCGGGGGCCGGGGAGCTGAGCTGACGGATGAACGCCAGGGAGGTGAGCTCCCCCTCGCCGTTGCACACGTAGACGTTCTCCGCGCCGTCGCTGAGATACGTCGAAGCGTGGTTCATCACCTGCGGCCCGCCCAGCAGGTAGTGCGCGTCGGGACGCAGTGCGCGCAGTTCCCTCAGCAGCCACCGCACCAGCTTCATGTTCCAGATGTAGCAGCTGAACGTGTAGAGGTAGGCGTCCCGGTCGGCGAGCTGCCGGAGCAGGTCCTCGCGCTCGCCGGACACCGGCAGGGACACGATCTCGAAGGTGTGGCCGGCCGCGACGGCTTCGTCGTCCTGGGCGTAGGCCTGTATGTAGCCCGAGGCGAGCGGCAGAATGTTCTCGTAGGTGGGAAGTTCCACCAGCACGATCTTTCGGCGCTCCGCTGTGGCCGTCCCGGCATCCACGGTCCCGGAGAACTCTTGGGTGGACATGTTCACGGTCTCCTTAATCCTTCTGCCCGTCGTGAACACTCACGAGATGCTTGGCCACGGCGGCCGTGACGGTGGCCATGTTGTCGAGGTAGTAGAAGTGCCCGCCCGGCAGGAAGTGCGTGACGCACTCCGCCGCGCCCAGCTCGCTCCAGCGCTCCACCTCGGAGGTGGGCACGAGGTCGTCGCGGTCTCCGCCGAACGCCACGATCGGGATCTCCAGAGTGCGTCGCCGGTCGCCGTACGCGTAGTCCCTGAACACCACCACGTCGGACCGCAGCGTGCTCAGAGCCTGGCTGATGACGTCCGGATGCGCCGCGAGGTCGTCGGGAACGCCGTTGTACATGTCCAGCAGGCCCATGAGCCATTCGTCCGTGATCTCCACCCCGACCGGCGGGTTCGGCCGGTGCCGGTGGGGCGGAACGGCCCCCGAGGTGAAGAGGACTTCGGCCGGGTGTCCCGCCAACTGCCGTCGCCAGCACAGCTCGTACCCGATGTAGGCGCCCATGCTGTGGCCGAAGACGTAGAGCGGCCCCTCGGAGTCGGTCAGGGCGTCGAGGATCTCGTCCACGAGGTGCGTCAGGTCCGCCGCGGCCGGCTCGGCGGCGCGCGATGCCCGGGCGGGGTACTGGGCCGCGACGATACGGAGGTCCCCGGAGAACCAGTTCGCCCACGTGGCGAAGTTCTGCGCCGACCCTCCCGCGTGGGGCAGCACGAGCAACGTCGCCTGCCCGGACGCTCCCGTCCCCGGCCGCATCTCCCACAGGCACGCTCCCACCCGGCCCCCGCGGGCCGGCTGGGCGGGCGAACTCGCCTGCGACCGGACGGACTTCGCCACCCGCTGGTCGATGCGTTCGGCCAGGTCGCCCAGGACCGGGGCATCGTTCAGGACTCTGACCGTGAACTTCATGTCCCATTCCCGGCACACCCGTAGGACGACCTTCGTGGCCAGCAGGGAGTCCCCGCCGACCTCGAAGAAGTCCTGGTCACGCTTGACCTTGTCCAACCGCAGGACGTCGGCCCAGATCTCCGCGAGCCGCCGCTCGGTCGGCGTGTTGAAGTCGTTGTCTTCCATGCGCAACCCCTCTTCGGATCAGTTCCGTTGGTCGGGCTTCCAGCCCCCGGTCGTCGGCTCGTGCGGCGTCATGACGGTGCCGGGGCGACGGCGGTGGCGATGGCGTCCCGGTCGGCCTTTCCGCTGGGGGTGTGCGGCAGTTCCGGCAGAACGGTGATCGAGACCGGTATGAACTGCTCGGGCAGGAGCTCGGTGAGCGCCTTGAGCGCCGTCGAGGGATCGAACTCGTCCCGGTCGACGTCCAGCGTCACCGCAGCACGCAACTGCCGGGAGCCCTCGACCATCTCGACCACCACGGTGACCGCCTCGACGATCCCCGGCTGCTCCAGCAGACAGGCGTCCACCTCCAGCGGGTTCACCCGCACGCCGCGGATCTTCACCTCGCGGTCGATGCGGCTGAGGAGGTGCACGGTGTCGCCCTCGACACGCACGAGGTCCCCGGTGCGGAAGGCACGGCGATGCCCGTGCGGGGAGGGTTCGTCGAGGCTGATGTAGCGCTCGGCGTTCAGGGCGGGCTGGTTCAGGTACCCCGACGACAGCGGTGCGCCGGCGACCAGGAGTTCACCCACCGACGGTTCGCCCGGGTCGGTGGGTGCGATGAGGATCTCGCAGCCCGGCAGCGGACGTCCGATCGGCGGGAGCACGGGCCAGCCGTCGCTGGGGCCCGTGAGCGTGTGCACCGTCACCATGGCGGACTCGCTCTGTCCGTAGTGGTTGTTCAGCCTGCAGTCCGGCACGCGGCGGAAGAGTTCACGGACCGCCGGGGTGCACACGAGCTGTTCGCCCGCGGTGTTCACCTCCGCCAGGGCGAGATGCTCCAGCGTGTCGGTGGCCTCCGCGACCACGGCGAGCATGTGCAGGGCGACATAGGGGAGGAACAGGCGCTCGATGCGGTGGTCGGCGAGCCAGTCCAGGAGGGCGATGGGATCGCGCCGCAGGGACTCGGGCATGATGACCAGCGTCCCTCCGCCGCACAGCGTTCCGAGGACTTCCTGGAACCACACGTCGAAGTTGAGCGGCGCGAACTGGGCCGTGCGCAGGTCCGGGCGCACGGAGTGACGCCACTGCCAGGCAGCCATGGTGTCGACGCAGCGGTGGGGCAGCGCGACGCCCTTGGGCAGGCCGGTCGAGCCGGAGGTGTAGATGACGTACACCGGGAGGTCCGGCCGGCAGGGCGGTCGCGGCAGCGACGCGGCGGCCTCCTCGTCGCCCACGTCCGGCGCGTCCGGGATGCGCACCGCCCGGGCCCCGAGGTCCAGCACCGGTTCGGGGCCGCAGAACAGCAGCAATTGCGCCTCGCTGTCGGCGGCCATGTGCTCCAGGCGCCGTGCCGGGTACTCGACGTCGAGGGGCACATAGGTCGCTCCCACGCTCACCGTCGCCAGCATCGCCGCGACGATGGCGGCACTGCGCGGTCCGGTCACCGTCACCCGGTCGCCCGGCTGAATGCCGTGACGGACGAGGAGCCCGGCGACGCGGCCGGCCCACGCCATGAGCTGACCATAGGTCAGTTCATGGCCCTCGTCCTGGACCGCGATCTCGTCCGCTCGCATACGCGCGATCTCGGCCACCGAATCCAACAGGCACGGCGCATTCGCGCCGCCGCCCCAGAGCGAGTGAATTCCCCGGGTCTGCATCGGCACCTCTGATTCCTTTTCCATCACTGCCCCCAGGGCATATTCGAGTATGACGGCCATGTCACCGCCGGACTCAATGATTTCGTCACGTTAGCCCGGTGACGACGACCAAGAAAGGCGCCGAAAATGCCGCTCAGAAGAAATTCAGCGGGCAGCCGGTATGTGCGGGCCACGTGCCGTCAGTGTGCCATCGCCGGGCGTCCGCTGTCCCGCTGACGGGACAACCACGGGCGCGGTCCGGCACCGTCATATCGAATCCGACCTGCGCACGGTCGTTTCGGGTGAATGGGCCGGAGAAAAGGTGGGTATTGCTTTCCGTCGCCGCGAGGGAAAGGGTTCGAATCCGGCGATCACTCCGAGGAGAAGGCGCGGCCGACCGGCCTCACGCCCTGACCGTGCCGCGCAGGCAGGTCACACTCGCGCCGCCGACCCATATGTCCTGTCCTTCCGCCTGCACGGTGAGTACGCCCTGCCGTCCCAGGCGTGCCCCCTGGCCGACCCGGAATCCGCGCGGAGCCAGCCCCCGGCCGATGAGCCACTGGGCGATCCCCGCGGTGAGGCTGCCGGTCACGGGGTCCTCGCGCACGCCCTGGGGCAGCGCGAAGGCCCGGACCTCGAACTCGACGGGCGACCCCTCGGGGTGGGCGCCGACCACGCCGAGAGTCAGGTCGCCCATGTGCTGCTCGTCCGGCTCCAGGGCCAGCACCTCCGCGGCGGAGGCGAGTCGTACGGCGGCCCAGCCGGGACCGTTGTCGACCCACTGGTGACCGACGATCCGTGCGCGATCCACACACAGCCCGCGGGCGATGCGCTCCACGTGCTCGTCGTCCAGGGGGCCACTGCGCCGCAGGGCGGGGGCGAGGAAGCCCAGCCCGTCGTCGGCGAGCCGCACCTGTACGAGCCCGAGGCCGCACTCCTGCGTGATCCGACCCGGCTTCTTCGGAGTGCCTCCGGCCTCCAGCCAGGCGTGCGCCGAACCCAGGGTGGGGTGACCCGCGAACGGGATCTCACCGCCCGGCGTGAAGATCCGTAACCCGTAGTCGGCGTCGTCCGAGGCCGGTGGGACGACGAAGGTCGTCTCCGACAGGTTCGTCCACCGTGCCAGCCTCGCCATGTCCCCGTCGGTGATCCCGGCGCCGTCCAGGACGACGGCCACCGGATTGCCGAGGTAGGGCACCTCGGTGAACACGTCGACCTGTGCGAAGGGACGCCAGGGGCGGGCCGGCGTCATTCGCCCTCCCCCTCGATCAGGACCAGGTCCATGTGCGTGCCGTCGCGCAGCGGGACGATGGCGCGGTACTCGGGCGAGGTGTACCACCGGCGGGCGTGTTCGGCCGTGGGGAACCCCATCACCGACAGGTGCTCGGGCTGCCAGTCGCCCTCCAGCGCCTCGGACTCACCACCCCGGATCACGAACCCTCCTCCGTAGAGCCGCAGCGTGTGCAGCACCTTGGCGCGGTACTCCGCCATGCGCCGCTCGTCGCCGACGACTCCGACGTTGCCGATCAACAGTGCCGTCATTCGGTGTCCCCTCCCGGGGTCTCAGCAGGTGAAGTCGGCCTCGGTGCCGATGCCGAGACGCCGGGCGGCCCGGACGACGGCGAAGCCGGAGGCGACGTCCTGCGCGGCCATGCCCAGGGACTTGTAGAGGGTGCGCTCGGCGGGGCCGCAGCGGCCGGGGTGCTTGCCCAGCAACACCTCGCCGATCTCGGTCAACGGCCGGTCGGCGGGCACCAGTCCCTCCTCGACGGGCGCCGCGATCTCGGAGGACTCGCGAAGGGCCCCCTCCCTGCTGTCCACGAAGACCGAGCAGGAGGCCACCGCACCCGCGTCGAGTTCGCGCTTGCCCGGCACGGACGAGCCGACGGCGTTCACGTGCACGCCCGCCGCCAGGTCCTCGGCATGCACGACGGGTTCGACGGTGTCGACCGTGGTGCACACCAGGTCGGCGCCCCGCAGCGCGTCCGCGGGCGTGGCGACCGGCTCGACGTCGACGCCGGCCTCCGCGCGCGCCCAGGCCACGAACGCCTCGGCCCGCGCGCGTCCCCGGTTCCACAGCCGCACCCTGCGCAGCGGCCGGACGTCCCGAAGCGCGAGCAGATGGCTGCGGGCTTGCGCGCCCGCACCGATGAGGGCCAGGTCGCCGGCGTCCGGGGCCGCCAGGGCCTCGGTCGCCACCGCGGAGGCCGCGGCCGTGCGCAGCGCGGTGACGGCCGCACCGTCCATCAGGGCCAGGGGCTGTGCGGTCTCCGGGTCGAACACCACCACCATGCCCACATGCGTCGGCAGACCACGGGCGGCGTTGCCGGGCGCGTGCAGCACCGCCTTCATGCCGTAGCCCGCGTCCGACTCGCCGCCGACATGGCACGGCATGGCCGCGAACAGGGAGGCGTCCCGGCCGGATCCGAGCACGGTGCGCACCGGCTGGACGACGTCGCCCGCGCTGTAGCGCCGCATCACCTCGGCCACCACCCGGTGCGCCTCGGCCACCGGCAGGGCCTGTCGTACCTGGTCGCCGTTCAGCAGGAGCACGGGCTCGTCTCCTTCCCGGCCGGGCGCGTCACAGTGCTGAACACCGACCAGACCATGCGGATGGGCCGGGTCCCGGAGATGAACTCCAGGCCGTACAGCTTCGCGGCCGGCACGGTGGTCAGCGCGAGATCGGCGGTGCCGTCCACCACGGCGCGCGCGGCGGCACTGGTGGAGTCGTGGTGGATCGTCTTGTACGTCGCGTGCCGGTCCGGCAGGAGCTGGGCGATGATCGGCTCGGGCGAGGGGTGGCTCGCGATGGTCGGGGCGTCCGGCACGGGTCCGCCCCCTCGGCAGGTGGCGATGCCGTACAGCGGGGTGTCCATCACGAACACCCCGGTCAGCTCGATGGCCGGGTCCATGTAGAAGGAGTTGATGCCCTTGTAGGCGTTGGCGACCACGACGTGGGTCACCTCGCGGGAGTTCAGCGCCTCGCCCGCCTGCTCGTAGGTGTCGAACAGCCGGACGGCGACGGCGGGGCCGTCGGGCCCGGACATCTGGAAGGCATACCGCTTCGCCGCCACCTCGCTGCTCGTGCCGGGCGGGCCGAGGGTGCTGACCGCCGAGGGCCGATCGGAGCCGGGGCGCAGGAGTGAGATGAAGTCAGGCAGCGTCATCCGTGTTTCCCTTGACTTGGCGTAGATGTGTGATGGGGAGGGCGGAACTCCGGGGTGTCGGCGGGACGTGGGCCCGCGTGCTCGGCCGGTGTGACGGCCGTGAGCCACTCGGGACGGCCCGCGTCCGCGGCTCGGCCCCGGGTGTCGGGTGGCCGGGTGACCGTGCGGTACAGCGCGGCGACGCGGGCCGTGACCTGTCCCACGCTGCCGCTTCCGACGTCCCGGCCGGACAGGGTGACCACGGCGGCCACCTCCTTGCCGGTCGAGGTGAGGAACACCTCGTCGGCGATGTGCAGGTCCGTGGGGCTGAGGAGGCGTTCAAGGACCGTCATCCCGGCCTCCCGGCACAAGGTGATCACGGTGTCCCGGGTGATGCCGGCCAGTAGGTCTCCCGTGTCCGGCGGGGTGGCGAGGATGCCGTCCCGCACCGCGAACACGTTCGCCGTGGTCGCTTCGGCGACGTTGCCCGCCCGGTCCAGGAGGATGGCGTCGTCGTATCCGGCCGCGCGGGCCTCGTCGCAGGCGAGGGCGCTGGTCACATAGCCACCGGCGATCTTCGCCTGGGTGGGGAACGCGTCGCGGGACGGGCGCCGCCAGGTGCTGAGGAGGCAGCTCACCTCCTGCACGTCACCGGCGGTCGGATAGCCGAACGTGGTGATCGACAGCGCGTCGGACACCCCGGCCAACGACACCCCGGGAGGCGTGCCCGGCAGCAGCGAGAGCTTGTGCGCCAGCGGGCGCACGTAGACGTCCGAGTCGTACGCGTTCCTCCGCAGCAGTTCGACGGTGATGTCGATGAGTTCCGGCACCGACCGGGGGATGTCCGTGATCCGCAGCAGCCGGCAGGCGCGCAGCATGCGCGCGTAGTGCTCGTGCGCCCGGAACAGATGCAGCCGTCCGCCCGAGCGGTAGGCGCGGATTCCCTCGAACACGGCGGTCCCGTAGTGCAGGCCCTGTGTGGACAGCGACAGCCGCGGGGCGCGCGCGGGAACGAACTCGCCGCGGTCCCAGGCCCACTCCCCGAGGCCGAGCCGCGGCGGTGGCGCGGGGGGCGCGGTGTCGGAGGGCGCGGTGGCAGGGGTCGGGTCGGCCATCATGCCCTCGCCGCGGCGATCCGCTCGGCCGAGCGGGTCTCGACCGAGGTCCCGGCGCCGGGGTCGCGGAGGTCCACCACACGGGCGGCCTTCCAACTGACCATGGCTCCGGTGCTGGTGATGGGGCCGGGGTCGCCGAAACCCACGCTCAGCGTGGTGCCGAGCTCCTCGCGGCAGTCCGTGACGGCCCCTTGGGTGTCCTCGTCCCGGAGCCGGTCCCCTTCGGCGTTCAGGGTCAAGGACAGCAGGTCCACGCCCGTGTCGTCACGGGTCACGGTGATCTGGTAGTCGAGGTAGCCGCGGAAGCGGCGCAGCAGCAGGTTCTCCAGGTCGTAGCCGATGACGACCTGCCCGTTGAGCCGCAGCCGGTCACGGACCCGTCCCACGGGTTCCAGAGCCGGCGCCGGGACGGCGGCGCCCGGGCCGGCCTCCGTCATCCGCACCAGGTCTCCGGTGCGGTAGCGGATCAGGGGCTTGGCGCCGGTGTAGAGGTTGGTGACGACGAGTTCGCCGTGGCGCACCCCGTCGCGGTCGGGCGCCACGGGCTCGCCGGTGTGGGGGTCGATCACCTCGTAGTGGTTGATCAGTGGTGCGGTGCGCAGGGTTCCGTCGGCGGTGGCCGCGGCGAGGACGGAGGCTTCCTGGGACGCGTAGAGGCAGTTGTGCACCTCGGCCCCCCACAGCGTGCCGATGTTGTCGCGCAGGCTGGGCGAGAGCAGTTCACCGGTGAGCATGAGCAGGTCGAGGGAGAAGTCCCGTCGGAGGTCCAGCCCGGCCTCGACGGCTTTCTGCGCCAGGCGCAGGGCCATGCCCGGGGTGCAGAACAGGCCGGTCACCGGAAGCAGCCGCATGACCTCCAGAGCACGGTCGAACCCGATCACCGGCGAGTGCGGCCACATCTTGGCGACCGTGTGTCCGAGGTTGCGGCAGACGTCCCCGAAGGTGTCCCCGGTGGCGTGCAGCTCGGTGGGGCCGGACACGCCGATGACCTGGCGGTCCCCGTGTGCGGCGAAGATGCCCCGGTAGTAGGCGGTGAGGACGGTGTTGTTGTGGATGCTGTCCCCGTTGGTGCGGGGGCACGGGGTGGGCTGTCCGGTGGTGCCGGTGGTCTCGTAGACCGTCCAGGCCTCGGAGAGCGGCAGCGACAGCATGTCGAACTGGGCCTGCTGCAGATCCGCCTTGGTGGTGAAGGGCAGCTTCCGCAGGTCGCGGATGTGCAGTCCGGACAGTGTCTCGTCGCCGAACCCCGCCAGCCTGTCGCGGTAGAACGGGGATCCGGCGCGGACGTGGGCGAGCACCTCGCGCAGTCTGGCGGTCTGATGGGCGTCGAGGTCGTCGGCCGTCCACTTTCCCGTGCCGTACTCGTCGAACAATCCGCGCAGCTCGTCCGTGAGCGCCGCAGATTCCGGGTCGTATTGCGTGAACACCCAATCCTCCTTCAGCTGTCCGCGAGGTCGACGACGACCCAGTCGGATATCGCTCGCCACTTCTGCACTGACTCCTGGTGGTACGCGTTCACCTGGTACTTCTCCAGCGCAGCGCGATCCGGCAGCACTCCGATCGCGGCGAAGTCGTAGGAGATGTCGCGGTCCACGGTGTTCCAGCCCACCCGCCATTCGGCGAGTTCCGGAACGTGGTCGCCGACCGCCCTGGCGAATTTCTCGGCCTCGGCCACGGACGGAGCGGAGCGCTCAATGCCGTCCTTGAGTTTGAAAAGAACGATGTGCGTGATCACGATTGCCTTTCGGGCAGAAAATCGGCCGACTGCTTCCAGGCGCATCGAGGAGCATGCCACCGTCGCCGACGCCGTTCAACCGAAGCATTTCGATGGACGTGGCGTTTCCCGAAATTTCGAGACGCCTTGCGCAGGCTTTATCGAATTCTCGGCCCGCGATCTTCTTTTGTGTCCCGCCGACGGGACACACGTGCGCACAAATGAGAGCCCGCTCACCCGCTAAGGGTGGTGAGTGGATCGGGACTCGATCACATCCAGCACCTCGGCGGCGCTGTCGACGAGATACATGTGATCGCCCGGAAATTCCTTGTAGGTGAATTCGCCCGCCGTGGTCGCGTCCCGCCACTGCCGGGCCTCTTCCGCGGTGACCAGGCCGTCGGACGCGCCGCGCAGTGAACAGATCGGCACCGACACCGGCTCGTCGGTGCTCGGGACGTAGTTCTCGTGCATCTCGCAGTCGGCCTGGAGCACGGGGAGGATCAGGTCACGCATCTCCGGGTGGTCCAGGGCCTCGTGCCGGAACCCCGCGAACTCCTCGACCCGGCTCAGGAACTCCTCGTCCGGCAGACCCGTCGCCCGCCGCTCGCGCCGGGTCCACGGCCCCGGCGAGCCGCTGACGACCAGCAGCTCGACCTGCACGTCGCGCGTACTCAGCAGGTGCACCAGTTCGTACGCGAGCACCGCGCCCAGGCTGTGCCCGAACAGCACGGTGCGGGTCCCGGCGCCGAGTTCCGCGACGATGTCGTCGACCGAGTTCTTGGCGGCCTCGACGACATTGCGGTACGGCGTTTCCAGGAACCGCTTCTCCCTGCCGGGCAGGGCGACCGGGACCACCCGCCACCGGTCGCCGGCCGGCTCCCGCCACGGGTGGAAGAACGAGGGACCCGCTCCCGCGAACGGCACGCACAGCAGCGCGGCCCCTTCGCGGCGGTCCGTGGACATGCCGGGTCCTGTCGTGCCGGGTCCTGTCATCCGGACCAACTCCCCTTGTCAATACCGTCTCGGTCGGGCCGTACATGTTGAACACCTCGGCGGCCTGCTTCGCCGGGGTCTCGGCCGTCCCGGCGGGCGTTGTAGGCCTCGGCCGGATCCCGCAGCAGCGGCGCTCCCGAGCTGCCGTCGGTGGCGATGTGGTGGATGACCAGGGCCAGCACGTGTTCGTCGGGTGAGCAGCGGAACGGGCGTACCTGGAGCGGGGGTTCGGCCGCCAGGTCGAACCGGTGGGCGAAGGCCTCCCCGACCGCGCCGGACACCTGCTCCGGCGTCGCGGTGAGCGCGGCCCGGTCCAGGGATCCGGTCAGCCGGAAGGCCGCCGGCCTGTTCCAGTTCTGCGACCCGCCCTCGAACTCGTGGAGGATCCACATACGCCGTTGTGCGAACGACAGCGGAATCACTGCCTTCACTCCTCTACGAACATCTTGCGCAGGCCGGGACGACGGGGAGCGGCCGATTCCTCCGACCACGCGGCGAGCGCGGCCACCGACGGCAGGTCGAAGATCTTGCGGATGGGTATCTCGATGCCCATCTCGGCGCGGGCGCGGCTGATCAGCCGGGTGGCGAGCAGGGAGTGCCCGCCGAGGTCGAAGAAGCCGTCGTCGATCCCGACCTGGTCCACGCCGAGCACCTCGGCGAACAGCTCGGCCAGACTCTTCTCGCGGGTGGTACGGGGGGCGCGGTAGACGGCGCCGAGGTACTCCGGCTCGGGCAGCGCGTTGCGGTCCAGCTTGCCGTTCGGGTTGAGCGGCAGCCGGTCCAGGAGCACGAAGGCGGACGGCACCATGAAGTCCGGCAGCCGGCTCGCGACGAAGGCGTGCAGTTCCTTCGTCTCCGGGCCGCCGACGTCACCGCTCGCCCCGGGGTCGCCGTCGAGGACGGGTACGACATAGGCGACCAGTTGCTTGCCGGAGCCGCTGCCCCGCCCGTCGCGGGCGATGACGGCCGCGTGCGCCACGCCGGGGTGCGCGGTGAGCGCGGCCTCGACCTCCGCGGGTTCGACGCGGAAGCCCCGCACCTTGACCTGTGCGTCGCCGCGGCCCACGTATTCGAGCCGGCCCTCGGGGCTCCACCGGCCCAGGTCTCCGGTGCGGTACATGCGCGAACCGGCGGGACCGTACGGGTCGGGGACGAAGCGCTCGGCGGTCAGGGAGGGGCGGCAGTGGTAGCCGCGGGCCACGTTCCCGGCGACGTACAGCTCGCCGACCGCGCCCGGCGGCACCGGGGTCAGGCCGTGGCCGAGGAGGTAGGCCCGCATGTTGCCGATCGGAGCGCCGACGGGCGCGCTGCCCGTCAGCTCGCGGGTGTCGTCGTCGGCGGTGAACATGGTGGCGTAGAACGACTCGGTCTGCCCGTAGGCGTTGAGGACCCGGACCCCCGGGAAGGCCTCCTGTGTCCTGTCGACGAGCGACATCGGCAGGGCCTCGCCGGCGAAGACGACCGCCGTCAGCCTGGTGCGGGCCGCGATGTCGTCGAGGAGTTCGGCGAACGCGGACGGCACGGCGGCGATGATCCCGTCGCCCCGCGCCCTGCCTTCGCCGAGGGCCAGGATGTCCTGGACGACTTCGAGGACACCTCCGTTGGCCAGGGGTGTGAAGATCTCGAAGGCAGAGGCGTCGAAGTTGATCGACGTGGTGGCGAGGATCCGCCCGCCAGGCTCCAGCCCGACGAGGGAGGGCAGCCGCAGCACGCCGTTCACCACTGCTTTCTGGCTGTAGGCGACGCCCTTGGGCTTGCCCGTGGAGCCGGAGGTGTACATCACGTATGCCAACTGCCCTGCGTGCACCGGTAGGTGGAGGCCGGTGGCGTCCCCGGACAGGTCGAGCGCGTCCATGAAGAGGTCCGGGGCGTCGTGCTCCGGAAGCACGCCGACCGTCTCCCGGTCGGTCAGCACGAGACGCGGCCGGGCCTCCTCGAAGATCGCCGCGAGGCGGTGGCTGGGGTACTTGGGGTCGACCGGCAGGTAGGCGCCGCCTGCCTTCAGGACCGCGAGCAGGGCGACCACCAGGTTCACCGACCGCGGCAGGGACACCGCGACCAGCGACTCCGAGCCCACGCCCCGTTCGACGAATTCGTGTGCCAGGCGGTCGGCCCGTGCGTTCAGCTCGCGGTAGGTGAGCGAGCCGTCCTCGGCGACCACCGCCGTCTCGTCGGGCGTGCGCGCCACCTGCGCCTCGACGAGTCCGGCGAGCGTGAGGTCCGGAGTAGGAGCGGCCGTGTCGTTGAACCCGACGAGGAACCGGTCGCGTTCGGTCTGCCGCAGAACGTCGAGCTGCGCGATCTTCAGGTCCGGGGTGGCCGCCAGCTGTTCCAGGACCCGCACGAACCGGGCCGCATACGTCTCCACCGTGTCCCTGGCGAAGACGCCGGTCGCGTACTGGAGGAGGAACGTCAGGTGCGTGTCGACGGCCGCCATGAGGGCCAGCGGGTAGTGGGTGCCGTTGGAGGGCCGCAGACCGGTGATGGCGATGCCATCCGCGGCGTCGGCGGCGGAGTTCAGTCCGTCCCGGTCGACCGGGTACGACTCGAAGACGATCAGCGTGTCGAAGAGGTTCTGCAGCCCCACGGACTGCTGGATCTCCGTGAGCCCGTGGTGGTGGTGCTCGACGAGGCGGGCCTGCCGGCTCTGCAGCCGGGTGAGGACCTCGGCGAGGGTGTCGCCGGGCTCGTACCGGACGCGTACCGGCAGGGTGTTGATGAACATCCCGACCATCGTCTCGACGTCCGGTACGGCGGGCGGACGGCCGGAGACGGTGGCGCCGAACACCAGGTCGCGGCGGCCGGTGAGCTGGCCGAGCAGCAGTGCCCAGGCGCCCTGCACCAGGGTGTTGACGGTGACGCCCAGATCGGACGCCACCCGGTTCAGGCGGTCCTCCACGTCTCGCGGCAGCTCGAACGCGACCTGGTCGAGTCCGTCACCGCCCGTGGCTCCGGGAGCGAGCAGAGTCGGTTCCTCGACCCCGTCGAGCTCGGCCGCCCATGCCCGTGCCGCCTCGTCCTGGTCCTGCCGGGCACGCCAGGCCAGGTACTCGCCGTAGCTCCGTGTCCTCGGCAGGCCGGTGGTGTCGCCGTGGGAGCCGTAGAGCAGGAGCAGGTCCCGCATCAGCAGGGGCGAGGACCAGCCGTCGGCCAGTGAGTGGTGGACGGTCATCACCAGTTCGGCCCGGCCGGGTTCGAGGGCGACGAGTGCCAGCCGCAGCAACGGCGGGGTGCGCACGTCGAAGTGGGCGGCCTGGTCCTCGGTGAGGAAGCGCTCGAACCTCTCGGTGCGCTCCGCCTCGCCGTACCCCGTCAGGTCGAGGTGCTGCCAGGGCAGGGTCACCCCTCGTGCCGGAACCACCTGCGCGAGGTCGCCGTCGGCCCGGTCGACGAAGGCCGCGCGCAGGCTGGCGTGGCGTTCGAGCAGCATCTGCCCGGCCCGGCGCATCCGCTCCGGATCGACGTCGCCGGAGACATGGAACACGAGTTGCACGTGGTAGGCGTCGAACGAGGAGCCGGCCAGCATCGAGTGGAAGATGATCCCCGACTGCGCCGAGGTCACCGGCCACACCTCGGTGAGGGGACCGTACACGGCCTCCCAGGCGTCGATCTCCTGCTGGCTCACGGGGACCAGCGGGGCGTCCGTCGGAGTCAGGCCCCCGGCGTCGGGGGTCGCGGCGTGCCGGGCCAGGGCGGTCAGCGCCCGCACCCACAGCTCGGCCAGCTCGGTGACCTCCTCGGCGGAGAGCAGGCCGGTCGGGAAGCCGAAGTAGGCGGTCAGTTCTTCACCGGCTCCGGTGTCGGTGGCCACAGCGTTGATCTCCAGTGCCGACAGCACCGGCATGTCCGCGTCCGGGGCGGCGATCAGGTCCTGCCGGGTGGTGTCCGGGGTCCAGCCCTGACCCCGCAGCTCCTCGGGGAGGTCGGCGCCGGACGTGCGACCGAGGTAGTTGAACCCGATCTGCGGTTCACGGCCGGCGGACAGCGCGGTGGAGGTCTCCGGGTTGAGGTGGCGCAGCAGACCGAAGCCGATGCCGTCGCCCGGAACCGCCCGCAGCTGTTCCTTGACGGCCTTGACCGCCCGTCCGGCGGCCGGGCCGCCGGCGAACGCGTCGGCCAGGTCGACACCGGTCACGTCCAGCCGCACCGGATACATCGCGGTGAACCAGCCCACCGTGCGTGACAGGTCGGCTCCGGGCACCGCCTCCTCTTCCCTCCCGTGCCCTTCCAGGCGGACCAGCGCCGAGGGCCCGTCCACGCCCCGCGTCCGGCGCCAGCGGGCCAGCGCCAGGGCCAGGGCCGCCAGCAGCACGTCGTCGGCACCGCCCCGGAAGAGCGCGGGCGCCTTGGTCAGCACGGTCTCGGTGACGTCCGCCGGCACCTGCACGCGTACCGTCTCCACGGTGGCGGCGGTGTCCCGCGCCGGGTCCCGCTCCCGCGCTCCGAGGAGCGGCTCGTCCTCGCTCAGGATTCGCTGCCACACGGGCAGTTCCGCGACCCGCTCGGGACGTGCCGCCTCGTCGACGAGGGCGTGTGCCCAGCGGCGCATCGAGGTTCCGCCCGCTGCCGGTCGCGGGGTGCGGCCGGCGCGGACCTCCTTCCAGGCGGCGACCAGGTCCGGCACGAGGAGCCGCCACGACACCCCGTCGACGACCAGGTGGTGCAGCACGATCAGCAGCCGGTCGGCGTCCGTGTCGGAGGTGAACCACACGAACTGCGCCATGACGCCCGCGTCGGGGTCCAGCCGGTCGGCGGCCGCGTCCAGCTCGGCCTGCGCGTCGGCGTCGGCGTGGGTGACCTGGGTCAGCAGCGCGTCGGCGGCCACGCTGCCGGCCGGTTCCACCCACAGCCCCTGCTGCTTCCGGTCCAGCCGGGAACGCAGCGCATCGTGCCGGTCCAGTACGGCCTGCACCGTCGCCACCAGCCCGGCACGGTCGATGTCCTCGGGCAGCGTCAGCATCATGGACATGCAGAGCCGGCCGAGGCCGCCGCCGAGCCCGAGCACGTGGTTCGCCGTCGGCAGCAGCGGGACCCGGCCCACGCCGCCGCCCGGCAGCTCCGCCAGAACGACCCGCTCCTGCTCGCGGCCCGCGACCAGCTCCGCGAGCTGCGCGACCGTGGGGTGCTCGAAGATCTCCCGCGTGCTCACCTCGATGCCGCGGGCCCGGGCCCGGGCGACGACCTGGATGGAGCGGATGCTGTCGCCGCCGCTGGCGAAGAAGTCGCTGTCGATGCCGACGTTGTCCACGCCGAGCACTTCGGCGAACAGCGAGCCGAGGGTCTCCTCGACCTGGTCGCGCGGGGCTCGGCCGGTCGACGTCTGCCCGTGGTCCGGCACGGGCAGCGCCCGCTGGTTCAGTTTCCCGCTGGGGGTCAGCGGGAGCTCGCCGAGCGGTACCAGCGCGGGGGGAACCATGTAGTCGGGCAGACGCCCGCGCAGGTACTCGGGCAGTTCGAGGAGGAGCGCGCCGAGCGACCTGGCCAGGGCGGGGTTGTTCGCCCGCTCCCGCCCGCCCGCGCCGCCGCCGGGGACGAACGAGCCCGAGACGTCCCGCCGCCCGCCGGGCCGCGCCGGGAGCAGCACCGCGTCGAAACACCGCACATCCCTGCCCGACCAGGTGAGGACGACCTCGCGGCCGTGCTCGTCGGCCCACCGGAGCACCTCGTGCGGATCGACCGGTCCACCGGGCGGGGACGCCTGGTCGAGGAGGCCCGTCGCCACGGTCAGGGCGACCTCCTCGACCAGACGCGCGTTGGGTATCCCGGTCACCCGCACCGGTCCGCGCGCCCGGTCCGCGTGAGGGCCGAGGTCGGCGAGGCCGTGCACATCCCTGCCCCATGGCAGCACCGGGGCGCCGGCCACGTCGAGCAGGTCGGCCGGCCGCTTGTGCAGGATCACCTCGTAGCGGTGCCGGGTCAGTTCGTTGTGCGCCTGCCCGGGCTTCAACCGGATGTCGACCGCGACCGAACCGTCCTGCGACCACTCGGTGAACCACTCCGGGGCGACGGTCAGTTCCCGCTCGGCCAGCAACTCTCTGGTCACCAGCGTCCGCAGTTCCTCGGGCGAGGCGTGCGGGTGGGCCGCCCGCTGCACGGCGGTCAGCATCAGGCGGCGTGTCGCCGCGTTGCGGACGTCACCGACGACGACCCGGCCGCCCGGCGCGAGGAGGTCCATCACCTGGCGCAGCACCTGGTCGAGGTACTCGACGCTCGGGAAGTACTGCACCACCGAGTTGAGCACCACCGTGTCGAACCGGCCACGGGGCAGACCGGAGACGTCGTCGGCCGCCTGGGCGCTCACCCGGACCCGGTCGCCGTGTCCGGCCTGCGCGCTCTGGGCCCGGACGCGGTCCACCACTGTGGCCGAGATGTCGGTGCCCCAGTACTCCTCGACCTCTCCGACGATCTTCGCCAGCAGCAGACCGGACCCCACACCGATCTCCAGCACCCGGCGCGGCGCGAACTGCAACACCTGCGCGACCGCCGCGTCCTGCCACGCGAGCATCTGCTCGCGCGGGATCGGCTCACCGGTGTAACTGGAGTTCCAGCCCTGGAAGTCCTCGCCCAGCGCCTCGTCGCCGGAACCGGCGTAGCTGTCGTCGTAGAGGTCACGCCACTCGTCCACCTGGGAGTCGGCGTCGGCCACCGCGGCGGCGTACGGCTGGGGCACCACGTACCCCACCAACTGCCGGTCGCCCAGCTGGTTCTCCCGCACCACGACCGCGGCCTGCGACACGCCGGGGTGGCTCGTGAGCGCGTGCTCGATCTCCCCCAGCTCGATGCGGAAGCCGCGGATCTTGACCTGGAAGTCGGTTCTCCCGAGGTATTCGAGCTGGCCGTCCCTGCTCCACCGCACCAGGTCCCCGGAGCGGTACATCCGCGTTCCCGGCGCTCCGAAGGGGCAGGCCACGAACCGGCTCGCGGTCAGGCCCGGCCGCCCGAGGTACCCCCGGGCGAGCCCGGGGCCGGCGATGTAGAGCTCGCCGGCGACTCCGGGCGCGACCGGGCGCAGGGCGGTGTCCAGCACGTACGCCTGGGTGTTGGCGATCGGCCGTCCGATGGGCGGGACACGGCCGTCACCCACCATCGGCGCGCTCATCGCGGCGCACACGGTGATCTCGGTCGGCCCGTAGCCGTTGATCATCCGTCGTCCGGGCGACCACTGCGCCACCAGTTCCGGTGTGGAGGCCGAGCCGCCGACCACCAGGGTCTCCACCGTCGGCAGCGACCCCGTGGGCAGGGCCGCCAGCACCGCCGGCGGCAAGGTCACGTGGGTCACCCGGTGGGCGGCGATCGTCTCGATCAACGGTTCGCCCGCGGCCAGTTCGTCCGGGCCGGCCAGCACCAGCGTCGCTCCGGCCAGCAGGGACATGCCCCACTCCCACAGCGAGGCATCGAAGCTCGGCGAGGCGAACTGCAGCACCCGGCTGGCCGGCGTGACCTGGAGCCGCTCGGCCTCGGTGGCGACCAGGCCGGCCAGTCCCGAGTGAGTGACCGCCACTCCCTTCGGGGTCCCGGTCGAACCCGACGTGTAGATCACGTACGCCGTGTTGGCCGGGGCGACCGGGGCGCGGCGGTCCGTGTCGGTCACCGGTCCCGCGTCGGCGGCGGCCAGTGCCGCGGCGACGTCCGGATCGTCCAGCCGGAGCACGGGGACGGACAGCCGCGGCATCTGCTCCCCCGACGCGGCGTCCTCGATCACCAGGACGGCCCCGGAGTCGGCCACCATGAACGCCACACGCTCCGCCGGGTAGGCCGGGTCCACCGGCAGGTACGCCCCGCCCGCCTTCAGCACGCCCAGGATCGCCACGACCCACTCGACCGAGCGGGACAGCGCCACCGCCACCACCGACTCGGGGCCCACACCACGCTCGGCCAGTACCCGTGCCAGCCGGTCGGCCCGCTCCTCGATCTCCCGGTAGCTGAGCTCCAGGTTTCCGCGGACCACCGCCACGTCGTCCGGCGTGGCGGCGGCCCGTTCGGTGAAAAGCGCGTCGAAGGTCCGCTCCGGGACGTCCGCCGCCGTGTCGTTGGCCTCGCGCAGCAGCCAATGGCGTTCCTCCTGCGAGAGCACGTCGATGCTGCCGATCGGCACGGCCGGGTTGCCCAGCACCTGCTCCAGGACGCGTACGAATCTGTCGACGATGCCCTCGGCCGTGGTGTGGTCGAAGAGGTCGGTCGCGTACTCCAGCAGCCCGTGCGTGCCGCCGGACGCGTTCGGGACGATGTTGAAGAGCAGGTCGAACTTGGCCGTGCCGGTGCCCACGGGCAGGGGGGTGACCCGGAGCCCCGGGATCTCGATCTCGCCCCACACGAACTGCCAGCCCAGCGCCGTCTGGAACAGGGGCATGTACGCGGTGGTGCGGTCCGGGTTGAGCAGCTCGACCAGCCGCTCGAACGGCACGTCCTGGTTGTCGTAGGCGGCGAGGGCCTTGTCCCGCACCTGCTCCAGGACGTCGGTGAACGACGGGTTCCCCGACAGGTCCGCGCGCAGCACCCAGGTGTTGACGAAGAAGCCGATCAGGTCGTCGAGTTGCTCGTCGCCGCGCCCCTCGATCGGGCTGCCGATCGGCACGTCCTCGCCCGCGCCCAGCTTGTTCAGCAGCACCACCACCACGGCCTGGGCCACCATCGGTGCCGTGGCGCCGTGGTCGGCGGCCAGCTTCTGCACGCCCGACAGCAGTTCAGGTGCCAGTACGAAGGGGACCTCGCCGCCGCGGTGGCTGGCCGTCGTCGGCCTCGGCCGGTCCAGCGGCAGTTGCAACGGTTGGGGGATCTCGGCCAACTCTTTGTTCCAGTAGGCCAATTGCTCCGCGATGGTGCTCTCCGGGTCGGCTTCGTCACCCAGCAGCTGCCGCTGCCACAGCGTGTAGTCCTTGTACTGCACGGACAGCGGAGTCCACTGCGGCGCACTCCCCCCGTGGCGGGCCGTGTACGCCGACACCAGGTCCCTGACGAACGGCGCTATCGACGCCCCGTCCGCGGCGATGTGGTGGAAGACGAACACCAGGACGTGCTCCTGCGGAGCGAGCCGCAGCACGGTCGTGCGCAGCGGAAGCTCCGTGTCCAGGTCGAACGGCTCGCAGGTGACCTCGTGCAGGGCGGTGTCCACGGCGTCCGCGGCCACGTCGACCACGTGGAAGGGGTGCACGGCCTCCTCGGGAGGCAGGATCCGCTGCTCCGGCGTGCCGTCCGCGTTCTCGACGACCAGGGTGCGCAGACTCTCGTGCCGGGTCGTGACGTCCGTCACCGCCGCGGCCAGGGCCGTCGTGTCCAGCGTCCCCTCCAGGCGCAGCACGAACGGCACGTTGTAGGTCGCGGACGGGCCTTCCAGCTTGTGCAGGATCCACATCCGGCTCTGGGCGAAGGACAACGGGATCATCGACGGTTCTCCTGTACGTTCATCGGACGCAGCTGGGGACGTTTCGACGTGGCGAGCTTCTCGATCTGCTCGGCCAGCTGGGCGACGGTCGGGTTGCGGAACACCGTCGTGACCTTCACGTCGGTGCCGAGTTCGCTGCGGATGCGGCCGATCAGCCGGGTGGCCAGCAGCGAATGCCCTCCGTGGTCGAAGAAGTCGATGTCGACGCCGACCTCCTCCACGCCGAGCAGCTCGGCGAACAGCCGGCAGAGGACTTCCTCGCGGTGGTTGCGCGGCCCTGGTCCGGACACCGCTTCCGCGTGGTCGGGAGCGGGGAGCGCGTTGCGGTCGAGCTTCCCGCTCGCCGTCGTGGGGAACGCGTCGAGCGACACGATCGCCGAGGGCACCATGTACTCCGGCAGCCGCCCCCGCACCAGCTCCGTCAGGGCGGTCAGATCCAGCTCCGAGGAATCCGCCGTACGCTCGCCCGGCACCACGTAGGCGACCAGCCGCTGGTCGTCGGCGCGGTCCTCGCGCACCACGACGACCGCGTTGTCGACGTCCGGGTGCGCGGTCAGCGCCGACTCCACCTCGCCCAGCTCGATCCGGAAGCCGCGGACCTTGACCTGGAAATCGGTACGGCCGAGGTACTCGACCTGGCCGTCCCGGCTCCAGCGCACCAGGTCTCCGGTGCGGTACATCCGCGCGCCTGCGGCACCGAAGGGGCAGGCCACGAAGCGGTGCGCGGTCAGCGCGCTCTGCCCGAGGTAGCCGCGGGCGAGGCCGGCCCCCGCGAGGTAGAGCTCGCCGGCCACTCCCGGCGCGACCGGACGCAGCGCCGCGTCCAGCACGTACACCTGGGTGTTCCACACCGGGGTGCCGATCGGCACCCGGTCCGCCCCTGGCACGTGCTGCCACGCCGTGACCTCGACGGCCGCCTCGGTGGGCCCGTAGAGGTTGTGCACACCGCAGTCGGGCAGCAGGCCGACCACCTTGTTCGCCAGGGCCGCCGGGAACGCCTCACCCGCGACCTCCATCCAGCGCAGGCTGTCGCACTGCTTCGCCGAGGGCTCGGCGACGAACGCCTCCAGCAGGGAGGGCACGAAGTCCGCCCCCGTCACCCGCTCCCGCTGGATCAGCTCGGCCAGGTAGGCCGGGTCCCGCCGCCCGGCCGGACGGGCGATCACCACGGCCGCGCCCACCTGCAACGGCGCGAACAGCTCCGGCACCGACACGTCGAAGCTCGTCGACGTGCTCAGCAGCACCCGGTCCTGGGGGCCGACGTCGAAGTGCGCCAGGCCCCACGCCAGCCGGTTCATGATCGACCGGTGTGACACCTGCACGCCCTTGGGGCCGCCGGTGGAGCCGGAGGTGAAGATGACGTACGCGGCGTTGTCCGGTGACAGCCGCCGCTCGGGCGTCGTGGCCGGGTACGCGGACACGTCCGGCAGCGCCCCGTCGAGCACCAGCAGCGGCCCGGCGCCGTCCAGCACGTGCCGCACCCGGTCCTCGGGCAACTCGGTGTCGATGGGCACGTAGGCCGCGCCCGCCTTGACCACCGCGTAGATCGCGACCATCAGATCCACCGAGCGGGGCAGGCGCACGGCGACCAGCCGCTCGGGTCCCGCGCCCTGCTCGACCAGCCAGTGCGCCAGCCGGTTCGCGCGCCGGTCGAACTCCCGGTAGGTCAGCCTTTCCCGCTCGCCGATCAGCGCGACGAGGTCCGGCGTGCGCTCCACCTGGGCCTCGAACGCGCCCGGCAGGGTGTCCGGTGGCACCGGGTGGGCGGTGTCGTTGATCCGCCGCACCAACCGGTCGCGCTCCTCCTCGGAAAGTACCTCGACCGAGCCGACCGGCACCGTCGGGTCGTCGAGTATGTGGTCCAGGACCCGGACGAGCCGGGCGGCGATCACCTCGGCCGCCTGTCGGTCGTACAGGTTGTTCTGGTAGTCCAGCGAGGTCCGCAGGTAGGGGTCGGAGGCATTGAGCGTGAGCGGGTAGTGCGAGCCCGCGTAGGGCCGGATGCCGTCGATCGTGAATCCCGCGGCGGCGTTGGCGTCGACGATGCCGGCCCGGTCGATGGGGTAGTTCTCGAACACGACGATGGTGTCGAAGAGGGCGGGCAGGCCGACGTCGCGCTGGATGTCGGCGAGGCCGTAGTAGTGGTGGTCGAGCAGCGCGGTCTGCCGGTTCTGCAGGTCGGTGACGACCTGCGCGACGCTGTGGTCGGGACGGCAGTACGCCCTGGTGGGAAGCGTGTTGATGAACAGGCCGACCATCTCGTCGGAACCGGCCAGTTCGGCCGGGCGGCCGTTGACTGCGGCTCCGAACACCACGTCCTGCTGCCCGGTCAGCTTCGACAGCAGGATGCCCCACGCGCCCTGGAGGAGGGTGTTCAGCGTGACACCGAGTTCCGCGGCCCGCCGGGCCAGGGCACGGCCCTTGTCGATCGACAGCGGTACCTCGACCCGTCCGAGGGCGGACGCCGTCTCCTGGACGGGGGCGTTGGGTGCCACCAGCGTGGGCTGGTCGAACCCGCTGAGCTCGGCGGCCCAGCGGGCGGCCGACGCCTGCCGGTCCCGGGTGGACAGCCAGGTCAGGTAGTCGCCGTAGCTGCGGACCGGGCCGAGCCCGTCGGTCCCGGAGTACAGCCGGATCAGATCCTTGATGACCACCGGTGACGACCAGCCGTCGAACAGGGTGTGGTGCGCCGTGATGACGAGCTTCGCCCGCTGCGGCCCGCAGGTGAGCAGGGCCAGGCGCAGCAGCGGCGGCCTGGTGGGATCGAGCCGGTCGGCCCGGTCGTCGGCGAGGGCCCGGTCCAGCGCGGCCTCCTGCTCGGCCGCCGTGCGACCGGTCAGGTCCAGGTGGATCCAGGGCAGTACGACATGGTCGGCCACGATCTGCACCGGATCTCCGTCGGAGGCGGTGAGGAACGCCGAGCGCAGGTTGGGGTACCGGTCCACGAGCGCCTGTCCGGCGGCCCGCATGCGGGCCGGGTCCACGTGCCCGGACAGGTGCAGCACGAACTGCATGTGGTAGACGTCGAAGGAGCCGTCGGCGAGGGCGGCCTCGAACTGGATCCCGGACTGGCCCGGCGCCTGCGGCCACACCTCGGTCAGCGGGCCGTAACGCCGCTCCCAGGCCTCGATCTCGTCCTGCCGCACCGAGACCAGCGAGGCGTCCGAGGGGGTGAGACCGCCGGTCCCGGGCTGTGCGGCGTGCGCGGCCATGCCGTGCAGCACCTCCAGCCACAGCTCGGCCAGTTCACCGGTCCGCTCGCGGGACAGCAGGCCGGTGGGAAACATGAAGGCCGTCTGCAACCGGGCGCCGTCGGGGGTGTCCACGGCGAAGGAGTTGACTTCGAGCGCGGACAGCGCGGGCAGATCCGGATCGGGCATCGCGAGCAGCTCGGCGGACCAGGACGCCGGTCCCCACCCGTCGGCGCGCAGGTGCTCGGGCACGTCGGCGGCCGAGATCCGGCCGAGGTAGTTGAACCCGATCCGGGGATCCGGGTACTGGGCGAGCTGTGCGGCGGTCTCCGGATTGAGGTGGCGCAGCAGGCCGTACCCGACGCCCTTGTCCGGGACCTGGCGCAACTGCTCCTTGACCAGCTTGATCGCCCTGCCGGCCGCGGGACCGCCCGCCAGTACGTCGGCCGGCTCTACCCCGCGGACGTCGATCCGCACCGGGTACATGCTCGTGAACCACCCGACGGTGCGGGTGAGGTCGGCCCCGGGGACGATGTCCTCCTCGCGCCCGTGTCCCTCCAGGCGGACCAGGGTCGAGCGGTCCGCACCGCGCCACCGGTCGACCGCCAGGACGAGCGCGGCGAGCAGCACGTCGGTCGCGGTCGCCCGGAACACTGCGGGGAGCCTGCCCAGGACGGCCTCGGTGACGTCGGCGGGGACCTGTACCCGCACGGTGTCGACCGTGGACATCACGTCCACCGCCGGGTCGAACGGCCGGGTGCCGAGCGGGGGTTCGGGCGTCTCCAGCAGGTCGCGCCAGTACGGCAGTTCCGCTTCCCGCTCCGCGGAGAACGCCTCGTCCTCCAGAGCGGACGCCCAGCGGCGGGCCGAGGTGCCGACCTCGGGCAGCTCGGGCGTGCGGCCGGACCGGACCTGCTGCCAGGCCTCGGCGAAGTCCGACATGAGGATGCGCCAGGAGACCCCGTCCACCACCAGGTGGTGCAGGACCACGAGCAGCCGGCCCGCACCCGTCCCGGGGGCGAACCAGACGAAGTCCGCCATGGTCCCGGCCTCCGGATCGAGCCGCCCGACCGCGTCGTCCAGTTCCGCCTTCGCCGCGTCGAGGGAGGAGGGCTCGTCCCACCGGCCGTCGCAGGCGACCCGGCGGATCAGGTCGGCCGCCCGCACGGATCCCGCGGGCCGTACGACGAGCAGGGGCTCGTCGCCGCGCACCAGCCGTGCGCGCAACAGGTCGTGCCGGTCCAGGACGGCGTCCAGTGTCGCGGTGAGGCCGCCGCCGTCGATGCCGGCGGGCAGTTCCAGCACCATCGACATGGCGAAGCGGTCGATGCCGCCGCCCTGTGCGAACACCTGCCGTGCCACCGGCTGCAACGGCATCGGGCCGACCCCGCCGCCGTCCAGTTCCGCGAGCGCGGGCCCCCGGTCCTGTCGGGCGGACGCCACCTCGGCGAGGCCGGCCGCCGTGCGGTACTCGAAGATCTCCCGCGTGGTGAGGTCCAGGCCCCGGGCCCGCGCCCGCGCCACCACCTGGATCGACCGCAGGCTGTCCCCGCCGACGGCGAAGAAGTCGTCGTCGACACCGACGCGTTCCACACCGAGCACATCGGCGTAGGCCGCGGCGACGATCGCCTCGGCCTCGGTGCGCGGTTCCCGGTAGGTCTCGCCCACGAACTCCGGTTCGGGCAGCGCCGAGCGGTCCAGCTTGCCGGTCGGCCCGAGCGGCATCCGGTCGAGGGCCACGAAGGCCGAGGGAACCATGTAGTCGGGCAGCCGGGCCGCGACGAACGTGCGCAGCTCGGCGGCCGAGGCACCGGCCAGCACGTCCACGTCGCCGATCCCGCCGGCGCCGTCGTCACCCACGGCTCCCTCGCCGGCGTGCACCACGTACGCGACCAGCCGCCGCCCGCCCGAGGGCAGCTCGCGGCTGATCACGACCGCCTCGCTGATCCCGGGGTACGCGGTGACCGCGGCCTCCACCTCGGCTGTCTCGATGCGGAAGCCCCGCACCTTCACCTGGCCGTCGCCCCGGCCCAGGCACTCCAGCTGACCGTGCGCGTTCCAGCGGGCCAGGTCGCCCGTGCGGTACATCCGCTCGCCCGCCGGGCCGAAGGGGTTGGCCACGTAGCGCTCGGCGGTCAGGCCCGGGCGGCCGTGGTAGCCACGGCCGAGGCAGGTGCCGACCACGTACAGCTCACCGACCGCGCCCTGCGGTACGAGGGCGAGTCCCGGGCCGAGCACGTAGGCACGCATGTTGCCCAGCGGGGTGCCGATCGGCGCGACCTCGCCCTGCGACCACTCCTCGGACGCCGGGAGAGAGTAGGTGGTGGCGTAGAAACTCTCGCTCTGCCCGTAGGAGTTCACGACCTGCACGCCGGGCAGTGCCTCGCGCACCTGTCTCACCAGCCGGGCCGGGAGCACGTCGCCCGCGAACACGACCGTGCGCACGTCCGTGGTCTTCCGCAGGTGGCCCACCAGTTCCCCGAGCACCGAGGGGACCGCGCTGATCACGTGGCCGTTCCAGCTGTCCCGTTCGCCCAGCGCCAGCGCGCTGGAGACGACCTCGGCGCTGCCGCCGGTGGACAGGGCGGTCAGCAGCTCGAAGACCGAGACGTCGAAGTTGACCGACGTGCCGGCCAGCATGCGCCATCCGGGCGGTGCGTCCAGCACGCGCGTCAGTTCACGTACTCCGTTGACGAGGCTGCGGTGGGTGATCGCAGCGCCTTTCGGCGTGCCCGTGGAGCCGGAGGTGTACATGACGTACGCCAGGTTGTCCGGGCTCAGCCGCGCGACGCGGTCCGCGTCGCGCAGCGGCCTGCCCGGTGTGTCCCAGCGCGCGCGCTCGTCGAGGTCCACGGTCGTCATGTCGTTCGCCGGCAGGGCCCGTGACGTGGTGGTGTCGGTGACCACGAAGCGCGGACGGGCTTCGGACAGCACGCTCTCGGCGCGGCCGGCGAGGTACTGCGGATCCATGGGCAGATAGCCCGCACCGGACTTGAGGATGCCGAGCAGCCCGGCCACCAGGTCCTCCGCGCGCGGCAGCGCGAGGACCACCAGGTCCTCGGGGCCGGCCCCGAGGCGCACCAGCTCCCAGGCGACGGCGTCGGCACGGGCGTCGAGCTCCCGGTAGGTCAGTGTCCGGTCGTCGTGCACGATCGCGGGGGCGTCGGGCGTCCTGGCGACCTGGAGTTCGAACAGCTCCGGCACGGTCAGCTCGTCCACCGGTGAGGCGGTGTCGTTGAACGTCACGAGCAGCCGGTCGCGTTCGGCGGCGTCGAGTACGTCGATACCGCCGATCCGGCGTTCCGGGTCGGCAACAAGTCGGCTCAGCACACGCACGAAGCGGTGCGCGATGCCTGCGGCGGTGTCCTGGTCGAAGAGGTCGGTGCGGTACTCCAGGCGGCATCGCGCCCCGCCCGAGGCGTCCGGGACCAGGTCGAAGAACAGGTCGAACTTGGCGGTGGCGGTCTCCAGGCGCTCGGAGCGGGAGACCAGTCCGGGGAAGTCCAGTTCCGGAATCGACGGCTGCCACGCGAGCATCACCTGGAAGAGCGGGTTGTACGCGGTGGACCGGTCGGGGTTCAGCAGCTCCACCAGCCGCTCGAACGGCAGGTCCTGGTGGTCGTACGCCGACAGGGCCCGCTCCCGTACCCGCTGCAGCAGCTCGCCGAAGGTCGGGTTGCCGAAGAGTTCGACGCGCAGCACCCAGGTGTTGACGAAGAACCCCACGAGGTCGCGCAGCTCCTCGTCGGTGCGGCCGGCGATCGGCGCGCCGACGGGTACGTCGTCACCGCAGCCGAGGTGGTGCAGGAGGACCGCCAGTGCGGAGTGCATGACCATCGAGACCGTGGTGTCGGCCTGCGCGGCGAGCTTCTCCACCGACCGCAGCAGCTCGGGGTCGATCGAGAACGGAATCATGTCGCCGCGGTGGCTCATCGACTTGGGGCGCGGGCGGTCCGTGGGCAGGGCCAGCGGCTGCGCCAGGTCGGCCAGGGTCCGCCGCCAGAAGTCCAGTTGCCGGGCCGCCAGGCTGTCCGGGTCGGACTCGTCGCCGAGCATGTCCCGCTGCCAGAGCGTGTAGTCCGCGTACTGCACCGGCAACGGCTCCCACGCCGGGGCCCTGCCGTCGCGGCGGGCCGCGTAGGCGGTGGTCAGATCACGGCACAGCGGCCCGAACGACTCGCCGTCCACGGCGATGTGATGCATCACCAGCACCAGGGTGTGCTCACGTGGACCACATCGCACCAGCCGGGCCCTGATCGGGACGTCGGCGGCCAGGTCGAAAGTGGCAGTGGCCGCCTCGTCGACCGCCCTCACCCGCTCCTGCTCCGTCGCGGCCTCGACGACGCCCAGACCGAACGACTCCGCGCCGGAAGGCAGCACGCGCTGGTGCGGGACGCCGTCGTCGTCCTCGACGACAACCGTGCGCAGGGCCTCGTGCCGGCCGACGACGTCGTGGAGCGCCGCCTCCAGCACGCCCGCGTTCAGCTCGCCGGTCAGATGCAGGGCGAGAGCGCCGTTGTAGGTCGGCGACGGGCCTTCGAACCGGTCCACGAACCACAGCCGACGCTGCGCGAACGACAACGGGATCATTCTGTCTCCAAATCGGCGGAACCTCGCGGGAGCAGGCCGCTACTCAGCTCTGGTCGAGCACGGTCAACAGTTCGGTGTTGTAGAAGTCGTCCAAGGAGCACGCACCCGACAGCGTGGAGAAGTACCGGTCGATCAGCTCCTGGTGGCCGACCAGTTTCCGCAGCAGTTCGGCCCGCCCCTCGGGCTTGAGCTCGGCCACGTTGAGCGCCCCCTGGTAGTGGCTCAGGGCGTTGCCGTCGAGGTCGTCCTCGTACCGGCGCAGCGCGTCCTGGAGGGCCACGTCGTCATGCAGGCCCTCCCCGATGTGGCCGGTGAGCGACTGGGCCTGGACGAAGGCCTCGGTGATGCCGCGGGCAGTGATGGAGTCCTTGTGGTTCACCGCGTCCCCCACCAGCGCCCACCCGGGCCCGAAAGCCTTGCGGAAGTAGTTCTCCTGGTGCCCGGTGCCGTACAGCTGCTCCACCCGCTCGCCCGCCGTCATCCGTTCGTACAGCTCCGGTGCCGTCGTGCGGAAAGCGTCGAGGTAGGCGGGTTCCACCGCCTTACGGACGGCAGAGAACTCCTCCTGCGGGAAGTAGGCCATGAGGAGCGTGAGGTCGTCGTTGGTGGGGATGACGCCGATCCAGCGCCCCTGCCGCTCGTACAGCTCGAAGTGCGCGGGCACCCCGGCCCAGTAGCTGTAGTAGGTGCAGGTCATCCGCGGGTGCTCGATGACGTGGGGTGCGCCGGCTTTGCGGGCGACCAGCGAGCGCATCCCGTCCGCGCCGACGACGAGTCGTGCCCGGTCCGTCGCCAGGGTGCCGCTCGCCGTGGTGTACCGCACACCGACGACCCGGTCACCCTCGAAGACCAGGTCGTTGACCGCGCAGGAGTCCCGGAACTCCACACCGGCCGCCACGGCAGCGTCGGCGAGGATCGGGTCGAGCACGTACCGCCTCGGCGCGTACGTGGTGCGCTGACCGTCGATCGGCAGGGAGAAGCCGTCGATGCGGACGCCCGGCCCCTCGTAGCTCTGGTGTCTGATCGGCCGGCAGCCCGCCTCGCGGAGCCGGTCGAGCAGCCCCCACCGCTGCAGAACCGCCACGCCCTCCAGGTGGATGTAGTGAGAGGACAAGGTGTCCTGCGGGAAACCTGCTCTCTCCAGGAGCAGCACGCGATAACCCTGCCGTGCGAAAAGCATGGCCGTCGGTGAACCCGCGCAACGGGCACCTACGACAATGACGTCATACATGGCGTCTCTCTAACCAGGTGGTTTTCGGATTCCAATGCGGCCGGAGCCGGAAATGCCCAGGTGATGAATGATGAAGCACGCGAGCAGCACATCACTACGGAGTCGCGGCGTTCAGGGATTCGATGTATGCGGAGATCGACGCCACGGTTGGGTTGAGGAACATCTGGTCCACGGGAACCTCTAAACCCAGTTCGTCGATGAACGCCGCCTGGATTCTGGCCATGATGACGGACTGGCCGCCCAGAGTGAAGAAATTGTCGTCGACCGCTATGTCGTCGTTTCGCAGTTCCCGGCACCAGATGGTGCGCACCCGGTCGACAAGCATCGTATTCCTCTCGGTTGTCAGCGGGATTCGTCGACTACGCCGTCGCACCACTGGCCAGGAATTTCTGGTGGAATTTCTGGAGCAAGGCCGCACGGTCCACTTTTCCGTGCGGACTCAGCGGAAGGGACGCAATGGTGAGGAACCTGGCCGGAACCATGGTGCGCGGCAAGGTCCGCAGCAGCCGGTCCCGCACCTCGTTCTCGGCGGGTTCGGCCGCTCCCGGTACCAGGAACGCGATCAGCTCGGCGTCGCCGGAGTCCGTGTGGTGGACGACCACGGCGGCCTCACGGACGTCGGCCAGCCTGCCCAGCGCGCGTTCGACGTCGGTGGGATCGATGCGCATGCCCCGCACCTTCACCTGGGCGTCCATCCGACCGGCGACGACGAGTTCCCCGGCCTCGTTCACGCATCCGCGGTCACCCGTGCGGTACATCCTGCGCGGCGCGCCGTCGACCAGGACGGTCGTGAACCGCTCGGACTCGGGACCCGTGCCGTTGAGATAGCCCGCGCCGACGCCGACGCCGGAGATGTATATCTCGCCGTACTCCCCCGCCGCGACACCGCGCCTCCGCTCGTCGAGAAGGTGGATGTCGGTGTTGTGGGCCGGCCTGCCCACGGGCGCGATGTCGTGCTCGCCGTGGCGGTAGCCGGCGAGGTCGTAGGACGACGCGACGTCGGTGCACTCGGCGACACCGTACTGGTGCAGGAGCGTGCAGGTGTTTCCCTCGCGCCGGGCCCAGTCAAGGATCCGTTCGATGCGCAGCGGCTCCCCGCCGAACAGGATGTGGTCCAGCCCGGCGAGCGCCTGGCCTCCCCGGGCGGTCTCCCAGTCCACCATCAGGTACAGCGTGCTGGAGGCGCAGTGCAGGATGCGTATCCCGTGCTGGGTCAGCATGCGGTAGGCCATCGCGGCGTCAAAGTTCCGGCTGGCCATGAGGTGTTGGGTGGCGCCGCAGAACAGCGGGGTCATCAGGCTGCGCTGGGACAGGTCGAAACCGAACGCGCTGACGACCAGGTTGTGCGACGCGCTGTGCAGTCCGTACTCGAGCGTCAGCCAGTTCATCAGGTTGAACCAGCCCTCGTGCCGTACCGCGGTCAGCTTGGGTGTCCCGGTCGAGCCGGACGTGAAGACCGCGTAGCACACGTCGTCCCCGGTGACCGGGACGTCGGGGTCGGCCGTCGGGAGCCCGGCCAGGGCCTCGGAGAGCTGCTCCGTCCCGACGATCTCGGCGGTCGCCGACGCGACCAGCGGGGCCGTCGCCGGGGAGGCCACGATCAGCGCGAGGTCGGGTATCTGACCCAGTAGCAACTGGAGCCTGGCCGCCGGATAGGCGGGGTCGAGAGGGACGTAGGCCGCGCCCGCCTTCAGCGTGCCGAGGATGGTGACGAGGATGTCGACGGAGTAGTCGAGGCAGACACCGACCTTCGTGCCACGGCCGTGTCCGCGCGCGGTGAGGAAGCGAGCGAAGCGGTTCGCCTCGGCGTTCAGTTCCGCGTAGGTCACCCGCCGCCCGTCGTGGAAGACGGCGACGGCGTCGGGAGTGGCCCGCGCGTGCTCCTCGAACCGCCGGTGGACGACGGGCGCCGCAGGCAGGGCCACCCGCTTTCCCTGAAGGATCATCAACTGTCTCCGATCTGAGAGGTGCCCGGCCTGGCGGGCCGCCGGCGCTCCACAGGCTCTGCTCGACCGGGCAGGCGCGGCCGAGCCGGGGCGGGGCGGTGCTCGCGCGGCCACCCCGGCTACGCGGCTGCGCGCACTTTTCGCGGACTTTTGGCGCGCTTTCCCCAGGGAGACGAGCGAGGGCGCAGAAGAGCGAAATCATTCACACGTGGCGAAGGAGGCATTCCGCAACGGGCGTTGAACCGTCACGGCGTTCCGCGGAAGGGGCCGACCGGTTCGGCGCGTCCGGTCGTCGCCGATCACCGGCCGCGCCCCTCCGCTTTTCGGAGAACGCCGCCGCTCAGTCCGCCGCCATCGCCTCCTGGAGACTCCTCGGGCGCAGGTCCGTCCAGTTCTGCTCGACGTAGTCCAGGCACTCGACCCTGCCTGCCTCACCGAAGACCACTCGCCAACCCTCGGGCACCTCGGCGAACACCGGCCACAGGGAGTGCTGTTCCTCGTCGTTGACCACGACGTAGAAGCGGCCGTCCTCGTCGTCGAAGGGGTTCGTGCTCACTGCCACCGTCCTTAACCGTCACGGCGTGACGCGGAGTTGGAAATGCTCGGATTCGAAATCGCCGGAGCGGGCGCGATGCGCTCATCGGTGTCGTCCTGTCGACAGGACACCGGATATCCGCGGTCCCCCTGGAAAGCTGACGCCACCGTAGGGACTCGACCGCCGACGCCACAAGGTCGAGAGGATCACCGGCTCCCGGTCGCCGGTCAGGGCCTGTGCCGCACCGGGTTCTGTGCCACCATGACCGAATGGCGGACCAGTAGGATTTACCCGCTCGAATTCCGCTCCGGCGGGCGATCGTTCACATCTCGCGGATCCGCCGAATTCGAAGGCGGTGTCGCTGTCGCCCTGCGGGATCTGGGCTCGGCGAAGCAGTGCGGCGGTCTGTTCGGCCGGGGTCGGCAAGGTTTGGCCCGCCGGAGTTCGAGCTGATGGGATGACGGTCAGTCCGCAGCGGCTATCGGCAGTTCGTCAAATGCGGCAGTAGAGATCAAGACCGTGTCGATCAGTGCCTGGAGCCAGGAGGGCGGGTCCTTTCCGTCCGGGCTTGCCACCACCGGCGGCCGGCAGGGCAGTCGAGGCGTGTGAGATCCGGGTGGGGTGAACCACTGCTCCCAGCAGGGCCGCAGTCCGTAGAGACGGACGATCTCGGCGAGGTCGGCCGGTGGATGCGGGCTGGTGGCGGCGCAGGCCGCCCGGACCCTTGCTGTCCGCTCGTGGGCGTTGTCCGGTCGGAGAGGTTGCGGCTGACCGGTCCAGCGGTGTGCCGGCACCGTGGTCAGCCGCGGCCCGCCCTGCCCATCGCTGCCCGGCGTGTGTCCGGGGCAGCGAGAGCGACGAACGCTATTTCGACGGCCTCCGGATACGCCCGGGGGCTTCCCGTGGCCGGCCATTGCCCGGTAGATGCCGGACAGGTCGGGGCCCCACCCCTCGCGACGGGTTGATCAGCCCTGCACCACGTTCGCCGCGGTCACGTTCTCGATCACGCGGCCGAGTTCGGTCCTGGCCCGGGTCAGGTCCTGGACGCATGCGGCGATGCGGTCGCGCTCGACGACGAGCTGGTCGAGCATGGCGGGGGTCGCGACGCCGGTGCTCACGCACGGCAGGAGTTCGACGACGGTACGGCTGGAGAGGCCGGCCGCGAAGAGGTCCTGGATGAGCTGGACCCGCTCCAGGACTTCGTCGGGACAGTCACGCTGCCCACCGGGCGTCCGCATCGATTCCAGGAGCCGCTGCTCCTCGTAGTGGCGCAGGGCCCGCACGCTGACCCCTGACCGCCTGGCGAGCTGTCCGATGCGCATGACGCAGGTCACTCCCTTCCCGCTCACACCTCACATGGACATCAGGTTCAGGCTGGCAATACCGGCTCCGGGGGCACTGCCCCCCGATTGGTGGCCGTATTGACGCCTCGCACCATGGCAAGAGTGCCGAAGATGTTGTCGTTGATGAACTTGTTGACGCGAGTTTCCCTGGTTACCCAGCCGCAGACCTCGGTGGTCCTGGCCCCGCCGGTACAGAACTCGTCCAACTGTTCTTGGACCCGCTGAGCCAGGGATTCGATGACGGTCTTGACCAGGTCCTGTCGGCCTCCACCCCGTTTGTCCGCACGGAGCTACGACGTGTACACGCCGCTGACCGCCGCCCAGTCCCATGGACCCGCCTGTTGGCCGACCGCGGCCGGGAGGCCGGGCAGATCCTCGAACGCTCCGTACGGGCAGCACACGCAGGCGGCCTACTGCTCGGCTCGTGGGAGCGTATCCGCGCCGGATTCGACTCCGAACGCGCCTGGGGCGTCCAGCTCCTGGCCGGCCAGAGCATCCGGGCAATGCTGGCCGGCCTTGCTCAGGGGGCGTTCCCGGTCTACCCGGCCGTGACCCCTCTCCCTCTCCTTGACGACCCCGCTGCCAACGCCCTGGCCAGGCTGCTGGGTCGCACACGCGCCGCCATCCTGGAACGGCTGACCCGGCCACGCACCACTACCGACCTCGCCCGCCAACTCGGCCTGGCCAAGTCCTCCGTGTCCGAACACACCACAGCCCTCCGCGCCGCCCACCTCACCACGGCCCACCGCGACGGCAAGACCGTCTGCCACACATGCACCCCATTGGGGCTCGGACTCCTCACGGGCTTCCCCGGCGCCACAGAACGCTATGTGCCTCAACGCGACTCGAACTTGAGGTATCAGAGCGTCCTGCAGAATGCGTTCAGGGAAGTGTCGTGCTTCCGGACGGAGTAGTACGCGTGTCTGACCATGCGGGGCGACGCGTTGTTCGAGGTGTGCGATGCGCTGTTGTGCACAGACGGGCCGGTGTGGACACAGGTCGACCTGGCACTCGCTCCGGAACACCGCCGCGGGCATGGGTCCCTCTACGCCGGCCTCGGCCAGGGGAGATCGACATCGTCCGGCTGCGTCGGGCTCTGGCCGAGATGCGGTTGCCCCGGACCTCGCCAGGAGGATGTGCACACTGCCCGCGGACCACGGCAAGACCTTCTACGCCGCGCGAGGCAGCCAGCTTCCGAAGGTGCTCGCACAGGTGCAGGACAGCTGTGGAAGGTGTGGGCGCGTCGGCCGCTGGCGGTGTTGGTCCAGCCGCTGCGGTGGAGGGTGGCCCGGGCCAGGTCGCGCAGGGCGCTCATGACGGCCGGGGTGTGGTGACGGCGGACCTGACTGGCGTCCTCGGCGAAGGTGACGTCCTTGGTCCAGTGGACGGTGTTCTCGATGATCCAGTGGCCACGGGCCCAGGCCGCGAGTTCGGCGGCGGACGCCTGGTGGGCGGGCAGGTCGGTGACGGCATGGACCGTCTCGGTGGTCCACTTCTTCGTGCCGATGCGGCGGCGTTCGCGGTGGATGCGCACGACCTGGCGGGCGTGGGGGAAGAGCAGGCCGTCCACGGACGCCACTTTCACCTCCCGGATCTCCTCGCGGCCGTGTCCGCGAGCACGGGAGCGGTCCAGGACCGCGCCTGCGCCCACTGCGCCCAGGGAAGCTTCTTCAACTGCCGTGCCAGGGTGGGCTGGTTGTTCTTCACGGACAGCAGGTAGTGCGCTTTCCGGTCCTCGACGAGGTGGCGGGCATGGTCCTTCTGTGCGTGCAGGGCGTCGACCGCGACCACGGCATTGTTCAGGTCCTGGTCGTCGATGGTGTCCAGCAGGGGGGCGAACTCGGGGATCTCGTTCGTTTTCGCGCCGATCTCACGCAGGGCCGCGGTCAGCGCGTCATCGTGACGGACGGCGGTCAGCACGAACACCCGGCTGCCATCAGTGCGGACGGCTCCGCGCAGGCACTTGCCGTCCACCGCGAACGCCCGCCGACGCCGCCGCTGATCACGCCCGCGTGCGGCGGCCCGGTGGGCGCGGCGCTGCTCGCGCTCCGCAATACCGTCCGGGCTCAGCGGCCCCACCATGGCCGGAGTCAGAGCGGTGAGCCGGGCGAATCCGGCCGAAGTGACGGCGCCGGGGCCGACCCGGGCGAAGACGTCCCGCAAGGTCCGCTCTCCCGGCGCCCGGAAGCGGCCGGCGAACGGATCGAAAGGACAGCCCAGCCGGGCCGGTATCGCCTGATCACAGCGGCGGGCTCACTCGGCTGTCGCGACCGGGAAGTTGTGACCGGCCGCCGTCATCGCGCACACCCCGATCGCCGGCAGCGTGGGCAGTCGGGTAGCGCACTCCACGTGGATCCCGGGGATCGGGCACCCCGGCCGGCGCCCGCAGCAGACCGGAAGGAGGCACCTTCCCGGCCGGGACGACGGACGAGGAGGGTGTCGTCCCGATGGACACGGACATGAGAGAGGACGGAGTGACGAGCACGGCAGCCTTGCTGATCTGGGAGCCTAGAGAACTCCATGATCCACAAGAGCCGTGCTCGTCTCACGTCCGGCCACCCGTGATCATCCGACCAAACCGGGATCTACGGAGCTCTCCCCGGGCTCCTGGGGCTCGGGCCGGTGCAGTTCTGCGGCTACCGACCCCAATCATCCATGTGATGGTGCGTCGAACCCGTTCCGGGGGAACCGATGTCCGGTCATGCCGCCAGCTTGCGGTTGATGATCTCCATGATCTGGGCCACGGGTTCGGGCATGTGCATTTCGTGGTGCACAGCACGCACATCGTGTATCTCAATGGGACCGAGGATGTACGGCCGCCACAGGTGCACGTACTGATTCTCCTCGAGTGTCGCGTTGAAGAACAGCACATCACCGCGGTATACCGGCGATTCGAATCTCGACATGATGGCCGTGTTGTTGGCCAGGATCTTCGCCAGGGTGTCCACGAGGTGTTGCCGGTTTTCGGTGCCGAAGTATTGGCCGAGGTGATCCTTGATCTCCGTCTGGTAGTCCGAAAACGTCCTCCCGGCATGCATCGCTTTGTAGTACTCTTTGTAGTAACTCCCCGCCGGCTGGGAGTCCAGGATGGCCACGAAAGCGATCTCGCGCCCACGCCGGTCGATCGCCTCCGCGACGGCCTGCACGACTGTGCCGCCGTAGGACCAGCCGATCAGGTGGAACGGTCCTTCCGGCTGGATCTTCACCATCTCGTCGACGTAATCCTCAACCATCTCCTCCACCGAGCCCGTCAGCTTGTCCACGCCGTTCCAGCCGCGGGACTGCAGGGCGTAGTTGGGCCGGTCCTGCGCGTGCAGCGCGAAGCTGAAGAAGGGCCAGCCCAGTCCGCCTCCCCCGTGGAAGTACCACAACGGGAGCTTGCCGGTACCGGGATCGCTGTTCAACGGCAGAACGACAGCAAAAGGGTCGGAAACTTCCCCGGGAGTGCCGACGATCAGCAGTGCGGCCAACTCGCCCACCGTTGGGTACTTGATGATCGTCCTGAGGGGCATGTCGATGTCGAACTCGTCGCGGATGCGGGCGCTGAGCCGGGTGGCCAGCATCGAGTGCCCGCCCAGCTCGAAGAAGTCCTCGTCGATACCGACTCTCTCGAGGCCGAGCAGCTCGCTGAAGAGGGCGCACATCTTCTCTTCGTGGGAGTTGCGCGGCCCTCGGCTGTTCGCGGTGTTCGTGTCCTCGGACGGCAGTGCTCCGTGGTCGAGCCTTCCGTCCGGGGTGAGCGGGATCTCCGGAAGCGGAACCAGCGCGGAAGGCACCATATGGTCCGCCAGGCGCCCACGCAGGTACTCCGACAGCTCGGCGAGCAGCGTCTGAACACCGGCATCAGCCTCTGCGACATCGGGCTCGGGCACCACATAGGCCACGATGCCCTTACCGCTGTCCTCGTTCTCACGCAGCACAGCCACCGCCTGCGCCACGCCGGGATGCCCGGTCAGCACATGCTCGATCCCCCCCAGCTCGACCCGGAAGCCCCGGATCTGCACCTGGCGATCGGTTCGCTCAACGTACTCCAGCTGCCCGTTGCTGCCCCACCGCACCAGGTCCCCAGTGCGGTACATCCGCGCGCCGGCGGGGCCGAACGGGCACGCCACGAACCGCGCCGCGGTCAGCTCCGGCCGGCGCTGGTACCCGCGGGCCATCCCGGCACCGGCGAGGTACAGCTCGCCCGGCACCCCGCGGGGAACCGGGCGCAGCCGTGAGTCGAGCACGTACACCTGAGTGTTCCCGACCGGCAACCCGATCGGCACCCCCGCCCCCACCTTCACGCGTGCCGCGGTGCTCCACGTCGTCGTCTCGGTCGGGCCATACATGTGGAACACTTCGGCGGCCTGCTTCGCCAGGATCCTGGCAAGCCGTGCCGGCACCACCTCCCCGCCGATGATGATCCGCAGACCGTTCGCGACGTGCGGTTCGTGCATCAACAGCAGTTGCCAGAAGGCGGGCGTGGCTTGCACCGCGGTGACCCCGTGGCGATGCATCAACTCCGCCACGGCCGGCATGTCGGTGACGGTGTCCTTCCCCGCCACCACCATGGTCGCGCCGGCGATGAGCGGGAGGTACAGCTCGATGTGCGCCATGTCGAGCGCCACGGCTGTGCCGAACAGCATCCGGTCCGCGGACGACAGCGGGAACCGACGCTCCGTCGTGGCCAGGGAATTCGCAACCGCGCCGCGCGGGATCGCCACCCCCTTCGGCTCCCCCGTCGCCCCCGACATGTAGGTCACGTACTGGGTGTTCTCGGGGCGGACGGCCACCTCCGGTGCCGCATCCGGGTACCCCGAACAGTCCGCGCCGGCCAGCGTGTCGGCGTCAAGGACGAGCGTCGGATCCGCATGCTCAAGGATGTGGTCGATCCACGAACGCGGGTCGTCCGGATCGATCGGAACGGAAGCCCCACCGGCCTTCAGCACCGCCAGCAGCGCCACCACCAGATTCACCGTCCGCGGCAGGCACACGGCGACCCGCGACTCCGCCCGCACACCGCGGTCGACCAGCCAGTGCGCCAGCCTGCTCGACCGCGCGTCCAGCTCCCGGTAGGTGAGCGACTCCTCCTCGCCGATGACGGCGCGCGCCTCCGGTGCCGCCTGTACCTGCTTGAGCACCGCCGCGACCAGTCCGTCGTCCAGGGTCGGCTCGGCGGTGTCGTTCAGCTCCACCACCAGCCGCTGCCGCTCCCCCGCGCTCAGCACGTCGACGTCTCCGACGCACACGCCCGGATCGGCGACCACCTGCTCCAGTACACGCACGAACCGGGCGGCGACGGCCTCGACCGTCTCCCGGTCAAACAGGTCGACCGGGTACGAGAGGTCGCCCCGCAGCGCCCCCGAGTCGTCCACGACCAGGTTGAAGAACAGGTCGACCCTGGCAGTCGGCTGGGCGGTCTGCTCGACCTCCAGGGTGAGCCCGGGGAGTTCGAACTGCGGCCTCTCATAGTTCTGCAGGCCGAGCATTACCTGGAACAGCGGCTGGTAGGCGGCGGAGCGTTCGGGGTTGATCGCCTCGACCAGCATGTCGAACGGGACGTCCTGGTGCTCGTAGGCTGCCAGCGACTTGTCCCTCACCTGGGCGAGCAGCTCGGTGAACGCCGGGTCGCCGGAGAGGTCCACCCGCAGCACCTGAGTGTTGACGAAGAACCCGATCAGATCCGCCAGCGCCTCGTCGGTCCGCCCGGCGATCGAGCTGCCGATCGTCACGTCCTCACCGCTTCCGATCCTGCACAGCAGCACCGACAGCGCGGCGTGCAGCACCATCGACATGGTCGACCCGCGCTCGTCGGCCAGCTTCTGCAGCCCGGTCCCCACCTCCGGCCCCACCTCAAGGTCGACCACGGCGCCGCACTCACTCGCTTCCGCGGACCGCGGGCGGTCCAGCGGCAGGTTCAGTGGCTGCGGCACCCCGGCCAGCTCCCTGTGCCAGTACTCGATCTGCGTCGCGGCGAGACTGTCCGGGTCCGCGACGTCGCCGAGCATCTCGCGGTGCCACATCGTGTAGTCCTTGTACTGCACCGGAAGCGGCACCCACTGCGGAGCCCCGCCGTCCAGGCGGGCGGTGTACGCCTCGGCCAGGTCCCGTACCAGCGGCGCAAACGAGGAGCCGTCCGAAGCGATGTGGTGCACGAGCAGGACCAGGACGTGTTCCCGGGGTGAGATGCGGAACAGGCGCACCCGCACCGGGATCTCGGCCGCCAGGTCGAAGCGATACGCCATGGCCTCGTCGACCGTGCCGGACACGTCCTCGGGCGCCAACTCGACCACCGGCATCTCCAGGGATACCTCCGCTGTCGGAAGGATCCGCTGGTGGAGCCCACCGTCGTCGTTCATCACGTAGATGGTGCGCAGGATCTCATGACGGTCGACCACGTCGCGGATCGCCGCGGCGAGGGCGGCCTGGTCCAGGGATCCGGTCAGCCGGAAGGCCGCTGGCATGTTCCAGTTCTCCGACTCGCCGGCCATCCGGTGCAGAACCCACATACGGCGTTGCGCGTAGGACAGGGGAATCATTTCCTCTTAACTCCTCATACGAATCATCTTGCGCAGGCCGGGGGCGACGGGGAGCGGCCGATTCCTCCGTCCACGCGGCGAGCGCGGCCACTGTCGGCAGGTCGAAAAATTTACGGATCGGGAATCTCTGTCCCAAGCTCCGCGCAGGCGTGGCTGATCGGCCGGGTGGCGGGCAGGAAATGTCCGCCGAACTCGAAGAAAGGGTCATCCCCGACTTCTGCACCCTTGCTTGTTTTGCCCATGAAGGAGAGAACCGCATCGCGCTGCGCGAACTCACCGCTGGTGCCCACCTACCCCGCCTGGCAACTGCTCGCGGTTCACGCGGGAGGCGCCCCACTAACTTCATCTCCCAAAAAGAGTGTTCGCCTGGCGTAGACCGATGACTCGACTGAGCACTACGGCGGCGATCACTCTCGTTCCGCAGAGCGGACGGTACGGACCTCGTGGTCCATTCCTCTGGGGAATCCGACCGGCCGTTCAGTCCGCCGCCATGGCCTCCCGCAGGCTCCTCGGGCGCAAGTCGGCCCAATTCTGCTCGACGTACTCCAGGCACTCTGCCCTGGCCGCTTCACCGAATACCACCCGCCAGCCTGCGGGCATTTCGGCAAACACCGGCCACAGGGAGTGCTGTTCCTCGTCGTTGACCACGACGTAGAAACGGCCGTCCTCGTCATCAAAAGGGTTCGCGCTCATTGACACCGTCCTTAAATCCGTCGCCGAGAAGTAACTCGGTATCGGAAATCGCCAGGGCCGGGCACGGGTTCACGGATCGTCGCTGTCCCGTCGGCGGGACAGCCAGCATCCGCAGTCGCCCTGGAATGCTGACCCACCGTAGGACCCGACCATCAGCGCGACAAGGTCGGAAGCGTCGCTGAGCCCTCAGTGGTCGGCCCGGACCTGTGCCCCCACTAACGTTCTGTGCCACCATGGCCGAGCAGTGGTACGTAAATGGGCCTGCTCGAATCCGAGTTCAGTCAATCTCTTCCCACCGGCGCGACCACAGAGAGCGCGCAGTGAAATGCAGATCTACACGGGTGGCCCGCCAAGGCCTGGTCTCCCGAGGAGAGATGCTGGAAGAGTTCCGTCCCCTGCTGAACTCCGTAGCACAGCGGCGACCATGCTTGCGCCGTGCAGGAAAAGAATTAGCTGAAGGACTTTACGCCATCGCAACAGCCAGCATTTCGCACGGCTCGACATTCACCATCCGCCTGTCCCGGACGGCGTCTCCGAGCCGTCCGGGAGTTTCCGCTTGGAGGAAATGCAGTGACCAAGCCGACGACTTCGGAGCACGGCGGGGTGCCGTTGCTGTGCCTTCCGTTCGCCGGGGGCGGAGCAAATTTTTTCCGCCCATGGAACGGGATGGGTCTGAGCGGAGCGGTGGCCACGCCGCTCCAACTGCCCGGCCGCGAGCGCCAGCTGGACGAGAAGCCGTACCGGAACTTGCACGCCGCGGCGGACGGATTGCTCCCCGCCGCGCTGGAGGCGGCGGGCACGGGCCCCGTCGCGCTGTTCGGGCACTGCTTCCTCGGCGCGGCGCTCGCCTACGAACTCACCCGGCGCATCACCGAGTCGGGCAACGAGGTGGTGCACCTCTTCGTCAGCGCGGCGCGCGCGCCGTCCGCCGGCCCGGTCAGCGACGTGTCCGGGATGACCGACGACGAATTCCTCAAACACGTGGAGCAGACCACCGGGCGCCGGTACCCCGCCTTCGACGTACCGGAGATACGTGAGCTGCTGATACCGACACTGCGTTCGGATTTCGCGATGGACGAGGGCTACCGGCCGCGCGGCGGAGCCCCGCTCGACGTCCCGATGACCGCGGTATACGCCGCGGACGACTCGTTCGTCACCCGTGACGAAGTGACCAAGTGGCAGGACACGACCGCCGCGCACTTCTCCCTGGCCGACTTGCCCGGAGGGCACATGTATCTGGCTGATGACCCCGTGCCGTTGCTCGAACTGATCTCGAAGACCCTCGCTGCCGGCCGCGTCGAGTCCGGAGGGCTCCCCCATGAGACTGCATGACAAGACGGTCGTGATCACGGGCGCGGCCAGGGGAATCGGCCGGGCCTGCGCGATGCGGGCTGCCGAGGAGGGCGCGGACGTCGTTCTCATAGACATCGCCGGTGACCTTCCGGAGGTCCCCTACGCCCTGGGTTCCGCGGACCAGTTGGAGCAGACCGCACGGCTGTGCCGCAAGAACGGCGCGTCCGTGCTCGTCGCCACGGCGGACGTGCGCTCGCGGTCCGCCGTGACATCGGCCGTCACGGCCGCGGTGGACCGGTTCGGGCGGATCGACGCCCTGATCAACAACGCGGGGGTGGGGGCACCGTCGGGGAAAGCCGCGCACGACTTCACCGAGGAGGAGTGGCGGGTCGTCCTGGATGTGAACCTCTCGGGGCCATGGCACCTGATCACGGCTGTCGCGCCGGTCATGATCGCCCAGAGGTCGGGCAGCATCGTCAACGTCGCGTCGACGGCCGGCCTCGTCGGCTACCGCCACTTCGCCGGATACGTCGCCTCCAAGCACGGGTTGGTCGGCCTGACCAAGGCAGCCGCGCTGGACTACGCGCCGCTCAACATCCGGGTCAACGCGCTGTGCCCGGGTCCGGTGCGGGACGACCCTGCCGTGGACGGCCAGATGACCGCGGTCGTCGCCGACGCGCTCGGCATCAGCTACGAGGAGCAGGAAGCCGTCTATTTGGAGTCGGTGGCGACCGATTCGCTGGTCGACCCGGCCGACGTCGCCGGTGCCGCGATCTGGCTCGCCGGCGACGACTCCCTCAAGGTCACCGGAACGGTGATCCCCGTGGATGCCGGCTTCTCCGCCCGCTGACCCTTCTCCCGGCCTCACCAAAGGAGTGCGTGTGTCCGTCCCCAGCGAAGCGGCCTCGGAGGTCCCTGCGGCCGATCACCCGAGCGGCCGGCTCTTCGCCCGTGCCGACTTCGGCGCCGACCCGGCCCGTGCCTGCCACAGCCTCATCAGACGACTGCCCGCCGGGACCGACGCGGTGGCGGTGCGCGCGAACCTGACCGCGCTGACGGAGCGTCACCCGGTCCTCCGCGGCATGCAGCTGTTCGACGAGGCGCTCGACATCGACGCGGGTGACAGGGTCGCGCACAGGCGCCGCACCCGGGAGGCCGGCCGCGCGGTCAACGGCGCCCCGGTCATCGCGCGGGCCGTCGTGCTCGGCTACGCCGACGGCGCGGCCGACCTGGTGCTGGTGGCACACCGCCGGGCCGTGGACCGACGCGCCCTGGACCAGCTGGCCACGGCGTTGGCCGACCCGGCACATCCCGTGACACTGCCCGAACCGGCGGCTGACGCAAGCCCTCAGCACGACGGCCCGCCCCATCTGCCGTGGGGCCTCGGCGACCCGACCGGGGCGGGCCGGACCGGCACCGTCGTACTGACCGCCACGGCGGTCGCGGGCGACGCGCCGGCGGCGGTGCCCGTGGCGGCCACCGCGGTCGCGCTGGCCCGTTACGGCGGGACGGAGCGCGCCGAGTTCGCGCTGATCACCGGGGGTCCGGCGGCCGGGGACGCACAGCGGTCGGTCGCGCTCCCGGTCGGGGACGCGACACGCGTCACCGACCTGCTCGACGCCGCGGCACACGCCGGCGCCACGGGCTGCGAACCGCCGTCCGGTATGCCGGCGGTCGGGGTCCTGCTGACCGAGGGCCGCGCGGGTGACGTCTACCGACCTGCCCTCGCGCCGGTCTTTCCAGTAACACTGGCGTGGCAGTACGACGCGGACGGCACCCTGAGCGGTGTCCTGCACTACGCCGAGGGTGTGCTGGACCCGGTGATCGCCGGGCAGTTCGCCGGACACATCGACCGCCTCGTGGAGGCGCTGGCACATGCTCCGGCCGGGACCCGGGTCGGTGACATCGAGCTGGTGGCCACCGGGGAGGCCGCCGCCATCGTCGCCGCCGGGCGCACCCCGGCCGGGGGCGACGCGATGGTCGCGCCCGTCCACGAGCTGTTCCGCAAGGTGGCTGCCGGCCGGCCGGACGCCCCCGCGCTGTCCGATCCGGACCGTACGTTGAGCTATGCCGAGTTGGACGCCCGGTCCGACGCGGTGGCCGGTGCGCTGCGCGGCCACGGGGTGGCCCCGGGGAACCGGGTCGGTGTGTGCCTCGACCGGGACGCCGACCTGGTGATCGCGCTGCTCGGTGTACTCAAAGCCGGTGCCGCCTATGTCCCGATGGATGTCACATATCCGGCGGAACGGCTGGTCCACATGGTGACCGACTCCGGCGCCCGGCTGGTGCTCTCCTCCGCGGCGGACTTCCCCGTGGTCGACGGGGTGACCGTGTTGCACCCGAGCGAGATGTCCTGTGCCGGCGGTGAGCCGATCCTGGACCCGGGGGGCAGCGCGGACGACATCGCCTACGTGATCTACACCTCCGGCTCCACCGGGCGGCCCAAGGGCGTCGCGGTACCCCACCGCAACGTCGGCGCGCTGCTCGCGGCGACCACCACCGATTTCGGACTCGGGCCGGCGGACACCTGGGCGCTGTTCCACTCCAGTGCGTTCGACTTCTCGGTGTGGGAGATCTGGGGCGCGCTGCTGACCGGCGGGCACCTGGTCGTGGTGCCGTACTTCGTCTCCCGGAGCCCGGAGGACTTCCACGACCTCCTGGTGCAGCACCGGGTCACCGTCCTGAACCAGACCCCGTCCGCGTTCGCCATGCTCAAGGAGGTCGACCTGCTGCGCTCCGCCGACCTCGCGGTGCGATTGGTGATCTTCGGTGGTGAGCCGCTGGACGTGCGGATGCTGCAGGACTGGTTCCGCGGGCACCCGCACACCCGGTGCCGGGTGGTCAACATGTTCGGCATCACCGAGACCACCGTGCACGTCACCAGCCAGACCGTCACACCGCAGGACGTCGGCGTCGGGTCCCGGTCGGTCGGCCGGGCGATGCCCGGCTGGTCGGTGTCCGTGCGGGATGCCACGGGCCGCGTCCAGCCGTTCGGTGTGCCCGGCGAGATCTATGTCGGCGGCGCGGGCGTGGCCAGCCACTACCTGAACCAGGAGGAGCTGACCGCCGCCCGGTTCGTGTCCGACCCGGTCACCGGGGAGCGTGTCTACCGCAGCGGTGACCTGGGCAGGCTGCGCCCGGACGGGCGCCTGGACCACCTCGGCCGGATCGACGGGCAGGTCAAGGTGCGCGGCTTCCGCATCGAACTCGGCGAGATCCGCTCAGTCCTGCTGGAGGACCAGAACGTCACCGCCGCTGTGGTTGCGCTGGGCCGCGACGCCGGTGACGCGGCCGACGTCCGTCTGGAGGCCTACCTGGTGCCGAAGCACGACGACGTGTCCGCGGAGGACATCCGGCGGCGGGCGGCGCGATACCTGCCGGACTACATGGTGCCGGCCACGTTCACACTGCTGTCCGAGCTGCCGCTCACCATCAACGGCAAGGTCGACGCGAGCAGGCTCAAGTCGGCCACCGAGGCCGCCCGGACCACCCCGGCCGACGAGGCCAGGCAACCGACGGACGACCCGGTGCTGCGGGTGTGGCGCGAGATTCTCGGCCAGCACGTCGGCCCGGATGACGACTTCTTCGTCTTCGGCGGCAACTCGCTGCTCGCGGTACGGCTGTCCGGTGCGCTGCGCAGGGCCGGGCTGCCCCCGGTGTCACTGCGCGAACTCTACGTGCACCCGACCGCGGCCGAGGTGAGCGCGCTCATCACCGACCGCGAGCTCATCGAGGAGCCGAACGGGCACGCTGCGATGTGAAGCGCCCCGGGTCGAACGGAGACATCGGACTGTCCCGAGTTACGTAGCCTCGCGAACGTGTTTTTGAAGCTCAAGGATCTGTCGTTCTCCTCGCCCACGCTCGGTGGTGGCAGCGGTCCTTGGCGAGGAGGTACAGCACTGTCAGCGACGGCTGAAAAGTGGTCGGGGAGCCCGGGGTATCTCACCCCCGGGCTCCCACAGATCCGTACGTGACGTTGGGTAGGCCGCCAGCAAGGTGTCTGTTGAACAGGCACCTGCGCCGCCATGACCTCCGGCACACAGGACTGACCTGGTTCGCCGACACGGGAGTGCAGGTCCATGTTCTGCGCCGGATCGCCGGCCACGGCTCGCTGACCACTACCCAGCGCTATCTGCACCCGGACGTACACAAGATCACGGCCGCCGGCGCAGCGCTCTCCGCGCACCACGCTCCCTACCGAGCCCGATCGTCATGACCCGCCGACCCGGTCAAGGACGCCGGTCCCCAACTGGTCCCCAAGAAAGACCAAGGGCCAGCTTCGGATGTCTCCGAAACCGGCCCTCACCTGCGACTGTCTCCAGTCGGGACGACAGGATTTGAACCTGCGACCCCTTGACCCCCAGTCAAGTGCGCTACCAAGCTGCGCCACGTCCCGATGCCCGTGATGACCTGGGGTTTCCCCTGGCTGAACGGACATCGAAACTCTACCGCACTCGGGTCGGTGGTCGCGCACTCCTTTTGTCCCACCGCAGCCGCGCACGACAACCCTTGACCTCAACTTTGCTTGAGGTTGCACGATCGTCCGTATGACGACGACAACGGCGGAACACCGGCAGGAGTACGACCACCGGGACCGGTACGACCGGTACGAGGCGCTGACCGGCCTGATGGGGCTGATGAGCGGGGACGAGAAGCACGGACCGGCGGCGACGTCCACGCTCGACGCGCTCTGGGTCCTCCACGACCGGGTGCTGCGGGTCGGGCCCGACCGGACGGACGACCTCGGGCGGGACAGGTTCCTGCTGTCCAAGGGGCACGGGCCGATGGCCTACTACGCGGTGCTCGCCGCCAAGGGATTCGTCCCGGTGGACTGGCTCCCGGGCTTCGGCTCGTACGACTCGCCGCTCGGGCACCATCCGGACCGCGTGCTCGTGCCGGGCGCCGAGATCGGCAGTGGTTCGCTCGGGCACGGGCTGCCGATCGCGGTCGGCACGGCGCTGGGACTGCGGGCCCAGGGACTCCACGACCCGCGCGTATGGGTGCTCGTTGGGGACGCCGAGCTGGACGAGGGCAGCAACCACGAGGCCATCGCCTTCGCGGGCCCCGCCGGGCTCGACCGCCTGCACACGCTCGTGATCGACAACTCCTCCGCCAGCTACGCCCGGCCCGGCGGGATCGCGGCGCGGTTCGAGGCCGCGGGCTGGTCCGCGGCGACCGTCGACGGGCGGGACCACGAGGCGCTGTACGCCGCGTTCACGGCGCCGCACCCGGGGCGCCCCCGCGTGATCGTCGCCCAGGTCGAGCCGAAGGACGGCTGAGACCGGCAACCGGCGTTCGGCCCATCCCTCCCCCTCCCCCCTTGCCCTGCTGCACTTCTGCTGTTCTGAGAGGTTTTCCATGGACACCATGCGTGATCGGTTCGCCCCCGTCATGTCACGACTGCTCGACGAGGACCCGCGCGTCGCCGTCGTCCTCGCCGAGATCGGCCTGGCCGACTTCGAGGAGACCCGGCGCCGCCATCCGGGCCGGGTGATCAACGTCGGCATCCGCGAGCAGCTGCTGGTCGGGGCGGGCGCGGGCCTGGCGCTGACCGGTCTGCGGCCCGTGGTGCACACCTTCGCCAGCTTCCTCGTGGAACGGCCCTTCGAACAGATCAAGCTGGACCTCGGTCACCAGGACGTGGGCGCGGTGCTGGTCAGCGCTGCCGCGTCCTTCGACTGGCCGGCGGGCGGCTACACCCACATGTCCCCCGGCGACGTCGCCGTCCTCGACACCCTGGACGGCTGGACCGTCCATGTGCCGGGGCATCCGGACGAGGCCGAGACGCTGCTGCGGCACGCCGTCGCGGCGGGCGACGACAAGGTGTACGTACGACTGTCCACGCAGTCGAACGACCGGGCTCTCCCCGTCGACGGCACCCGGTTCCTCACCGTCCGCGAGGGGCGGGCCGGTGTGGTCGTCGCGGTCGGCCCGATGCTCGACCCGGTGCTCGAAGCGACCGAAGGGCTCGACGTCACCGTGCTGTACGCGGCGACCGTGCGGCCCTTCGACGCGGTCACGCTGCGCCATGCCACGGCAGGGGCGGGCACCGACGTGGTCCTGGTCGAGCCGTATCTCGCCGGTACGTCGGTCTCCGCCGTGAACGACGCCCTCGTGGACCTCCCGCACCGCGTGCTCGGCCTCGGCGTCGGCCGCCGGGAGCTGCGCCGCTACGGCCTCGTCGAGGAGCATGTGGCCGCGCACGGGCTGGACGCGAAGTCCCTGCGGGGGCGGATCGACGCATTCCTGGGGGTACGGGCGCGAGCCTGACCGTGCGCGAGTCCGACCATCGCGAGCCTGGCGGGGAGCCGCCCGGACCCACTCGTCTCCGGGCGGGCCGCCCCCTCAGCCGTCCGCCACGACCCCCAACTCCGGGTAGGAGTCCAGCAGCCGGGTCGGTGCCGCCTGCCGCCAGGAGTCCGCGAGGATGTCCCGCAGTTCGTCGGCGTCCTCGACGGCCGCCAGTCGCACCCGCACCCACGCGGATCCGGCCTCGTGATCGGCGACCCAGAACTTCTCGGGCTCGGCGAGGACCAGTTCGTCGCGCTCCGTCTTCGGACAGCGCACGGCCATGGAGGTCTCCTCCTCGGGCAGGGTGACGAACATCTTCCCCGCCACCCTGAAGGTGGGCATGCTCCAGGCGATCTTCTCCACGGTGTCCGGCAGAGAGAGACAGATTCGGCGTACGTCATCGGCATCCTGCATGGAACGCACCGTAACCAATGGCACTGACACAACCGCCGACCTGGGCCCGAAGACGCCGCAACCCGGGCCTGAGCTCCGGTAATTCACCGCCTGGACGACTGCTCCCGACACCACACCAACTACTCTGGCCCCAGCCGCACGTCCCGCGCCCCCCGTATCCCGGGTCGTGCCCCGCCCCACAACAGTTTCCTCTCTTCCCCGTTGGCCCAGAGGAAAGGTATGGAAGTACATGTCCGACCAGCAGCAGGCATCGGGAGAATCCTCCGCCCGCGCAGCGGAAGCCGGCACTCCCGATGCCGAGGCCGTCGCGGCCCAGCTCTCCGGCGACGGCGCCGGTAAGCCCCAGACCGCCTCCACGTCCGAGGGCACCGACGCGGGAAAGCGCGCCGCGAGCGAACCGGAGGCCGGTGCCGACCCCACCCCCGCCCCCTCCGCCGCAGCCCCCGACACCGAGAAGGCCGGGAGCGACCCTGAAAAGGCCGGCAAGCCCGAGGCGGAAGCCGGAGCCGGAGCCGGAGCCGGTGAGATCGCGCAAGGCCCCACCGGGAGTTCCGAGGGCGAGGCAGCCGGTGGAAGCGACGCGCAGGCGGTCTCCGCCGCGGCCACCAGGGAGCAGCACGAGGCCATAGCGACCGCCGCCTTCGGCAAGAACACGGCCGTCTCCACCCAGAGCGCGGTCGGCAGGCCCCGTAAGCCGGTGCTCGCCGGTGCCGCGCTGGCAGGCGCCATCCTGATCGCCGTACCGCTGCTGATCACGGTGACGGACAAGGACGAGGAGAAGAGGAACGTCGACAACGCGGCCTCCGACACCGTCCTGAACGAGGCAGGCGGCCCGGCCGGCGTCTTCGAGACCCAGGCTCCCTCCCCCTCGAAGTCGGAGCCGGAGAAGAAGAAGGAGAAGAAGGCGGAGCCCGTGGCCGCGCCGCCGGTCGCGGAGGAGGCCGCCGCACCCGCCCCGAAGCCGAGCCCTTCGCCGAGCAAAAAGAAGAAGAAGGCTGCCGCGAAGAAGGCGCCGAGCACGTTGCCGGCCGTCATGACCAGGGTGCTCATCAAGAACAACACCAACGGCACCTGCGTGGACGTCCCCGGCTTCAGCAGTGGCCGGGCGGACGGGCCGGTGACCCACGCGACGTGCAACAGCAACACCGACGACAACCAGCTGTGGAACGTCGAGAAGCGTTACGCCAACGCCGGGCCCGGCGGAGTACCGCTCTTCCAGATCCGCAATGTCATGGACAGCATGTGCCTGGACCTGCCCGGCTACCAGGGCGTCGGAGGTGCCACCAAGGTCACGGAGTTTCCGTGCAACGGCACCACGAACGACAACCAGCTGTGGTGGCTGGACAAGCAGTCCGACGGCAGGTTCTGGATACGCAACGCCGCCAGCAACAACCAGTGCCTGGACTCCTACGCCAACGACGACTCCACGCGCAGCCTGATCATCTGGCCCTGCGCCCCGGAGGGCCAGAACAACCACGAGTGGATCTTCACCCGTTCCTGAACGGGCAGCGGACTCACTCGGGCGGAGCCGACACGTCCTTGTAGTAGAGCGTGGTGGGGTGCAGCTCGCCCGTCGGCGTCCTCGCGTAGTCGGGGATCATGCCCGCCCTGGTCCACCCGGCCGACCGGTAGAGCGACTCGGCCGGGCTGTCGGTCTCGGTGTCCAGGGTGAGCAGGGTCAGGCCCGCCTCGACGGCCGCGCTTTCGGCCGTGGCGAGCAGCGAGCGCCCGAGGCCGCGCCCCCGTCCCTCCCGGTGCACCATCAGCTTCGCCACCTCGGCGCGGTGCCGGCTGTTGGGCTTGTCCGGGAGGACGAGGCTCACCGTGCCGACGATGTGGCCGTCCAGGTACGCGGCCCACACGGCGAGGGAGCCGTCCGTGAGCGCGTCCGCCCGCCCTCGCCACCACTCGACGGCCGTGGCACGGTCGAGCGGGGCGAGGAAGCCGATGGACGCGCCGCCGTCGACCGTGTCGGTCAGCAGATCCGCCAACTCGTCGGAAGCGGAAAGCATTTGATCGGCCGTCAGTCGTACGCAGGTCACGGCGGCCATGGCGGTCACGGCAGGACCACCGCCAGCGCGTAGCGCGCGTCCCGCGGACCGGGGCAGCGGAACCGCGTGGGCCCCCACACCCGCAACCGCAGGCAGTCGCCGGTGTCGAGCCGGTGCTCGGTGTCCTGGGCCGTGATGTCCAGCCGCCCGTCGAGAACCCAGATGTGCTGTTCGAGGCCGGGTACGGGCGGCCGGTCGTAAGCGATGTCGGCGCCCGCGGTGAGTCGTCCCTCGACGAGTTCGCCGCGTAGCCCCGCGTGCGGCGGGGACACCGAGCGGCGTACGAAACCGGCGGCCCGGTCCTCCCAGACGGCCTGGTCGGCGGCCCGTACCAGCGGGGCCGGTGCCGCCTCGGCCTCGACCTCGCTGAGGAGCTGGGACATGGTGCGGCCGTGGACGGCGCACAGGCGGTTCAGGAGCGAGGCCGTGGGGCTGATCTCGGCGCGCTCTGCGCGTGACAGGGTCGAGCGGCTCACCCCGCTGCGTTCCGCCAACTCGCCCAGGGACCAGCCCCGTTCGGCCCGCAGCTCGGCCAGCCGGGCGCCGAGCCGGACATCCATGGGGTCCCTGGGATCCGGGTGGGCGGCTGCGGGAACATTCGCGGGGGCCGCGCCTTCATCTCGTCTCACATCCGGAATGCTATCCCAGATGCGGGACGCCGGGTGGTGCCTCCGCCACCTCCGCCAGCGCTTCCAGCACCGGCAGGATCAGCGGGTGGGTCTCGGCTCCCCTGCGTACGGCGGCGAAGACCCGGCGGGTGGGGGCGACGCCGTCCACGGGGCGCACGACCACGCCCGCGAGGTCCATGCCCTGCAGGGCCGAACGCGGTACGAGGGCGACCCCCGCGTCCGCCGACGCCAGCGCGACCACCGCCCGGAAGTCGTCCGAGGAGTGTTCGAGCCGGGGCTGGAAACCGGCGTGCTCGCAGGCCAGGACCACCACGTCGTGGCAGGGGTTGCCCGGGTACGGGCCGATCCACGGGTCCTTGGCCAGCTCGGCGAGCGGCACCTCCGTACGGTCGGCGAGGCGGTGGGTGTGGGGCACGACGGCGTCGAACGGTTCGGCGTACAGCGGGATGTGCGCGAGGCGGGGGTCGTCGGCGTCCGGGGCGCCCCGGTACTCGACGGCGACCGCGACGTCCACCTGGCGGTCGAGCACCATCGGCAGGCTGGCGTCGCCCTCGGCGTCCTGGACGCGCAGGAGGATGCCGGGGGCCGTGCGGGCGAGGCGGGCCAGGGCGGGCGCGACGACGAGGCCGATGCCGGTCGCGAAGGAGGCGACGCTGACCGTACCGGCCGACCCCGAGCTGTACGCGGCCAGCTCCGCCTCGGCCCGCTCCAGCTGCGCGAGGACGGCGTTGGTGTGGCCGAGCAGGATCTCACCGGCCGGAGTCAGCCGTACGCCCCGGGCGCCGCGCTCCACCAGCCGGTGTCCCGTCTCCTGCTCCAGGGCGGTCAGCTGCTGGGACACCGCGGAGGGCGTGAGGTAGAGCGCGGCGGCGGCGGCCGTCACCGTCCGGTGGTCCGCCACCGCCCGGAGGATGTGGAGCCGCCGCGCTTCGATCATGCGGCTGATTGTCTCAGGACTTCGGGGAGAGTCAGGCGGTGTCCCCCGCCAGCTCCGCGCGGGCCGCCACGAAGGCGTCCACCGCGCGGTTCACGTCCTCGGTGGAGTGCGCGGCGGACAGCTGGACGCGGATGCGCGCCTTGTCCTGCGGGACCACGGGGTACGAGAAGCCGATCACGTACACCCCGCGTTCCAGCAGCAGCTCCGCCATCCGGCCGGCGACGGTCGCGTCCCCGATCATCACCGGGGCGATGGCGTGGTCGCCGGGGAGGATGTCGAACCCCTCCTCGGTCATCCGGGAACGGAACAGCGCGGTGTTGGCGGCGAGCCGCTCGCGCAGGTCGTCGGCCGCCTCCAGCAGGTCGAGCACCTTGAGCGAGGCGGCGGCGATCACCGGGGCCAGGGTGTTCGAGAAGAGGTACGGGCGCGACCGCTGGCGCAGCAGCGCGACGATCTCGCCGCGGGCGGCGACGTACCCGCCGGACGCACCGCCGAGCGCCTTGCCGAGGGTGCCCGTGATGATGTCGACGCGGTCCATGACGCCGTGCAGTTCGGGGGTGCCCCGGCCGCCGGGGCCCACGAAGCCGACGGCGTGCGAGTCGTCGACCATGACCATCGCGTCGTAGCGGTCGGCGAGATCGCAGATCTCGCGCAGCGGGGCCACGTACCCGTCCATGGAGAAGACGCCGTCGGTGACGATCAGCCTGCGGCGGGCGCCCGCGGCCTCCTTCAGCTGCTGTTCCAGGTCGGCGAGGTCACGGTTCGCGTAGCGGAACCGGCGGGCCTTGGACAGCCGGATGCCGTCGATGATCGACGCGTGGTTGAGGGAGTCGGAGATCACCGCGTCCTCCGCGCCGAGCAGGGTCTCGAACACCCCGCCGTTGGCGTCGAAGCACGACGAGTAGAGGATCGTGTCCTCCTGGCCGAGGAACGCGGACAGCCGCCCCTCCAGCTCCTTGTGCACCTCCTGCGTACCGCAGATGAAGCGCACGGACGCCATGCCGTAGCCCCAGCGGTCGAGCGCCTCGTGGGCCGCGGCGACGACCTCCGGGTGGTCGGCGAGACCGAGGTAGTTGTTGGCACAGAAGTTGAGGACCTCACCGGGGCGGCCGCCCGAGGTGACGGTCACGGTCGCGGACTGCGGGGTGCCGATGACACGCTCGGGCTTGTGCAGGCCCGCGGCGCGGATCTCGTCGAGGGTGGTGCGGAGGTCGTCACGTACGGAGTCGAACATCATCAGTCCTTACGGGGTCCGGAGTCCTTGAGGAGTCCAGGTGGGTCCAGGTCCTTACGGGTCCAGGGCCTTGCAGAATCCAGGGCCTTGCAGGGTCCAGGTCCTTACAGGGTCCAGTCGAGGATGACCTTGCCGCCGCGGCCGCTCGCCGCGTCCTCGAAGGCCGCCTCGAAGTCGCGGTGGCCGTAGCGGCCGGTGATGACCGGCGCGAGGTCGAGGCCGCCTTCGAGGAGGACCGACATCGCGTACCAGGTCTCGAACATCTCGCGGCCGTAGATGCCCTTGATCGTGATCATGGAGGTGACGATCCGGGACCAGTCGACGGCGAACTCCTCGGACGGCAGTCCGAGCATGGCGATCTTTCCGCCGTGCGTCATGTTGGCGAGCATGTCCCGCATCGCGACCGGATTGCCGGACATCTCCAGGCCCACGTCGAAGCCCTCGCGCAGGCCGAGGGCGCGCTGTCCTTCGGCGATGCCCGACTCGGCGACGTTCAGCGCGCGGGTGACACCGATCTTGCGGGCCAGCTCCAGGCGGTCCTCGCTGACGTCGGTGACGACGACGTGCCGGGCACCCGCGTGCTTGGCGACGGCGGCGGCCATCAGGCCGATGGGGCCCGCCCCGGTGATCAGTACGTCCTCCCCGACCAGCGGGAACGACAGCGCGGTGTGCACGGCGTTGCCGAACGGGTCGAAGATCGCGGCGATGTCGAGGTCGACGGGGACGCGGTGCACCCAGACGTTGGACGCGGGCAGTGCCACGTACTCGGCGAACGCGCCGTCGCGGCCGACCCCGAGGCCCACCGTCGCACGGCACAGATGGCGCCGGCCGGCCTGGCAGTTGCGGCACTTCCCGCAGACCAGGTGGCCCTCGCCGCTGACCCGGTCGCCCACCGCGATCTCGCCGGCGTCACGGCCCGTCTCCACGACCTCGCCGACGAACTCGTGGCCGAGCACGAGCGGCGCCTTGATCGTCTGCTGCGCCCAGCCGTCCCAGTTGCGGATGTGCAGGTCGGTGCCGCAGATCCCGGTCCGCAGGACCTTGATCAGCACTTCGCCGGGGCCGACGACCGGCTCCGGTACGTCCATGAGCCGCAGCCCGGGCTCCGCCTTCTCCTTGACCAGCGCCTTCAACGGGGCTCCCGTGCGTGAGGTCCCGGATCCAGGCATGCCGAAGGACACCCGCACCGGGGAGAGGAGTGGATTCGAGCAGCAATCTGCCGTACATCGGCCCCCCGGGTCCATCGAGGTTTTCTTAACCACCGCCGCAGCTTTCCTTCACACCGTCGGCCTCCCATTGATCTTTCGGCGGCCACCGGCCGTATCCCTCTTCGGAGAACAGGACCAGAACGCCGGATCAGCACGCCCCATCGGAGCACCACATCGGAGCGCCGGACAGGAGAGCTGGACCGGAGAGCTGGAACCGCCCCGGCGACCGAGGAGTCGGAAGTCCCGCCATGCCCGCACCTCATGTGTCCCTGCCGCCCGCCGACCACGTCCTGTCGCCGCACACAGGCTGGACGCGGGCGCACTGGGAGACGCTCGCCGACCGACTGCTGGAGGCCCTGGTCCCGTACGCCACACCGGGACACGCGCAGTACCGGCTGCCCGGCCGGACCTCCTCGTCGGGCGTGGTCGCGGACGGACTGGCGGGGTTCGCACGGTCATTTCTGCTGGCCTCCTTCCGGATCGCCGGGGCACAGGGCGAGGTCGATCCCCGTCTTGTGGAACGCTACGCGCGGGGTCTGACAACGGGCACCGACCGCGACGGCGGCGAGGCCTGGCCCGAACTGACCGACTGCTCCCGGCAGATGTCGGAGGCCGCCACGATCGCCGTCGCCCTGCACGAGAGCCGCCGCTGGATCTGGGACCGCCTGGACGGCGGGACGCGGGAGCGGATCGTGGACTGGCTGTGGGGAGTCGTGGGCCGCCGCACCCCGGACGACCACAGGCGCCTGCACCAGGTGGTGACCGAGCAGTTCCTCGCCTCGGTCGGCGCGCCGTACCGGCAGGACGACATCGACGCCGGACTGGACCGGCTGGACGACTCGTACGCGGGCGACGGCTGGTACAGCGACGGCGAGGGCCGCGCCTTCGACCACCTCAACGGCTGGGCCCTGCACCTGTATCCGCTGCTGTGGAGCCGGATGGCCGGCGGCGGGGGCGGCGGCCGTGGCCAGGTCTTCCGGGACCGGCTCGCCCGGTATCTCACCGTGCACCCGCACTTCTTCGGCGGCGACGGCGCTCCCGTGCACCACGGCCGCTCCCTGGCATACCGTTTCGCCGCCGTCACTCCGGCGTGGCTGGGCGCCCTCGCCGGCTGTACGCCGCTGGCCCCGGGCCTCACCAGACGGCTGGCGTCCGGCACGGTACGGCACTTCGTCGAGCGCGGGGTGCCCGACGAACGGGGGTTGCTGCCGCTCGGCTGGTACGAGACGTTCCTGCCGCTGGCCCGGCCGCACTCGGGACCGGCGTCGCCGTACGGGGCGAGCACCGGCTTCCTGGGCCTGCTGCTCCCTCCGGAGCACCCGGTGTGGACCGCACGCGAACTGCCCCTGCCGGTCGAGGAGTCGGACCGGTACACCGCGCTCCCGGCGACGGGCTGGCTGCTGCACGGCACGAAACGCGACGGCATCGTGCGCCTGATCAACCACGGCGGCGACGGCACCTCACCGGCCGGGGTCTCTGGGGGCCCTGGGCCCACCGGACTCGCCGGGGTCGCCGGGGTCGCCGGGGTCGCCGGGGTCGCCGGGGTCGCCGGGGTCGATCCGCCCGAGGACGATCCCTATTCCGCGAAGTTCGGCTACTCGACGGCGACGGCTCCCGAGGCCGCCGCGCACGCGGGGAAACGGGCCGTCGACGGACATGTGGCACTGGTGGCCGCGGACGGCACCCCGTCACGCAGACGGACGGTCGTCCCGCTGCACTGTTCCGGGCGGACGGCGGCCTCCCGCCACGAAGGCCGGGTGCCCGGCGGCAAGGAGCGGTTCACGATCGACACCACCAGCGTGCTGCGCGGCCCCTGGGAGATCCGCGTGCACCGGGTGCTCGCACCCTCCGGGGTGACGCTACGGGAGGGCGGTTACGCGGTCGCGGGCCCGGCCCGGCCCACCTCGGAGCGCGGGTACGGCTGGGCTCTGGCGCGCACCGGCGACGGGCTGACCAGCGTCGTCGTGGCGCTGCACGGCTGGGACGAGGACAGCGGCATCGCACGCGAGGCCGAGGCCAACGCCTTCGGTCCCCACTCGGCGACGCCGTACCTCCGGTGCGCCGCGGGCCACCCGGGAGACGGCGGTGTGTACGTCACACTGCTCGCGCTGACCCGCGACTCGGTGCACCCCCAGGCGTTACGGGAGTCGGTGTCCTGCGCGGTCGAAGGACACGAGGTCCGGATCACCTTCCCGGAGGGCGACACGGTCTCCGTATGACCTCACCGGAAGCTCCGTACGGCTTCACCGGAGGCTCCGTACGGCTTCACCCGTGGCTCCGCTCCGTACGACGTCGCCGGTGGGCGGCGCGAGCGTACGCGTGGCCGTGGGCCAGTGCCCGGTGGCCGGTGGCTGGTGCCCGGTCAGGGCCCGACCTCCCTCAGCTCGATCTGCTCGACCAGCTCCGCCGCCATCGCCTTGATGGTGTCCAGGCCCGACCTCCCCCACGGCCTGGGTTCGACATCGGTGACGCACACCGTGCCGAGCGCGATGCCCGTACGGTCGAGCAGAGGGGCGCCCAGGTAGGAGTGGATGCCGTACTCGTCGACGACCGGATTGCCCGCGAAGCGTGGGTAGTCGCGCACGTCCTCCAGGACCAGCGCCTTGTGGCGGACCACCACATGGGGGCAGAACCCATAGTCGCGGGCCATATGGCGGCCGGGTCCGATGGAGGGCGGGGCCGAGCGGCCGAGGTCGGCGTCACCGCGGATCGTGTCACCGCCGCCGCCACGGTCGCTGCTGATGCCGGTGCCGGTGTCCATGGGGTCGTGCCGGGTGTCCGGGAGCCGGGCATGCGGGGGTTGGGAGTGCAGGGCCCGGGAATGTGGGGGCTGAGCATGCAGGCCCGCGAAGAACTGCCGTTCCTCGCCGACGAAGTTGACCATCGCGTACGGCGCCCCGGCCAGCTCGGCCAGCCGCCGTGCGAACGCGTCGAGGGCCGGTTCCGCGCGCTCCCCCAGGCCCAGCACCCGCAGTCGGCACGTCCGGGCGGGTGCCTCCTTGTCCTCGGGCGTGAGCAGCAGCCGACCGGCCGCGCGCGACGGGTCGTAGCTCATGTGTGTGCTCCGTGGCTCGGGGCGCGCGTGGGTGCGTGGGCGAGCAGATGCCGTACGAGGGTGAGCAGGGTCTGCACCCCCGAACTGGAGATCCGCGCGTCGCAGCGCACGACCGGCACGCCCGGGTCGAGGTCGATGGCCGCGCGCACCTCCTCCGGGTCGTAGCGGAAGCCGCCGTCGAACTCGTTGACGGCGACGATGAAGCCGAGGCCGCGCTGTTCGAAGAAGTCGACGGCGGCGAAGCAGTCCTCCAGGCGGCGGGTGTCGGCGAGGACGACCGCGCCGAGCGCGCCTTCGGAGAGCTCGTCCCACATGAACCAGAACCGTTCCTGTCCGGGCGTGCCGAACAGGTACAGCACATGTTCCGCGTCGAGGGTGATGCGCCCGAAGTCCATCGCCACGGTCGTCTCGACCTTGTTCTCGATGCCGTCGAGGTTGTCGGTCGCGGCGCTGACCGTGGTCAGCAGTTCCTCCGTGCTGAGCGGCGCGATCTCGCTCACCGCGCCGACGAAGGTGGTCTTGCCCACCCCGAAGCCTCCCGCCACCAGGATCTTCAACGCGGTGGGGAAAGGGTCAGAGCTGTCGTCGTAGTCCATCGAGCACTGCCTCCAGAAGAGACCGGTCAGTGGGGTTGTGGTGGAACGTCGGGGGCTTCATGGACAGCGCCCCGCAGTCGACGAGGTCGGACAGCAACACCTTGGTCACTGCTGCCGGCAGCTTCAGATGCGCGGCGACCTCGGCCACCGAGACGGGGTCCCGGCACAGTTCGAGCGCCTGGGCGTGCTCGGGGCCGAGGTAACCGAGGGGGGTGACGCCGGTGGACATCACCTGGGACAGGAGGTCGAGCGCGGTGCTCGGCCGGGTCCTGCCATTGCTGACCTGATAGGGCCGCACCAGGCGGCCGGCCGCGCCGTCGAGCCAGGGCCCGTCGCCGGCCGCCGCCACGTTCAAGGCCTCATCGCCGGAGGTTCGGCACTGTGCTGCCGCGGCGCGGTCATCAGGTACGGGCGGACGCTCTTGACCAGCATCGCCATCTCGTAGCCGAGCACGGCCGCGTCCGCGTCGCGCCCGGCCAGCACGGCCAGACAGGTGCCGGAGCCCGCGGTGGACACGAACAGCAGCGTGGAGTCCAGCTCGACGACGACCTGGCGTACATCGCCGCCGTCGCCGAAGCGGACGCCCGCGCTGCGCCCGAGGGAGTAGAGCCCGGAGGCCAGTGCGGCCATGTGGTCGGCGCTGTCGGGATCGAGTCCGTGCACCGACTTCACGAGGCCGTCGCAGGAGAGCAGCACCGCGCTCCTGGTGTGCGGTACGCGCTGTACGAGGCCGCTCATCAGCCAGTCGAGATCGGATGCATGGCCGGTCGGCACATCGCTCGCCATGGGGGATCGACTCCTTGTAATACGAAGGTCTTCGGGAGCGGAAGTGTGGGTGTGCGTGAGGGCGGGGGCTGCGTGATTCATCCGGCCGGTGCGCTCCCGTCGTGCCGGGCGGGCTCCATGGGGGCAGGCTCCATGGGCGTCGGCTCCATAGGGGCGGGCCCCATGTGGGCCAGACCTGTGTGGGCCGGACCCGTGTGGGCGGGTCCCATGTGGGCCGGACCCATGGAATCCATCTCCCTGCACTGGGCCTCGGCGAGGCCGATGCCCCGCTGGAACGCCGCCATCAGGCCGGGGTCGTGCCCCACCAGGAACTCGGACTCCTGCCGGGGCGCGGGCCCGCCGCGCAGTTCGGGCACGATGTGTTCCTGCGCCCGCCGTTTGGGCAGTTGGGGCCTGGTCATGCTGCCGCGCACCACTCCGTTGCGCGGGGTGGGCGGCGCGACCGTGTTCTCGGCGACGGCCTGCCTGTCGTCGGCCCGGATCCCGGGAACGGCCTCGGCGGGGTTGGCCCTGGTCTCGGCCCCCCGCACCGGGAGGGGGGCGGGACCGCCACCGCCCCCGTTCACGAGGGTCAGCCCGACGGGCGTACCGTCCGGTTGCGCCTGTGGATGCGCCTGCGCGGGCACGGCGGTCCAGGCCTCGTGCGTCGGGGTCCCATGTGTTGGTGTCCCATGTGTCGGCATCCCATGAGCCGGGGTCCCGTGTGGGGGCGTCCCATCGGCCGGGGTCCCATATGCCGACCGCTCATGGGTGGGGGTCGCATGGGTGGGGAGCCCATGTGCAGGGCCCCCATGTGCCGCGACCTCATGGACAGGGGACCCGTTCACCCCGGTCGGCGCCGCCGTCAGCGCCCCGGGCTGCGCACCCTCCTCGTCCCCCAGCAATGCCTGCGGCACGACCAGTACGGCCTGGACGCCGCCGTAGATGTTGGTCTGCAGCCGGACGGCGATCCCGTGCCGACGGGCGAGTTGGGAGACCACGAACAGTCCGATCCGGCCGTCCTGGAGCAGGCTCGCCACATTCACCTGGTCCGGGTCGGCGAGCAGGGCGTTCATCTTGTGCTGTTCGGCCAGCGGCATGCCGAGCCCGCGGTCCTCGACCTCGACGGCGAGCCCGGACGTGACCACGTTGGCCCGGAGCAGTACCTGGGTGTGCGGCGCCGAGAACACCGTGGCGTTCTCGACGAGTTCGGCGAGCAGATGGATCACGTCGGCCACGGCGTGCCCGCGCACGGTCCCGTCGATGGGCGGTACGAGCTTGACCCGTGAGTACTGCTCGACCTCCGCCGTCGCGGAGCGCAGCACCTCGGTCATGGAGACCGGGTTGCTCCACTGCCGGCGCGAGACGGCACCGCCGAGCACCGCGAGGTTCTCGGCGTGGCGGCGGATGCGGGTGGCGAGGTGATCGACGTGGAAGAGGCCCTTGAGCAGGTCCGGGTCCTCGATCTCGTTCTCCAGCTCGTCGAGGATCGAGATCTCGCGGTGGACCAGGGACTGGAGCCGCCGGGCCAGATTGACGAAGACCTCGACCTTCTGCTCGCTGCCCGCGTGGCTGGACAGCTGGGAGGCCTGGACGACCGCGCCGATCGCCCCGTCGTGCGCGGACGCCAGGTCCTCGGCGAGCAGGTCGAAGTCGTCGGCGTCCGCGGCGGGCCGGCTGCGCGGCCGGCGTGCGGGCGGGCCGTCACCGCGGCGCAGTGTCTCGACGAGGCCGAGCAGATCGGCCTGGCCCCGGGCGCTGATGCGGCGCAGTGTCCGGATGCGGTCGTGCACGGACCGGGCGGCCCGGTCCGCGGCCACGGTCGCGATCACGATGCCCGCGAGAGCGACCGCGAGGGTTCCGGAGAGCACGATCCACAGGGTGAGATCGGGGCGTGCGCCGGTCGTGCGGACGGTGAAGAGCACGGCGGCGCTCGCGCTGAGCGCCACCGCGAGGGGCGGCAGGATCGCGAGGCGGAGCAGTTGGGGGCGTATGTGGGTCTCGGGCAGCGTGGGGGCGATGCGGACGACCGGCCGCCCGTGCCGCCCGCCCTCGCGGCGGTCTGCGCGTGCGGCCGGTGCGCGAAGGTGAGACATCTACGTCCTCGTACTGGTGTGGCGGGGCTGTGGGGGTCCCCCGGTCGAGAGAGCCGAAGAAATAGGCCCTCTGTCGCTCAGCGGCCACTCACAGTAGTCGCCACCGCATCATGTGCGGTGGGCAGTTGACAAAGTCCGACGGCTCACGTCCCGCTCTGGTATGAGCGTTCGTACGACAGACCGATAAACCCCTCGAACACGCGCCTCCGTGTCTCGCTGAACTGATCAGACCTGGTCAGAAGCGGTCAACGAAAAACGGCGAGGGCCGAGGAGCAGTTCGCTCCTCGGCCCTCGCCGACCGCCTTCGGGCAGCCTCAGATCATCCGGCCGGCACCGATTCCGGGTCCCCGGTGTCCGCGGCCTTGTCACGCGGAGTGTCACGGCCCGCCTTCTCGACAACCGCCTCCTCGGTGACGCCCTTCTCGACGACGGTCTCCTTGGTGACGTCCTTCTCGACGACGGCCTCCTCCGCAGGGGCCGTATCGGCGACGGCCGTGTCGACGACCGTCCCCTCCGTGACCGTCTTCTCGGCGACCGCCTCCTCCGCGACCGTCTTCTCGATGGTGGGCCAGCCGCCCTTCGGTACCAGGGCCACTCCCCGCCACCACGGCTCGGACGGAACGCTCTCCGCCGTGGGTTCGAAGGGCTCGCCCGGTCGGGGCAGCGCGACCCGGGCGCCGGCCGCGTGGCCGGCGCTGACGGTGCCCTCGCCCGGCTCGGCCCACGGGTGCCCCGCGAGGTTGAACGTGGCCCAGTGGATCGGCATCATCACGCCGGCGGGCCGGTCGCCCTGGAGGTCGAGGTGGGCGCGCATGCCCTCCTCGGGCGTCATGTGGATGTCGGGCCAGAAGTCGCTGTAGGCGCCGATCTGGATCATCGTGGCGTCGAAGGGGCCGTACTCGCTGCCGATGTCCTTGAAGCCCTTGAAATAGCCGGTGTCGCCGCTGTGGTAGATCCGGTGCTCGTCGCCCGCCACCACCCAGGAGGCCCAGAGGGTGTGCTGCGTGTTGCGCAGACCGCGGCCGCAGAAGTGCCGGGCGGGGGTGGCGGTGAGGGAGATCCCGCCGACCTTCGTCGTCTCGTGCCAGTCCAGCTCGCGCAGCCGGTCCGCCGGGACGCCCCAGTGCTCCAGATGGGCGCCGACACCGAGGGGCACCGCGAACAGCGTGTCCGTGTCCGCCAGGGCCTTGATCGTGGGCAGGTCGAGGTGGTCGTAGTGGTCGTGGGAGATGACGACCACGTCGACCGGGCCGAGCGCCGCCAGCGGCACGGGCACCGGATGCAGCCGCTTGGGCCCGGCGAAGGCGAACGGTGAGCACCTCTCGCCCCAGACGGGGTCGAAGAGCACCCGGTGTCCGTCGATCTCCGCGAGCACGCTGGAGTGGCCCATCCACGTCAGCCGCAGCCCCGAGGCCGGGGGCGCCGCGAGGTCGGCGAGGGTCGTGGCATGCACCGGCACGACACCCGCCGGAGCCCGCAGGACGCGCTCCTCCTTGCGGAAGTAGGACTTCGCGAACTCGCGCATGGCGCCGTCCGGGCGAGGGGCACCCTCGGGATTGCGGAACACGCCGTCCGCGTAGTTCGGAGATCTGCGGATGCGCTGCATGCGCTCACCACTCGGATCCACGCCGAAGGCGGCGGGGCGCAGAGCACGGAGCCCGGAACTCAGGGAACGGGAGCCGGTCACGGCACCTCCAGTGGGTCGGTCTGAATATCCATTATGGTCGCCGCCTCTGACAGCGCCGGGTCGGGCGCGTGACAGAGCGGTGTCCGTGCCGAGCACGGCGAGGACCACCCCGTACCCCATCACTCACACCGAAGATCCGTTCAGCACGTCGACAGACACGATTGACAGTTTTGCCCAGCACTTTCGATACTGACCGATCATTCAGTAGCGACGGTGCTGGACCGGCACCGGGACGCAGTGTGCGCCCGGCTTCCAGCCGGTGAAACGTTCCGAAGCCGATCCCTGTTCCCGAGGAGACCCTGTGAACGACCCGGACAGCACCCCCTTGATGTCGCTCACCTGGACCGACCACGTCACGGGCCGTCAGGGGCACCTGGTCGTGGACCGTCTGGTACGCGGTGTCTCCAGCGGCGGGCTGCGGATGCGGGCGGGGTGCACGCTGGCCGAGGTCGCGGGTCTGGCGCGGGGAATGACCATGAAGGAGGCGCTGCACTACAACCCGGAGGGCCGTTACATCCCGCTGGGTGGCGCCAAGGGAGGCATCGACTGCGATCCCCAGGACCCGGAGGCGTACGGCCTGCTCGTGCGCTATCTGCGGGCCATGCGCCCGTACATCGAGCATCACTGGACCACCGGCGAGGACCTCGGTCTCACCCAGGATCTCGTCGACCGGGCCGCGGCGGAGGCGGGCCTCGTGTCGTCGATCCAGGCGGTGTACCCGCTGCTCGACGACGAGGAGGCGGCACGCCGGCGGCTGGCGGACGCGTTCGCGGTTGAGGTGGACGGCATCGGCCTGGACGAGCTGGTCGGCGGCTGCGGGGTGGCCGAGTCGGTGCTGGCGGCACTGGACCGGGCCGGGGTGGCGTACGCGGGTACCCGGGTCGCCGTGCAGGGCCTGGGCACCATGGGCGGGGCCACGGCGCGGTTCCTCACGCGCGCGGGGCTGCGTGTCGTGGCGGTCGCCGACGTGAAGGGCACGATCGCCAACGCCGAGGGGCTGGACGTCGACGCGCTGCTCGCCGCGCGGGACGCGTACGGCACGGTCGACCGCTCGGCCCTGCGCCCCGCCGACCGCGAACTGCCCGGTGACGCCTGGCTGTCCGCGGGGGCCGAGGTACTGGTGCCGGCGGCGGTCTCGTACACCGTCGACACCGTCAATCAGGAGCGGATCACGGCCCGTTGGATCGTCGAGGCGGCCAACATGCCCGTCCTTCCCGAGGCGGAGGAACTGCTCGCCGCGCGCGGGGTCACCGTCCTGCCGGACGTCGTGGTCAACTCCGGTACCAACGCCTGGTGGTGGTGGACGCTGTTCGGGGACATCGGGGCCGACGCGGAGGAGGCGTTCGCGTACACGCGCCGCTCGATGCGCGCCCTGATCGACCAGACGCTCGCCCGCGCGGAGACCGACGGCTCGACACCGCGGGCGGCGGCACACGCCATCGTCGCGGACCGTCTGCCGGAGATCGCGGAGCGCTTCGGCTGGTACCGCTGAATCCCTGTCCACCGAAGCTCCGCCCACCGAAGCCCCCTCCACACCGGCGCCGGCGCCGCCCCGCGCGGCCGGTAACCACCCCTGCGGCCCCGGGCGGCCCCTGCCACGCAATAGGGTTGCCCGGTGGCGAGAGTGCGGTTGGGTGTGGCGGAGCGGCGGCAGGAGTTGCTGCGGGCCGCCATCGGGCAGATCGAGGAGCGCGGTGTGTCCGCGGTGCGGATCGCCGATGTGGCGAACGCGCTCGGCGTGAGCAACGCTCTGGTGCTCTATCACTTCTCCACGAAGGAGAAACTGGTCGCCGCCGCGTTCACGTACGCCGCCCAGGACGACCTCGCCCATCTGCGCAAGCTCCTCGGCCGCCGGACGACGGCCCTGCGGCGGCTGCGGGCGGCCGTGCGCTGGTACGCGCCGACCGGGCAGGCCAAGGGCTGGCGGCTGTGGATCGAGGGCTGGGCGGTGGCCCTGCGCGAGCCCGCGCTGCGGGACGTCACGCGCGATCTGGACCGGCAGTGGAAGGCCGCGCTCACCGAGGTCATCGCCGAGGGCGTGGCCGCGGGCGAGTTCCGGTGCCCCGACCCGACGGCCACGGCGCTGCGCCTGACCGCCCTGCTGGACGGGCTGGCGGTGCAGATGACGGCGTACCCGGGCGCTGTCTCGCGCGCCCGCACCCAGCAGTGGGTGGACGAGGCCCTGGCCCGGGAGCTGGGGCTCGACCACGTCGAGCCCCAGACCGCAGAACCCCAGACCGCAGAACCCCAGACCGCGAAACCCCGGACTGTCGAGTCCCAGACCGTCGAGCCCCAGCTTCCGGATGCCTGAGGCAACCATCCATCGGGCGTTCAGACACTCACCACGTCAACGTCCACACATCCGGACGTTCAGGCAACCGCCTCTATCCACGACTTGATGTCGTGCGGAGACAGGCTTCCCTTCGCCTCCACGCGGTCGCCCGAGGACTCCCCGCGCAGCCGCCGGCCGATCCACGGAACCAGGTACTCGCGCGCCCAGTGGATGTTGTCCCGCCGCATCTCCAGCGTGCCGCGCGGCGGCAGCACCGGCCAGGGCTGGTCCGGGTCCGCGGGCACCTCAAGGCCGAGGACCTGTCCGGCGCGCAGGGCCACCCTGGTGTGCCCCTCCGCCGAGAGGTGGAGCCGGTCGCCGTCCCAGGCCCGCCGGTCCTGGATGGTCTTGAGGGACCACAGGTCGAGCACCGGACAGTTGTACCGGTCCGCGATGGCCCGCAGATGGAGGTTGTACGTGGCGATCTTGCCCCGCATGTGCCGGAGCACGGGTACGCCACGGGTGTCGAAGCCGGTGGTCACGAGGACCGTGCCGACGGCCGACGTGAGGTCGGCGACGGCACGCTCGTAGCGCTCCGCGACCTCGTCGGGATCGGTGCCCGGCCGGATGATGTCGTTGCCGCCCGCACAGAAGGAGACCAGGTCCGGCGCGAGCTCCCTGGCCCGCCGCAACTGGTGCTCGACGATCTGGTCGAGCAGCTTCCCGCGAACCGCGAGGTTGGTGTAATCGAAGTCGCCCTCGGGCCGCCTGTCCGCGAGCAGTACCGCGAACCGGTCGGCCCAGCCGACGAACGCCCCGTCCGGGCCCGGGTCGCCGACGCCCTCGGTGAAGCTGTCCCCCACCGCCACGTACGACCCGATCACTGATCTGTTGTCGTCTTTCGAATCGTCTGCCACGTCGGCCCATGATTCACCTTGGCGTGTGACCTACGCGACCGTAGGAAGGGGTTGACGCCCGGTGAGATAAGCCACTCGTCAAGTGTTGGTCAATCCCGGAATAAGGGGCGCGTTCAGTGACGTTGCCGCAGCTCCCGGACCTGGAAGTCCTGAATCGCGAAGTGGCTCCAGGTGGTCCGGAACGCGAAGTGCCCACGTGTGTACGGCTCCGGGTCGGTGTGGTCGAAGACGAGCCGTCCGTTGTTCCACCACCGGACCGTCGACCCGTCCGAGACGATCCGGACCCGATGGGGGCGGTTGGCCGTGAGCAGGGGTTCGGAGTAGTCGAAGATCAGCGGCCGTACGCCCGCCTCGCCGACGTACCGGCGCAGCCTGGTCGTGGTGTTGGAGTTGGCCCCGTAACCGACGTAGTAAGTACTGAGCTGGTCGTACTCGGCGAGCGCGCCGCCGCGGGGCGTGGCGAAGAGGTCGTCGGGCGAGCGCGTGTCCGTGGCGTTCCAGAAGTTGTTGAGGTCGGAGAGGCGGTCGTTGGCGCCGCCCGCGGAGACCGGTGTGGCGGTGTACTCGATGACGTACGGCCCCCGGAGCGCGTGCCGGAACCAGACGGTCGCCCCGCTGGGCACGTCGATGTCCAGGACGCCCCGGGAGGCGGTGACGCTGCCGCCGTCCTGCAGCTCGGTGACCCACTGGCCGAGCCCGTGACGGAAGTCGTCGCGGGCGATGAGCCGGCCCCGCCCGTGGCGGTCCGCGGCGCCCGCCTGCTGGCCGGGCACGAGCGCGGCGAGACCGGCACCCGCGGCCAGCGCTCCGAACGCTCTGCGTGTGGTGGTCATGCGGGGTTCCTCCGGGGTTCAGAAACGTCGGGGACGGGTCGATCCGCCGACAGAAAGCGCTTGCGCAGATCACTGATCACTGTGCCGCCCCCGACGCCCCGTGTCGATGCCGCCGGTGTTTCAACCCCGTGTCGTACGCACCCGGCACGGCGGCCGGGACTGTGCGAAGCCCGGGGCCCGGTCAGAGACGGCAGCTGATTTCGAGGCCGTCCTCAACGGGGAACGTGACGCTGTGGTAGCCGTTGGCGGTGTCGCGCACGTGGTCGAGGTACGGGCCGAGGTCCGGAAGATCCACGTCGTCGGCGACGACGAGGGTGCCGGGTGCGATGTGTGGCTCAAGGAGCCGCAGGACGGGCAGGCAGAGGTCCTTCCACCCGTCCAGGAACAGGAAGCCGACCGGCTGCGTCAGTGCGGCGAGCGTCTGCAGGGCGTCCCCCTCCAGCACGGTGATCACGTCGTCGAGACCGGTGGCGGCGAAGGTCTCGCGGGCCGCCGCCGCCTTGGTCCGGCTCATCTCCGTAGTGACGACCCGGCCCGTGCCGTTGTCACGAACGGCGGCGGCCAGGTGGAGCGTGGAGATGCCGTACGAGGTGCCGAACTCGACGACGTTGGCCGGCCTGGTGGCGCGGACGAGGTTGTAGAGGAGTCTGCCGCCGTCGGCGGAGACCGGCATGTAGATCTCCTGCGCCGCGTCGGCGAGTTCCTGCGGCGTCCGTGACCCCCAGTCCTGGGGCCGGTCGCTCCTCAGACGTGACACGGTCTCGTCGTCACGGGCGGCGGCTTCGAACATGCGGGTCAGTGCGGCGGAGACACGTGGTTCCGCGAGGGTGTACGGAGGTGTGGGCATGACGCTGACTCCTTCGGGCGGTGCTGGTGTGCGGGTCGGGTGGGGTGTCTGGTGTGTACGGGGCGGGTGGGGGCGACGTGGGAGGACGGTCCGCCCTCCCACGCCTCGCCTCACCGGGCCCGCTCCTCGGGGCGGGCGGACGCTCGCCCCGTCAGGCCGTGTACGCGCCCGCGTCGATGTCCGCGAGCAGGGACGGGCCGGTGGGCTCCCAGGACAGCAGCCGCCTGCTCACGTCGCTGGACGCGGTCATGGTGGAGGCGAAGAAGCTGCCGACGAACCCGAAGTGGGGTCCGGCGTCCCCCGGGGTGATGGAGGCGACCGGCAGGCCGAGGCTGCGGCCGATCGCCTCGGCGATCGCCTTGGTGGTGACGGCCTCCTCGGCGACGGCGTGCAGCCGCGTCCCCGCGGGCGCCTGCTCCATGCCGAGGCGGATGAGGCGGGCCGCGTCGTCGCGGTGCACCGCCGACCAGGCGGCGGAGCCGTCACCGACGTAACCGGAGACTCCCTTCTCCCGGGCGGCAGCGGTGAGGAAGTTGACGAACCCCCAGTCACCGTGGCCGTGGACGCTCGGCGCGAACCGCGTGATCACGGTCCGTACGCCCTGGGCCACGTAGTCCAGGGCGAGGTTCTCGCTGCCTCCCCGGTTGGAGTCCGGGCCGACGGCCGGGGAGACGTCGTCCTCGGTGGCGGGACGCCCTTCGACGAGGCCGGAGAGCGGCGCGGCGACCACGAACGGGCGGTCGGTCCCGGCGAGGGCGTCGCCGAGGGCCCGGATCGCGGCGCGCTCGGAGCGGTCGGACTCGGCGGGGTTGCCCCAGTCGTGCTTGTTGGCCATGTGGATGACCGCGTCCGCCTGTTCGGCGGCCCGCCGCAGCGAGCCGAGGTCGTCCAGGTCGCCGCGGACGACGCCGACGCCCTTGGCCACTAGGGCCTTCTCGGCCCGGTCGGACCGGGCCAGGCCGATGACCTGGTGGCCTGCGGAGACGAGCTCGTCGACGACGGCGGAGCCGATCCAGCCGGTGGCTCCGGTGACGAATGCACGCATGAGCGTGACCTCCTTCGCCCTGAAAAGGGCAGGTGAGAACGGCAGATGAAGGGTGGAGTCGGGTGTGGATGTGGGTTGGGGCTTGCCTGAGCACGGTTCCGACGCCGTGTCAGGTGGCCTGTGGTGTCCCGCTGTCACCGCGGGACGGGCGGTGCCGGGGCGGCCCGGTGGGCGCGGCGGCTGCCGGCGACGACGAGGGCTCCGGCGAGGAGCACGACGAGGGCCGCGACGCGCAGCGCGGTGTCGGCGCCGTGGATGAAGGCTTCGGTCACGGCGGTGTGGTCGGCCGGGCTCAGCGTGAGCGCTTCCTGGACCGTGCGCGGAACCGGCGTGTGCCGGCTCAGTTCGGCGGGCAGGTGGTGCGTGAATCCGGCGGTGAGGACGGTGCCGACGACGGCCACCCCCAGAGCGCTGCCCAGTTCACGGGTCGCGGACTGCAGCCCGCCGGCGATGCCCGCCCGCTCCACGGGCAGGGCCGAGGCGATCTGTGCGGTCAGACAGGGCGCGGCCAGCATGATGCCGAGCCCGATGACGAACAGACCGGCCGCGTACACGGGATAGGCCATGGTCGAGGCGTACGAGAGGCCGAGCAGACCGGCGCCGGTGAGCGCGAAGGCCGCGGCGAGTGTCGCGGGGTTGCCGATACGGCGAATGAGGCCGGGTACGTAACGGGTGCCCAGCAGGAGCGGGACGGTCAGCGGGATGATTCCGAGCCCTGCCTGCAGCACGGAGAAGCCGCGTCCGTACTGAAGGAGTGAGGCGTTGACATAGAAGAGCCCGAAGTTCCCGAAGAACGTGAGGGTCATACCGAGGGCGGCGCCGCTGAGTGCCGGGCTGCGGAACAGGCGCGGGTCGAGCATGGGGTGGGGGACGCGCAGTTCGACCCGTACCCAGCACAGCCCCAGCAGCACGCTGCAGGCGAAGGCGGTGAGCACGACCGTGCTGCCCCAGCCCTGTTCCGGCCCCTCGATGATTGCGGCCAGCAGTGCCACGACGGCCGCCACGAACAGCAGCGTGCCGGGCACGTCGAGGGTGCGCTCGGACCGGGCGCTGCGCGGTGCGGTCCGAGCCGTCCACGCCAGGCAGCAGACCGCTATGAGGGCGACCGACAGGAACAGCGTGCGCCAGGAGCCCGTACTCAGCACCGCTCCGCCTCCGACGTTGCCGACGACGCCGCCGATGCCGGAGGCCGCCGCCCAGACGGCCAGCGCGTGGGGGCGCCGCTCGGGGGCGGTGGCGTGCAGGAGGATGCCGACGCAGTTCGGCAGGACGCAGGCGGCGCCGAGGCCCGTGACGGCACGCCCTGTCAGCATGATCGGCACGTTCGGCGCCACGGCCGACACGACGGCGCCGAACGCGACGGTGCCGAGCCCCGCCATGAGGACGCCCTTGCGGCCGAACTTGTCGCCGGCCGCACCGGCGGGGATGACCAGACAGGCGAAGACCACCACGTAGGCGTCGACGATCCACAGCAGGTTCGACGACGTCGGTCGCAGTGCACTCGCGGCCAGTTGCGGCACCGCCAGGTTGATCGCGGCGACGAATCCGACCACCAGGGCGGTGCACACACTCACGCAGGCGAGCACGGTCCCGGACCGCCGCGCCGGGCGCAGGGTGCCTTCCAGTGTGGACGTCATGGCTCTCGATTCCTGTCGCGGATCACGGAACACGAAGCACGGCCGGACACCGCCCGGCCGGCCCCTCCCGGGACAGGTCGAGGCAGGGCCGGGCACTCGCTTCCGAGTCACCGTGCACCGTAAAGGTAGCACATACGAGACACTGTGCCTCGTATACAGTTGCGGCATGGTGGATGGAAGTGGCCGCGGTCGGCCCCGCAGTGAGAGCGCACGGGCCGCCGTGCTGCACGCCGTCGACGACCTTCTGGTGGAGGTGGGGTACGCGGCCCTGACCATGAAGGGCATCGCGGAGCGGGCGGGCGTGGGCCGGCAGACCGTGTACCGCTGGTGGTCGAACAAGGCGGAGGTGCTCTACGAGGCCAGCGCCATCGACGCCCGGCAGGAACTGTCCGTGCCCCGCAGCGGCGATCCCCGCAAGGACCTCAAGGCCTATCTCGACGCCCTCGTCGGCTTCCTGGCCCGCTCCGACGCGGGCGCGGCCTACCGTGCCCTCATGGGCGAGGCCCAGCACGACGCGGAGGTCGCGGCGCTGCTCGCGTCCCGCGACATCCTCGGGGAGAGCGCCGCCGAGGTCGTGGAGGCGGTCCGGAAGCCGAGCGGCACCGCGCTCTCACTCGAACAGGCGACCGCGCTCCTGATCGGCCCGCCCTTCTTCCACATCCTGACCGGGCGCAGCGCGGACGGCCTCGACACCGAGCAGCTCACGGAGCAGTTCGTGCGCGCCCTGAACCATCCGGGGGCCTGACACGCCCCCGCCCGCCCCTGTCAGCCGTTGAGCAGCCGTCCGGCCGTCCGGCCCGGGACATGCCGAAGGCCGGACCCCGGGGATCACAGGGTCCGGCCTTCGGAGATTCACGTCGGCCGACGTCGGTCGGCGCCCGTGGGCGTCAGTCCGCGTCAGGCAGCGCCGGAAGGCGTCAGACGGAGACGCCCTTGGCGCGCAGGTACGCCAGCGGGTCCACGTCCGAGCCGTAGTCCGGGGTGGTGCGGATCTCGAAGTGCAGGTGCGGGCCGGTGACGTTGCCCGTGGCACCCGAGAGGCCGACCTGCTGTCCGCCGGTCACGGTCTGACCGGCCGAGACGGAGAGGGAGGACAGGTGGGCGTACTGGGCGTAGTGGCCGTCGGCGAGCTGGATGACGACCTGGTTGCCGTACGCGCCGCCCCATCCGGCGGAGACGACCGTGCCCGCGCCGACGGACTTGAGCGCGGTACCGGTGGGCACCACGAAGTCGACACCGGTGTGGTAGCCGCTGGACCACATACTGCCGGACATCTTGTACGAGGTGCCGATGGACGCCCCCGTGACCGGCAGCGTGAAGCCGGTGGCCGTCGAGGTGTCCGCCGCCTTGGACGCCGTGGTCGTCTTCTTGGCCGCGGGCTTCTCGGCGGCCTTGTCGGACGACTTGGAGGCGGTGGAGTCGGAGCTGGACGCCGCCGCCTTGCCGCCGAGGGCGAGCTTCAGGCCCGGGTGGATGAGGGACGGGTCGCCGCCGATGGAGGTGCGGTTGTCCGAGTACAGCTTCTTCCAGCCACCGTTGACGTCCTGCGTGTCGGCGATCTTCGACAGGGAGTCGCCCGAACGCACGGCGTACGTCCTGGTGGCGACCTTCTTCGCCTCGGCCTGCTTCTCGGCGGTCGGAGCGGCGGCGGCGGACTTGCTCGCGATGGTCGAGACGTTCGCGGCGCTCGCCACGGAATCGGCGGCGGTCTGCGGAGTCGCGGCGTGCGCTCCGGCGGCGCCGAGCAGCGGGAGGGCGAGAGCGGCGCCCCCGGTTCCGGCCACGGCCATGGAACGCGAGAAACGCTGGGACTTGGGACGGCGGTGCTTACCCTTCGCGGGCATGACGAATTCCTCTCCGGCGCCTGCGAGGTGAGCTGTCGGGTGCGAGCTGGAGATGCCCGGCCGTGCTTTCGCACGACTTAACCCCAAGCCGTTCCGGAGACCGGAACAGGCGTCTTACCTGTGGGTCCCCCGCTCCTGCCACGTACGGGTGAGTGCGGATTCCGGGCGGCGGCAGGATTGGGCGTCCGTCCGGATTGGAGGTGAACGTAAGCGACATGAAGAGGCGCAAACAAGCTTGGGGGTTTCCTGTGTGCCCCGTTTTCTTGATCCTCGACCGAAATACCGGTCACCCTGTGTGAATGCGGTCTATCCACCGCTTGTTAAAGCCCTGCAAACAAAGCGGACTTACGTGAGCACGGCGACAGCGGAACGTCACGGATATGACGCTGCTCACCAAGGACCACTCCAGGAGCCTTCACTCCGGCGCGAGTTGGAATGAAGGCTCCATTACGGACACAACAGTCAGATACGACGCAGTCGGATAACTGCCGCATCGAGGTCTCCGCGCAGCCCCGTCCGCAAGCCGTGGTGCAACAGCACCGCACCTCGGTGGACTTCGCCCGTTTCGAGGCATTCGTACGATGCCGACGGGTCGAGGCCCCGCAGTCGCACCGGCAGGGCCGGCTCACCGTAGTGCTGGGCCTGGAGCCAGGCGAGGACGACGACCTCGCCGTCACGGACGTACTGGACGGCGCTCAGTCCGCCCTGCGGCGCCCGCAGCCGATGGAGCTCACCGCCCTGCACGACGGGCCTGATCTCCTTGTAGAGCTCCACCCAGGTCCGCGCCTCGGCCAGTTCCTCCCCGGTCCAGCGGGTGAGGTCGCCGCCGACGCCGAGCACCCCGGCCATCGCGCTCACGAAGCGGAAGCGCAGCGAGCTGACACGTCCGTTGAGCTGCGCGTTCGGGCTGTCGGTGACCCAGGCGGCCATGGCCCGCGCGGGATGCACCTGACTGAAGCCGTGCTGGATGGCGAGCCGGTCGAGCGGGTCGGTGTTGTCGGAGGTCCACACCTGGTCCGTACGGGCCATGATCCCGAGGTCGATCCGGCCGCCGCCGCCCGAGCAGGACTCGAAGGCGACGCCCGGGTGGGCGGTCCGCAGCCGGTCCAACAGCTTGTACAGGGCGTGCACATGGTCCACCCACAGCCGTTGCGGGTAGGCCTCGCCGAGCCAGCCCGCGTCGGTGAAGGCGCGGTTGAAGTCCCACTTCACGTAGTCGATCGGGGCACTGGAGAGCAGCGCGTCGAGCTGTTCCCACAGGTACTCCTGGACGTCCTCACGGGCGAGGTTCAGCACGAGCTGATTGCGCAGTTCCGTCCGCTTTCGTCCCGGCTGGAACTGCACCCAGTCCGGGTGCGCGCGGTACAGCTCGCTGTCCGGGTTGACCATCTCGGGCTCGACCCAGATGCCGAACTGCATCCCGAGCCCGTGCACGTAGTCGCTCAGCGGATTCAGTCCGCCCGGGAAGCGGTCCCGGTTGACCGTCCAGTCGCCGAGGCCGGCCCGGTCGCTGGTGCGCGCCCCGAACCAGCCGTCGTCGACCACGAACAGTTCGACGCCCGCCTCGGCGGCCCGGCGGGCGAGCGCCCGCTGCTGCTCCTCTGAGATGTCGAACTCCGTGGCCTCCCAGGAGTTGTAGAGCACGGGCCGGTCCTGCTCCGCGTCCGGGATCACGTACGCGCGCTGGTACGCGTGCCAGGCGCGGCTCGCCCCGCCGAAGCCGCCGTCGCTCCACAGCCCCGCGAAGACGGGAGTGACGAAGGTCTCCCCCGGCTCCAGCCGCAGCAGGCCCGAGTCGTCGTACCCGGCCCCGCCGGTGATCTGCACGCGCGCGTCGGGCAGTTGGGCCACCGCGATCCGCCAGGTGCCCGACCAGGCGAGCGCGCAGCCGTAGACCTCGCCCAGCTCCTCGGTCGCCGTGCCGTCCGCGTCCAGGGCAACCCAGGGCAGGTGCTGGTGCCCGGTGTGCCCGCGTCGGCTGCCGATGATCTTCTCGCCGTACGTCAGCTCGGAGCGCACGAGCCGGGACTCGGCCGCCCACCGTCCGTGCAGCTGGGACAGCCGCCACCCGTCGCGCTGCGGGAGTGTCCAGGTCGCGGAGTCGGCGCGCAGCACCTCCAGGGCGGGCCCTTCGTTGGCGAGGGTCACCCAGCGCTCGACGACGTCCGTACCGGCCCGCATCCGGTAGTGCAGGGTGATGCCGAGCCCGGAGTCGGAGAACCGCAGCCGCAGCTCGTCACCACCGGCCCCCTCGGCCGCCTCTCCGTCGGCGGTCTCCCCGTCGACGATCGTGTAGTCCTCGAAGCGCCATTCGGTGCCGCGCCGGTCCGGCGTGCGCACCGACAGCGCGGGCCGAACGAAGCGGGGGCCGCCCTCGACCGGGTACTCCTCGTGGCCGTCGAGGGTCGCCTCGAACGCCCAGTACTCGGGACCCGGGCCCGCGGCGAGCGCCTCGGCGTCGGGGAGCGCGATCCTCGGGCCCCAGTGCAGATGAAGCAGCTCGTCCTCGTCACCGAGCCGCAGGCCGTAACTGCTCGTGGGCCCCGAAAGAAGCCACGTACGGCCGTCTGCGCCGATCTCTACCATCAAGCCCTCACATATTCGAACAGGCACGCTCAAGCCCCAACATCATCAGGGCCGACCTGCCCTTCGGGCAACGCCTGTGGACAACTCATTGGCCCACGAACCGATGTCGTATCGTCGGATACGCACCTCGCCGACGAGCCGCGTCGGTGGCCGAGGGGAGGAGCCCCCGTGACGCAGCAGGTCCCGTCGACCGAGCCCGAGCTGACCGGCGTACGCAACTTCCGCGATGTGGGCGGCCTGCCGACGGCGGACGGCCGGCGGGTGGCGTACGGGCGGCTGTTCCGCAGCGGCCACCTCGCGCACGCGACGCCCTCGGACGCCGCGTTCCTCGCCTCGCTGGGCCTGCACACGATCTTCGACTTCCGCAACGCGGCGGACCAGAAGCTGGAGGGCGCCGACGTCGAGCTGCCCGGCGTGCGGAACGTGAACCTCCCGCTGACGGACCCCGCCGACGGCGCCGAGTTCTGGAAGATGGTCCGCGACGGGAACCTGGACGAGCTGCGCGGGCTGCTCTCGGACGGCCGGGCGGCGAACCGCATGATCGCGTCCTACCGCACGATCATCAAGCACCGCACGGCCGAGCACCGTCAGGTGCTGCACGCGCTGGCCGAGGACAGCGTCCCGGCCCTGATGCACTGCGCGGCGGGCAAGGACCGCGCCGGTCTCTCCGTCGCCGTGACGCTCCTCGCCGTGGGCGTCGAGCGCGAGGCGATCGTGACGGACTACCTGGAGTCGAACGCGGCGCACCGCCGCTACAAGGTGCACCGCAGCAGCTCCGCCTCCTCCGCGTACACCCCCGAGGTGATGGAGCTGCTCAGCCCGCTCTTCGACGCACGCGCCGAGTACCTGGCGGCGGCGTTCGACACGATCGAGGAGACCTGGGGCGGGGTCGACGCGTACCTGGAGCAGGCGCTCGACGTGACCCCCGAGATACGGGAGCGGCTGCGGCAGCGGTTCCTCGACTGACCGGACCGCCGCTCCGGTCCGCTACTGGTTCTCGGCCCCCAGCGTGAACAGCAGGTAGATGAAGGCGGCGAAGACGTGCCCGACCGCCACATAGATGATGAGCCGCACCCACAGCGCGCGCGGGAACTTCTCCTCGATGTCCTTCATGAGGATTCTCCTGGAATCGTCGTCGGCCCGAGGCACAGCGCGGCCGTCGGACTCTGCAGCAGGGTGTGTACGAAGAGGAGCTCGGCCCCGTCCCGGTCCGCGGCGGCGATCCGGTGCGGGGTCAGCGAGTCGAAGTGGGCGCTGTCGCCGGGTTCGAGGACGTGCGCGGTGTCGCCGAGGCACAGGCGCAGCCGTCCCTGGAGGACGTACAGCCACTCCTCGCCGGGGTGGACGCGCACGATGTCGCCCTGCGCCCCGTAGGGGACGTGCACGCGCAGGGACTGCATGCCGCGTCCGGCGGCGCCGGCCTGCCAGTACGTCCAGCCGCCGGCCTTCGTGGGCTCCATGGCGGCGGAGCGCACGACGGCGTCCCGCTCGGTGACCGTCTCGCCGAGCAGGTCGGAGACGGTGGTGCCGTAGATGCGGGCGAGGGCGAGCAGCATCGGCAGGGAGGGCTGGCGTTGGCCCGTCTCCAGCCGGGAGAGGTGCGCGGGGGAGAGTCCGGCCGCTGCTGCCGCGGACTCCAGGGTGAGGGTTGCGCGGCGGCGCAGGGCGCGTAGCTGGGGGGCGACGGTGGGGTGCGTACCCTTGTCAGGGTTCATGCCTCAATTGAGCCGCAGGGTTGCCTCAGAGGCAAATAACTTGCCTCAGAGGCAACACGGTCAAGGGTGCGGGCCGGTGGGGGCTGGCCGCGCAGTTCCCCGCGCCCCTAAAGACGAAAAGATGGCGCAGTTCCCCGCGCCCCTTAAGGGCTCGGCTGCGCCTTCGCCCCCTCTAGGGGCGCGGGGAACTGCGCAGTCTTTTGGCTTTTAGGGGGCGCGGGGAACTGCGCGAACGGCCCCCACCGGCCCGCGGCGGCGCCTACCGGTTCGCGACCGCCTGTTTCACCAGTGTCTTGCCGAAGTCCCACATCAGCCCACCCCCACTGTGCGCGTCATCCATCACGGCGGTGAACGCGTCCACGAACCGGTTGATGTCCTGCTCACCGATCACCAGCGGCGGAATCAGCTTGATCACCTCCAGGTGGTCACCGGAGACCTGGGTGAGGATCCGGTGCCGCTGCAGCAGCGGCACCACCACCATCTGCGCGAACAACCCCTTGCGCGCAGCCTGCAGCATCGCCCAGCGGCTGCGCAGTTTCAGCGAGGTGGGCCGCCCGAACTCGATGCCAATCATCAGCCCGCGCCCGCGGACGTCGCTCAGCAGCTCGTACCGGTCGACGAGCGCCGCGAGCCGGGACTTGAGCTGCTCCCCCGTGGCGCGCGCGTTCGCCACGATCTGCTCGTTCTCCATGACCGACAGCACGGCGAGGCCGGCCGCCATGGCCTGCGCGTTGGATCCGAAGCTCGCGGAGTGCACGAGGACCCGGTCCATGGACGAGTAGACCTTCTTGAAGATCCAGTCCTTGCCGAGGGTGGCGCTCACGGGCACGTAACCGCCCGACAGCGCCTTCGCCACACAGACCAGGTCCGGTTCGACCCCGTCCTCGTGCTGGTAGGCGTAGAAGTCCCCGGTGCGGCCGAGCCCGGTCTGCACCTCGTCCGCGATGAGCAGCGCCTTGTGCTTGTGCAGCAGCTCCTGGGCGTCGCGCAGATAGCCGGGCGGCGACTCGTGCACGCCCTTGCCCTGGATCGGTTCGACGATCAGCGCGGCGACGTCGCCCTTCTTCAGCTCCGCCGCCAGGGCATCGAGGTCGCCGAGCGGGACCGCCGTGTCGGGCAGCAGCGGGGCGAAGCCGTCCCGGAAGCCGTCCTCCCCGTTGACGGACAGGGATCCGGTGGTCAGACCGTGGAAGGCGTGCGCGCAGTACAGGACGCGCGGTCTGCCGGTGGCGTACCGGGCGAACTTCAGCGCCGTCTCGACGGCCTCCGTTCCGCTGTTGCCGAAGAACACCCGGTCCAGGTGCGGGCTGTGCGACAGCAGCTTCTCGGCCAGCAGTCCAGGCAGGGGCTGGCAGTCGAAGCGGGTGAGGTCGGCGAGCTGGGCGTCGAGGACGTCGTGCAGCGCCTTGCGGACGACGGGGTGATGGCGGCCGAGGCCCATCACCCCGAACCCGGCGAGCATGTCCAGGTAGTCGTTGTCGTCCGCGTCCCAGAAGTGGGCGCCCTCGGCCCGTTCGTAGACCTTGTCGAAGCCGATGGTGCGCAGCATGCGCGGCAGCTGGTGGTTCAGATACTTGGCGTGCAGCTCGTAGCGCTCGGCTCCGCGCCCGGCGAGGAGACTGCCGAGGTCGAACTCCTGGGACTTGCTGGTGGTCATTCCGGCTTCTCCTTGGATACACGCGTCTTTGCGGCCGGCCTGCCGGCGGCACCCTGCTTCCCGGCCCCCCGTTTCCTGCCCGCCCCGGCCACCCCGGTCGCCCCGTCGGCCTCCCGCACGCTCTCCCGCACGCCCTCCCGCACGGCCAGGCTCGCGCTGATCCGGCCCGCGATCTCCACGGGGGTCAGCCCGATGTCGGCCAGTACCTCGCCCCGCTTGGCGTGCGCGAGGAACTGTTCGGGGATGCCGAACCTCCGTACCGGCACGTCGACTTCGGCGTCCCCGAGGGCGAGCGCGACCGCCGCGCCCACTCCGGCGGCCCGGCTGTTGTCCTCGACGACCGCGACCAGCCGGTGCTCGGCGGCGAGGCCGGGCAGCGCGGGGTCGACGGGCTTGACCCAGCGCGGGTCCACCACCGTGCAGCCGATACCCCGGGCCTCCAGCAGCTCGGCCGCGTGGAGGCACACCGGTGCCATCACGCCGACGGCGACGAGCAGCACGTCGGACCGCTCACCGCGGTGCAGCACGTCCACTCCGCCGACGCGGTCGACCGCCGGGATCTCGGGTCCCACCGACTCCTTGGGGAAGCGGATCAGTGTGGGGGCGTCGTCGACGGCGACGGCCTCGCGCAGCTGGGCCCTGAGCTGGTCGGCGTCGCGCGGCGCGGCGATCCTGAGTCCGGGCACGACCTGGAGGATGGACATGTCCCACATGCCGTTGTGGGAGGCGCCGTCGACTCCGGTGATGCCGGCACGGTCCAGCACGAAGGTCACTCCGCAGCGGTGCAGCGCGACATCCATGAGGAGCTGGTCGAAGGCCCGGTTGAGGAAGGTCGCGTACACGGCGACGACCGGATGCAGGCCGCCGGTCGCGAGGCCGGCCGCGGACACCGCGGCGTGCTGCTCGGCGATGCCGACGTCCCACACCCGGTCGGGGAACTTCTCCGCGAACTTCGCGAGGCCCACGGGGTGCAGCATGGCCGCCGTGATCGCCACGACGTCCTCGCGTTCCTCGCCGACACGCACGATCTCGTCGCCGAACACCGAGGTCCAGGAAGGGCCGTTGGAGGGCGCCAGGGGCTCGCAGGTGAGCGGGTCCATGACGCCGACCGTGTGGAAACGGTCCTCCTCGTGCGCGAGCGCGGGCTCGTAACCGCGCCCCTTCTCCGTCAGACAGTGGATGAGTACGGGCCCGTGGAAGCGCTTCGCGCGCCGCAGGGCCGACTCGACCGCGCCCGTGTCGTGCCCGTCGATCGGCCCGACGTACTTCAGCCCGAGGTCCTCGAACATGCCCTGCGGGGCGAACGCGTCCTTGAAGCCCTTCTTCGCGCCGTGCAGCGACTCGTAGAGCGTGCCGCCGACCACGGGGGTGCGCAGCAGGACGTCCTTGCCCCAGGCCAGTACCTTCTCGTAGCTGTCGGTGGTGCGCAGGGTCGCCAGGTGGTTGGCGAGTCCGCCGATGGTCGGCGAGTACGAGCGTTCGTTGTCGTTGACGACGATGATGAGCGGGCGGTCCTTGGCGGCGGCGATGTTGTTCAGCGCCTCCCAGGCCATGCCGCCGGTGAGCGCGCCGTCGCCGATGACCGCGACGACGTGCCCCTTCTCCCCCTGCACCTGGCGGGCCTTGGCGAGCCCGTCGGCCCAGCCGAGCGCGGTGGACGCGTGGCTGTTCTCGATGATGTCGTGCTCGGACTCCTCACGGGAGGGGTAGCCGGAGAGGCCGCCCTTGCCGCGCAGCTTGGAGAAGTCCTGACGCCCGGTCAGCAGCTTGTGCACATAGCTCTGGTGGCCGGTGTCCCACAGGATGCGGTCGGTCGGCGACTCGAAGACCCGGTGGAGCGCGATGGACAGTTCCACCACCCCCAGGTTGGGTCCCAGATGCCCGCCGGTCCTGGCGACCGCGTGCACCAGGAACTCCCTGATCTCCTCGGCCACTTGGCCTATCTCGGTCTCGGACAGCGCCTTCAGGTCGCGTGGTCCCCGGATGGTCTCCAGAATCGTCACGCTCGGCCCCCTCTCGGTCCGTGCTGCAGCTAACTCGCGGTGCCGGCGGGTTGCCCCGGCACGGTTACCTCCGGCTCGCCCGATGCGACGCCGTCCGCCTCCATCTGCTCGGCGATCTTCATCGCCTCGTCGATGAGGGTCTCCACGATCTTCGACTCGGGGACGGTCCTGATGACCTCGCCCCTGACGAAGATCTGCCCCTTGCCGTTGCCGGAGGCGACCCCCAGGTCCGCCTCCCGTGCTTCTCCCGGCCCGTTGACGACGCAGCCCATGACCGCGACGCGCAGGGGCACTTCCATGCCCTCCAGGCCCGCCGTGACCTCGTCGGCGAGCTTGTAGACGTCGACCTGGGCCCGCCCGCAGGACGGACAGGACACGATCTCCAGACGCCGCTGCCGCAGTCCCAGCGACTCCAGGATCTGGATGCCGACCTTGCACTCCTCGGCGGGCGGGGCGCTCAGGGACACCCGGATGGTGTCTCCGATGCCCTCGCCGAGCAGCGCCCCGAAGGCGACCGCCGACTTGATCGTGCCCTGGAAGGCGGGGCCCGCCTCGGTCACGCCGAGGTGCAGCGGGTAGTCGCACCGGGCCGCGAGCTGCCGGTAGGCGTTGACCATCACGACCGGGTCGTTGTGCTTGACCGAGATCTTGATGTCACGGAAGCCGTGCTCCTCGAAGAGGGACGCCTCCCACAGCGCCGACTCGACCAGCGCCTCGGGGGTCGCCCTCCCGTACTTCTGGAGGAGGCGCCGGTCCAGCGAGCCGGCGTTGACCCCGATCCGGATCGGCGTGCCGTGGTCGGCGGCGGCCCGCGCGATCTCCTTCACCTTGTCGTCGAACTGCTTGATGTTGCCGGGGTTGACCCGGACCGCCGCGCAGCCCGCCTCGATCGCGGCGAACACGTACTTCGGCTGGAAGTGGATGTCCGCGATCACCGGGATCTGCGACTTGCGCGCGATGGTGGCCAGCGCGTCCGCGTCGTCCTGCGTGGGGCAGGCGACGCGGACGATCTGGCAGCCGGACGCGGTGAGTTCGGCGATCTGCTGCAGGGTGGCGCCGATGTCCGACGTACGCGTCGTCGTCATCGACTGCACCGACACGGGCGCGCCGCCCCCGACCGCCACCGGTCCGACCTGGATCCGCCGTGAGACACGGCGTTCCGCGATCGGCCGGACCGGCACCTCGGGGAGGCCCAAGGAGATGGCGGTCATCACGTCACCCGCGGTTTCCCGAGACGGTCTCGCGGGCGGCGCGCAGCGACTCCTTGAGGGAGCCCATGGTGGCCATGACCGCCGTCGGCTCGTAGCCGCAGTGCGCCATGCAGTTGGCGCAGCGCGGGTCCTTGCCGCGCCCGTAGGCGTCCCAGTCGGTCTTCTCGATGAGGTCCTTGTACGTCGTGACGTACCCGTCGCTCATCAGGTAGCAGGGCTTCTGCCAGCCGAACAGCGAGTAGTTGGGGATCGCCCACGCCGTGCAGGGGAAGTCGACCTTGCCCTCCAGGAAGTCCAGGAAGAGCGGGGAGTGGTTGAGCCGCCAGCGCAGCCGGTTGCCGCCGGAGAATGCTTTCTTGAACAGCTCGCGGGTCTGCTCCACGCCCAGGAAGTGCTCCTGGTCGGGCGCCTTCTCGTAGGCGTAGGCGGGCGAGATCATCATCTCGTCCACCTTCAGGTCGTCATTGAGGTAGTTCAGCACCTCGATGATCGTCTGCGGGGTGTCGGTGTTGAAGAAGGTCGAGTTGGTGGTCACCCGGAAGCCGCGCCGCTTGGCCTCCTTGATGGCCGCGACCGCCTCGTCGAACACCCCCTCCTTGGCGACGGACTCATCGTGCCGCTCACGCAGACCGTCGATGTGCACGGCGAACGCGAAGTACGGCGAGGGCGTGAACTTGTCCATCTTCTTGCGCAGCAGCATGGCGTTGGTGCACAGGAAGATGTACTTCTTCCTGGCCACCAACTGCCGCACAATCTCGTCGATATGAGGGTGCATCAGGGGTTCGCCGCCGGCGATGGACACCATCGGCGCACCCGATTCGAGCACCGCTCCCACGGCCTGCGCCACCGGCATGCGCTGCTTGAGCACTCCGGCCGGATGCTGGATCTTGCCGCAGCCCTCGCACGCGAGATTGCAGGCGTACAGCGGTTCAAGTTCGACGATCAGCGGAAACTTGTCCCGCTTGCGGAGTTTCTGTTCCATGAGATACGTCGCGACCTTGATGGTCTGGCGAAGCGGCATGGCCATCTGGCTCACCTCCTGGGGAGCAGCGAAGAACGGTGCCATTCATAGAAAACAGGAAGAACGGCACGAAGAACACGGAAGGCTGATATTCCACCGCGTACCGTGCCGATCCGGACGAGTTCATGTTCCGGGGCGTCCACGACCACCCGTACGGCGGCAACCGGGCGCTCGCCCGCCCGGACCGCGCTGCGGAGCGTCGCCGCCGACTCCATGTCGACCGCGATCGCCCCGGTCGCGTACAGATCGGGCCGTTCGGGACCGCGGACCACATGGTCGGAACCGGCGAGCGGTCCCGTGTGGACGGCGCGCCCGGGCACGGCGCGCCGCAGTTCCCCGACGAGCAGCCCGGTGCCCACGCACGGCGTGCTGCCGTGCGCGTCCCGGGTCTCCTCGGCGACGACCAGGTCTCCCGGACGCATACCGGGGGCGAGCCCGGCACAGAAGCCCGTGGCCAGGACGGCCGCCCCGCGCATCGCGGGACCGGCCAGCACCTTGCCGACCGCCCGCTCGGCCGCCGCGGGACCCATGCCCGTACGCAGCACGGTGACCGGTCCCCCGGCGCCGCCCCGGTCGCCGCCCGTGCGCAGGGCGAACCGCTCGATGCCCAGCGCGCAGGCGATCAGCAGCGGGGCGGCGCCCGGTGTCGCGCTCATCAGCTCGCCCTGCCGAAGGCGCTCTGGGAGCCGCTCTGCAGGTCGGCGAACGGTTCGCCGTTGACGTACCGGCCGAGTGCGGTGAGTGGGAACACCTGCCGGTAGAGGTGGTAGTTGATGGAGAAGTCCCACGGGAACCCGGTGCCGGTGAAGTACGGCTCGTCCCAGGAGCCGTCCGCCAGCTGGGTCTGCGCGAGCCAGGCGACCCCGCGCTCGACGGCCTTGGACTCCCGCTCCCCGGCCGCGAGCAGCGCCAGCAGCGCCCACGCGGTCTGGGAGGCGGTCGACTCGCCGCGCCCGCTCCACTCGGCGACGTCGTGGTAGGAGCGCAGGTCCTCGCCCCAACCTCCGTCGTCGTTCTGTACGGTCTCCAGCCAGGCCACGGCCCGCCGGATCGCGGGATGCGAGCCGGGCAGTCCGGCGGCGACCAGTGCGGGCACCACCGACCCTGTGCCGTATACGTAGTTGACGCCCCAGCGGCCGAACCAGGAGCCGTTCGCCTCCTGTTCGGCGAGCAGCCACTCGACGCCCCGGCGGGTGCGCGGGTCGTGGGCCAGGCCCTCGACGGCGAGCATCTCCACGACGTGCGCGGTGACGTCGGCGGACGGCGGGTCGATGACCTCGCCGAAGTCGCAGAACGGCAGCCGGTTGGGGAAGGGGCTGGTGTTGTCGACGTCGAAGGCGCCCCACGCGCCGTTCTTCGACTGCATGCCGAGGTTCCAGCGCACCCCGCGCCCGATGGCCTTCTCCACCCGCTCCGGGTCGTGGTGTCTGACCCGGCGCAGCGCGAGGACCACTTCGGCGGTGTCGTCGATGTCGGGGTAGTTGTCGTTGTGGAACTCGAACGCCCAGCCGCCGGGCGGCAGTCCGGGCCGTTTGACCGCCCAGTCGCCGGGGCGGACGATCTCCTCCCCGAGCATCCAGTCCGCCGCCCGCACCATCTGCGGGTGGTCGGCGGGCACGCCCGCGTCGGCGAGCGCGATGGTCGCCAGGCAGGTGTCCCACACCGGTGACTGGCAGGCCTCGATCATCCGGGCGCCGTCCTCGCGCCACACGGCGAAGCGGTCCAGGGAGGCAAGTCCCTCGCGCATGACGGGGTGTTGGAGGTCGTAGCCGAGCAGATGGAGCGCGATGACCGAGTAGACGGCGGGCGGCTGGATGCCGCCCCAGCACCCGTCGTTCTCCTGGCGCTCGATGATCCAGCGGCCCGCGGTGTTCATCGCGGCCCGCCGCAGCCTGCGCGGCGCGACCTTGCGGTAGGCGTGCAGGGCCCGGTCGAGCCGCTGGAACGCGCCGTCCCAACTCGCCACCGGGGCGAAGGGTTTGACCGGGTTGGGGTTACGGGGATCCACGTGCAGCTCGTCCAGCGCGAAGGGCGCGGGACGGACCGGGCGCTTCGCGGAGACGACGGTGAGCGGCACGATGGTCTGCCGGGCCCAGCAGCCGAAGTCGTAGATGTTGAGCGGCATCCACTTCGGGAAGTAGATGAGCTCCGGGGGGAGTTCGGGGAGGTCGTCCCACTTCCACCAGCCGAACAGGGCGAGCCAGATCCGGGTGAAGACCCGGGCCGCCGCGATGCCGCCCCGCTCCCGGATCCAGGCGGACGCCCGCGCCATGTGCGGATCGTCCGGCAGGTCACCGGCCAGCCGCAGGGCCACGTACGCCTCGACGGTGGTGGAGAGTTCGCCGGGTCCGCCGTAGAAGGAGGCCCAGGTGCCGTCCTCGCGCTGCTCGCCGCGGATGAACAGCGCGGCGGCCTGTGTGGTCTTCTCGTCGTCGATGCCCAGGAACTGACGGAGCAGCAGGTCTTCGGCGTCCATGGTGACGTTGGTCTCCAGGTCGCCCTTCCACCAGCCCTCGGCGTCCTGCGTGGTGAGCAGGAAGTCGGTGGCACGCTGTATCGCGTGCGTGGCGGTCTCTCGGATATCGGCTGTCCCGGCCGCCGCGGGAGTCGATTCTGTCCGGATGTCGCTGGCCGAGGCTGCGCGGGGCGGGAGGGCTCCGGTGCTTCCGTCGGTCGTCGCTGTCATGGCTTCCCCTTCGTGCAGTGGCATGTCTCTGCTGGGTCCGCCGTCGGCCGGTGCTCGTTCTTCCGCAGCACCGGCCGGCGACTACGCGAGGGCTATTCGACCGATAGTGATCATCTCTTTCGTACGACGACGAAGTCGGCGAGCTCCACGAACTGAGCCCGCACCCGGTCCGGCATGTCGATCGTGTCGAGCGCCTCGACGGCGACGGTGTGCTGGCGGCGCGCCTCCTGGGCGGTCCACTCGCGGCCGCCCGCCTCCTCGATGAGCGCGGCGCGTACGGCGAACTCCTCCTCGGAGAAGTTCTCGAAGTCGCTGCTCTTGGCGTCCGCGGCGAGCAGTTCGCCCAGCTGCTCGGAGGCCGGGCCGCCGGCCGCGAGGGCGGCCACCACGGGCAGGGACTTCTTGCGCTGGCGCAGGTCGCTCCAGGTCTGCTTGCCGGTGGCCACCGGGTCGCCCCAGATGCCGAGGAGGTCGTCGACGGCCTGGAAGGCGAGGCCGAGGTGGTAGCCGTACTTCTCCAGCGTGTCCGCCGTGCGGTCGTCGGCGCCGCCGAGGACCGCGCCGATGGAGCAGGCGCAGGCGAGCAGGGCGCCGGTCTTGTTGCCCTCCATCTCCAGGCACTCCTCGACGCTGACGCGGTCGCGGTGCTCGTAGGAGATGTCCTGGGCCTGGCCGTCGATCAGCGCGCGCGTGGCGGTGGTCAGCCGGCGGGTGGCGCGGCCCGCCTCGACCGTGCCGAGCTCCAGGAGCAGTTCGTTGGCCAGCGCGAACAGGGCGTCGCCGACGAGGATCGCCTGGGCGGGGCCGTGCACCTTCCAGACGGTGTCACGGTGGCGGCGCTGCTCGTCGCCGTCCATCAGGTCGTCGTGCAGGAGGGAGAAGTTGTGCACCAGCTCGACGGCCACCGCGCCCGGCACGCCCACCTCGGGGGCCGCTCCGGCGGCCTCGGCGGACAGCACGGCGAGAGCGGGGCGTACGGCCTTGCCGCCGTCGCCCTCGGCGGGGTTGCCCTCGGCGTCGATCCACCCGAAGTGGTAGGCGGCGACGGTGTCCATGGGCGGTGCGAGGCGGTCGATGGCCGCCCGCAGTACGGGTGAGGCCAGGGTCCGGCCGCGCTCCAGGAGCGCGGTCACGTCCACCGCGTCGGCAGCCTTCGATGCCGGGGGCACAGTGGGCACAGTCTCTCCTCTATTTGCGATACGGGGGGTGCGGGGGCCGGTGCCGGAGCGGGCGACGGTGGCCCCGTCGCTCTGATCGAGCGTCACGCCGCCTCCTCGAAGACCTCGAAGAGGTGGTCGCGTGGCCGGCCCAGGGCCAGGGGGCTGCTGATGGATCTCCGCGGCGTCGCGACGCCCGGCACGCACTCTCGCCGCACCGGGCACAGACCCAAGTACGTCCAGTACGCGGGACTGCGCCCGGCACACCGAGAGCACGCACCGGACGCCGCTCCTTTCCCACGGAGATCCATCAGCAGCCTCCTAGTGCGGCGTCCGCCGCGCTCACGCCGCTGCGGACCGCACTCTCCATGGTCGCGGGCCACCCTGTGGCGGTCCACGCGCCGGCCAGGTACAGGCCGGGGGCCTTGGTGCGGGCGCCGGGCCGCAGCCGTCCGACGCCGGGGGTCGGGGCGAACGTCGCCGTGCGCTCCCTGGTCACGAAGAAGTCCCGGACCTCCGCGTCCCCGGTGTGCGGCAGCAGCCGCTCCAGTTCCGGCAGGTACTTCTCGCGCAGCGCCGCGACCGGTGCGTCGATGTCGTCCTGCGCGGCCGACTGGGAGAGCGCGAGGTACTGGCCCTCGGTCAGCCCGGACGCCTCGGTCCGGTCGAAGACCCACTGCACCGGGGAGCCGAGCGCGGCGAAGAACGGCCTTCTGAGCACCGTGCGGTCGTACACGACGTGGATGTTGAGGATCGGCGCCGTCCCGATCTCCAGCAGCCGCTCCGGGGCGTCGAGTGCGCCCTCGGGCAGGAGATCGTGGGCCTCGCGCTGCGGTACGGCGAGGACGACCGTGTCGGCGTCGAGCCTCTCGCCGGGAACCTGAACGCTCCAACGGCCGTTCTCGTGTTGGGAGATGGAGGTGACTCGTGTACGGACCTCGGTACGGACTCCCGCGGAGTCGAGCGCCTTGCGGGCCAGCCGGTCGTGCAGTTCACCCAGCGGGACGCGCGCCCAGCCGATGTCGGCGGCGCCCGGGTCGGACAGCAGACCGGTCTTGAACACCATCGCGGCGAGCCCGAGCGAGGCGTCGCCGGCCACCGCGTTGAGGGTGGCGACCCCCACCAGGTCCCACAGTGCCTCGATGGCCCGGTCGGACTGACCGTGCGCGGTCAGCCAGCCGCCGAAGCTCTGCGCGTCGAGCGCCGGATCGGCGAGGTCGAGTCCTTTGAGCGCCAGAGCGGCACGGCCGACCCTGGCGCGCTCGGCGAGCGAGAGATGCGGGTAGGTCGCGAGGCTGCGCGCCAGATGCAGCGGGACGGGCAGCGCCGTTCGGCCGATTCTGCCGAGCCGTCGTCCGGCCGGGGCCCCGGCGTCGAGGACGGGCACGTCGAGACGGTCCTGCAGCGGCGCGAGCGCCGCTCCTTCGACGCGGTCGAGGAACCAGCGGTACGCCGTGCAGCAGCGCAGATACACATGCTGGCCGTTGTCCACGGTGAGTCCGTCGCGCTGGAACGAGAAGGCGAGCCCGCCCAGGCGGGGCCTGCCTTCGAGCAGCGTCACCCGGACTCCGGCGTCGGCCAGCGCTAGCGCCGCGGTCGTTCCCGCGAGCCCCCCGCCGACCACCACGGCCGTCGTGGGGCGTCCCGGGGAGCCCGTATCGGGCCCCTCGTCCTGCGTGGTGTCGTTCATCGTGCACCTTCCCCCGCGGCCTCGCCGTGCCGGTGGAGCGGGGCACGGGCGGCCGATGCAGTCAGGGACGCAGTCCCGGGCTGGAGGGTTGCGCGCCGTTTCCAGGTACTTGCGTCACCTTGGGGCGAAGTGTCCATCAAGCGCGCCTCCTGACGGTTCGCCGGGAGACGTGCCGGGCGTCGAGGCCGGAGAGGCCGCGCACGGCGACGTACGCCTTCTCGCGTCCGGGGAGCGAGACCCGGCCGCGCAGGACGGCCTCCGGTTCGCGCTCGATGCGGTCCAGGAGGCGGCGGTAGATGCCCGCCATCGCGGCCACGCAGGCGCCGCTGCGGCGGTCCAGCATGGGCAGCAGCCGGTAGCCCTCCGCGAAGAGCGCACGGGCCCGGCGCACCTCGAAGTGCACGAGGCCCGCGAAGTCGGAGCCCTCCGGCGGGCGCGATCCCTTGAACCCGGCCGAGCAGCCGAACTTCGCGAGGTCGTCCGCGGGCAGATACGTACGCCCGTTCTCGGCGTCCTCGCGAACGTCCCTGAGGATGTTGGTCAGTTGCAGCGCGAGCCCGAGCGTGTCCGCGTACTCCGGCGCCCGCTCGACGCCGCGCGCCCCCGGTTCCGTACCGAAGACGCCGAGCGAGAGCCGGCCGATGGCTCCGGCGACGCAGCGGCAGTAGACCTTCAGGTCGTCCCAGGTCTCGTACGTCTCGCCGCGGACGTCCATCAGTACGCCGTCGATCAGCTCGTCGAGGCCGTCGAGCGGCACCGGGAAGTGGTCGGCCGTGTGCCGCAGGGCGACGGCGACCGGATCGGTGTCGTCCTCGTCGACCGAGCGGTCGCGGATCCGGCCGAGCAGCGCCCGGGTCTCCTCCAGCCGCTTCGCCTTGACCTCGGGGGCGAGCACGCCGTCACCGATGTCGTCGACGCGCCGTGAGAACGCGTACAGGGCCGACATGGCCCGTCGCTTGGGCGCCGGCAGCAGCCGGATGCCGTACGCGAAATTCCGGGCCTGCTGCCCGGTGACCGCCTCGCAGTAGCCGTAAGCGGCGAGTACCGGTGCGGACATGTGTGGTTCCGACTCCACGGTCCGGATCACCCCTCTCCTCGCAGAGTCACTCCCACCTCGCGCAGCAACTGGATCTTGCCGGGCTTCGGCGGGCCGGGAAGTACGTCGTATTCGGCGGCGGCGATCGCGTGGATCGCCGCCCTTCCTCCTGCCACGAACCCCGCGAGCAGCAGCTTCAGCCTGCCGTGGACGCTACCCACGAGGGGGGTGCCTTCATTCAGGAGGTTCCGGGCGCGTTCTGCTTCGTATGCAACCAGTGCGCGCGCCGATGCGCCTGCCGTGGGCGTGGCGAGATCCGCCTCCTGGACGTGAAAGCGCTTCATGTCCTCGGCGGGAAGATAGATGCGGTCGCGGCCGAGGTCCTCGGCGACGTCCTGGAGGTGCTCGACGATCTGCAGGGCCGTGCAGACCGCGTCGGAGAGGCGGACCCGCTCGGGGGTCGAGGTGCCGGTGACGGACAGGACGAGTCGGCCGACCGGGTTCGCGGACAGTTCACAGTAGGCGAGGAGGGCGTCGTAGGTCTCGTACCGCTTGACGAGCTGGTCCTGGCGGTTCGCGGCGATCAGACCGAGGAAGGGCTCGCGGGTCAGGCCCGTGCGGCGGACCGTGGGCTGCAGGCGGCGCAGGAGCGGGTGACCCGGAGTCGAGTCGAAGACCCTGTGCAGGTCCGCCTCGAAGGCGTCGAGCAGGACGAGCCGGTCCTTCGCCTCTTCGGGGGACACGCCCAGCAGGCGGGCGTCCGCGCCGCCGGGGGCCAGGTCTCCGTCGCCGATGTCGTCGACGAGCCGCGCGAAGCCGTAGACGGCCATGAGGTCGGCCCGCCAGGCCCTGGGCAGGAAGAACGGCGCCACGGGGAAGTTCTCGTCCGCGGCCTTGTCGAGGGTGCTGCGCTCCGGGTCACCGGCGCGTGCCGTTCCGGCCGGCGTCATCGCCGGCCGCCCGGGCCACGGACGGCACACGCACGGACGGCACACGCGCAGCGGAGCTGGAGAGTTTCCGTAGCCATCGCCGTCACATCTCCCGTTCTACACTGCTGACCCAATGGTGACTATTTCGGACACGCCGCCCGGCCGTCCGCGCGGCAGACCCTATGCCGGGTGTCGCGCAGTATCGCCCTACTTGCCGCGAATCAGCACCGGTACAGCTTACGTTGTACAACCCGCCATGCTCCGCCGGGGTGTCCTGCACATCACAAGAACACACCGATTGGCGTCAAGATTCCTACGGGCTCCCGGAGTTGGCGTTTCCTTTGCAGACGCAGGGCCCCGCCGAACCGTTCCGGCGGGGCCCTGCGTGCTTCTTCTACGACCGGGACTACTTGCCGGTGAACTTCTCGTACTCCTTGAGGACCTCGTCGGTCGGTCCGTCCAGGCGCAGCTCGCCGCGCTCCAGCCACAGGACGCGGTCGCACGTGTCACGGATGGACTTGTTGTTGTGGCTGACGAGGAAGACCGTGCCGGCCTCCTTGCGGAGCTCCCGGATCCGGGCCTCGGAGCGCTTCTGGAACTTGCGGTCGCCGGTCGCGAGGGCCTCGTCGATCATGAGGACGTCGTGGTCCTTGGCGGCCGCGATGGAGAAGCGCAGCCGGGCGGCCATGCCCGAGGAGTAGGTGCGCATGGGCAGCGTGATGAAGTCGCCCTTCTCGTTGATGCCCGAGAAGTCGACGATGCTCTGGTAGCGCTCCCTGATCTGCTCACGGGACATGCCCATGGCCAGTCCGCCGAGGATGACGTTCCGCTCGCCCGTGAGGTCGTTCATCAGGGCCGCGTTGACGCCGAGGAGCGAGGGCTGGCCGTCGGTGTAGACGTGGCCCTTCTCCGCGGGGAGCAGTCCGGCGATGGCCCGCAGCAGGGTGGACTTGCCGGAGCCGTTGGAGCCGATGAGGCCGATGGCCTCGCCGCGGTAGGACTTGAAGGAGACACCGCGCACGGCGTGCACCTTGCGCACGCCCCGCTCCTCGCCGCGCCGGAGTATGCGGCTGAGGGCGGAGGTGGCGCTGCCCTTGCCGGTCTTGGCGCCGTTGACGCGGTAGACGATGTGCAGCTCGTCCGCGATGACGGTCGGGATCAGGGGGTTCCTGTCGTTCTGCTCAGCCACGGCCGTAACGCTCCTCAGCCTTCCAGAAGTACACGAAACCGCCGACGGCGACGAGGACGGCCCAGCCGCCCGCGACCGCCCACACGTGCGGCGGCAGGTTCTCGGAGCCGTAGCCGTCGATGAGCGCGAAGCGCATCAGGTCCATGTAGATGGCGGCCGGGTTCCACTGGAGGATGTCGGCGATCCACTTGGGGTGCTCGTCGAGCATCACGGGGATCGAGAACATGACACCCGACGCGTACATCCACGTACGCATCACGAACGGCATGAGCTGGGCGAGGTCAGGGGTCTTGGCGCCCATCCTGGCCATGATCATCGCGAGGCCGGTGTTGAAGAGGAACTGCAGCACCAGGATCGGAAGGATCAGCAGCCAGGACAGCTGGGGGTAGCTGCCGAAGCCGACCGCCACGACGAACAGCACGATCATCGAGAAGAGCAGCTGCTGGAGCTGCTGCAGCGAGAACGAGATCGGCAGCGCGGCGCGCGGGAAGTGCAGCGCCCGGACCAGTCCCAGGTTCCCGGAGATCGCGCGCACGCCCGCCATCACCGAGCTCTGGGTGAAGGTGAAGACGAAGACGCCCGTCACCAGGAACGGGATGTAGACCTCCCGGTCCATGCCGCGGTCGGCCTTCAGGATCAGGCCGAAGATCAGGAAGTACACGGCCGCGTTCAGCAGCGGTGTGGCCACCTGCCACAGCTGGCCGAGCTTGGCCTGGCTGTACTGGGCGGTGAGCTTCGCCTGCGAGAAGGCGAGGATGAAGTGACGCCGTCCCCAGAGCTGACGGACGTACTCGACGAGTCCGGGCCGGGCGCCGCTGACGGCCAGCCCGTACTTGGCGGCGAGGTCCGCCGCGGAGAGCCCTTCATCGGGGGACGGGGGGGCGCTCACCGCGACGCCGCCGTCATGCGTTGTCTCACTCACAGGGAAACTTTCGTCCTCAAGGTGCGCGGCCTGGTAGGGCGTAGGCCAAAAACAGGGACCGGGGTACGGCCCGAATGCTCTCAGATATCGAGCGTGTCAGATGACGGGTGGTCGGCCCAGACGGGTCAGGCGCCATACCGTACGCCACTTCATGGGGCGCCGGGGGCCGCACGGGCTGGTCCAGCCCTCCTTGAAACCGCCGAACCAGGCCTTCAGGGCCGGGCGCGAGGGCCGACGGGCGAGCGTGAGCAGCATCCACACGCCGAGGTACACGGGGACCAGTGGGGCGGGCAGGTTGCGGCGGGCGAGCCAGACGCGGTTGCGGGCGACCATCCGGTGGTAGACCGCGTGCCGCGAGGGTGCGGTCGTGGGGTGGTTGAGCACCATGTCCGAGCGGTAGTCGATCATCCAGCCCGCGTCGAGGGCCCGCCAGGCGAGGTCGGTCTCCTCATGGGCGTAGAAGAACTCCTCGGGCAGTCCGCCGACCTCGGCGAGCACCTTCGTACGGACGGCGTTGGCGCCGCCGAGGAAGGTGGTGACGCGGGAGTCGCGCATCGGGTCGGAGGCGCGCAGCCGGGGCACGTGGCGGCGCTGGGTGACGCCGGTCTCGGGGTCGGCGATACGGAAGCTGACGATGCCGAGCTCCGGGTCGGCCGCGAAGGCCTGCCGGCACAGTTCGGCGGTGTCGTGGCGGGCCAGGAGGCCGTCGTCGTCCAGGAAGAGCAGGACGTCCACGTCGGTGCCACCGGGGCCGAACGCCTCGATGCCGACGTTGCGGCCGCCGGGGATGCCGAGGTTCTCCGGCAGCTCGACCGTGCGGACACCGGGTATGGACCCGGTGACGTCCGGGACGGGCGAGCCGTTGCCGACCACGACCACCTCGACCGGGTCACCGTCCTGCTTGGCGACCGAGTCGAGGAGGGCGCGGAGTTCGTCGGGGCGGTTGCCCATGGTGATGATCACCGCGCCGACCTTCGTGGCCGTGCTCACTTCAGCCTGCTCGAAGCGAGGATGGACACCAGGTGCAGCACCGTCTGCAGCATGGCGATACCGGCCAGGACGGCTACGCCGAGCCGTGAGAAGAACAGGTCGTCCCGGACCGTGTCCAGGACCGCGAGGACCAGGATCAGCAGGGACGCCTCGATACCGAGGACGAGCCGGTGGAACTTGAGCGCGCCCGCGGCCCGGCGGGCCAGCGCCATGCCGGAGGAGCGCGGCTCGGACGCCGACTCCTGGACCGGTGCCTTGCCGGTCTGGTGGCGGGCCACCCCGACGAGGTCGGTCTCCGACTTGATCAGGACGGCGCCGAGGGCGGCCAGGGTGCCGAGGAAGGCCCACAGCCAGTCGATGCGTCCGGTGCCCCACAGATCGGCGGCGCGCAGGCCGAAGCCGACCAGGACCGCGGCGTCGCACAGGTAGGCGGCGACGCGGTCGACGTACACCCCGGTCATCGAGTACTGCTTGCGCCAGCGGGCGATCTCGCCGTCGACGCAGTCGAACAGCAGGTACAGCTGGACCATCAGTACGCCGAGCAGGGCGCCCGGGATGCCCGGCACCAGCAGCGCCGGGGCGGCGAGCACGCCGAAGACGGTCATCACGTAGGTCAGCTGGTTGGGCGTGACCTTGGTGTTCACCAGGTGCCGGTCGATGCGCAACGAGATCTCGCGCATGTAGAGCCGGCCTCCCCAGTGCTCGCCGCTCCGCCGGTCCTTGACACCCGGGGGGTGCACGACCGGGCGGAGCTCAGCTACCGATGGCTTTTGCATAGTCGGCGTATGCGTCCCTGATCTGGTCGGTGGAGAGGTCGAGGTGTTCGAGGATCGTGTAGCGGCCCGGCCTGGTCGACGGAGCGAACTCCACGACCTGGACGAACTCGTCCGGGGTGAAGCCGATCTCCTCCGGCAGCACGGGCAGCCCGTGGCGCTGCAGGACCTCGGCCATGTACGCCGACTCCTCGCGGGCCCCGCGCAGGTGCATCGCGAAGGCCGCGCCCAGACCGCACTGCTCGCCGTGGCTGGCGGCGCGCTTGGGAAAGAGCAGGTCGAAGGCGTGGTTGATCTCGTGGCAGGCGCCGGACGCCGGCCGGGAGTCGCCCGCGACCGACATGGAGATACCGGTGAGGACCAGGCCCTCGGCGAGCACCTGGAGGAAGCCGTCGTCGCCGACGCCGCCCGGGTGCCGCAGCACGGCCTCGCCTGCCTGGCGGGCCATCGCGGCGGCGAGGCCGTCGATCTGCTCGCCCTTCTCGCGGTTGGCCAGCTCCCAGTCCGCGATCGCGGAGATGTTGGACAGGGCGTCGCCGATGCCGGAGCGTACGAAGCGGACGGGGGCCTCACGGATCACGTCGAGGTCGATGACCACGGCGATCGGGTTCGGCACACCGTACGAACCGCGGCCCGCGTCGTTGTCGAGGGTCGCGACCGGGGAGCACAGACCGTCGTGCGAGAGGTTCGTCGCGACGGCGACCAGCGGGAGGCCGATCCGGGCCGCGGCGAACTTCGCGCAGTCGATGATCTTGCCGCCGCCGAGGCCCACGACCGCGTCGTAGCGCCCCTTCTTCATGGCGTCGCCGAGCTTGATCGCCTCGTCGAGGGTGCCGCCGCCGACCTCGAACCAGTCGGCGCCCGGCATCGCCGGGGCCAGCCGCTCGCGCAGCTTGGCGCCCGAGCCGCCGCTGATGGCGACGGCCAGCTTGCCGGAGTGCGAGATGCGCTGGTCGGCGAGGACCGCGGAGAGGTCGTCCAGGGCACCCGGACGGATGTCGACGACGACCGGCGAGGGGATGAGCCTCGTCAGTACTGGCACGCGATCACGCGTCCCTTGGCGAGGTCCTCGTGGTTGTCGATCTCGACCCACTTGACGTCGCCGATGGGGGCCACGTCGATCCGGAAGCCGCGGTTCACGAGCTCCTGGTAGCCGTGCTCGTAGAACTGCTGCGGGTCCGTCTCGAAGACCGTCTTGAGGGCGTCGGCCAGCTCGTCGGCGGCGTCGCCCTCGATGAGGGTCACGCCGATGTACTCACCGGTCGCCTCGGCGGGGTCCATCAGCTTGGTGATCTTCGTCATGCCGCCCTCGGGGCCCACGACGACCTTCATCTCCTCGTCGGCGAGGGACTTCACCGTGTCGAGGGCGAGGATGATCTTCTTGCCGTCGCCGCGGGCGGCGAGCAGGGTCTTCTCGACGGAGACCGGGTGCACGGTGTCGCCGTTGGCGAGGATCACCGAGTGCTTGATCGCGTCACGGCCGCACCACAGGGAGTAGGCGTTGTTCCACTCCTCGGCCTTGTCGTTGTCGATCAGCGTGATCTTGACGCCGTACTTCTGCTCCAGCGCCTCGCGGCGCTCATAGACGGCTTCCTTGCGGTAACCGACGATGATCGCGACCTCGGTCAGGCCGATCTCGGCGAAGTTGCCGAGGGTGAGGTCGAGCACCGTGATGCTGTCCTCGTCGCCTTCGGGTCCCACCGGCACCAGAGCCTTGGGCAGGGTGTCGGTGTAGGGGCGCAGACGCCGTCCGGCGCCGGCAGCCAGCACGAGGCCGATCATGCGGGTTCTCCTTCATCGTGTACGGCGGGTGCGCCGCGCCTGTGGGCGGTCACCCAGTAGCGGATGCTCTCGAAGAGCACCACCAGAGCCACGGCCACGGCGAGAACCGTGAGCGCGACCTTGAAATCTTCTGCGGCGAGCAGCGCGGCCAGGACGGTGACCAGCAGCGTCCTGCCTTCGTGCCCGCCGATCGCCCGCACCAGCCAGTGCGGCGGCGCGCCGGCGTTGCCGCGGATGCGGTACACCGTGTCGTAGTGATGGTAGGCGACGGCCGCCACCAGCCCGAAAGCTGCCGGAAGGGCGCCGTTCACATCGGCTTTGGCGGCCAGTACGAGGACGGTGCCGTATTCGGCGGCCCGCAGCAGCGGCGGGACCAGCCAATCCAGGGCCCCCCTGAGAGGCTGCGCCACCGCCGCACCCGAGGTGAGGACGTACAGCGCGGCTGCGAGGACGGGCCACCAGCTGCCGTAGCCGGCGGTCCAGGCCGCGGCGACGAGGATCACGGCGCCCGGCAGCACGATCAGCAGACGCGAGCCGGCCGGCGGCCGGGCGGGCAGCTTGCGCAGCGCGGAAGCGCACACCTCGGCGAGCGGGCCCGAGTCCGTGAGATCCGCCAGCGCCCGCAGGGCCTTGTCGCTGCGCTGCGCCTTGCGGGTCACCGAGCGCAGCACCCGGCCCGCGGTGGTGTAGCAGGCCGCGAACGCGCAGCCGATCAGCAGTACGTAGAAGGTGATACGGGGCGTCGTGAACGCAGTAAGTACTGCGATCATCGCCCAGCGCTCGCCGATGGGCAGGACGATCATCCGGCGCAGCCAGACCGTCCAGCCGACGCTGTCGAGCTTGCCCGAAAGAGCCGCGGTGGGGCTGGTGCCGGCCGCCGCGCTGTCGACGTTCGCCTCGTTGAAGGAGAAGTCGACGACGTGCCGGCAGGTCTGCAGGACCATCGCGGCGAGGGCCAGCGCCCATACGTCGTCGCCGCCGCGGGCCGCACCGAGGGCGAGGCCCGCGTAGTAGGCGTACTCCTTGGCGCGGTCGAAGGTCGCGTCGAGCCAGGCGCCGAGCGTCGAGTACTGCAGGGAGTACCGGGCGACCTGGCCGTCCGTGCAGTCGAGTACGAAGGAGAAGAGGAGCAGCAGTCCCGCGGCGACGAAACCGGCCCGGGTGCCCGTCGCCGCGCAGCCGGCCGCGATCAGCGCGGTGATCAGTGACGCCGTGGTGACCTGGTTGGGGGTCAGTCCGCGGCGGGCGCACCAGCGGGCGAGGTAGCGGGAGTACGGGCTGACGCAGTACGTGGTGAAGAAGCCGTCGCGGGACTTCACGGCCGTACGCAGCCGGATCGCCTCGTCGTCCACGGAGGCCACGGACTGCCGGGCCTCGTTGCGGGCCTGCGGGTCCCTCGGCACCTCGGCGACGAGTTCGCCCAGCTCGGGGCGGTGCAGATCGGTGTCGAGGGCCTCCGCGACACGGTCGGCGACGATGCCGACCACCACGGAGCCGTTCGACGCGTCCGAGGAGGCGGTGCGCAGCGCGCGGGCCAGTGCCGGACGGGCCGCGGACTTGGCGGTGACGGCGCCGGGGATCGCGGCGGCGTCGAAGCGGGGGTCGGTCAGGCCGAGCCGCAGCGCGTGGACGTGGCCCACGAAGCGGGCGTCGACGACGGCGACCCGCTGGTCCGCGGGGACGGCGGCGAGGAGCGTCTCGGCGTCGGCCGCGTCGGTGGCGGCCCGCACGTCGAAGCCGAGGGACCGCAGATCGCCTTCGAGCGACGACCCGGGGACCGGCTGACCGGTGAGGATGGCGGTCGACAGGACGAACTCACTCCTCTGGGTTCCGGCGTGCACGACGCCGGGCAGGTGCGTGGTGGGGGTGCGCCCTGGGACGGCCGGGCGGCATGTCGGCAGAGGCTATCGGATGATGGGAAGCGGCCGTTCACCGCCCGTTCACGGTCCGATCAACACGTTCTGATCGGTACGTCCTCGGCGATCATCATCGTGGATCCGGGCCCCGGCCCACAAACCACGGCCTATTCCGACGCAATTCAGGGCACGGCTCCCGCGTCGTGGGGCCGGAGCACATGTGGGTTCCGACCGGAGCGGACCGGCATAGGGTGGGCGTCCATGACATGGCTGATCACAGGTGGGGCTGGATACATCGGGGCGCATGTGGCGCGTGCCATGGCCGAGGCCGGGGAGCGCGTGCTCGCGCTCGACGACCTCTCGGCCGGGGTTCCCGCGCGGCTGCCCGACGGTATTCCACTGGTCCAGGGTTCGTCGCTGGACGGGGAGTTGCTCAAGCGGGTCCTCGTCGAGCACGCGGTGACGGGTGTGGTGCACCTGGCCGCGCGCAAGCAGGTCGGTGAGTCCGTGGCCCAGCCCACGCGCTACTACCAGGAGAACCTCGGCGGACTCGCCACGCTCCTGGACGCGGTCGCCGGGGCGGGTGTGCGGCGGTTCGTCTTCTCGTCCTCCGCGGCCGTGTACGGCAACCCGGATGTGGACCTCATCACGGAGGACACCCCGTGTGCCCCGATGAGCCCCTACGGCGAGACGAAGCTCGCGGGTGAGTGGCTGGTGCGGGCCGCCGGCCGTGCCCACGGCATCGACACCGTGTGCCTGCGCTACTTCAACGTGGCGGGCGCCGCCGTCCCCGGGCTGGCGGACACCGGTGTCTTCAACGTGGTCCCGATGGTCTTCGACCGGCTCACCCGCGACGAGGCTCCCCGGATCTTCGGCGACGACTATCCGACGCCGGACGGCACCTGCGTCCGCGACTACATCCATGTCGCCGATCTCGCCGAGGCGCATCTCGCGGCGGCCCGCCGGCTGGCCTCCTCGGACACCTCAGGCGGTGCGGGCGGTGCGGGCGATCTGACGGTGAACATCGGCCGCGGCGAGGGCGTCTCGGTGCGCGAACTGGTGACGCTCATCGGCGAGGTCACCGGCGACACCCGTGAGGTGCTCGTCGAGCCGCGCCGCCCGGGTGACGCGCCGCGCGCGGTCGCCTCGGCCGCGCTGGCCGCCGAGGAACTGGGCTGGACCGCGCGGCGGGGCGTGCGCGAGATGGTCGAGTCGGCGTGGCAGGGCTGGCAGCTGCATCACGCGTGACGATCCGGCGTACGCCCGGTGGTGGAGGCGCCGCGCACGGGTGCGGGCCGGTCAGCGGGCGCGGGGCGCCGGATCCGGCGCTACGGCGTTCGAACCGGCCGCCCCCTGCGGGTGAAAGGGCGAATACTCCCGTTCTGGACGGTTCTGTGCCGGTAGCGGCGGGAACGATGAGGTGCCCGGCCCCTTTCGGCGTCCGGCCGGTACCGGGCGCGATGTCCGGTTCGGCCGCGCGGCGGAACCGGACGTGCGGGACCCCGCGTGGTGCCGGGAGTGCCGGTTCGGTACGGCAGACTTGGGGCTTGAAGACCGATGCGAAGGATGGGTATGCCGATCACTCCTGCCACCGCGACGCACAGTTCGTCGAACGGCACCGCTGAAGCCATCTTGCTCGAACTGGTCGACGAGGACGGCACCACGATCGGCACGGCGGAGAAGCTCACGGCACATCAGCCGCCCGGGCAGCTGCACCGGGCGTTCTCCGTCTTCCTCTTCGACGAGCGGGGCCGACTGCTGCTGCAGCAGCGGGCGCTGGGCAAGTACCACTCCCCCGGTGTCTGGTCCAACACGTGCTGCGGTCACCCCTACCCCGGCGAGGCGCCCTTCGCGGCGGCCGCGCGGCGGACGTTCGAGGAGCTGGGGGTCTCTCCGTCGCTCCTCGCCGAGGCGGGCACGGTCCGCTACAACCACCCGGACCCGGACTCGGGACTGGTGGAGCAGGAGTTCAACCATCTGTTCGTCGGGATGGTGCAGTCGGCTGTGCGGCCCGACCCCGAGGAGGTCGGGTCGACGGTCTTCGTGAGTGCGGGCGAGCTGGCCGAGCGGCATGCGAAGGACCCGTTCTCGGCGTGGTTCATGACCGTGCTGGACTCGGCCCGGCCGGCGATCAGGGAACTGACGGGCGACGCCGCGGGCTGGTGACCCTCAGACCGCCCGGGCGACGGTGAGGGGCAGTGCGGACCAGATCACCTTGCCCCCCGTCGCCGTGTGCTCCACGTCGCACATCCCGCCCGCCTCGCGGGTGATCTCGCGCACGAGGAGGAGACCGCGGCCACCGGTCTGGCCGTGGTCGGCCTCCAGGGCCGTCGGACGGTAGGGATGGTTGTCCTCGACGGAGACCCGCACCCACTCGGCTCCGACGGCGACCTCGACGCCGAGCATCGGGGAGAGCAGGGCCGCGTGCCGCACCGCGTTGGTCACCAGCTCGGAGACGATCAGGAGCAGTCCCTCGACGATGTCGTCCGAGACGGGTACGCCCTGGCGGACCAGCAGGTCGCGGACCGCGTGCCGTGCCTGGGGTACGGAGGAGTCGACGGCGGGAGCGGTGAACCGCCAGACTCCCTCGTACGGCAGTGGGCCGGGCGGTCTCTCGTCGGGGGGCGCCTCCCCTCCGCCTTCAGGACGTGGGCCGGGCCCCCGCCCCTGGTCGTCCATCGTCAGGTCGCCGCCCTTGCGCTCGATTGTCACCACACGTCGAGTGTTGATAACGCGCTGGTCCATACCGGATGACTGAACAGAAGTCAGCGAATATCGACGCCTTCTGATCGCTGACGCGTGCCATCGGCAGCCGAATGACAGATCCTGTCCGTCCTGTGCCGGATCGGGAACTCTTCGGGTTGTACGGGTTTGGCTCGGCCCGAGACCGATCACGGAGCCCCCGACCACGTAGCATCCGGCCATGGATCCGCAGCTGTTGCGCAGCGTCGCCGACGGGGTCGCCACCGTCGTCATCCACCACCCCGCCAAGCGCAACGCCATGACGGCGGACATGTGGCGGGCGCTGCCGCCCCTGCTCGACACCCTGGCCGGCGACCCGGCCGTACGCGTGCTCGTGCTCACCGGTGAGGGCGGGACGTTCTGCGCCGGGGCCGACATCTCCTCGCTGCGGGGTTCGGCCGGGGAGGCGCAGGGCCTCGCCGTACGGGCGGAGGACGCGCTCGCCGCGTTCCCCAAACCGACCGTCGCGGCCGTACGCGGCTACTGCGTGGGCGGCGGGTGTCAGCTCGCCGCGGCGTGCGATCTGCGGTTCACGGACGAGCGGGCCTCGTTCGGGATCACCCCGGCGAAGCTGGGGATCGTCTACGCGGCCTCCTCCACACGGCGGTTGGTGTCCCTGGTGGGGCCCGCGACCGCCAAGTACCTGCTGTTCTCAGGCGAGTTGATCGACGCGGGGCGGGCGCTGCGCACCGGTCTGGTGGACGAGGTGCTGCCCGACGGCGAACTGGACGGGCGCGTCGCGGAGTTCGCCCGGATCCTCGTGACCCGCTCGCAGCTGACGCAGGCGGCGGCGAAGGAGTTCGCCGACGGCCGCACCGACCGGGACGGGTACTGGGCGCGGCAGGCGCGCGAGGGGGACGACACCGCGGAGGGCGTCGCCGCCTTCCTGGAGCGCCGGCCTCCGGAGTTCACCTGGACCGCGTCCGCGCCCGGAGAGGCCGGCCGCCGGGTCGGCTCCTAGGGCCCAGGACGCGGCTTTGGGACGCGGCCTAGGAGAGGATGAAGCGGCTGCGTGAGCGGAGCTGTTCTACGAGGTGGGCGGGTGCCTTCTGCGGGGAGCCCGCGTCGTAGGGCGGCCGGGGGTCGTACTCCACCGCCAGCTGCACCGCCTGCGCGTGCTCGTCGCCCGCGATCCTGCCGAGCAGCGTGAGGCCCATGTCGATGCCGGACGAGACGCCGGCGGCCGTCACGTACTTGCCGTCGGTGACGACCCGCTCCCCCGTCGGCTCGGCGCCGAAGCGCTCCAGATGGTCGAGGGCCAGCCAGTGCGAGGTCGCGCGGCGACCCCGGAGCAGTCCGGCCGCGGCCAGCAGGAGTGAGCCCGTGCAGACGGATGTCGTCCAGGTGCTGGTGGTGTCGGCCGTGCGCAGCCAGTCGAGGAGCGCCTCGTTCTCCATCTGCGGGGTCTGTCCGGGGCCTCCCGCGACCACCACGATGTCCGGGTGCGGGACCTCGGCGAGGGCCTTGTCGGCCGTGATGGCGAGGTTGCCGGTGTCGGTGCGGACGGCGCCGCGCTGCTCGGCGACGAAGACGGTGTCCGCGTCGGGGAGACGGCCGAGGGTTTCGTAGGGGCCCACTGCGTCCAGGGCCGTGAAGCGGTCGAAGATGACGATGGCGATCTGCATGGGTGCGCCTTCTTTTGTGGCGGGGTGTCGAGGTCCGGGGGGTGCGGAGAGGTCCGGGGGTGCTGAGGTCTGAGGTTGGGTGCGGGTTCGGTGGGGGCTGGTCGCGCCGTTCCCCGCGCCCCTGAAGGGCAGGCTGAGGCTGGAGGTGACGTGCGGGATCGGTGGGGGCATGTCGCGCAGTTCCTCGCGCCCCTGAAGGGCGCCTCTGACGGGCGCCCTGACGGGCTTCCCTCTACGGGGCGCTGGTCATCGGGTGGAAGCGGCGGCGGTATTCCGCCGGGGGTGTGCCCAGGGTCTTCATGAAGGCTCTGCGCATCGCCTCGGGGGTGCCGTAGCCGCTGGATCTCGCGATCTCCTCGACGCCGTCCGTGGTGTCCTCCAGGAGGCGGCGGGCGTGTTCGAGGCGGACCGAGTCGACGTAACGGCCGGGCGTCGTGCCCGTCTCGGCCTGGAAGGCGCGGGCGAAGTGGCGGGGCGACAACCGGGCGCGGGCCGCGAGCTTCTCCACGCACAGGTCGTCGCCGGGGTGCTCGGTGATCCACTGCTGGACGTCCCTCAGAGGCTCCCGCCGGGCCGTCTGGGCGGACAGCTGGGCGCTGAACTGGGCCTGGTTCCCCGGGCGTCTGAGGAAGACCACGAGGTGGCGGGCCACGGCGAGCGCCGCCTCCCGGCCGACGTCCTCCTCGACGAGCGCGAGGGCGAGGTCGATCCCGGCGGTGACCCCGGCCGAGGTGGCGACCCTGCCGTCGCGTACGTAGATCGGATCGGGGTCCACCTCCACGGCCGGGTGGTCGCGTGCGAGGCGCTCGCAGTACGCCCAGTGGGTCGTCACCCGGTGGCCGTCCAGGAGGCCCGCCTCGGCGAGCAGGATCGCCCCGGTGCAGACGGAGACCAGCCGCTCGGCGCGCGGGCCGTGCTCGCGCAGCCAGTCGAGCACGCGCGGATCGGGGCCGCGTGAGCCCCGCCCGCCCGGGACGAGCAGGGTGTGCGGCGCGGGGGCGTCGACGAGCGCGTGGTCCGGGACCAGGGTCAGCCCGCTGGAGGTGCGCACCGGCCAGCCGTCCAGGGAGGCGGTGTGGATGCGGTACGTCTCCCCGGGCCCGCCGGCCTGGAGGTCCGCGCCCGCGAAGACCTCCACGGGGCCCGTGACGTCGAGGCTCTGGACGCCGTCGAAGAGGACGAGGAGGACGGTTCGGTGCGCCATGGGCCCGATTCTTCGCCTGTGCACGCATGGCCGCAATGACGAGTAGCCCACCTTTTCTGCCATGCGGGTGCGAGTACGGCCGGATGGGTGCCCCACCATTCCCTGCGTACCAACCAGTCGGTAACGTGCCGGGCATGACGACAGCCCTGCCGGAGCGTGCCGGACGCCGATGCCACAACGTCCTCAACCCGCTGCACTCGTGCCAGTACTTCTCACCCGAGCTCGGCACGGAGCTGGCCGCGGTCGGGGTGACGGACCGCAGTGCCGCCTACTTCGCGTCGCGTGCCGCGGCCATGGGGGCGGTGGGCCCGGGCACCGTCACGGCGACGTTCTACAACTTCCGCCACGAGCTGGTGGCGCGGCACGTGCCCGAGGTGTGGCGGATCGCCTCTCCGGAGGTGGTGCTCGCGGCACGCCTGCGTGTCGCGGACCGCCTGCTGCGACGGCTGCTCGGGGACGAGGTGATCGCCTCCAAGGAGGTCGCCGAGGCGGCGCAGCTCGCCCTGCGCGCCACGGAGGCGTGCACCAGGACCGCCCGCCCGCTGTACGCCGCCCACGCGGACCTGCCGGTGCCCGAGGAGCCGCACCTCGCGCTCTGGCACGCGGCCACGCTGCTGCGCGAGCACCGGGGCGACGGGCACCTCGCGGTGCTCCTCGGCGCGGAACTCGACCCCGTGGAGGCGCTGGTGAGCCACACCGCCACCGGCAAGGGCATGGCACCGAAGTGGGTCCTGTCCTCCCGCGGCTGGCACCGCGAGGACTGGAACGCGGCCCAGGGGCGCCTCCGGGAGCGGGGACTGCTCACCGCCGAGGGCGAGTTGACCGAGGCCGGTGCCGCCCTGCGCAAGGAGATCGAGGCGAGCACGGACCGCCTGGACACGGCTCCGTACGAGCATCTGGGCGCCGCCGGTGTCGAGCGCCTCACGGAGCTGGGTACGGGGCTGACGACGAAGGCGCTGGCCGCCGGCGCCTTCCCCGAGAGCGCGTTCGGCAAGGGCTGACCCCCTCCGGCCGGACATCCCGTCGAACGCCGGGCGCGTCCGGCCGCCCTTGATCCCCCGTTGTCGGTGCCACCTGCCACAATTGCCGCGCAACCTCAGTCAAGAAGGCGGTACGGGATCGTGACGACACCCCTCGTAGGGTCCATCGAAGGCAGGATCGCCGAGGAACTCGGCGTACGGGAGCGGCAGGTCAAGGCGGCCGTCGACTTGCTCGACGGCGGCTCGACGGTGCCCTTCATCGCCCGCTACCGCAAGGAAGCGACCGAGATGCTCGACGACGAGCAGCTGCGCACGCTCGAAGAGCGGCTGCGCTATCTCCGGGAGCTGGAGGAGCGGCGCTCGGCGATCCTCGACTCGGTGCGCGAGCAGGGCAAGCTCACCGACGAGCTGGCCGCCCGGATCCAGGGCGCGGAGACCAAGGCGCGGCTGGAGGACATCTACCTGCCGTTCAAGCCGAAGCGCCGCACGAAGGCGCAGATCGCCCGTGAGGCGGGCCTGGAGCCGCTCGCCGAGGGACTTCTCAAGGACCCGTCCGTCGATCCGGTCGCCGCGGCCACGGCCTTCGTGGACGCCGACAAGGGCGTCGCCGACCCGCAGGCCGCCCTCGACGGCGCCCGCTCGATCCTCACCGAGCGTTTCTCCGAGGACGCCGACCTCATCGGCGAGCTGCGCGAGCGCATGTGGGTGCGCGGCCGGCTGGCCGCCAAGGTCAAGGACGGCAAGGAGGAGGCCGGCGCCAAGTTCGCCGACTACTTCGACTTCAGCGAGCCCTTCAAGGCGCTGCCCTCGCACCGCATCCTCGCCATGCTGCGCGGCGAGAAGGAGGACGTCCTCGACCTCGTCCTGGAGCCCGAGGAGCCGTCCGAGCAGCCCGGCCCGTCCTCGTACGAGGGGATCGTCGCGCAGCGCTTCGGGATCGCCGAGCGCGGCCGACCCGGTGACAAGTGGCTGACGGACACGGTCCGCTGGGCCTGGCGCACCCGGCTGCTCGTCCATCTCGGCATCGACCTGCGGCTGCGGCTGCGCACGGCCGCCGAGGACGAGGCGGTCAACGTCTTCGCGACGAACCTGCGCGACCTGCTCCTCGCCGCCCCGGCGGGCACCCGCTCGACGCTGGGGCTCGACCCGGGGTTCCGTACGGGGGTGAAGGTGGCCGTGGTCGACGCGACCGGCAAGGCCGTCGCCACGGACGTCATCCACCCGCACGTCCCGGCGAACCGGTGGGACGAGGCCATCGCCAAGCTCGCCCGCCTCGCCAAGGAGCACGCGGTCGAGCTGATCGCCATCGGCAACGGCACGGCGTCCCGCGAGACGGACAAGCTCGCCGGTGAACTGATCGCCAAGCACCCGGAGCTGAACCTCACCAAGGTGATGGTGTCCGAGGCGGGGGCGTCCGTGTACTCGGCGTCGGCGTTCGCCACGCAGGAGCTGCCCGGCATGGACGTGTCGCTGCGCGGCGCGGTCTCCATCGCGCGGCGGCTGCAGGACCCGCTCGCCGAGCTGGTGAAGATCGACCCGAAGTCGATCGGCGTCGGCCAGTACCAGCACGACCTGTCCGAGGTGAAGCTCTCGCGCTCCCTCGACGCGGTTGTCGAGGACTGTGTGAACGGCGTCGGAGTGGACGTGAACACCGCGTCCACTCCCCTGCTCACCCGGGTCTCCGGCATCACCTCCGGGCTCGCCGAGAACATCGTGGCGCACCGCGACGCGAACGGCCCGTTCACCTCACGCACCGCGCTGAAGAAGGTGGCACGGCTCGGCCCCAAGGCGTACGAGCAGTGCGCGGGCTTCCTGCGGATCCGTGGCGGCGACGACCCGCTGGACGCGTCGAGCGTGCACCCCGAGGCGTACCCCGTGGTCCGCCGGATGGTGAAGACGGCGGGCAGCGGGGTCGGTTCGCTGATCGGCAACACGGGAGCGCTGCGCTCGCTGCGGCCGACCGACTTCGTGGACGAGAAGTTCGGTCTGCCGACGGTGACGGACATCCTGCGGGAGCTGGAGAAGCCGGGGCGCGACCCGCGGCCCGCGTTCAAGACGGCGACCTTCAAGGACGGGGTCGAGAAGATCGCCGACCTTGAGCCGGGAATGGTGCTCGAGGGGGTCGTCACGAACGTGGCGGCGTTCGGGGCGTTCGTGGATGTGGGCGTGCACCAGGACGGGCTCGTCCATGTCTCCGCGATGTCCAAGACGTTCGTCAAGGACCCTCGGGACGTCGTGAAGTCCGGGGACATCGTGAAGGTGAAGGTGTTGGAGGTCGACATTCCGCGGAAGCGGATCTCTCTGACCCTGCGGTTGGACGACGACGCGTCGGCGGCGGCGCAGGAGGGTGGCTCCGGGCGCCCTCAGCGGGGCTCCCAGCGTGGTGGGCGACCGCCTCAGCAGCGGGGGCGTACCGGCGGAGGGGGTGGCGGGGGTTCGCGTCAGGCGTCCACGTCCGCGCCAGCGCCCGGGAACAGTGCGATGGCTGACGCCTTGCGGCGGGCGGGGCTCGCCGACCCGAAGGGTGGGAAGAGGCGGGGCTGAGTTCTGGGCTGCCGGGCCCGGCTCCACCGGAGGGGCGGGTACGGGCCGTTGTGACGTGCGGGTCCGGTGGGGGCTGGTCGCGCAGTTCCCCGCGCGCCTAACGGGCGCCCCGTAGGCGCGCGGGGGACAGCGCGGGCGGCCCCCACGCCCCCCCCCCTCACCACCCTGCGGTACGGCAAGGGGNNNNGGGGACGGGGGGGGGGGGGGGGGGGGGGGGGGGGGGGGGGGGGCCGGGGGGGGGGGGGGGGGGGGGGGGGGGGGGGGGGGGGGGGGGGGGGCCGGGGGGGGGGCCCCCCCGCCCCCCCCCCCCCCCACGACGGTGCGGTCCGTCACGGGGAACGCTCAGCGTTCCACCACCTTGCCCGCGGCCACCTCCAGGCGGCGGGTCGTGCGGACCGCGTTCAGCATGCGGCGGTCATGGGTGACCAGGAGCAGCGTGCCCTCGTAGGAGTCGAGGGCCGACTCCAGCTGTTCGATGGCAGGCAGGTCGAGGTGGTTGGTCGGCTCGTCGAGGACCAGGAGGTTCACGCCTCGGCCCTGGAGCAGGGCCAGGGCAGAGCGGGTGCGTTCGCCCGGGGAGAGGCTGGCGGCCGGGCGCAGGACGTGTTCCGCCTTGAGGCCGAACTTGGCCAGGAGCGTACGGACCTCGGCCGGCTCGGTGTCGGGGACGGCCGCGCAGAACGCGTCGAGCAGGGCCTCCGTGCCGTGGAACAGCTTGCGGGCCTGGTCGACCTCGCCGACGATCACTCCCGAGCCGAGCGTGGCGTGCCCCGAGTCCAGCGGCACCCGCCCGAGCAGGGCGCCGAGCAGCGTGGACTTGCCCGCGCCGTTCACGCCGGTGACGGCCACCCGGTCCGCCCAGTCGATCTGGAGCGTGGCCGGGCCGAAGGTGAAGTCGCCGCGCCGGACCTCGGCGTCGCGCAGGGTGGCGACCACGGAGCCGGACCGCGGGGCCGCCGCGATCTCCATCCGCAGCTCCCACTCCTTGCGGGGCTCCTCCACCACGTCGAGCCGCTCGATCATGCGCTGGGTCTGCCGGGCCTTCGCGGCCTGCTTCTCGCTGGCCTCGCTGCGGAACTTGCGGCCGATCTTGTCGTTGTCGTTGTTCGCCTTGCGCCGGGCGTTCTTGACGCCCTTGTCCATCCAGGAGCGCTGCATCTGGGCGCGGCCCTCAAGGGCGGACCGTTTGTCGGCGTACTCCTCGAAGCCCTCGCGGGCGTGCCTGCGCGCCACGTCCCGCTCCTCCAGATAGGCCTCGTAGCCGCCGCCGTACAGGGTGATCTGCTGCTGCGCCAGGTCGAGTTCGAGGACCTTGGTGACCGTGCGGGTCAGGAACTCGCGGTCGTGGCTGACGACGACCGTTCCCGCGCGCAGCCCGGAGACGAAGCGTTCGAGGCGCTCCAGACCGTCCAGGTCGAGGTCGTTGGTCGGCTCGTCGAGCAGGAACACGTCGTAGCGGGACAGAAGGAGCGAGGCGAGTCCGGCGCGGGCCGCCTGACCGCCGGAGAGCGAGGTCATCGGCTGGTCCAGGCCGACGGCGAGGCCGAGCGAGTCGGCGACCTCCTCGGCCCGCTCGTCGAGGTCGGCGCCGCCCAGCGCGAGCCACCGCTCCAGGCTGTCCGCGTACGCGTCGTCCGCGCCCGGTGCCCCGTCGACGAGCGCCTGTGTGGCCTCGTCCATGACCCGCTGGGCCTCGGCCACGCCGGTGCGGCGCGCCAGGAACTCCCGTACGGACTCGCCTGGCCGGCGCTCCGGCTCCTGCGGCAGATGGCCGACGGCCGCGGCGGGCGGGGAGAGCCGCAGCTCGCCCTCGTCGGGCTTGTCGAGACCGGCGAGCATCCGGAGGAGGGTGGACTTGCCCGCGCCGTTGGCACCGACGAGACCGATCACGTCGCCGGGCGCGACGACGAGGTCGAGTTCGGCGAAGAGGGTGCGGTCGCCGTGGCCGGCGGCGAGGTTCTTGGCGACGAGAGTGGCAGTCATCAGGAGGCCGATCCTAATCGCCGGGCCCGCGCGCCCGCGCCAGGGTTTCGCGCACGCGGGCGCCCGGCCCTGACTGTCAGCGGGCCATCGCCTCCACCAGTACGCTCCCGGACGTCCGCGCCACGATGAAGGACTCCCCTCTGGTCGCCTTCGTGTCCAGCGGAAGCCGGTGGCGGCCCGCTTCGAGGACGCCGTCGAAGACCTCGTGCATATGGGTGCGGTAGAGGCGGTCCAGCCGGTACGCGGTCAGCCGGACCCGGCAGGGTGAGGTGACCTCGATGCCCGCCTCGCCGTCGGCGGCGACCAGCCGGGTCAGCCGGCGCTGTTCCCGGGGGCTGCGGTCCAGGGCGTTCTCTATCTGGGCGACCAGGAGCGGGACGATCGGGGCCAGCCCCTCGACGTACGCGACGTCGACGCCGGCCTGTTCGAAGGAGCGCCGGACGTCGGCGCGTTCGTGCTCGGTGACGGCCCGGCCGAAGGCGACGGCGCCGTAGGTGCGCAGTTCGTCGGCGGGTACGCCGGTGGCGTCCCGGGTGATGTCGGCGCCGATGCCGATGATGCGCAGGGCGGCGGCGAGCTTGCCCAGGACGGCGGCCCGGGCGCCGATGAGCAGGACCCGGCGGCGCTCGCCCCTGGCCCCGGCGAGCAGGGAGCCGAGGGCGGCACGGTACGTGTCGCCGTGGAAGCGGAAGGGGCCGATGCCGTGATAGCCGTTCCGTTCCAGGTCCGGGTGTTCGTCGGTCTGCCAGGCGAAGTCGCGCCAGACGAAGTCGTCGCCGTGCCGGTCGATCACGGCGGTCACGGCACCGCAGGCGAGGTCCTCGCACTCCGGGCAGCCGTATATGACGTACCGGCCGCCCTTCAGCGGAGGGTCGGCTTCCAGCAGCAGGCTCTGCACCTGGGCGATGAAGATCGCGGGTGGTACGTCGGAGGCGAGGGGGGACACGGCGTCGAGGTCGGACAGCTGGTACAGCAGCGGGCGTCCGTCGACGATGAAGTCGACGAAGTCCCGGTGCGCTTGGTAGTCACCGTTGGCCAGTACTCCACCGGCACGCATCGCCGGTGCCAGGCCGAAGGTCGCGTACTCGGCAGACATGCTGTGAGTATTCCCGGACTGGGCCAACTCTGAGCACGGCATGACATATTCCGCTAACGTCCCCGCGTGGCGGAAGATCGAAGCAGTGACGTGATCGTGGTCGGCAGCGGGGTCATAGGACTCACGACGGCCCTGGTTCTGGCCGAGAGCGGCAGACGCGTACGGATCTGGACGCGGGAGCCCGCCGAGCGGACCACCTCGGCGGTTGCGGGCGCGCTCTGGTGGCCGTACGCCATCGAGCCGCAGGATCTCGCGCGGACGTGGGCCTTGCGATCACTGTCCGTGTACGAGGAGTTGGCGGCGCGGCCCGACGAGACGGGCGTACGCATGGTCGAAGGTGTCATGGGCGAGGCGCGCCTTGACGAGCAGGGGCCGTGGGCCGCGGCCCGGTTGCCGGGGCTGCGGGCGTCCACGGCCGAGGAGTACGCGGGCCCGGGGCTGTGGGCGAAGCTGCCGCTGATCGACATGCCGGTGCATCTGGGGTGGCTGCGGGCGCGGTTCCTGCGGGCGGGCGGGGTGGTCGAGTCACGGACTGTGACGGACCTCGCGGAGGCCCGGGCGCAGGCGGCCGTCGTCGTCAACTGCACGGGGCTCGGGGCTCGGGAGTTGCTCGGGGACACGGCGGTGCGGCCCGTGCGGGGGCAGTTGGTGATCGTGGAGAACCCGGGGATCCGGACGTGGCTGGTGTCCACGGACGCGGTGGCCGGGACGACCACGTATCTCTTTCCGCAGCCGGGGCGGCTGGTGCTCGGCGGGACCACGGACGACGGGGAGTGGTCACTGGAGCCCGATCCCGCGGTGGCCGCGGGGATCGTCGCGCGCTGTGCGGTGCTCCGGCCGGAGGTGGCGGGGGCGCGAGTGCTGGGGCATCGGGTGGGGGTGCGGCCCGTGCGGTCCGCTGTGCGGCTCGAACGGGATGCCTTGGGCGGCGGCTCGGCGGGGAGTGGGGTGTTGGTGCACAACTATGGGCATGGTGGGGCTGGCGTGACGGTGGCTTGGGGATGCGCGGAGGTTGCCCTGGACCTCGTTTCAGGCGCGGGCCCGCTGTGGCTGAGGTCGCGCAGTTCCCCGCGCCCCTAAAAGCAAAAGACTGCGCAGTTCGCCCGCGCCCCCAGGTATCTGGGGGCGCGGGGAACTGCGCGATCAGCCACGGCGAACCCGCAGCCGAGACCCGGCCCGTCGCCTGTCGTGCTCAGGGGCGCGGGGAACGGCGCAGGCACCCGACTACGTGTGGTCGTGCCCCAGTGGGTCGCCGTCCGTTTCCGTGCCGGCACCCGGGCCGACCCGGATCTCGAAGTCGCCGTCGTACTTCTTGTGGCCTTCGATCACGGCCAGTTCCACCGCCTCGGACCCCATCTCGTTGCGGACGATGACCGGATCCCGCCGCAGATCCCGCATGAGGGCGACGCACATGCCGATCATCACGAGGACAAAGGGCGCGGCGGCCAGGATCGTGAGGTTCTGCAGGCCCGTGAGCGCGTCCCCGTCACCACTGCCGACGAGCAGCATGATCGCGGCCACCGCACCGGTCACCACGCCCCAGAAGATCACGACGAACCGGCCGGGTTCGAGTGCGCCCTTCTGGGAGAGCGTGCCCATGACGATGGACGCGGCGTCGGCGCCCGAGACGAAGAAGATGCCGACGAGGATCATCACGAGCAGGCTGGTGGCCGTCGCGATGGGGAACTCCTGGAGGACGCCGAAGAGCTGGCCCTCGGGGGTCGTCTTGCCGGCGAGCGCGCCGCCCTCCTTCAGCTTCATCGCCGTACCGCCGAAGATCGCGAACCAGACCAGGCTGACCGTGCTGGGCACGAGGATGACGCCGCCGACGAACTGCCGGATGGTGCGGCCACGGCTGATGCGGGCGATGAACATGCCGACGAAGGGCGTCCAGGAGATCCACCACGCCCAGTAGAAGACGGTCCAGCTGCCGAGCCAGTCGGCGACGCCCTTGCCGCCGCTGGCCTCGGTGCGGCCGGCGAGCTGGGGCAGGTCACCGAGGTAGGAGAAGATCGAGGTGGGCAGCAGGTCGAGCACGATGATGGTGGGGCCCGCGATGAACACGAACACCGCGAGCACCAGGGCCAGCACCATGTTGATGTTGGACAGCCACTGGATGCCCTTCTCGACACCGGAGACGGCCGAGGCGACGAACGCCACGGTCAGCACGGCGATGATCGAGACGAGCAGTCCGTTGCTCACCTTGTCCATCCAGTCCAGCTCGGTGAAGCCGGAGCCGATCTGGAGGGCGCCGAGGCCCAGTGAGGCCGCCGATCCGAAGACGGTGGCGATGATGGCGAGGATGTCGATCGCCCGGCCGGCCGAGCCGTTCGCGTGCTTCTCGCCGATGAGCGGGGTGAAGACGGCGCTGATGGTCTGGCGCCGGCGCTTGCGGTAGGTGCTGTAGGCGATGGCGAGGCCGACCACCGCGTAGATCGCCCACGGGTGCAGGGTCCAGTGGAAGAGGGTGGTGGCCATCGCCGTCTCCATGCGTTCCGCGGAGTCGGCGGGCGTGGTGCCCGGCGGGGGTGACGTGTAGTGCGAGAGCGGTTCGCTCACGCCGTAGAACATCAGTCCGATGCCCATGCCGGCGCTGAACATCATCGCCACCCAGGAGACGGTGCGGAACTCGGGCTCCTCACCCTCCGCACCGAGGTGGATTCTTCCGTAGCGGCTGATCGCGAGCCACAGCGCGAAGACCACGAAACAGGAGGCTGCGAGCATGAACGCCCAGCCGCCGTTGTGGATCAGGCCGTTGAGCATCGTGGTGGAGGCGCTCTCCAGGGAGTCGGTGGCCACCGCTCCCCAGATCACGAACGCCACGGTGAGTGCGGCCGTGACGCCGAACACCACCCAGTCCGTGCGGGGGCGGGATGCCCGGTCCGCTGAGGCGTCCGGGTCGCCGGAGACGGCCGCCGGATCGTCCCGGCCTCCCCTGTCCTTCAGATCTTCGGTCATCGGCGGCACCTTCCCCGGAAAGCGTTCGGCACACATTCCTGATCGTGTGCCTACGACCTACCACAGGTACCGCCGATCCCAACCGCCTCAGCAGCGGGTGTCGGGTTCCGCAACCGTCAGGTGGTACGGCGCACGCTCGTCGAGCAGCAACGGGACGAGTGCACGCAGGGACTGGCGCAGCGGTACACGGGCCCCGGCGCCGTCGGAGTCCGGTCGCGCCGAGACGCCGTGCAGGGCCAGCTCGTCCTTGACGTCCGCGTACTGGTCCGCCGTCAGCCGGTAGGCGCAGGGCGGGTCCGCGATGGTCTCGGACGGTTCGGCCGGGTCGTTGTCGGCGCCTGACGTGTAGACCGGTCCGGTGTCCCGGTAGCCGGCCAGCCGGGCCGCCGACGTGGCCGCCCCGAGCCGGCCGCGCCGTTCGTCGGTGAAGTCGAACAGGCCTCCCAGCGCGGCCAGTTGGGAGTGGACGCGGCGTCGGTTGTTGAGTGCCTCGTCGGCCTTCTCGGCCTCGGTGAGGGCGTCGACGCGGCTCTCGATGAGCAGTCCGGCGCCGTGCTTGACGCCGGTCATGTTCCGCAGGATCCGCTCCTGCCCGTCACCGGCCACCTGCCGGATCGGGTCGCCGGTCACCGGGTCGGTCCAGATGCCGTACGTCCCGGTCGAGTACCCGGCGGCCTGCGCGGCGGGCCGTACGTACGTCTGCGAGAGGGTCTGTGCCTCGTCGTGCACGGCAGGGTCGGTGTTGAGGTTGCGCGGCCAGAGGTCGAAGAGGTCCTTGTCGTAGTAGGGGGGTGTGGCTCCGTACTCGTGCAGGTCGTAGACCACGTCGGGCTGCCGGTCGCGGACGACGGCGGCCGTCGCGCGTGCCTCGGCCGTCCGGAGCGCGAGGTGGTCGCGGTTGATGTCGACGCCGTCGCTGTTGCCGCGGGTGTCGGCGGCCCGGCCGTCCGGGTTGGCGGTGGGCACGACGAGCAGCGTGGTGCGGTCGAGGAATCGTCGGGTGCGCGCGTCCTTGGCGTACGCGAGATCTCGGACGGTGGTGAGGCAGGCCTCGCGGCCCGACGGTTCGTCACCGTGCTGGCTGCAGACGAGCAGCACGGTGGTGGCGGCGCGCGGGTTTCCGACGCGTACGAGCTGGACGGGCCGGTTCTGTTTCGTGGTGCCGATCCGGCTGAGCGAGACGCGGTAGCTCGCCCGGTCGACCGCGGCGAGAAGGGTCTGCTCCTCGGGCTGGGTGGTCCAGCGTGCTCCGTCGGTCTGCTCGAACCCGGTGCGGGGCGGGCCTTCGGCCGCCTGGGCGGGTGCGGTGAGGAGGGGTGCGGTGAGCGCCACCGCCGTCAGGGCGAGGGCCGCGGCCCGGCGGGGTGGTGTCGGTCGCTGCCGTGTCATCCCGCACCGCCTCCGGGTACGCGGTGGGTGGCGCGCGGTTCGCCGACGCCGTCGAGGATCGCGTCGGGCGTGATGTACGAGGTTCCCGAGGTGGCGCGGGCGAAGGCGGCGGTCCCTCCGACGAGCGGCACGGCGGCAGACGTACGGGACAGGTCGAGCGTGAGCGTCGGGGTGGTCGACGGCGGGTCGATGAGGCCCTGGTCGGTACCGGCGACGATCAGCGCGAGCCGGTGGCCCTTCGGGACGACGTGGTCGCTCGCGTGCAGGTCGAGCGTGAGGGTGTACGCCTTGCCCGGGGTGAGCGGCTCGCCCTTCGTGGCGGACGAGTGGTTGCCGAGGTCGGCCCAGCCGCGGCTGAACACCGTGTACTCGACGTCGGTCGTCCTGGCCGCGGTCTCCCTGAAGCAGGAGCTGTCGCCGGTGGTGCTCGGCCCCCAGCAGGTGCGCTCGGTGAGCGTCGTGATGCCCTCGCCGGCTGCGGAGTAGTCACGGATCGTGTCGGGGCCGAGGTCGACGAGGACCGCGGACAGATGGGCGCTGGTCGTGGTCGGCGTGGCGGTGACGGTCACCTTGGAGGAGCCGGAGAGGCGGACGTCACGGGTGAGCGGCCGGCTGGTGAAGCCGGCCTTGGCGGAGGTGGACCGGTCGATCTCGGCGGCCCAGTCGGTCTCGTCCTGGCCCGGGTCGTCGGTGAAGGTCTCGGTGCCCTTTCCGGTACGCAGTCCGAGGGTGCCGACGCCCGCCTGCTCGCCCTTGGCCGGGCGGAGCTTCACGGTGTCGGTGCCGCGCGGCGGCCAGACGGCCGAGGTGGCCCACTGGTCGGGGGCACGCTCGATGTCGGCCATCGGCTCGTCGTCGACGCCGTTGTCGTAGCCGAGGAGTTCGTGGTCGAACCAGCGGTGCAGGGTGTCGGCCCAGGCCGCGCGGCGGAAGTCGAAGGGGTCGACGTGGCCGGTCTGGGACAGCCAGATCTTGCGGTCGACGCCGTTCTTCGCGAGGCCGTCCCACCACTGGCCGAAGTGCTTCGGGCGGACGTTGAGGTCCTGCATGCCGTGGATGACGAACACGCTGGCGTCCACCTTGCGGACGTCCTTCACGTAGTCGCGCTCGGTCCAGAACGTCGTCCAGTCGCCGGTGCGCGGGGCCCCGTCCACGATCTTCTGCTGGACGGCGGCGCACCTGGCGCGGGCGTCGGGGCTCTCGACGTAGTCGGACAGCCATTCGGGGCCGGAGTCGTAGAGGGGGACGCCCTTGGCGAAGTAGTAGTCGTACCAGGAGGAGATGGCCGCGATCGGGACGATCGTCTCCAGGCCCTCGACGCCGGTGGCGGCGACCCCGTTGGCGATGGTGCCGTCGTAACTCTTGCCGATCATGCCGGTTCTGCCGTTGGTCCAGCCGGCCTTGGCCCTCGTGTCCCCCGTACGGGAGGTGTAGCCCTTGCCGCGGCCGTTCAGCCAGTCGACGACGGCCTTCGCGGACTGGACGTCGGAACGGCCGCCGACGTCCACGCAGCCGTCGGAGCGGTTGGTGCCGGCGAGGTCGACGGCGACGAAGGCGTAGCCGCGCGGTACGAAGTAGTTGTCGTAGTACAGCGGCATCTGGACGACGTTGCCGTCCGCGTCGTACGTCTTGCGCTGGCTCTCGTTGCCCCGGCCGCAGCAGGAGTAGTACGGGCTGGCGTCCATGATCACGGGTACCTTGCGGCCCTGCTGGGCGGGCTCGCTCGGGCGGACGATGTCGACGGCGACCCGGTCGGTCCGCCCGTCGCTGTCGCCGTCGAGCCCGGTGTCCACCCAGACGGACTCACGGACGGCGTTGTCGTACGAGTAGACGGGGGTGCTCTCCCGCGGAGCGCTGTGGGCGACGGCCGGGGTGAGGAACGTGGCCATCAGGGCGGCGGTGGCCGCCGTCGCGAGCGATCTCCAGGTGATGAGGCGCATGTAGCGCGCAGGTGTCCGCATGCGCGGAAGGTACTCCGGTCAACTCTCGTGCAAAAGGGGGCCGATTGGGGTGTCGTCCTCCTCATCGGGTGTGGCTTGAAAGGTGCGTCGGGCTCTAGATCTCATGTGTTGGCGGCACACGTGTCGGCCGAATGGCGATCGTGTGACAGGAGCGGCCATGGACAGGGGTGGGCCCACAGCGCGTGAATAGGCTCCGGACAGACTTCCCGCCCCCCACGACTTGGAGCTTGACGTGCATCGCAGACTCATCGCCCCGGGCGCGCTCGTGGCCTCCCTGCTGCTGGCGATCCCGGCATCCGCCGCGAGCTGGTCGCCCGGGGCGCCGGGCATCGGCGACCCCTACTACCCGGCGTACGGCAACGGCGGGTACGACGTCTCCCACTACGACCTGCGGCTCACGTACCAGCCGGCGACGGACCGGCTGGAGGGCACGGCGACCCTGCTGGCCAAGACCACCCAGGATCTCTCGCGTCTGAATCTGGACTTCCTGCTCGATGTGAGCGAGGTGCGGGTCAACGGCGCCAAGGCGTCGTACACGACCTCGGGCGAGCACGAGCTGGAGATCACGCCGAAGAGCCCGCTGCCCGCCGGTACGGCCGTCACGGTCGTGGTGCGCTACAGCGGGGTGCCGTCCACGAAGACAGCGTACGGGTTCACCAGCTGGCACCGCACGCCGGACGGCGGGGTCGGGGCGAACGAGCCCGAGGCGGCCTGGTGGTGGTTCCCCAGCAACGACCATCCGCTGGACAAGGCCACGTACGACGTGTCGGTCGCCGTGCCGGACGGGTCCCAGGCGATCTCCAACGGCACGCTGCAGTCGACGAGTTCGCGGGCGGGCTGGACGCGCTACAGCTGGCGGTCCAACAAGCCGCAGGCCACGTACCTCGCCACGCTGGCCGTCGGGAAGTTCGACGTCACCACGGGCACGTCGGAGAGCGGCATCCCGATCGTCAACGCGTACAGCAAGGACCTGGGCGACAACTACGGGGCCGCGCGGGCGAGCATCGAGCGGACCGGGGAGGCCGCGGACTGGCTGGCCGAGTACTTCGGGCCGTATCCGTTCAATGCCCTGGGCGGATATGTCCCCAACACGAACACCGGGTACGCGCTGGAGACGCAGACCCGGCCGTTCTACAGTCCGCGGCAGTTCGCGAGCGGGACGAACGTGTCCGTGGTCGTCCATGAACTGGCCCACCAGTGGTACGGCGACTCCGTGTCGGTCGCCGGATGGAAGGACATCTGGATCAACGAGGGCTTCGCGCGGTACGCGCAGTGGCTGTGGTCGGAGCACGAGGGCGAGGGGACGGCGCAGGAGATCGCGGACTACGTGTACGCGTCACGGCCCGCGGAGGATCCGTTCTGGACCGTCGCCCCCGGGGACCCGGGGCCGGAGAACCAGTTCCACATCGCGGTGTACGACCGCGGGGCGCTGGCCTTGCAGGCGCTGCGGAACGAGGTCGGGGACGAGGCGTTCTTCGCCGTCCTGAAGGGCTGGCCCGCACGGTACGCGTACGGCAACGCGACCGTCGGTGACTTCGTGCGGTACGCCGAGTCGGTGTCGGGGCAGCCGCTCGCGGGGCTGTTCGACACGTGGCTGTACCAGGCGTCCAAGCCGGGGGTGCCCGCTGCGCGGGCCGCTTCCATCGCGCCCGGGGCCGCGGGGTCGGAGGCGGCGCCTGTGCGGCCGAAGTCCTGGAAGAAGATCGCCGCCACCAACTCCGTCCACGCCCACTGAGTCCGGCTCCGCCGGGGGGGCAGGTCTGGGGGGGGCTTGCTTGTGCCGGTGGGGATGTGCGGGTCGCGGGGTGGCTGGCCGCGCCGTTCCCCGCGCCCCTCACGGGCGCGGCTGCGCCGGGGCGGGCCAGGGGGTGCGGCCTTGTGACGGTGAGGCCGTGCGGGATGCGTCGTGGCCGGGCGCGCCGTTCCCCGCGGCCCTTACGGGCGCGGCTCCGCCGGGGTCGTGTGGGTTGTGGGGTGGGCGGGGGCGTCGTTCCCCGGCGGCCTTGCGGGGCGGGGGCCGTCCGCTGCCAGGTTCGAGGCCAGTTCTGAGACGGCGATGAGGAGCTGGGTCTCGGCGGCGGCGCAGTGGGCCGCCCGGCGGGACCGGCCCTCGGCCAGGATGGCGTCGCGGGCGCGGTGGCCCTCGGCTCGGGTGGCCGCGAGCGCCATGGCGTCCTCGTCCGGGGCCTGCGGGCCGGCCACCGCCTCGTCGCGTATCTCAACGCCCGCGTCGCCCGCCTGTCGTATTCGGGGCAGTACCCGGCGGTAGAACAGAACGGCGACGACGAACAGCGGCAACGCCACGGGGACCATGGCCATGACTTACCCGATCATGCGGGCGCAGCAACGTACATCTGCGCCACCATTGACCGGAACTCACCGTTTGGCCAAGTACGGGTTCTCTTTCACAACTCAGGTGAGACAGCAATACTGTTTCACCGCTGCCGCGTCCGGTGGTGGGTGTTGTACGTTAAGGAGCAGGTATGGCGACGGACATCGGGGAGCCGACGCTCACCGTCGACGAGCTGGCCGCGCGGGCGGGTGTGACCGTGCGGACGGTGCGTTTCTACAGCACCAAGGGACTGTTGCCGCCGCCCGTGATCGGGCCGCGTCGCGTGGGGCACTACAGCCAGGAGCATCTGGCGCGGCTCGCGCTGATCGAGGAGCTGCAGCAGCAGGGGATGACGCTGGCCGGGATCGAGCGCTATCTGCAGCAGTTGCCGGACGGGCTCAGCGCCCAGGACCTGGCCATCCACCGGGCCGTGGTGGCCTCCTGGGCGCCCGACGCGGCGGAGGAGGTGAGCCGGGTCGAGCTGGAGCGCCGGGCGGGGCGCCCGCTCGGGCAGGAGGACCTGGACCGGCTCGCCGCGATGGGTGTGCTGAGGGAGGCGGCGGACCCGGACACGTACCGGGTGGATCTCGGGCTGCTGCGGCTCGGTGTGCAGCTGCTCGACGTACCGATGGCGCACGAGACGATCCTCGCCGCGCGCAACGTCATGGTGAAGCACACGCGCGCCGCCGCCCACGAACTCTCCGTGCTGTTCCGGGACGAGGTGTCCGAGCACGAGTCCGTCGAGGCCGTGCGGGACCTGTCGGCGCACATGCAACCGCTGGTGGTGCAGGCTCTGCTGACGACCTTTCAGCGGTCGTTGAACGAGGAGGTCCGGGAGTGGCTCAGGAACTCCTGAACCGCCCGGCCCGCGTCTCACAAGCAGGTCTCACAAGTAGGCGGAACCGCCTGCCACGTTGAGGGTCTGGCCGGTCAGGAAGCCGCTGCCCTCGTCGACCACGTACAGCAGGGTGGAGACGAGGTCGCACGGCTCCTGCGTTCTGGGGACGGCCTGTTGGGCGCGGACGTGCTCGAACCCGCCGTCCGCGCCGACCGTCCGCGCGGCGGTCTCCGTGCGGACCATGCTCGGCGCGATCGCGTTGACGGTGATGTCGTGCGGCCCGAGCGCCGAGGCGAGCGCACGGGTGAAGCCGATCAGTCCGGCCTTCGAGGCGGTGTACGCCACCATCGTGGGCGGCGCGGTGAGCACGGCGGCCGAGGCGATGTTCACGATGCGGCCCCAGCCCGCCGCCTTCAGATACGGCAGTACCGCGCGGGTCATCAGGAACGGCGCCTCCAGGTTGACGCGCATCACCCGCCGCCACTCCTCGGGCGTGATGTCCTCGAAGTCGCACTCGGGGTAGACACCCGCATTGTTGACCAGGACGTGCAGGGTGCCGAACTGTTCCAGCACCTGCTCCAGGGCCGCCCCGATCTGCGTCTCGTCCGTGACGTCGGCGACCAGCTCCACATAGTCCAGGATGCGGTCGGCCGTCTCCCGCTGCGGAACCAGGTCGAGCCCCGCGACCCGGTAGCCGCGTCCCGCGAGTGCGACGGCGAACTCCTGCCCGAGGCCCTGTGCCGCGCCGGTCACCAGGGCGGTACGCGTCTCCATGCGGTGAGTGTGATGACCCGTCAGGCAGGCGGCAAGGGTGCGTTTCCGGTCTGCGGAACGGCCGGCCGGCCCGGCTGACGGCGACGGGCCCGGGCGCTGTTCCATTCGCCGGAACGTCCTTGTTGCCGCGTACGCCCCACGGGCCGACGCTGCGGGCGGACCCAGCCGCCAGCGTTCCGGAGCCGTGCCCGATGACCGAGACCGACCGTGCCGTGGACGACGCCGAGCGCGCCCGCGAACAGGGCGGAGGAGCACGGCGGTTCGGGCTGCCGTCGGCCGGATCGTGGGCGGCGCGCCTCACGCCCCGGTGGCTCCCCGACGAACTCGGCGTCCTGGTCGTCCTCGCGCTGCTCGTCGCCGGCATCGGCATCCCGTACCCCGACTTCCTCGACAGCGACAACCTGCTCACCACCGCGCACAACTCCGTCTACATCTCGCTGATGGCGTGCGGCATGGTCTTCGCGCTGGCCATGCGCGAGGTCGACCTGTCCGTCGGCGGCAGTTACGCGATGTGCCTGGTCGTCGGCGCCCTGCTGGTGCGGGAAGGCGTGGAGCCCTGGCTGGCGGTCCCGGTGATGCTGCTGACCGGGATCGCGCTGGGCGTCTTCAACGCGCTGGTCACCACCCTGCTGGCGCTGCCCTCGTTCATCGTCACGCTGGGCACCCTGATGCTGTTCCGGGGCATCGGGCTCGCGCTCGCCGACGGCAAGCAGATCACCGATCTGCCGCTGGACGACTCGTTCTTCACGCTCGCGGGCGGTGACGTGGGCGGTGTGCCGTTCGCGCTGTGGGTGCTGCTCGCCGTGACGGCGGTCCTGACCGTGGTGCTCGCCCGTACCCGTTTCGGGTCGCGGGTGCGGGCCATCGGCTCCAATCCCGACGCGGCCACGTTCAGCGGAATCCCCGTCGTGCGTACGCGCGTTCAGGCCCTCGCGCTGTCCGGGCTCACCACGGCCTGCGCGTCGGTGCTCGCGCTCGCCTACTACGGCGCAGGGGACCCGACGCTGGGCCAGGGGTACGAGCTGCAGGCCATCGCCGCGTGCATCATCGGCGGCACACCGCTGGCGGGCGGACGCGGTTCGGTCGTCGGGGCGGTGGCCGGCGCGCTGATCCTGTCCGTCGTCGCCTCCGGCCTCGTGTTCTTCGAAGTACCCATCAACTGGACGTCGTTCGCGACCGGCGCGGTGATCCTCGTCGCGGTCGCGGCGGACAGCGCCCTGCGCCGCAGAGGACGCCGCCGAGAAAACCGCAGACAGTGACGTCACCGCACCTGGAGGCCCTGATGCACCCCCGATTCCGTACCCTGTCCGGCGCCCTCGGCGCGCTGGTGCTCCTCTGTGCCACCGGATGCGGCAACGACGACGACTCCGGAGGCGGGGGCGGCGGGAAGCTCGACATGGGTATCGCGGTGGCCAACATCAGTCTCAACTTCGCGCACGAGATGGTGCTCGGCGCGGAGAGCGCCGCCGACCACGCGGGCAACGTGAACTTCAAGGCCGTCGGGCCGCCCAACACGGACGGTCCTGCCGAGGTCCAGCTCTTCCAGAACCTCACCGCCGTCGCGAAGGACGGCATCGTCCTGGAGAACCTGGACCCGCCGATCTTCACCCGCCCCGCCGCCCGCGCCGTCGACCAGGGCATTCCGCTCGTCGCCCTGGACACCTCCCCCACCGAGGGCAGCAAGATCACGTTCTATGTGGGCAACGACAACTACGCGCTCGGCGAGCTGATGGCCCAGGAGGCGCTGAAGCGGCTGGGCGACGATCCGAAGGGCGAGATCGTCGTCGGGGTGCCCAATCCGGGGACGCCGGTGCTCGACAACCGGGCCAGGGGCATCGCCGACACGTTCAAGAAGGAGGCGCCGGGGGTGAAGGTGCTCGGCCCCTTCCAGACGTACAGCGATCCCGGTCAGAACCACAGTTCCTGGGCCTCGCAGGTCGCCGCGCACCCCAAGGCGCTCGCCTTCCTCGGGGTCGGGGACGCCGACAGCTACAACCTCGCGAAGATCAAGAAGGAGAAGGGCGGGAAGTGGCTGACGGCCGGTTTCGACGTCGACCCCAAGACCCTGGACGCGGTGAAGGACGGCTCGAACTTCGTCACCATCGACCCGCAGCACTTCCTCAAGGGCTATCTCTCCACGGCGATCCTGATCGAGTCCGTGCGCGAGAAGGACGGGAAGCTGCCCGACGGCTGGTTCCTGTCCCCCGGCGGTGTCGTGGACTCCTCGAACATCGCCGAGGTCACCGCGCGGCAGAAGTCCCCGGGGGCCGCGTACGACTGGTACAAGCCGGTGATCGACAAGCTGCTCGGCGACCAGGACGCACAGCTCAAGCCGTTGAAGGACGCGCGCTGAGATGAGTCGTGGGGACATGCTGGACGCGCGGTCACTCGTCAAGTCGTACGGCGGGGTGAAGGCCCTGGACGGGGCGGACATACGGCTGCGGGGCGGCGAGGTGCACGCGCTGGTCGGGGAGAACGGGGCGGGCAAGTCGACCCTCGTACGCATCCTGTCGGGGACCCTGGCGCCGGACGAGGGATCGGTGCGGCTCGCCGACCGGGCCAGGGAGGGCGGAATCGCCGTCGTCTCGCAGGAGTTGAGCCTCTTTCCCGATCTCACGGTCCGCGAGAACCTCTTCCCCCACCGCCCGCCGCGCCGCTTCGGACTGCTCGACCGGGGCGCGATGGACCGCGCGGCCCGGCCGGTCCTCGCCGAGCTGGGACTCGACGTCGATCCAGGCACGCTGCTGGGCGAACTGCCGCTCGCCGATCAGCAGTTGACGGAGATCGCCCGCGCACTGCTGCGCCGACCGCGCGTACTGGTCCTCGACGAGCCCACCTCCGCGCTGTCGGCCGCCGCCGTGGACCGCCTCGAACAGGTCCTGCGCACCCTCACGGAGCGGGGCATCGCGATCCTGTACGTCACCCACTTCCTGGAGGAGGTGATGCGCTTCGCCCACCGCGTGACGGTACTGCGGGACGGCCGGGTCACCCTGGCCGGTGTGCGGGGCGAGGAGATCGGCGTACCGGACCTGGTGAAGGCGATGCTGGGCGCCGCGCCACCGCTTCCGGTACGCCGCGAGCGCGCCCCGGCCGACGGGCCGCCGCCGGTCGTGCTCTCCGAGGTGTGCGTCCCGGGGCGGCTGACGGACGTGACGTTCACGGTGCGCGCGGGCGAGGTGGTGGGCGTGGCCGGGCTGCAAGGGGCGGGCCATCTCGACGCGTTGGCGGTGGTGTGCGGGCGTACGTCCATCTCGGCGGGCCGGGTCGGCGTCGGCGACCGGGGGCTCCCGCGCTCCTTGCGCGACGCGATCCGGGCGGGGGTGGCGTTCGTGCCGAGCGACCGGAAGCGGTTCGGGCTGATGACCGACCGTACGGTGTGGGAGAACACCACATCGGTGAGCTGGCTGGCGCTCGGCCGGGGTGGTGTCATGCCGTCCCGTGCCGAACTCGTGGGCCGCACACTCGACGTGACCGGTCGATTACGTCTGCGGGGCGGCCCGCACGACGTGGTGGCCCGGTTGTCGGGCGGCAACCAGCAGAAGGTCGTCTTCGCCAAATGGCTGGCCACGGACCCTCGTATCGTCGTTCTCGACGATCCCACGCGCGGTGTGGACGTGGGGGTGCGGGCCGAAATGCACGCGATCGTGGGCGAGTTGGCGGCGGGTGGTGCTGCCGTCCTGGTCGCGTCGACCGACCTGGCCGAACTGACGGAGGTCTGCGACCGCGTCCTGGTCTTCGTGCGGGGACGGATCACCGCGGAGGTGAGCGGCGGGCGGCTCACCGAACACGAGCTGGCGGCGGCGATGCAGTCGGGGGCGGACGCGCGGAGCAACGGACACGGACGTCAACGGAGTTGACGGCCCCGTCCACCCCGCCCCGTCCGTCACGCCCTGTCCGTCACGCGGACAGCTGTCGTGTCAGGGCGCGGGCCGCCGCGCACACCCGGGCGCCGACGCGGTCCACGTCGAGGCGGCGGGTGCCACCGGTCACGGAGAGCGCGGCGACGGGGCGGGCGTCCCGGGCGTACACCGGGGCCGCCACGGCGGAGACACCGACCTCGGCCTCCTCCAGATTGACACCGAAGCCGCGTGCACGGGTGCGTGCGAGGTCGCGGGCGAGCTGCCCCGGCAGGACCAGGGAGCGGGGGGTGAGGCGCGCCAGGGACGGGCCGGGCGGCCGGGGGTCGTGGGCCAGGAAGACCTTCCCCGTGGCGGTGCAGTGGGCGGGCAGCCGGCCCCCGGTGCGCGAGACGATCGGCGTGGCGCGGCGGCCGGTCAGCTTCTCCAGGAAGAGCGTGTCGGGTCCGTCGGGGACGGCCAGGTGCACGTTCTCGCCCGTCGCCTCGTACAGGTCGCCGAGGAACGGCAGCGCCACGTCCCGCAGTTCACGCGCGGACGGCGCCGACTGGCCGAGGACGAAGAGCGTGAGACCGATGCGGTAGCGGCCGTCCGGGGCGCGTTCCATGAGCCCCAGCGCGACCAGTTCGGCCAGCAGCCGGTGCGCGGTCGGCTTGGGCAGCCCCGTACGCAGCGACAGCTCGGCCAGGCTCTGCGGGCCCTCCGACTCACCGCAGGCGCGCAGCAGCGCCGCACCGCGCGCGAGCACCGACTTCGGCACCTGACCGTCCGTCATGGACCGATGGTCGGGCCCCGGCAGGCGGGTGACAAGGTGCGGGTCCCTGTGAGTCGTCCTGAGTCGTCGGCGAGTCGCCCGCTCCCGCTAGCGCAGAGGCACGTCGACTAGCATCGGACGCGTCAACTCACCTGCTCCCGCGACGAGTTCGCGCAGCTGGTCCGCGCTGCCCGCCCGCACGGCGTCGACTCCGAAGAAGCGGGCCGCCTGGGTGAAGTCGAGCCGCCCCAGTTCGGTGCCGGGGCAGATCCCGGTGCCGCCTCGCGCCTCGTAGGTGTCCTGGAGGGTGCGGTAGGCGCCGTTGCCCATCACCACGAACAGCACGGGGGCCGCGTACCGTGCCGCGCTCCACAGGCCCTGCAGGCCGAAGAGGGTGCAGCCGTCACCGAGGACGGCGACCACGGGCCGGCCCGGTTCGGCCAGGGCCCGGCCGACCGCCGCGCCGATCCCCCAGCCGAGGCCGCCGCCGACGGTGTGGGTGTAGCTGCCGGGCCGGTCGAGGTGGACGAGTCTGCGGAGCAACAGGCCCACGGTGATGGCCTCTTCGACGACGGCCGTGCCGGGCGGGAGTCCGCGCGCCACGGCGTGGGCGGCGGCCCAGGGCGCCAGAGGTGCCGGGGAGTACGCGGCACGCGCGGCGGCCTCCGTACGGCCGCGCTCCGCCGTGTGCCGGTCGCCGGCGCGCAGCACTCTGGTCTTCGCGGTGTGCGCGGGGATGCGTTCGGGCAGCAGTTCGGCGAGCCGGTCCAGGGAGGGCCCGAGTGCGCCCACGAGGCCGTGGTCGGCGGGGAAGTTGCGGCCGATCTCGTCCGGGTCCGAGTCGAGCTGGACGACGGTGATCCCGGGCGGCAGCGCGGGGCCCGGGGTGTAGTGATGCGGGGTGAAGGCGTGCGCTCCCACGATGAACAGGGTGTCGTACGGATCCAGCGCGGCCCGGATCGCGTCGTGGCGCGGCGGCAGCATCCCCGCGTACAGGGGGTGGGTGGTCGGGAAGTTCAGGAAGTCGGCCATCGGCTGGTGGTGCACGGGTGCCCCGCAGGCCTCGGCGGTGCGCACGAGCGCGGCCGTGGCGTCCTCGCGGCCCACGCCGTCGCCCGCGACGATCACGGGCCGTGTCCCGCCGCCGAGCAGGACGGCGGCCCGGTCGAGTCCGCCGGCCGGCGCGGGTCTGGGCGCCGGCGTACGGGCGGGGACCTCGACCTCGGTGTCCTCCGCCAGCAGGTCCATGGGCACGGACACGAGCACGGGCCCGGCGGGCGGCCTGGCGGCGAGCGCGAAGGCGCGGCGCAGCGCGAGCGGCAGGTCGCGGGCGTGCTGGATGTCGTACGCGGCCTTCACGGCCGGTGCGGCGAGCGCGACGAGGTCGGCGCTGAGCATGGGGTCCTGCTGGAGGTGGCGGCGGTCCTGCTGTCCGGCCATCACGACGAGCGGGGTGCGTGAGCGGCGGGCGTTGAGCAGGCCGATGAGTCCGTTGGCGAGGCCGGCCGCGATGTGGAGGCTGACGAAGGCGGTCCTGCCGGTGGCGCGGGCGTAGCCGTCCGCCATGGAGACGACCGCGCCCTCGTGGACGCCGAGGACGTACTCGGGTGCCTGCTCGGCGTCCGCGAGGGCTGCCAGGAACGGCAGTTCGGTGGTGCCGGGGTTGCCGAAGACGCGGTCCACGCCCTCGCCGCGCAGGATGTCGAGCAGGGCGGGGGCGGGGCGGCGACCCATCGTTGGCTCCTCGTGGGGACGGGGACCGGTCGCCCGTCAGCGTCGGGGCTCCGCCCCACCGGGGGCAAGGGGTGCGTACCACTCAGCGGTACTCGGTGCGTGCCGCGCGTCGGTTGTGTTCGTCTGCGGCGCCGTCGTGGCTGGTCGCGCAGTTCCCCGCGCCCCTAAAAACGGGGCTGCGCCCCTGTTTTTCGCCCTTGAGGGGCGCGGGGAACTGCGCGACCAGCCCCCACCGGCCCGCAGACGACAACGCACCCCCAAGGGCCCCGTCAGCGGTCGCTGAACCGCTCCCCCTTCGCCGCCTTCTCCACCAGCAGCGCAGGCGGCGCGAACCGCTCCCCGTACCGCTCGGCCAGTTCCCGCGCGCGGGCCACGAACGCGGCCGGCCCGGTGCCGGACCCGTCACCGCCCTCGTAACCGTTGATGTACTGCAGGACACCGCCCGTCCAGCCGGGGAAGCCGATCCCGAAGATGGATCCGATGTTGGCGTCGGCGACCGAGGTCAGGACGCCCTCCTCCAGGAGGCGGACGGTGTCGAGCGCTTCGGAGAACAGCATGCGCTCCTGCATGTCCCGGAAGGGGATCTCCGCGTCCGGGCGCGTGAAGTGCTCCCGCAGTCCGGGCCACAGCGCGGCCCGCCTGCCGTCCGCCCCGTACTCGTAGAAGCCCGCGCCGCCGCTGCGCCCGGTGCGGCCGAACTCGTCGACCATGCGGTCGATGACCTCGTCGGAGGGATGCGCCGTCCACGTGCCGCCCGCCTCCTCGACGGCCCGCTTCGACTCGGCGCGGATCTTGCGGGGCAGGGTGAGCGTCAGCTCGTCCATCAGGGAGAGCACCTTGGCCGGGTAGCCGGCCTGGGCGGCGGCCTGCTCGACGGAGGCGGGCTCGATGCCCTCTCCGACCATCGCCACGCCCTCGTTGATGAAGTGCCCGATGACCCGGGAGGTGAAGAAGCCGCGCGAGTCGTTGACGACGATCGGGGTCTTCCTGATCTGCCGTACGAGGTCGAAGGCACGGGCCAGGGCCTCGTCGCCGGTCCGCCCGCCCTTGATGATCTCGACGAGGGGCATCTTGTCGACGGGCGAGAAGAAGTGCAGTCCGACGAAGTCGCTCTGCCGCTCGACGCCCTCGGCGAGCGCGGTGATCGGCAGGGTCGAGGTGTTGGAGCACAGCAGCGCGTCCGGTTCGACGATGTGCTGGATCTCCTGGAACACCTTGTGCTTGAGCGCCGGGTCCTCGAAGACGGCCTCGATGACGGCGTCGCAGCCCGCCACGTCCTGGGGGTCCGCGGTCGGCGTGATGCGGGCGAGCAGCGCGTCCGCCTTCTCCTGGCTCGTACGGCCGCGGGAGACGGCCTTGGCGCAGAGCTTCTCGGAGTAGGCCTTGCCCTTGGCGGCGGCCTCGGCGGAGACGTCCTTGAGGACGACGTCGATGCCCGCGCGGGCGCACGAGTACGCGATGCCGGCGCCCATCATCCCGGCGCCGAGGACGGCGACCCTGCGGACCTGGCGGGGCTCGACGCCCTTGGGGCGGTTGGCGCCGGAGTTGACGGCCTGGAGGTCGAAGAAGAAGGCCTGGATCATGTTCTTGGAGGTCTGGCCCGCGGCCAGTTCCACGAAGTACCGCGCCTCGATGACCTGCGCGGTCTCGAAGTCGACCTGGGAGCCCTCGACGGCCGCCGCGAGGATGTTGCGCGGCGCCGGGTAGGGCGCGCCGCCCGTCTGCTTGCGCAGGTTGGCCGGGAAGGCGGGCAGGTTCGCCGCGAACTTCGGGCTGGCGGGGGTGCCGCCCGGGATGCGGTAGCCGGGCTTGTCCCAGGGCTGGCTCGACTCGGGGTTGGCGTCGATGAAGGCGCGGGCCCTGGCCAGCATGTCCTCCCGGGTGTCCGCCACTTCGTGGACGAGGCCGTTCTCCAGGGCGAGCCGCGGACTGTACTGGGTGCCCTGGAGGAGCACCTTGAGGAGGGCGTCGGCGATACCGAGGAGGCGTACGGTCCTGACGACGCCGCCGCCTCCGGGCAGCAGGCCGAGCGTCACCTCGGGGCAGCCGATCTTGGAGCCGGGCGCGTCGAGGGCGACCCGGTGGTGGCAGGCCAGCGCGATCTCGTAGCCGCCGCCCAGGGCCGCGCCGTTCATGGCGGCGACGACGGGCTTGCCGAGGGTTTCGATGCGGCGCAGGTCGCGCTTGATGGCGAGGCCGCCGTCGAGGAGTTGCTGGGCCGTCTCGGGGGTGACCCGGATGAGGTCGCGCAGGTCGCCGCCCGCGAAGAAGGTCTTCTTGGCGGAGGTGAAGACGATGCCGCGGATGGCCGCGGGGTCGGCCTGCACCTCGGCCTCCAGGCGGTCGGCGATCGCGGTGAGCGACGCGCGGAACGCCTGGTTCATGGTGTTCGCGGACTGGCTGGGATCGTCGAGGACCAGGGTGACGACACCGGTGTCGTCCTGTTCCCAGCGGATGGTGGTGCTCTCGGTCATGAGGGTTTTCTCCGTTGAAGTCCGGGGGTCCACTGAAGTCCCGGGGGCCGCTGACGTCCCGGGTGCCGCTGGGGAGTTACAGGCGCTCGACGATCGTCGCGATGCCCATGCCGCCGCCCACGCAGAGCGTGGCGAGGCCGAACCGCTTGTCCTGGCGCTCCAGTTCGTCGACGAGCGTGCCGAGGATCATCGCGCCGGTCGCGCCGAGGGGGTGACCGAGGGCGATCGCGCCGCCGTTGACGTTGACCTTGTCCAGGGACAGGCCCATGTCCCGGGCGAACCGCAGGACGACCGCGGCGAAGGCCTCGTTGATCTCGACGAGGTCGATGTCGTCGATGGTCAGCCCGGCCTTGGCGAGTGCCTTGCGGGTGGCGGGCGCGGGCCCGGTGAGCATGATGGTCGGCTCGGAGCCGGAGACGGCCGCGGAGACGATCCGCGCGCGCGGGGTGATTCCGTACCGCTCGCCGACCTCCTTGGAGCCGACGGCGACGAGCGAGGCGCCGTCCACGATCCCGGAGGAGTTGCCCGCGTGGTGGACGTGGTCGATCTTCTCCACCCAGTGGTACTTCTGCAGCGCCACGGCGTCGAAGCCGCCCAGGTCGCCGATGTCCGCGAACGACGGCTTCAGTCTGCCCAGCGAGTCGGCGGTGGTGCCGGGGCGCGGGTGCTCGTCGTGGTCGAGGACGACGAGTCCGTTGCGGTCCTTCACGGGCACGACGGACCTGCCGAACCGGCCGTCCTTCGCGGCCTCGGCGGCCCGCTCCTGGGACAGTGCCGCGTACTCGTCGACATCGCGGCGGGAGAAGCCCTCGATGGTGGCGATGAGGTCGGCGCCGATGCCCTGGGGTACGAAGTCGGTGGCGAGGTTGGTCATGGGGTCGGCGAACCAGGCGCCGCCGTCGGAGGCCATCGGCACCCGGGACATCGACTCGACGCCGCCCGCGAGGACGAGGTCCTCCCAGCCCGAACGGACCTTCATCGCGGCCAGGTTGACGGCTTCCAGGCCCGACGCGCAGAAGCGGTTCTCCTGGACACCGGCCACGGTGTCCGGCAGGCCCGCGGCGATGGCCGAGATCCGGGCGATGTCGGAGCCCTGGTCGCCGACCGGCCCGACGACACCGAGGACGATGTCGTCGATCGCGGCCGGGTCGAGTCCGGGGAAGCGGGCCCGGATCTCGTGGATGAGCCCGACGACCAGGTCGACGGGCTTGGTGCCGTGCAGGGCGCCGTTCGCCTTGCCGCGGCCGCGCGGGGTGCGGATCGCGTCGTACACGTACGCTTCGGTGGTCACTCGTGAGCCTTTCAGGAGGAGCCCGGGGGCACCGGGCGGGTCAGCCGAGCAGGGAACGGCCGATGATCTCCTTCATGATCTCGGTCGTCCCGCCGTAGATGGTCTGGATGCGGCCGTCGGTGAAGGCCTTCGCTACGCGGTACTCCGTCATGTAGCCGTAGCCGCCGTGCAGTTGGAGGCAGCGGTCCGCGACGCGTTTCTGCAGTTCGGTGGCCCACCACTTGGCCATCGAGGCGTGCACGGCGTCGAGTTCGCCCGCCGTGTGGTCGACGACGCAGCGGTCGATGAAGGTGCGGGTGACGGCGCACTCGGTGGCCATCTCGGCTATCTCGAAGCGGATGTGCTGGAGCCTGGACAGGGGCCGTCCGAAGGCCTCGCGCTCCTTGACGTACTCGGTGGTGATCTCCAGCAGGTACTCGGCGGCGGCGATCCCGGCGACGGCGATCCCCATCCGTTCCTGCGCGAGGTTCGTCATCAGGTGCACGAAGGCGCCGTTCAGCTCGCCGAGCAGGTTCTCCTTCGGGACGCGTACGTCGTGGAAGAACAGCTCCGCGGTGTCCTGGGCCTTCTGGCCGATCTTGTCGAGGTTGCGGCCCCGCTCGAAGCCCTCCGTGCCGCGCTCGACGACGAGCAGGGAGAGGCCCTTCGCGCCTCCCTCGGGTGTCGTCTTCGCCACGACGATCACGAGGTCGGCCAGGATGCCGTTCGAGATGAACGTCTTGGAGCCGTTGAGCAGCCAGTGGTCGCCCCGGTCCTCGGCGTGCGTCCTGATGCCCTGGAGGTCGGAGCCGGCGCCGGGCTCGGTCATCGCGATGGCCGTGATCAGGGAGCCGTCGCAGAACCCGGGCAGCCAGCGCCGCTTCTGCTCCTCCGTACCGAGGCCGGTCAGATAGGGCCCGATGATGTCGTTGTGCAGCCCGAGGGCGAGCCCGGCGGCTCCCGCGCGGGTGAACTCCTCGGCGAGCACCGCGCTGTGGCGGAAGTCGGCGTCGCCGCCGCCCCCGTACTCCTCGGGGACGGCGAGACCCAGCAGTCCCTGCCGGCCAGCCGCGAGCCAGGCCTCGCGCGAGACGATGCCGTCCTTCTCCCACTGCTCGTAGTGCGGCAGCACCTCCTTCGTGAGGAAGGTGCGGACGGTCTCGCGGAACGCCTCGTGCTCGGGCGTAAAGATCTGCCGCTTCATTCGGGGGTGCCCTTCGGTCCGGGAGCGCCCGTCGGTTGCGGGGTGCCCTTCGGTTCGGTCGGTGCGGGAACGCCTTCGAGGAGGCCCGGTACGTCCCAGTCGCGGGCCACGTCGGCGGTGCCGGTGCCCGGCAGGGCGGGTCCGCCGCGGACGGCGGTGGGGGTGGCGGAGAAGCGGGGTGCGGGGGCGGGCTGGGTGATGCCGCCGTGGTCGGTGAAGGTGCCGCGGGCCGCGAGATGCGGGTGGTGCGGCGCCTCGCGCAGCGACAGCACGGGCGCCACGCACGCGTCGGAGCCTTCGAAGACGGCCGCCCACTCGTCGCGCGTACGGGTCCTGAAGCGGGCCGCGACCGCCTCGCGCAGCTCGCCCCAGCGGGCCAGGTCCTTGCGTGCGGAGGCGTACTCCCCGAGGCCGAGCAGCTCGGTGAACTCCTCGTAGAACTGCCTCTCCAGGGCGCCGACCGCCATGTGGCGCCCGTCGGCCGTCTCGTACGTGCCGTAGTACGGGCAGCCGCCGTCGAGGAGGTTGGCGCCGCGCCGGTCCTGCCAGCCGCCCGCGGCCAGCATGCCGTGGATCATCGAGGAGAGGTGGGCCGTGCCGTCGACGATCGCCGCGTCCACGACCTGGCCCGCGCCGGTCGCGCGCGCGTGGTGGAGTGCGGCCAGGACGCCCACGACGAGGTACAGGGAGCCGCCCGCGTAGTCCCCGACGAGGTTCGCGGGGACGGCCGGCGGCTCGTCGGGAGCGCCGATCATGCCGAGGGTGCCGGTCAGCGCGATGTACGCGATGTCGTGCCCGGCGCGCGGGGCGAGCGGCCCGTCCTGGCCCCAGCCGGTCATCCGTCCGTAGACGAGTCCCGGATTGCGGGCGTGGCAGGCCTCGGGGCCGATGCCGAGGCGCTCGGCGACACCCGGCCGGAAGCCCTCGACGAGGATGTCGGCGCGCTCGACCAGGTCGAGGACCCGCTCGGCGCCGTCGGCCGCCTTGAGGTCGACGATCACCGAGCGCTTGTTGCGGTTGGTGACGTCGTAGGTCGGGTCGATCGCGAGGGATCCGCCGCCCGGCCGGTCCACGCGGACGACGTCCGCGCCCAGATCGGCCAGGAGCATGGCGGCGAACGGGCCCGGTCCGATGCCCGCCAGCTCGACCACGCGCACCCCGGCCAGCGGACCGTGCCCTGCCGATCCCGGTCCCGCCGTATCCGCCGATTCCGCCCCTGCCGCCGCCGTCATCAAGCCCCCAGCACTGTGACACAACTGATGTAACATCAGTGATGTTAAGAACGCGTTCCACTTCGCACAAGCCCCCGGCGAGCAAGCGCTCAGTCAATTCTGGAAGCCGGGGCCGATTCCCGCGACGGGGCCCTGCTCCGTCCGCTCCAGTCGCACGCTAGCCTCGGCCACCGACAACGGCGCGGGCTGAACGGCTGAGAGGTGCCATGAGCAGGCAGGACAGGACCGGGCGCGCGTACGACATCGTGCTCTTCGGAGCCACGGGATTCGTCGGAAGGCTCACCGCGGAGTACCTCGCCGCACACGCTCCCGAGGGGCTGCGCTGGGCGATCGCGGCCCGCGACACCGCGAAGCTGGAACGGCTCCGGAACCGCCTGGCGGAGATCGACCCGGCGTGCGCGGAGCTGCCCGTCCTGCGGGCCGATGTCACCGATCCGGTCTCCCTGCGGGAACTCGCGGAGCACGCGCGCGTGGTGGCCACGACCGTAGGCCCCTATGTGGAGTACGGCGAGGCCCTGGTGGCCGCCTGCGCGGACGCCGGCACCGACTATCTGGACCTGTGCGGAGAGCCCGAGTTCGTGGACCTCATGTACGTGCGGCACGACGCACGCGCGCGTGAGACCGGCGCCCGGCTGGTGCACGCCGCCGGATTCGACTCGATCCCCCACGACCTGGGCGCCTGGTTCACCGTGCGGCAACTGCCCGAAGGGGTACCGCTGACCGTGGACGGCTTCGTGCGGGTCGAGGCGATGTTCTCGGGCGGCACCTTCGCCTCCGCCCTCAACCAGTTCGCCCGCGGACGGCACATGCTCGCCGCCGCGCGCGACCGCAGGCGGCACGAGCCACGCCTGGTCGGACGCCGGGCGTACGCGCCCCCGAGCGCCCCGCGCTACGCGAAGGAACTCGGCGCGTGGGCACTGCCGCTGCCCACCATCGACGCACAGATCGTGCAGCGGTCCGCGCGGGCCCTGGAACGGTACGGGCCCGACTTCCGCTACCGCCACTACGCGGCGGTCGGGACGCTGCCGTCGGCCGTGGGCGGGGTGGCCGGAGCCGGGGCCGTCTTCGTGGCGGCGCAGGTGCCGCCCGTACGGCGCTGGCTGTCGGGCCGGTTCAAGCCGGGTGAGGGGCCGAGCGAGGAGAAGCGGGCCGCCAGCTGGTTCTCGGTGCGGTTCGTGGGCGAGGGCGGTGGGAAGCGGGTCTTCACCGAGGTGGCGGGTGGGGATCCCGGCTACGGGGACACCGCGAAGATGCTGGGCGAGTCCGCGTTGTGTCTCGCGTTCGACGACCTGCCCCGCACGTCGGGGCAGGTGACGACTGCCGTCGCCATGGGGGATTCGCTGATCGAGCGACTTCGGGGAGCGGGGATCACTTTTCGGGTTGCGGCCGTGCGGTGATGCTGCGCCGGCTTGGGCCGTAGGGGTGTTGCCGGATGGCTGGTGCGGGTTGGGTGTGGCTGGGGGCGCAGTTCCCCACGCCCCTAAAGGCACTGGGCCCGTGCTGTCAGAAGGGCCATTCCACGAGCGTGTAGATCATTCCGGCTGTCCAGGCCACGCCTGCCAGCACCGCGAGGGCCAGGCCGGCCATCATCGCCCGCTCGACGGGCTGGGTGGCGGTGCCCGCGGCGGGCTCGGGAGCGCGGTGTGTCGTCATGGGCCAAGCTTGTCGATCATGGCGGGCCGCGACATCCGTACACGTACTCAGAACACGTACTCAGAACACGTACTCATGTCGTCGTCGCCTTCAGGGCACGGCGGCACAGCGCGTCCGCGTGGCGGGTCGTCTCCGGGAGGCGGAAGCGCGGTGCGAGGTGGAGGGTGTGGGCGCAGGCGTTCTCCAGCGTCACCCGGTGGCCGACCGAGACGAACACCGGCTTGACGCCCGCCTGGGTGCGCAGCGCCCGGCCGACCTCCTCCTCGCCCGCGAGCAGCGGGGAGGAGGAGCCGCGCGGGGCGCCCGGCTCCTCGTGGGCGAACGTGAACGGGTTCTTGGCGACCCCGATCGTCGGGAGGCCGGTGAGGACGCCGAGGTGGCTCGCCAGGCCGAAGCGGCGGGGGTGGGCGAGCCCGTAGCCGTCGCAGACGACCAGGCCCGGCGCGCACGGCAGCGCTTCGAGGGCCGCCATGACCGCCGGGATCTCCCGGAAGGCGAGCAGCCCGGGGACGTACGGGAAGGACACCCGGCCGACGGCCGTGGACTCCGCAACCACGTCCAGGGTCGCCGCGTCGAGCACGACGGCCGCGGCCACGACGACATCGCGTTCGTCGTCGTAGGCCACGTCCACGCCGGTCACCCGGCCGGTGCCCGGCGGCGGGCCGGGTTCGTCGAGGACCACCCGCCCCCGCAACTCGTCCTGCACGGCCCGGGCCCGCTCTTCGGTGGCGGGCCAGCCCGCGGGGATGCGTACGGTCGTCGTCATGGTGCCGAGAGCCTAGGGCCTGTCTGACAATTCCCGTCTGCCTGGCGACGCCATGCACGCCCTCTCGCCGCACCGGTCGCAGAGCCAAGTACGTCCAGTACGAGGCTCTGTGCCCGGCACGGCGAGAGCACGCGCCTGACGCCGCCCGGCCGCCCTCCGGGCGACGACGGGAATGGTCAGACAGGCCCTAGGGCAGCCCGCGGGGTGCCGGAGCGTCAGCGTTCCAGGCGGGCCGCCCGGCCCTTCTCCCCCGACGCCCAGCAGGCCCGGTCCGGGGTGCAGTCCACGGTGTCGTACGAGCCGGTGTCCAGCGTGCGCCAGGTGCGGCCGCCGTTCGTCGTGAGGTCGGTGCCGGTGGGGCCGACCGCGAGGGCGGAGGTGCGGCTGTGCGGGAGCCAGGTGACGCCCGAGCGGTAGGCCGGCGGCGGGGCATCGGCCGTCGTCCAGGTGCGGCCCCCGTTGCCGCTGACCGCCGCCGCCTTCGGCGAGGCCTGGTCAGCGCGGTAGTCGCCGCCGACCGCGATGCCGTGCGTCCGGTCGCGGAAGGCGAGGGCGAAGACCCCGCGGGCCGGGTCGCCCGCCGGGACGGGGGTGTCGGTGGCGGTCCAGGTACGGCCGCGGTCGGCGGAGTGCAGCACACGCGCGCGTGCCGCCCCGCCCGTGGCGAGCCAGACGTCCCGCGGTCCCGAAGCGACCAGGCACTGCCCGCTCGCCGCGAAGCCCGCCTCGCCCTCCTGGGCGGCCGGCATGCCGTCGGCGGGCAGCACCTTCCAGGAACGGCCGCCGTCGCCGGTCGACAGGATGCGGAACTTCCCGTCCACGGGGTCGCTCATCGCCAGGCCGTGGCGCGCGTCGAAGAAGGTCACGCAGTCGTAGAAGGCTCTGGCGTCGGTGTTGCGGAAGGACTCGGTCCAGGTCGCGCCGCCGTCCTCGGTGCGCAGGATCCTGGACGCCTCGCCCTCCCCGATGGCCAGCACCACGGCCCGCCTGCCGTCGAAGGCCTCGACGTCACGGAACTCCAACTCGGCGGCTCCGGGCGGCGAGACGTTCCGCCAGCTCGTGCCGCCGTCGGTGGTCCGCAGGACGGTGCCCTTGGAACCCGCCAGCCAGGCCGTGTTCCGGCTGACGGCGGCCAGGCCGCGGAACCGCGCGTCCGTGCCGCTGTCCTTCAGCTCCCAGTGCGGCTGCCGGTGCGGCTCCCCGTGCGTCGGTTTTGCGCCACTCGGCCCCTGACCGGCGGTTCCGTCCGCCTGCGCCGACCCCGTGAGCGCGGCCGCGAACGCCGCTCCGCACACCCCCACGGCCAACAGTCGCCCTGTGAATCCCTTGTTACTCGTGCGTCGCGTCTTGCCCAAGCCCCTCATGGCGGGCGAAGCTAGCCCACTCCCCCGATCACGTCCAGATGCCCGGGAGGCATCAGCGGTCACTCAGGAAATCAACGATCACTCCCGTGATTGAAGGCGGTGACGGAGGTCACTAGGACTTCATGCGTTTTCGCAGGCACGGATTGGCCGGTTCCGACGTCCTTACAAGTGCCCGGCTCATCCGTCCGCAGTTCGTCCGCACGTCACAAGGGAGCAAGGCGTTGTCCACCGTTATCGAGCAGCCCGTAGAGGCCCGCCTCGTCGCCGCCGCGCCGCGGATGCCGAGCATTCCCGCGACGCTCAGCTACGACCCCCACGATCCCTTCGCGGTCCGCATGTCCTTCCCGGCCCCGTCCACGCTCGAAGGCGTGGAGGTGTGCTGGACCTTCGCCCGCGAGCTGCTCGCCTCGGGCCTGGAGGAAGAGGTCGGCCACGGCGACGTCCGCGTGCGGCCGTACGGCTACGACCGCATCGTCCTGGAGTTCCACGCTCCGGAGGGCACCGCCGTGATCCACGTGCGCGCCGGCGAACTGCGGCACTTCCTGGCGAGTTCGACGGAGCTGGTGCCCGTCGGTCTTGAGCACCTGCACCAGGACCTGGACCACGACCTCGCCGAACTGCTGCGCGACTCGTTCTGAGCGGGCTCCGGTGAGCAACTCCTCCTGGGCGACTCCCGCTGAACGACTCTTACCGGTTCGGTGGCGCGTCCGCTGAGCCGGTCGTACGTTCCCGTGTTCCGCAGCTCCCGCGCGGCACGGCGGACGACGCTGGGCGCTGCCCACTCCGCGCCCGGCTCCTCAGTGCCCCGGCACCCCGGGTGCCGCCATCGCCACGGACACCGCCGACCGCACCTCCTGGACCGCCTGCCGCAGAACCGGGGTCGCCGTACCGCTGCGCTCGGTCAGCGCCGCGATCCGCTCCTCGTACCGCCGCCGCTCCCTGCCCGACACCAGCGTGCGCAGTTCGGCCGCCGCCGCGAGGGCGACGAGCGCCGCGTCCCGCTCGGACACCTCATGGACGGGCAGCGGGCCCTCCAGCACCTGCCGGGCCTCCGCGCGCAGACCCTCCACGACGGCGACGCGGCCGATCTCGTACTCCACGGACGGGAAGACGCCGAGCACCCGCGTCTTCTCGGCGCGCAGATATCCGTCCGCCGCGAGCTGCGCCTGTACGGCGTCCAGCGTGATGCGTGCCCGCAGGCCGACCCACGTCTTCCACTTGTGCGGCCGGGACTCCTCGATGAGTTCCAGGAGCCCGTCGAGGGCCGGGTCCCCGGTCCTGCCGTCCGGGTCGGTGGGCGTGGCGACACCCTCCGCGTCGGCCAGCAGCCCGCGCTGCGCCAGCTCGGTGAGGGCACCGGCCCGGACCAGGTGCGGGAGCTGGGAAGCGCTGGTGACCTTGAGCTTCGAGGTGTCCCAGGCCAGCAGACAGAGACGGGCGGGCAGCGAGAGCGGGCCGATGGGCACGGGGTCTCCTTCGGACGGTCGGGGGCGGAGGAATCGGGGGCGTGGGGATCGTGGGCAGGGGTCGAGGTCAGGACCGGGGTCGGGGCCGGGGTCGGGGTCGGGGGCGCTTTAATTCGTTGACAGCCGCTGGGCCCCCTCCTACGGTGTAAAGCGGTCCTGTTGTCGCCGAATGGAGAAGGACGTTGCTCGTCTGAGGTCTTGAGACACCGCGCCACACACCTGTCCGTGTGTGCGCAGCGTGCGACCTCGGCTCCGAGCCGTCCCGCGGAACAGGGCTTTTCCCGTGTTCCGCGATCCCCCCGGAGGACTCCGTCCTTCCGGCCGTCGCCGCCTCCCGGTGTCTCGATACGTGTCGCCCTGACCGCATCCAGCACTGCGAGGCCTGTATGTCCAGTACCCCCACTTCCATCACCTGCACCTCCCTCTCCTTCGCCTGGCCCGACGGCACGCCCGTCTTCGAGGACCTCCAGGTGGCCTTCGGACCCGGCAGGACCGGGCTCGTCGGCGTCAACGGATCGGGGAAGTCCACACTCCTGAAGCTGATCTCGGGAGAACTCGTCCCGGCCGAGGGCACCGTCCGCGTCGCGGGCGAGGTCGGCCGCCTTCCCCAGAACGTCACCCTCGACACCGGGCTGCGGGTCGACGAGGTGCTGGACATCGCGGCCAAGCGCGCCGCGCTGCACGCCATCGAGTCGGGCGACGTGTCCGAGGAGCACTTCGAGGTCGTGGGCGACGACTGGGACGTCGAGGAGCGTGCCGTGGCGACGCTCGGCGAACTCGGCCTCGGCCACATCGGGCTCGACCGCACCATCGGCGAGGTCTCGGGCGGCGAGTCGGTCCTGCTGCGGCTGGCCGCGCTGCTGCTGCGCCGGCCCGACGTGCTCCTCCTCGACGAGCCCACCAACAACCTCGACCTGTACGCGCGCCGGCGGCTGTACGCGGCCGTCGAGGGCTATTCCGGGGTCATGGTCGTGGTCAGCCACGACCGTGAACTCCTCGACCTGGTCGACCAGATCGCCGATCTGCGCTCCGGCGAGGTCGCCTGGTACGGCGGCAACTACTCGGCGTACGAGGAGGCGCTCGCCACCGAACAGGAGGCGGCCGAAAGGATGGTGCGTGTCGCCGAGTCCGACCTGAAGAAGCAGAAGCGCGAACTGGTCGACGCGCAGGTCAAGTTGGCCCGCCGCAAGCGGTACGGGCAGAAGATGTTCGAGCAGAAGCGCGAGCCGAAGATCGTGATGGGGGCGCGCAAGCGCGCGGCCCAGGAGTCCGCGGGCAAGCACCGCATCATGCACGAGGAGAAGCTCGCCGAGGCGAAGGAACGGCTCGACGACGCGGTGGAGGCCGTGCGGGACGACGACGAGATCCGCGTCGACCTGCCGTACACGGCCGTGCCGCCGGGCCGCAACGTGCTCACGCTCCTGGACCTGGAGCTGGCGTACGGGGCGAGTGCGGGCTCGTTCGATCTGCGCGGGCCCGAGCGGGTCGCGCTGATCGGGCGCAACGGGGCCGGCAAGACGACCCTGCTGCGGACGATCGCCGGGGAGCTGGCGCCCGTCTCCGGGGAGGCGTCGACCCATGTGCCGCTGCGGTTCCTGCCCCAACGACTCGATGTCCTCGACGACGAGTTGACGGTCGCCGAGAACGTGGCGCGGTTCTCGCCGGGCGCCACCAACAACCGGGTCCGGGCGCGGCTGGCCCGGTTCCTGTTCCGGGGCGCGCGGGCCGATCAGCCGGCGGCGACGCTCTCCGGCGGCGAGCGGTTCCGGGCGGCCCTGGCCGCGCTGATGCTCGCCGAGCCCGCACCGCAGCTCCTGATGCTCGACGAGCCGACGAACAACCTCGACATGGCGAGCGTGCGGCAGCTCACCACTGCGCTGGAGTCGTACGAGGGCGCGCTGATCGTGGCCAGCCACGACGTGCCGTTCCTGGAGTCGATCGGGATCACGCGGTGGCTGCTCCTGGACGGCGCGCTGACGGAGACGTCGTCCGAGGCGGTCGGGCAGGCGAGGTAGTCCGGGTGGCCCCGGGTGGCGCTCAGGGCAAAAGCAGGGGCGCAGCCCCGCTTTTGAGGGGCGCGGGGAACTGCGCGGCCCGCCCCCACCGGGCCGCACGGAACTCACGACCGGGGCGGTGCCCCTCCCCCCTCCCCCCCCCGGGGGGGGCCGGTTGTTCGTAGGGGGCGGGTGCGTGGGGGCCGGCCGCGTAGTTCCCCGCGCCCCCTGACGGGGCCGTCGTCGGGTGCGGGTGCGTGGGGGTGGCCCGCGCCGTTCCCCGCGCCCCTTACGGGGCTGGGGCTGTTGCGGCGCAGGGCGGGGCTGCATGATGTGCGGGACAACACCCTGCCGAGACGGAGACCGCACGTGCCCAGCCAGAAGGCTCTCATCCGCCGTCCCAGCCCCCGCCTGGCCGAAGGTCTCGTCACGCACCTGGAGCGCACACCGGTCGACCTCGCCCTGGCGCTCGACCAGTGGGAGGCGTACGCGGGCGCACTGCGTACGCACGGCTGGGAGACCGTCGAGGCGGAGCCCGCCGACGACTGCCCGGACTCCGTGTTCGTCGAGGACGCCGTGGTCGTCTTCCGCAACGTCGCGCTGATCGGCCGCCCTGGCGCGGAGTCCCGGCGCGGCGAGACCGCCGGCGTCGAGGAGGCGGTGGCCCGGCTCGGCTGCTCGGTGAACTGGGTGTGGGAGCCGGGCACGCTCGACGGCGGCGACGTCCTGAAGGTCGGCGACACGATCTACGTCGGCCAGGGCGGACGTACCAACGGAGCCGGCATCCAGCAGTTGCGGGCCACCTTCGAACCGCTCGGCGCCCGGGTAGTCGCCGTACCGGTCAGCAAGGTGCTGCACCTGAAGTCGGCCGTCACCGCACTGCCGGACGGCACGATCATCGGGTACGAGCCGCTGGTGGACACGCCGTCGCTGTTCCCGCGCTTCCTCGCGGTGCCGGAGGAGGCGGGCTCGCACGTCGTCCTGCTCGGCGGCGGAAAGCTGCTGATGGCGGCGAGCGCGCCGAAGACCGCCGATCTGCTCGCCGGACTCGGCCTCGAACCCGTCCTCGTCGACATCGGCGAGTTCGAGAAGCTCGAAGGCTGTGTGACGTGCCTCTCGGTCCGGCTGCGCGAGCTGTACGTCTGAGACCCGGAGGGCCCCGCGCACGGCCCCGGGACCTGCGCATCCGCCGGACGGGTGGCCTCCGCATGCCTGCCGAATCGATCTTTCCGGAGATCGTTGCTGATCAGGGCTCTTTACAGCACGCTTAACCTACGGCACCGTAACCTACGGATACGTAGCCTACGATGCCGTAGGTTGGTTTCACCGCTCAGCACATACGTCCCCCTGGAGCCCCCGTGACGATCACTTCTCCCCATCTCGGCAGCCCGTCCTCCGACTGGACCGACGCCCGGCTGCTGTTCGCGCTGGAAGAAGTGGTGGAGACCGAACTCAACCGGCACCTGAAGGTCGCGAAGGACTGGATGCCGCACGAGTACGTGCCCTGGTCCGACGCCCGCAACTTCCCCGGCATCTTCGAGGACGGCGAGGCCTGGGGCAAGGAGCAGTCCAAGGTCACCGAGCTCGGCCGTATCGCGCTCGTCGTCAACCTCCTGACCGAGGACAACCTGCCCAGCTACCACCACGAGATCGCCTCCCTCTTCGGCCGCGACGGCGCCTGGGGCACCTGGGTGCACCGCTGGACCGCCGAGGAGGGCCGCCACGGCATCGTGATGCGCGACTACCTGCTCGCGTCGCGCGCCGTGGACCCCGACCAGCTCGAAGCGTTCCGTATGCAGCACATGAGCGAGGGCTTCGAGTCGGACAACCGGCACTCGATGCTGCACTCCGTCGCGTACGTCGCCTTCCAGGAGCTCGCGACCCGCGTCTCGCACCGCAACACCGGACACCAGTCGGGCGACCCCGTCTGCGACCGCATGCTGGCGCGCATCGCGACCGACGAGAACCTGCACATGGTCTTCTACCGCAACCTCCTCAAGGCCGCGTTCGAGCTGGCCCCCGACCTCACCATGCAGGCCGTGCGGGACGTCATCGTCCAGTTCCGGATGCCCGGACACGGTATGCCCGGCTTCGAGCGCGCCGCCGCGCAGATGGCCATCGGCGAGGTCTACAACATGCGGATCCACCACGACGACGTCCTGATGCCGGTACTGCGCCACCTCAGGGTCCTGCAGATCGACGGCCTGGGCCCCGAGGGCCTGAAGGCGCAGGAGGAGCTCGGCCTGTACATGGGCGGCCTGGACGCCGAGGCCGCCAAGTTCGACGAGAAGCTCGCGGCCCGCAAGGCCCGTATGGCGGCCCGCGCCGCCGCTGTGTGATCCGCTCCGCAGCCGTGTGATCCGCTTCGCGGCGGGTGACCCGATGCCCCTGTCCCGGCGTGTGTGCCGGGGCCGGGGCATCTGTCACTCGTACGCCGTCGTCCGGGCCAGTGCCGCGTCGCGGACGTCGGCCACCGGGTGGCGGCGCAGCGCTTTGAGCCGCTCCCGCCACGGCAGCCGCCAGTCCGTGCGGGTGCCGAGTGCGACCGTGAGCGCCGTGGCGAGCAGTCCCTCGCTGTGACCGCCGTGCGCGGTGAGCCGTCGGACGGTGTCGAGAAGGGTCTCGGCGTCGCCCTCGTGCGTCCCGTGGTCCAGCCGTGCGGCGAGTTCGGCGGCGGTCGCGGCCGCGAGCGCCGGCCGGCCCGCCGTCAGCGCGGCCAGCCGGGACAGGGCCGCGTCCACGTGCTCCGCCGCCGCGTCCAGGTCGAGGTGGGCCACCGTGATCGCGGCGGCCTGCGGCACGAAACCGTCGTATCGGGCCAGCAATTCGGCGGCGCCGAGGGCCGCGGCGCGGATGGGCCCGGCGTCGGCTTCGGCCCGCTGCGCCAGGCACGTGACGAGATGGTCGACGCGCTGCCGGGCGGGCCGGTCCCGGAGGGGCTCGGCGTCAGCGCCGGCATCGGTATCGGTATCGGTATCGGTATCGGCGGTAGCTTCGCCTCCGGCGTCGCCGGACTCGTACACATGGTCCGGCACATGGTCCGGGTTCCTCGCCCCGCCCGTCGCTTCCGCCTCCACCTCCGCCAGCGCCCGCAGGGCATCCCGTACTCCCGTCGCTCCCCCGTCCGAACCCGTCGCCGCGATCACCAGGCCGTGGGCGGCGGCCCGCCAGCTCGTGCGGTTCGTCAGGTCCGCCGTCGCGGTGGCAAGGACGGTGGGTGCGTCGGGGCACCAGGGCGCCCAGCGGGCCAGGGCCCCGTAGGCGAGGACGGCGGTCGGCGGGTCGTCGGTCGTGGACACGTCGCGGACGAGCCGGGCGTACCGCTCGCGGTGCCGTTCCGGCAGGTCGAGGGGCGCGACGCGCAGCACGGCCGCGCGGAGAACGGGTTCGGCTCCGGCGGCGTCGTGCAGCAGCGTCCACACGGGCTCCTGGGCGAGCAGCGAGCCCGCGAAGGCGACACACGCGGCGCGGACGTCGAGGTGGGTGCCCGGCCGCCGGTACGCCTCGGTGAGAAGGCGTGCGGCCACCGGGGCCGGGAGCCGGACCGCGGCCAGGCGGGCGGCCTCCTTGCGGCTGGTCACCTTGGTGTCCGGCGCGGACAGCACGTCACGCAGCCGGTCCACGAGCAGGGACGGCGCCAGGTGCCGGGACACCCGGGTGGCCGCGTACACGGCGACACGGGCCCGGTCGTCGCCGGCGTGCGCGAGCAGTTCGGGGAGCGTGTCTCCGGGGCGGTCGGTGTGGGCGAGCGCGCCGAGCGCGGCCTCCGCGAGCACGATGTTCCGCGAGCCGGTCCAGCGGCGGGCCACTTCGGCGCCCCGCTCCGGTATGCGCGCCGCCTGCTCGACAGCGGCGGCCCTGGCATGCGCCGGGAGGCCCGCGTCGGCAGCCGACGCCGCCAACTTCCTTACCAAGGCGTCCTGTTGACGCGGCAGCCAGCGCCGTACGTCGGGTCCCACGGGTACGGTCCACGCGGTGCCCCTGGTGAGGAAGCGCCCGTACGGCGGGGTGTCCGCGAGGAGCACGTCGAGGAGGTCGGTACGGCGGCGGGTGAGCACGGCCAGGACGGGCCACAAGGTCCCCGCCGAGGGGTCGAGGGCGAGGACGCGTGCAGCTCTTTCGTCCCGGGTGGCGGGCGGTTCCAGCCACAGCTCGACGGCGGAGCGGACGGTCGTGTCGCTCCCGAACCGGATGGCCTGCCAGAGGAGTTCCTGCAGATCGGTCATGCCGGCGGCACGCCGCCCCACGGCCCGGGCCAGCGCGAAGGCGAGGCCGTGGTCGGCCTTCTCCGCCCCGGCCTCGATCCACGGCCGCAACGCCTCGTACACCTGGTGTTCCTGCCCCCGGCGCAGGGTCGCGTCGAGCCGGCCGAGGTCGGCGCCGCCGGTGTTGCCGGAGATGCGTACGAGGGTGCGCAGGGCCCAGTTGACCAACTCCCTTGATCCGCCCGCCGCGTGCTCGCGGAGCACGGAGACGGCGAACCGGCTGAGGTTGCGCCGGCTCCCCGGTGAGGAGTCCCGGGCGTCGACGGCGTCGGCGACGATCCTGTCGAGGTGCGGCCCGGCGTCCTCGGTCAACAGGGCGGGCGGGATACGGGACAACGCCCACAGAGCCGGCTGTCGTACCGGGTCCTGCTCGTTGCGGAGCCGGGCGGACTCCTCCAGTACGCGGACGACGGCGGCGGGGTCGCCGGAGCGGGCCGCGTTGGTGATGAGCAACGGCCAGGCCAGGGCGCGGTCTTCGGCGGCGGGCCGGCGGGTCGCCTCGACGAGCCGCTCGCGCACCTGGGCGACCGGCAGATAGGACTCGGCGAGCAGGACGGTGTGCCAGGTCGCTCCGCTCTCACGGGCGGCGGCGGCCATCCGCCGCGCCTCCTCCGCGACACAACTGCGCGGCAGGGCATCGAGGACGACGGCGTCGACGACGGCGCCCCTGCCTACCGGGCCCCGGCCGGCCATCGCTTCGGTGTAGAAGGCGTACCGGCGAGCGGGCGGGAGTGCCACCAGGAGGACGGCGAGGTCGCCGTGGTCGGCCAACATCGAGCCCAGAGCGACGAGTTCACCGCTCTCCACCCCCTCCGCCCGGGCGATCCTGCGCAGCAACGGACGACTGCGCACAGCCCCGGCCGAAGAGCCGTCGCCCACGAGGAGCAGTCGGAGCACCCGTTCCGGAGCGACGGCCGCGAACGCGCCCAACTGGTCATGGAGTTGATACGGGAGCCCGGCGGATGCGAAACGTTCGACCAGGTCCAGCGCACGCAGCGGCCGGAAGGGCACGGTGGCCGTCACGGCCTGCGCGTACCGTCGCCACCAGGTGTCACGCAGTGACGCGGGCAGGGCGGCCAACTGGCCCTCCACCGCGTCCAGCAGGACCTCCGGGTGCCGTCTGCCGAGCGATGCCCAGCCCCGCACGGCATGAAAGAGCGCGGGCAGGAGCCGGGCGACCGTGCCGGGTGAGCAGCCGGGCAGCAGGCGTGCCGCCTCCGCGTCGCCCCATTCGTCGCGCAGCGGGTCGACGAGCCGGTCCGCCAGCGCGGTGCGCCGGCCCGAGACCACGGCCCGCAGCAGGTCACGGCGAATCACCTCGGGCGCGTCGGCCAGCGCCGACTCGTATGCGGAGTCGGGCACTTGGAGGCTGTCGGCCACCCGCAGCGCGTGTCCGCGCACGAAGGAGTCCGGGTCGGCGAGGCGGGCGCCGACCCACCCGGCGTCCCGGCTGACGGCCGCCGCGACGACGGCGAGCCCTCGCCCGTAGGACCCGTGCGCCTCCAGCTCGTCCAGCAGTGGACGCGCCTCCGCCACCTCCCGCACCCTTGCGGCGAGTTCGCGCATACGCAGGGGGTACGGCAGCGGATCGAGGGCGTTCAGCAGACTCTCGGCCTGCTGCCGCGGGGTGTGGACCATGCGGTGGATTGTGCCTGCCGGAAGCCGCGACGCGCTCGGAATTCCCGATGCGCCCCGGCCACCGGGCCGGTGCCGAGCTAGTGCTGGGCGCGTCGGAGGCTGAGGCGCTCCTTCTCGGAGAGGCCGCCCCAGACGCCGAAGCGTTCGTCGTGGGTGAGCGCGTATTCGAGGCACGCGGAGCGCATCTCGCACATTCCGCAGATCTGCTTCGCCTCGCGCACCGAGCTGCCCGGCTCGGGAAAGAAGAAGTCGGAGCCGGTCTGGGCGCACAGTGCCTGTTCCTGCCAGGAGAGGTCGGGCGCGGCGGCAATGGTGTCGTTGTGCATGCCGGGATCGTGTCGCGCCTCGAAAAACGTTCGATCAACACGGGCTCAACGCCCACCCACGCACCACCACACCCGCCGAACCCGATGATGCTCCCGGCCGAAGGTAGGGGCACAGCGGCGCGCGGCGAAATCCACAACGGATTAACTACGGCGGCTGCGACCACTGCGCCCGCGGCACAGAGGGGTCCGGCCAGCAAGGCGCAGCCGGGTCGTGCCCCGTAAGGGGCGCGGGGAACGGCACGACCAGCCCCCACCGAGCCGCAGGCGAACGACGGGCCCTGCCTTTCATCTTTTAGGGGCGCGGGGAACTGCGCGGCCCACCCCCACCGACCCGCAGCCAAACCGTCCCCGCACCCCCGCCTCCTCAGGGGCATGAAAGGCAGGGGCGCAGCCCCGTTTTTCAGGGGCGCGGGGAACTGCGCGCTCAGCCACGCACGGCCCGCAGCCGAAAAGGTGCCCCAGGCCCCACCCCCTCAGGGGCACGGCGGGGCCGCCCCCCGACAGCGCAGGCGGCTACCAAGCGTGCCCCGGACCACGGCAGCACCCCGCTCCGGCGGCGATTGTCAGTGGGCGGTGCAAGACTCGGCAGTGCAGGCAACGGGACCCCTCAGAGGAGGGCAACATGCTCACCACCCGTTTCGTGACGGGCGCCCCGAACTGGCTCGATCTCGGCACCCCCGACATCGACGGCGCCACTTCCTTCTACCGAGGTCTCTTCGGCTGGGACTTCCAGTCGGCGGGACCCGATACCGGCGGTTACGGCTTCTTCCAGGCGGCCGGGAAGACCGTCGCGGGCGGTATGCAGACCACCCCCGAGCAGGGCCCGCCGTCCTGGACCGTCTATTTCCAGAGCCCGGACGCCGACGCCACGGCCAAGGCGGTCGAGCAGGCCGGGGGCGGCGTGCTGGTGCCGCCCGACGACGTCATGGACAAGGGCCGCATGGCCATCCTCGCCGACCGGGCGGGCGTCCCCTTCGGCCTCTGGCAGCCCGCCGCGCTCCGCGGCCTCGACGTGGCCGGCGAGGAGGGCTCCCTGTGCTGGGTCGAGCTGTACACACCGGACATCGCCGCCGCAGCCGCGTTCTACCACTCCGTACTGGGCATGGAGACCTCGGCGATGCCGTTCCCCGGCGGCGTCTACACCTGCATCAACCCCTCGGAGGGCGGCGAGGACGCCATGTTCGGCGGTGTCGTCCCCCTGGCCGACGACCCGGCGGAGCAGGAGGCGGGGGCGTACTGGCTGCCCTACTTCGAGGTCGCGGACACGGACGCCGTGCTCGCGAAGGCCCGAGGTCTGGGCGGCACGGTCCGGATGCCCGCCACGTCCGTGGAGGGCGTCGGCCGGATCGGCAAGCTCGCCGACCCGTACGGGGCGCGCTTCGCGGTGATCAAGAGCGAGCCTGCCACGGGTTGACGTCCGCCGGGAGACCGATGGACGAAGGATTGGCCGGCCGGGGCCGGCCGACTCCCTCCGGCCAACCCAGTCCGGCGTCCGGCGTCCGGCCTCGCCCGACCCAGCCCGCCCCCGCCCACCCTGCCGTCAACTTCTGAAGGCATGAACTTTTCGAGAGCGCTCTCAGTCATAACCCTTGACGCTTCAACTCCCCCTGGGAACAGTGGTGCCCCGCAGGAGGCCGATGCCCCATACATCGGCCTGCTCCTGCCTCCCCCCACGTTCCAGGAGACCGCTTTGATCTCACGCAGGAAGTTTCTGACCGGAACCGCCGCCGTCACCGCCGCCGCGGGCTACCCCGTCTGGGGGAGCGCTCTCAGCCCGACGGCCGAGGCGGCTCCCGCGACCTGTGAACTCGCCCTCAAGAACAACTCGCTGCCCGGCACGGTCCGCGCGTACGTCACCGGTCACGAGCAGTCGACGGGCAACTGGGTCCTGCTGCGCGCCGACGGCAGCGTCTACCGGCCCACCTCCCCTTCGGCACCCCAGACACCGCTGCCCGTCGACTGCGCCATCCCCCTGGGCGCCGCCGGCTCGGCCGCCAAGGTGCTGACGCTGCCTCAGATGTACGGCGCCCGCGTCTACTTCGTCCGGGACAGCACGCTCGACTTCTACCTCAACCCGGGCCCCTCCCTGGTCGAGCCCGCGTTCGCCACGGCCACCGACCCGAACTACGGCCGGACGTGGTCGTTCTGCGAATTCACGTTCAACACCGACCAGTTGTACGCCAACATCAGCTACGTCGACCTGGTCACCGCGCTGCCGATCGGTCTGACCCTGGAGGGCGACGCCACGCACACCGTGGCCCCGCTGCCCGACGGTGCCGTCGACCGGATCGCCGCGGACCTCACGGCGCAGGCCGCCAAGGACGGTCAGCCGTGGGACAAGCTGGTGACGCGGGGCGGTGACGGTTCCGTACTGCGGGTGGTCTCACCGCAGAACCTGATGGCTCCGTACTTCGACCGGCCCGCCGAGATGCCGTTCCGCGACCTGTGGACCGGCTATATCGACCAGGTGTGGGACAAGTACCGCTCCACCGACCTGGGGATCGACCTCCAGGGCGGCCGGGGTGTCGTCACCGGGCGGGTCAGCGGCGACACGCTGACCTTCGCCGGGGGTCACACCTTCAGCAAGCCCACGTCGAAGGATATCTTCACCTGCAACCACGGCCCGTTCGCCAACAACCCGGGCGACCCGGACGACAAGAAGGCCATCCTCGCGCGCCTCGCCGCCGGGTTCAACCGCTCGATCATGCTCACCCACCCGACCCAGCCCAACGGCACGACCACATCGGACTACTACACGGACGCGGTCACCAACCACTGGGCGCGTGTCGTCCACGCCAACTCCCCCATCGGCTACGCGTTCCCGTACGACGACGTACGCCCCGACGGCCAGCCCGACGTCTCGGGCGCGGCCCACGACGGCAACCCGCGACGTTTCACGGTCTCGGTGGGCGTGTAACGCCCGCGCGGCGGCGCGGGGGATTCTGGGCGGGCCCCGTCCGGCTCTCGACTGCAGCCGAGTGGGGGTGACCCGCGCAGTTCCCCGCGCCCCTGACGGGGCCCGAACCGGCAGCCCAAGCCGACGCCCGGACCCACGCGCCCGCCCTTAGGGGCGCGGGGAACTGCGCCACCAGCCACAACACACCCGCACCCGACCACCGGCCCGACTTTCCAGGGGCGCGAGGAACTGCGCGGCCAGCCACGACGCACCCGCACCGGGCATGCGGGGAGTCAGGGCACGTCCCGTCCGGCTCTCAACCTCAGGCGCGTGGGGGCGGGCCGCGCCGTTCCCCGCGCCCCTGACGGGGCCCGAGCCCGCGCCACGACCCACCCGCATCAAAGAACTGCGCAAGCAACCCCCCGCCATAGGACCAGCTCAGCAAGAAGTGAGCGCTCTCAGCAATGGAGCGAACCCCGGCTATCCTGATCGGCAACCGCCGCCCTGAGGAGCCCCGAGGTGACCGACCAGTCGACACAGCCACGCCCCACGCTGGAGGCAGTGGCCGCCCGGGCGGGAGTCTCCCGAGCCACCGTGTCCCGTGTCGTCAACGGAGGCGAAGGCGTCCGCGAACCCCTCGTCGAGCGAGTCAGGCGCGCCGTCGAGGAACTCGGTTACGTCCCCAACCAGGCAGCCCGCAGCCTCGTCACCCGACGCCACGACGCCGTCGCCGTGGTCATCGCCGAACCGGAGACCCGCGTATTCGCGGACCCCTTCTTCGCGCTCCAGCTCCGAGGCATCAGCAAGGAGCTGACCGCCCACGACTCACAACTCGTCCTGCTGCTCACGGAAGGCCGCGACGACCACGCCCGCGTGGCGCGCTATCTCGCCGGCGGCCACGTCGACGGCGCGCTCGTCTTCTCCCTGCACCTCGACGACCCGCTGCCCAGCCTGATCCACGGAGTTCCGACCGTGTACGGCGGGCGCCCCGGCTGGAGCGACGGTTCACGCGGCGTGGTCTACGTCGACTGCGACAACAGGGGCGGCGCCCGTGAGGCCGTCCGTCACCTCGTCGGACTCGGCCGCACACGCGTCGCGCACATCACCGGCGCCCTCGACCAGACCTCGGCGGTCGACCGGCTCGACGGGTTCCGTGACGTCATGGTGGACGTCGATCCGAGGCTGATCGTGGAGTGCGACTTCACCCCGGGCGGCGGTGAGCGGGCCATGCGGGCACTTCTCGACCGGTGCCCCGACGTGGACGCGGTGTTCGCCGCGAACGACCTCATGGCGGTGGGTGCCATGCGGGCGCTGCGCGAGCGGGGGCGGCGGGTGCCCGAGGATGTCGCTGTGATCGGGTTCGACGACATGCTGCCGTTCACCGAGCAGGCCGATCCGCCGCTCACGACCGTCCGGCAGGACATCGAGGAGATGGGCCGGTTGATGGCGAGGTTGTTGTTGCGGGGGCTGGACCGGAGCGGGTCCGCCGGTGTGGGGGTGCCGGCCAGTGTCGTGCTGCCGACGACTCTGGTGCGGCGGGTCTCCGCGTAACCGCTCCGCGGGGGCACGTTTGCGGGTGCGGGTCCGTCGTGGCTGAGCACGCCGTTCCCCGCACCCCTCAGCCGCGGAGCGCTCAGTGTTCGTGCGGCTCGTAGCCCGGGATCGTGCCGTCCGTCTTCTTGACCAGGAACAGGCCCGCCATTCCCATGTCGGAGTGGCTCTGGACGTGGCAGTGGTACATCCACGCGCCCGCCCCGACCCCCTCCCCCGCGATGACCTGGAAGCCGAACGAGTCCGCGGGGCCCACGATCAGGTTGTCGACCACGCGGCTGGGGTCGTCGGGGCCGGTCAGCAGACCCGTGCGGTTGTCCGCCCAGCGGTGACCGTGCACATGGAACGTGTGGTAGTACTCGCCGTGCGTGATCGACACGAACTCGACCCGATCCCCCACCGTGGCCTCGAAGTTGGGGCTGTCGTGCCCCGGCCTGTTGTTGATCGTCATGTCGTTGAAGACGATGGTGTGGGTCTTGTCGGGCAGGATGTCGCCCTGCCGGCGCACGATCACCGGCCCGTACAGGCCCTTCCGGATGCCGCCCGTACCGTGCTCGGTGCCGACGACATGGTCGTGGTAGTGCCAGTACCCCGCGCTGCCCGCCCGCCAGGTGCCGTCCTTGCGGCGGCCGGGGGCATGGGTGCGCCAGGTGTACGTGCGGGTGTCCCCGGGCTCGACATGCGACTTGCTCAGCTTCGTGCCGTCGCTGGACACCTCGTAGTCCAGGCCGTGGACGTGCAGGCTGGCCGCCACGTCCAGCGTGTTCTCGACCTCGATGTACGCGGTGTCGCCCTCGTTGAGTTCGATCAGCGGGCCGGGGATCGATGCCGCGCCCTTCTCGAACCCGTAGCCCAGCTGACCGTCGGCGAGCTTCTCGATGTACAGCTTGATGCGTCTGACCTCGCCGCCCGCGGGGGCGGTGCGGAGTGCGGTGCTCGCGCTCGCCGCGCTGTCCGCGGACGTCGCGTCCTTCGCGGCGACGAGCGACAACGATGTCGCGACCGTGGCGACGGCGGCCCCGCCCATCATCATCCGACGGCTGAACCCGCGCCTGTCCATCGCGTCCGTGGTGGCCATGTCGTCCGTGATGCCCATGCCGAACTCTCCCAACCTGCAACGCGGTCAACGGAATTGACGGGACTGGCGGGTCCGGTCGCGGAGCCGACGGCGGATCCGACCGAACCGAGTGACAGAGACGAACTGGTGAGACGGTAGTGGCATCGCCTTCGTTTATCCACACTCAGGACAAAGTTTGTTGGATACCGGTCATACCTATTGGCGAGTTCCGCGAAAAGGTCTAGCTTCCATGGCGCTGTTGCTGTGACCGAGGAGGATGGGGTGACCACATGCGGCCCACACCGCATCAAACGCCACTGACGGTACGGAAGTTGAGCAGGTCCAGACGGAGAGGCTGGGCTGCCGCGCTGGCGGCGGGAGTCGTCACGGCGGGTGTCCTCTCGGGGCCCGCCGCGAGCGCGCGCCCTGCTCCCGAACCGCTGACAACGATGTCGATCAAGTCGCCGCCCGGCGGCGCCGACGTGAAGGTGCTGATCTTCCACGGGTCCGCGGCCGGCGGCGAGGAGTCCCCCGTCGTCAACGCGGGTATCGAGGCGATCGAGGACCTCGGGCAGTCCGGCCCCGCGGCCGGGCGCTTCGGTGTGACCGCCACGGACGACGCCTCCGTCTTCACCGACGAGACGAAGCTCGGCCTCTACAACGCCGTGGTCTTCCTGACCGGTGGCGGCGACATCCTCGACCCGGAGCAGGAGGCCGGTCTGGAGTCGTACATGGAGGCCGGCGGCGGCTTCCTCGGCATCCATGACGCGGCCCGCGCCGAGCCGTACTCGGACTGGTTCACCGGACTCGTCGGCGCCCGTCCGGCCGCGAACAGCCCAACGGCCTTACAGCGGGCGACCGTTGAGGTCGGTGACCGTCAGCATCCGGCCACCAAGGATCTGCCGCTGCAGTGGAAGCGCCCCGACCAGTGGCTGAACTGGGTCAAGAACCCGTCCGGCGACGTGCACACCGTGGCGCGCGTCCGCGAGTCGACGTACACGCCGGGTACCAGCGCGAACGGCGCCGACCACCCCGTGTCCTGGTGCCGTGACTACGACGGCGGCCGGTCCTTCTACACCGGTATGGGCGGTACGGCGTCCTCGTTCGACGAGACGGAGTTCCGCTCGCACCTGCGCGGGGCGCTCGCCTGGACGACCCGGATCTCGCAGGCCGACTGCAAGGCCACGATCAACGCCAACTACAAGGCGGAGCGGCTGACCCAGCCCAACCAGCCGGGCCAGAACGACCAGATCGGCGAGCCGCACGGCCTGGTGACCGCGCCCGACGGCCGCGTGTTCTACATCGGCCGCGGTGGCGCCGACTCCTCGCAGCCGGTCATCACGGACTGGAACAACCCGGACGTCGGCAAGGGCAAGGGCGAGATCCACGTCTACGACCCGAAGACCAAGAAGGTCACGCTGGCCGGCACGCTCAACGTCTTCGGGAACAAGGGCGGCGGCGACGAGCTGATCAAGGTCGAGGAGGGGCTGCTCGGCATCGAGCTGGACCCCCGGTTCGCGGACAACGGCTGGGTGTACCTGCACTACACCCCGCACTCCCGGATCGACCGTGACAAGCAGATGGCCGAGCGGTACGTCTCCCGCTTCACCTACAACTCGGCGACCAGCAGGCTGGATCTGAACAGCGAGAAGGTCCTGCTCAAGTGGCCGGTCCAGATCCACAGCTGCTGCCACTCGGGCGGCGGCCTGGCCTGGGACTCCAAGAGCAACCTGTACATCGCCACCGGTGACAACAACTCCAGTGGCTTCAGCGACGGTTACTCGGGCAACAACCCGCAGCCGAACTACAAGGGCGTCTCCTTCGCCGACGCGCGCCGCACGGCGGGCAACACCAACAACCTCAACGGCAAGATCCTGCGCATCCACCCGGAGCAGGACGGCACGTACACCCTGCCCGAGGGGAACCTCTTCACGGGCAAGGAGACCGCCGAGGGCGGCGGCAAGACGCGTGGCGAGATCTATGTGATGGGCGTCCGCAACCCGGCGCGCATCTCGATCGACAAGAAGACCGACACGCTGTACGCGGGCTGGGTCGGCCCGGACGCGGGCTCGCCGTCGACGACCTGGGGGCCGGCGAAGTACGACACGTTCGCCGCGATCACCAAGCCGGGCAACCACGGCTGGCCGTACTGCATGGGCAACAAGCAGCCCTACCGGGACCGCAACCTGCCCGATCCGACGAAGCCGCTCGGCTGGTACAACTGCGACGCCCCGAAGAACGAGTCGCCGAACAACGACGGTCTCGTGAACCTGCCGCCGGTCACGTCGAACACCATCTGGTACTCGCCCCAGGGCGGCGGACCGGACTACCCGCGGGACGCCAACGGCATCCCGTCGTACAAGACGGCGGAGCAGAAGTTCCTGCTGCCGTGGCTCAAGGGCGGCGGCCAGGCGGCCATGGACGGACCGGTCTACCGGTACGACGGCACGCTGGCGAACGCCGCCAAGTGGCCCTCGTACTGGGACGGCAAGTGGTTCGTGGGCGACTTCTACGACGCCGACCAGCCGCGCCACGCCGTGCTGCTCGACCCGAAGACGGCCGGACAGGGCGGTATCCCGGTGCACGCCGAGTCCCTGAAGAAGATCATCCCCATCGGCAACGACGGCATCAAGAACCTCATGGACTGGAAGTTCGGCCCGGACGGCACGCTGTACGTCCTCGACTACGGCCGTGGCTTCTTCACCTCGGACTCCAAGTCCGCGCTGTGGCAGGTGACGTACAAGGGCGGCGGCCCCACTCCCGCCGCCTCTCAGCTCGCCAGGGAGGCGCAGTGACGCATGTGACGCACATCGGCAGGCGAAGAACTGGACGGCTGTGGACGGCACTTGCCGCCGCACTGCTGATGGTGCTGGGGCTCGCCTCCACCTCGGCGACCGGCCAGACCGACAACACCCCGTCCGGGGCGGGCGCCGCGGCGCAGACGCTCACCTGGACGGCCGGTGACGACATCACCAAGTACGCGTCCGCGCCCACCACGGCGGTCGCGGGCCCGACGACGATCGTCTTCGAGAACAGCACGGCGACCGGCAACACCATGGGCATGCCGCACACGTTGACGTTTGACGTGTCGGACCCGGAGTACCAGAACGACGTCCCGCTGAACATCCTGGCCAACCCGAACGACGACCAGGGCGGTAAGCACACCGCCGAGGTGACGCTCTCACCCGGCCGCTACCGCTACTTCTGCACGATCCCCGGCCACGGCCAGATGCAGGGCATCCTCGTGGTCACCGAGGGCACCGGCGAGGACACCACGGCGCCCGAGACCGCGGCACAGGTCACCGGCACGAAGAACGCGGACGGCGCGTACGTGGGTTCGGCGACCGTGGCGCTCAGCGCGACGGACACCGGTGGTTCGGGCGTCGAGCGCATCGAGTACGCCGTCGGTGACGCGGGTGCCTGGCTGCCATACACCACGCCCGTCGTGGTCGACCAGGTCGGCGCCCAGAAGGTCCGCTACCGGGCCATCGACAAGGCCGGGAACACCTCCGCGGAGAAGGCGGAGCAGTTCACGGTGGTGGCCCCGCCGACGGACGACACGACCGCGCCGGACACCTCGGCCGCGGTGACCGGTGAGAAGAACGCGCAGGGCGAGTACGTCTCCATGGCGACCGTCACGGTGACGGCCTCCGACACCGGTTCCGGCGTCAACACCATCGAGTACGCGCTCGGTGACGCCGGTGCCTGGCAGCCCTACACCGCTCCGGTGATGGTCCACGAGGCCGGCGCGCACAAGGTGCGGTTCCGGGCGACGGACAAGGCGGGCAACGTGGCCGCCGAGAAGTCGGTGTCGTTCACCGTCGTCGCGCCGCCGGTCGAGGACACCACTCCCCCGGTGACCGGTGTGAGCGTCGAGGGCACGAAGAACTCCTCCGGTGCGTACATCAACAGCGCCAAGGTGACGGTGACCGCGACCGACGCGCACGGCGGTTCCGGCGTGGACAAGATCGAGTACTCGCTCGACGGCGGCCCCTACCTCGCGTACACCGCTCCCGTGGTCGTCGACCGCGTGGGCGCGCACTCGGTGGTCTACCGGGCCAGCGACAAGGCGGGCAACACCTCGGCCGCCCGTACGGTGAGCTTCACGGTCACCCCGGGCGGCGGTGTGCCGGCGCCCAACTGCGCCGAGTACGACGAGCGGTTGACCGTCATCGTCGGCACGGTCGACTCGGGTGTGCCGAACCGGATAACCAACAGCCGGTGCCGCATCAACGAGTTGATCGAGGACGAGAAGGAGTGGACGTCCCACGCGCTGTTCCTCAAGCACGTGACGGCGGTCCTCAAGACCCTCCTCAAGGACGGCGTGATCGTCCAGCGTGAGTACGACCTGATCGACGCGGCGGCCGACGAGTCGGGCATCGGTGATCCCGGCCAGACCGAGGGCTACCGCACGATCATGGACGGTACGCAGGACACCTTCGGCAAGTGGCAGCACGTGGGCGGCGGTTCGTTCGGCCTCAACGGCGACGGCACCATCACGTCGGGCACGACGAGGGACGGCCTGGGCATGCTGTGGTTCCCCGAGCGCAAGTACGGGGACTTCTCGCTGAAGCTCCAGTGGCGTGACGACGCGCCGGGCACGGGCAACGCCAACTCCGGTGTGTTCGTGCGGTTCCCGCAGGTCCACAACCACCCGGAGGAGTCCCGGCCGGAGTGGGTGGCCATCAAGTACGGTCACGAGATCCAGGAGTTCGACAGCCCCACCGGCGACATGTACAAGACCGGTTCGGTCTACGGCTTCGACCGGGTGGGCCTGGCCGGTGCCGGTGTCACCCAGAAGGGCACCTGGAACGACTACGAGATCCGCGTGGTGGACCAGCACTACTCGATCTACCGCAACGGCGTGCTGATCAACGAGTTCGACAACACTGGCGGTCAGGACTTCACCCCGCCCCGCTCGGACGACCCGGGCACGGACGGGCGGCGGTTCGCCTCCGGCTACATCGGGCTCCAGGTGCACGGCACGACGGACGTGGTGTCGTACCGCGACGTCAGGATCAAGGAACTGTGACGCTCGACTAGCTTCACAGCTGCAGGTCAGCTCTCCTTCTTGGCCCTGCTCGGCTGTACCCGCTTCGGCTCGCCCGGCATCTTCGGGTACTCGGGCGGGTACGGCAGATCACCCAGCCCGTGATCGTGTTCGTCACGGCTGGCGAGTTCGAGCAGGGCTTCGAGGGAGTAGGCATGCTCGTCCATGTCCGCGTGCACATCGCCGAGTTCGGCGAAGCGCGCGGGCATGGTCACGAGATCGAAGTCCCGGGGCACGGCCTCGCCGACCTCGTCCCAGGTCAGGGGCGCCGACACCGGCGCGTGCGGCCGGGGGCGTACGGAATACGCGGAGGCGATCGTGCGGTCGCGGGCCGTCTGGTTGTAGTCGACGAAGATCTTCTCGCCCCGCTCCTCCTTCCACCAGGCCGTGGTCACCTGATCCGGCATCCGGCGCTCCAGCTCACGTCCGACGGCGATCGCGGCCCGGCGGACCTGGGTGAACGTCCAGCGCGGCTCGATCGGCACGAAGACGTGCAGTCCCCGGCCGCCGGAGGTCTTGGGGAAGCCGCGCAGATCCCCGTACTCGTGCAGCACCTCGCGCAGCTCATGGGCGGCACGCACCGCGTCGGCGTAGTCGGTACCCGGCTGCGGGTCGAGGTCGATGCGCAGTTCGTCCGGCCGGTCGACGTCGTCCCGGCGTACGGGCCAGGGGTGGAAGGTCAGCGTGCCGAACTGGGCGGCCCACAGGACGGCGGCGACCTCGGTGGGGCACATCTCGTCGGCACTGCGTCCGCTCGGGAAGGCGATGTGCGCGGTGGGGATCCAGTCGGGCATGTTCTTGGGCGCCCGTTTCTGGAAGAAGGACTCGCCGCCGACGCCCTCGGGGTAGCGCTCCAGGGTCGTGGGCCGGTTCCGCAGCGCGCGCAGGATGCCGGGGCCGACCGCGAGGTAGTACCGGGCGAGGTCCAGCTTCGTGAAGCCGCGCTCCGGGAAGAAGACCCTGTCCGGGCTGGACAGCCGTACCGTCCTGCCCGCCGCCTCCAGCTCCACCGCATCCGCCATGCGAGCCACGGTAGGCGCACCGCGCACACCTCGCATATCAGCACCGGAAACACACACCGGGCGATCCCTCCCATATCACCGCAGAATCGGTGTATGGATCTGCCGGTGATGCCGCCCGTGAAGCCCATGCTCGCCAAGTCCGCGGCGCGGATTCCGCCGGGCATGCACTACGAGGCGAAGTGGGACGGGTTCCGGGCGATCGTCTTTCGTGACGGGGACGAGGTCGAGATCGGCAGCCGGAACACGAAGTCGCTGGTCAGATACTTCCCCGAGCTGGTGGAGGCGTTGCGGGAGCGGTTGCCGGAGCGGTGCGTGGTGGATGGCGAGATCGTGGTCGCGCGGGGCGGACGGCTCGACTTCGACGCCCTCTCCGAGCGCATCCATCCGGCGGCCTCCCGGGTGACGACCCTCTCGGAGCGCCAGCCGGCGTCGTTCGTGGCGTTCGATCTGCTCGCGCTGGCCGACGAGTCGCTGCTGGACGTCCCGCTCTCCGACCGGCGGGCCCTGCTGGAGAGGGCCCTGTCCGGCACCACGGCCCCCGTGCACCTGGCGCCGGCGACGACGGACATCGAGGTGGCGCGGATGTGGTTCGAGCGGTACGAGGGTGCCGGGCTCGACGGAGTGGTCGCCAAACCGCTCACCCTGCGCTACGGGCAGGACGAACGCCTGATGTTCAAGATCAAGCACGAGCGCACGGCGGACGTGGTGGTGGCGGGCTACCGGCTCCACAAGAGCGGGCCCGTCGTCGGCTCACTGCTGCTGGGCCTGTACGACACCGAGGGCACGTTGCAGCACGTGGGGGTGTGTGCGGCCTTCACGATGAAGCGGCGCGAGGAGCTGATCACGGAGCTGGCCCCGCTGCTCATGGAGTCGCCCGCCGGACATCCGTGGGCGGCCTGGGCGGAGGAGTCGGCGCACGAGTCGGCGCGGCTGCCGGGCGCGCCCAGCCGCTGGACGGGGAAGAAGGACCTGTCCTGGATCCCGCTGCGGCCGGAACTGGTGTGCGAGGTGGCGTACGAGCACATGGAGAACGGCGCGCGCTTCCGGCACATGGCGCGCTTCCGCCGCTGGCGCCCGGACCGTACGCCGTTGAGCTGTACGTACGCCCAGTTGGAGGAGCCGGTCGGTTACGACCTCGCGGACATTCTGGGACCGCGGGACTGAATCGACCCGGACGTATTTCCGCCACCCAACACCCTTGCGCGGCAGCCTTGTTGGGTACGTCTCCCGCGTACGACCCCCGCCTCGCGGTACGGCACCCCGGCCGGACCGCCGTACCCTCCCGCCCGCGCCCGTGACCCGCTCGGACCAGCGCACGCCTTCGATCTTGGCTCATTGGGTACGTACTCATTGAACCTATAACCTGACAAACGACGAAACGGGGCACGGTGGCCACGGTACGCAGGAGACGAACGGGGCGGACGGGGCGTTCGAGGCGCTCGGCCATGACGACGACACTGCTGGTCACCCTGCTGGCGGGTGCCACGGCGACGGCCTGCACGAGGGGTGAGCCGCTCGACGACAAGCAGCGCGGAAACATGCCGCCCCGCACGGACAGCACACAGGGCACCAGCGCCCCGGCGAGTCCGGCGCCCCGGGCCGCCTCCCCGCTCGTCGTGAAGATCGACAACGTGCCCGGCGCCCGCCCGCAGACGGGCCTGGACTCCGCCGACGTCGTGTACGCCGAGCAGGTCGAGGGCGGTCTCAGCCGGCTGATGGCGGTGTACGCGACCCGCCTGCCGAAGGCCGTCGGACCGGTGCGCAGCGCCCGCGAGTCGGACCTGGAACTGCTGCGCCAGTTCCACAAGCCGACGCTCGCCTTCTCCGGCGCCCAGAAGAAGCTGCTGCCGCTGATCGACAGCGCGCCGCTGCAGACCGCCCTGCCGGAGGAGAAGACGAACGCGTACTACCGGGGCACGGACAAGCCGCAGCCGCACAACCTCTATCTGCGTCCCCAGCGGCTGCTGTCCGGCGCGCCCGGGGCCGACGCGCTGACGACGGGTTTCCGGTACGGTGCCGCGCCCGCGGGAGGCACCGCCGAGAGCACGCGTACGGTCCGCTTCCCCGAAGCCCGCTTCACCTTCGACTGGTCCCGGGACCAGCGGCGCTGGCTGGTGTCGATGGACGGTACGCCGACGGTGACGACCGGTGGGAAGCGGGTGGCCGCGTCCACGGTCGTCGTGCAGTACGTGAACATCCGTAAGTCCCGGTACCACGACTATCTCGGGAACGTCACGCCCTACACGGAGACGGTGGGGTCGGGCACGGCGAAGGTGCTGCGGGACGGCAAGGCGTTCGATGCGGCGTGGAAGCGGCCGCTTGCGACGGGGGGTACGGAGTTCACCACCCCGTCCGGCGCGCCGGTGAACTTCGCGGCGGGCCAGGTATGGGTGGTCTTCGCCCGAGCGTGACCCCCCACGCGCCGACCGCCTGACGCATCACCTTCGTCTGCGGGCCCGGTGGGGGCTGGCCGCGCCGTTCCCCGCGCCCCTGAATGGGGGCGCCCTTCAGTGGCACGGAGAACGGCGCGACCGGCCTGTTTTTTAGGGGCGCGGGGAACTGCGCGATCAGCCCCCACCGGACCCGCAGACGACGACCGGCCCGCCTTCAGGGGCGCGGGGAACTGCGCAATCTTTTAGGCCCGCCACGACCACCCCCGCACACCGTCACGGCGCCCGGCCGGCAACCGGTTCCCCCGCCCCACCCGGGGCAACCGGATTGCGCAACCCCTCCGCCGCGTCGGACACCCGCTGGATCAGGTCGAAGAAGAGCGCCTGCTCCTCCCCGGACAGCGGCGCGAGGAACACCTGGTTCATCCGAGCCGTCCGCACCGTCAGCTTCCGGTGCACCCGCACCCCGTCGTCCGTGAGGCGCAGCAGCGACCGCCGCCCGTCCTGAGGATCACGGACCTTGTCCAGCAGACCGCGCCGGCCGAGCCGGCTGATGACCTCGGCGATGGTGGACCGGTCGAGACCCACCCGCTCCCCCACCGTGCGCTGGTCGAGACCCGGCTCGGCGACGAGCGCGTTCAGGACCGCGAACTGGGGCGAGGTGATCTCCTCGGAGACCATCGTGTTCCACAACAGGTAGTGCGCCTGCTGCAGCCGCCGGGCCAGATGCCCGGGGTGGGTGGAGAGATCCACCGCGGCCATGAGCGCTCCTTGTGCCACGAGAGTCGGCATTCGTTGGTGCACTGAACAATAGCGGGCCGACCCTCGGCTGTCTCTTTTCCGCAGGCAGACTCTCAGCGCGCGTGCACTGGGGGGTCTTGACGGTTGACGGCCGCGATGGCAGCGTGTTCGAAACCTCGTAGAAATACTCAGTGCCCTGACTAATCGGGGCTGCGGGACGCTCGGGAGAGATGGGGCTTCGCAGATGGACAAGGTGGTCTCCACAGCCGCCGGGGCTGTGGCCGACGTACCCGACGGCGCGACACTCGCCGTCGGCGGTTTCGGCCTCAGCGGTGTGCCGAACGTGACGATCCAGGCGCTGTACGAGCGCGGTGTCACCGGCCTGGGCGTGGTGTCCAACAACTGCGGGGCTATGGAGTCCGGCCTGGCGGTCCTCCTGGCGGCGGGCCGCATCGCCCGCGTCACCGGCTCGTACATCGGGGCGAACAAGGAGTTCGCGCGGCAGTACCTGGGCGGGGAGCTGGAGGTCGAGATGATCCCGCAGGGCACCCTGGCCGAGCGGCTGCGGGCCGGCGGCGCCGGGATTCCCGCGTTCTACACTCCGGCAGGTGTCGGCACGCAGGTCGCCGACGGCGGACTGCCCTGGCGCTACGACGGCGAGGGCGGCGTCGCGCTGGCCTCCCCGCCGAAGGAGGTAAGGGACTTCGACGGCACCCCGTACGTGCTGGAGCGCGGCATCCGTACCGACTTCGCGCTGGTGCGGGCCGCCAAGGGCGACCGGCACGGGAACCTCGTCTTCAACAAGTCCTCCCGCAACTTCAACCCCCTCGCCGCGATGGCCGGGCGCGTGACGATCGCCGAGGTGGAGGAGCTGGTGGAGCCCGGCGAGATCGACCCGGACGCGGTGCATCTGCCGGGCATCTTCGTGCAGCGGGTCGTCGCGCTCACCCCGGCGCAGGCCGCGGACAAGAAGATCGAACAGCGGACGGTCTCCGCGCCCGCGGCACGAGGGACGGTGGGCGGCTGATGGCCTGGACGCGTGAACAGATGGCCGCGCGGGCCGCGCGCGAACTGCGGGACGGCCAGTACGTGAATCTCGGCATCGGGCTGCCTACGCTGATCCCCAACTACCTCCCGCCGGACGTGGAGGTGATCCTGGAGTCGGAGAACGGCATCCTGGGCACCGGCCCGTACCCGACCGAGGAGCAGGTCGACCCGGACCTGATCAACGCGGGCAAGGAGACCGTCACGGTCCTGCCCGGCGCCTCCTACTTCGACTCGGCGCTGTCGTTCGGGATGATCCGCGGCGGGCACATCGATGTCGCGGTCCTCGGCGCGATGCAGGTCTCCGCGGGCGGCGACCTGGCGAACTGGGCCGTGCCCGGCAAGATGATCACCGGAATCGGCGGGGCCATGGACCTGGTGCACGGCGCCCGGACGGTGATCGTGGTGATGACCCACACCGCCAAGGACGGGTCGCCGAAGGTCCTCGACACGTGCACGCTGCCGCTGACCGGCAAAGCCTGTGTCAATCGCGTCATCACCGACCTGGGTGTCCTGGACGTCACGGACGAGGGCCTGGTACTCGTCGAGACGGCGCCCGGTGTCACGGTCGATGAGGTCGTGGCGAAGACTGCCGCCAAGGTTCGTATCGCCGAAGAGCTCGTCGAGAAGCTCACCGAGGAGAAGCAGCCGTGAAGGACGTCTACATCGTCGACGCCGTCCGTACCCCGTTCGGCAAGTACAACGGAAGCCTCGCCGCCGTCCGCCCGGACGACCTGGCCGCCCATGCCCTGCGTGAACTCCTCGCCCGTACACCGGACCTGGACCCCGCCCGGATCGACGACGTGTACTTCGGCAACGCGAACGGCGCAGGCGAGGAGAACCGCAACGTCGCCCGCATGGCCTCTCTGCTCGCCGGTCTGCCCACGTCCGTGCCGGGCGTGAGCGTCAACCGGCTGTGCGCCTCCGGCCTTGAGGCCGTCATCCAGGCCGCCCGTGCCATCGCGCTCGGCGACGCCTCGATCGCCCTCGCCGGCGGTGTCGAGTCGATGACCCGCGCCCCCTATGTCCTGCCGAAGAGCGACCGGCCCTTCCCCGCCGGGCACACCGAGCTGTACTCCACGACGCTCGGCTGGCGCATGGTCAACCCGAGGATGGACCCGCAGTGGACCATCCCGCTCGGCGAGTCCGCCGAACTCATCGCCGACAAGCACAAGATCAGCCGTGAGCAGCAGGACGAGTTCGCCCTCGCCAGTCACCGCAAGGCTGCCGCCGCCCAGGCCGCGGGTCTGTTCGACGGCGAGATCGCGCCGGTGTCCATCCCGCAGCGCAAGGGCGACCCACTGGCCTTCGCCGCCGACGAATGTGTACGCGCCGACGCCTCCCTCGCCGCGATGGCCCGCCTCAAGCCGTCGTTCCGCCCCGACGGCGGTACGGTCACCGCGGGCAACGCCTCGCCGCTCAACGACGGGGCCGCCGCCCTGCTGCTCGTCGACGAGGAGGGGCTCGCCGCCACCGGTCGCGAACCCCTCGCCCGGGTGTCCGCGTCCGGCGTCTCCGCGCTCGACCCCGACTACTTCGGTCTCGCGCCGGTGGAGGCCGTCAACCGCGCGCTCGCCAAGGCGGGCAGGACATTTGACGACCTGTCAACTCTCGAACTCAACGAGGCCTTCGCCGCGCAGGTCCTCGGCTGTGTCGCCGAGTGGCCCGAGTTCGACCCGGCCGTCCTCAACCCGCAGGGCGGGGCCATCGCCCTGGGCCACCCCCTCGGCGCCTCCGGTGCCCGTCTCGCCGGGACCGTCGCCCACCAACTGGCCCGCAAGGGCTCGGGAGTCGGCGTCGCCACCCTCTGCATCGGCGTCGGCCAGGGCCTCGCCCTCGTACTGGAGCGTTAGGAACCCACCTCTCATGGCTCTCACCCAGTCGGACATCGACATAGAGATCAAGGACCAGCAGGACGCGTACGACAAGGCGGTCGCCGGTGGCGCCCCGGTCCTCCACCACCCGCGGCGCGACTACGCCCCGTACCGCAGCTCCCTGTTGCGTCATCCGAAGCAGCCGCTGGTCGCCGTGAGCGGGGGCGATCCGGAGATCGTCGAGCTGTCGGGGCCGGTGTTCGGCGTCACCGACATAACCGACCACGACAGCGATCTGACGATCCATCACCGGGGCGAGCCCATCGGTGAGCGGATGACCGTCTCGGGGCGGCTGCTCGACCGCGACGGCCGCCCCGTGCGCGGCCAGCTCGTCGAGATATGGCAGGCCAACGCCGCCGGCCGGTACGCCCATCTGCGCGAGCAGCACCCGGCGCCGCTCGACCCCCACTTCACCGGTGTGGGACGAACCCTGACGGACGATCAGGGCCGGTACTCGTTCACCACGATCAAGCCGGGCCCCTACCCCTGGGGCAACCACACCAACGCGTGGCGGCCCGCGCACATCCACTTCTCCGTCTTCGGGACGGCGTTCACCCAGCGGCTCGTGACCCAGATGTACTTCCCGAGCGACCCGCTGTTCCGGTACGACCCGATCCTCCAGTCGGTGACGGACAGGGCGGCCCGCGAGCGGCTGGTGGCCACCTACGACCACGACCTGTCGAAGCCCGAGTTCTCGATGGGCTACGCCTGGGACATCGTCCTCGACGGTCCGTCCGCCACCTGGATCGAGGAAGGCCGTTGAGCATGGCCGAGCGACTGCTCCCCACCCCGTCCCACACCATCGGCCCGTTCTACGGGCACGCGCTCCCCTTCCCCGACGGCGCCCGCATCGCCCCCCAGGGCCACCCGGACGCGATCAGCCTGCACGGTCACGTGTACGACGGCGCGGGCAGGCCGGTCCCCGACGCGCTGCTCGACTTCTGGCAGGCCGCGCCCGACGGCTCACTGACGGGCGCCCCGGGCTCCATGCGCCGCGATCCGTCGACCGGCGGTTTCCTCGGCCGCAACGGCGTCGACTTCACGGGGTACGGGCGGGTGCCCACGGACGCCGACGGGCACTACGCGCTCCACACCCTGCCGCCGGGCAACTCCGGGCTGCCGTACATCAGCGTGTGCGTGTTCGCGCGCGGGCTGACGCACCACCTCTTCACGCGCGCCTACCTCGCCGAAGGACCTGACCCGCTGCTCGACTCGCTGCCGGCCGAACGGCGCGCCACGCTGGTCGCGACCGAGGAGGCGAACGGGATGAAGGGTGCGAAGGGGGCGTACCGTTTCGACATCCGTCTTCAGGGCGAAGGCGAAACGGTCTTCCTGGAGTTTCAGTGACAGTGGTCGAACCTGAAGAACCCGGTCAGTCTGGGCGGCCCGTCGGGCCTGTCGCATCCGGCTGCCTCGACGTGGGACTTCTCGCGCCCGGGCGGGTCGGGTCGGCTGCCGAGGTCTCGACGGGTGACGCGGCTTTCCTGCGGGCGCTGCTCGACGCGGAGGCGGCCCTCACCCGGGCTCAGGCTTCGCTCGGCCTCGCCCCGGCCGCCGCGGCCGACGCCGTCACCGCCGCGGCCGACGCGGCGCGTTTCGACGTCCACGCGCTCGCGCTGCGCGCTCGGGCCGGCGGCAACCCGGTGATCCCGCTGGTCGCCGACCTGGGCGCGACGGTCGGCGACGAGCACTCCCCCTACGTCCACCGGGGCGCGACCAGCCAGGACATCATGGACACGGCCACGATGCTGGTCGCCGTAAGGACGCTCGACGTGGTCCTCGCCGACCTCGCCCGTACGGAGCGCGCGCTGGCCCGTCTCGCGCGCGAGCACCGGGACACGGTGATGCCGGGGCGCACCCTCACCCAGCACGCCGTCCCCACCACCTTCGGGCTGAAGGCGGCGGGGTGGCGGTCGCTGGTACTGGACGCCCGGGACCGCGTCCGGCTCGTACGGGACGGGCTGCCGGTGCAACTCGGCGGCGCGGCGGGCACGTTGGCTGCCTTCGCCGTGTACGGAGCCACGGACCCGGGTGCGCTCGTGGAGGCGTACGCCCGTGAACTGGGCCTTTTGGCGCCGGAGTTGCCGTGGCACACCCTCCGGACACCGGTCGCCGACCTCGCGGGCGCTCTCGCCTTCACCGCGGGCACCCTCGGCAAGACCGCCACGGACGTACTCACCCTCTCCCGTACGGAGATCCGCGAACTGAGCGAGGGCACGGGCGGCGGATCCTCCGCCATGCCGCACAAGGCGAATCCGGTGCGTGCCACACTCATCGCGGCGGCGGCCCGCCGGGCGCCGCAGCTCGCGGCGACGCTGTACGGGGGCATGGCGGCCGAGGACGAACGGCCCGCCGGTGCCTGGCACGCCGAGTGGGAGCCGCTGCGGGACCTGCTCCGCCTGGTGGGCGGGGCGGCCCGGGACGCGGCCGAACTGGCCGAGGGACTGCGGGTCCACGCGGACGCGATGCGCGCCCACCTGGACCTCACGCACGGGCTGATCGTCTCCGAGCGACTGTCGGCCGAACTCGCGCCCGTGCTCGGGCGCGCCCGCGCCAGGGAAGTGCTCACCCGGGTGGCTCGGCGGGCCACCGCGGAGGGTCGGCCGCTCGTGGAACTCCTCTCGGAGGAACCCGAGTTGAAGGAACTCGACCTGGTGGCGCTCACCGACCCCACCCAGTACACGGGTTCCGCGGGAGCCCTCACCGATCGTGCTCTGGAGCGACGTTGACCAGTCGGACCGACCAAGACACCTCGCCGTCGCCGGAGGGCACGTTGCTGAACCATCGCGTCGAAGGAGCCGTCTCCGCTCCCCCGCTGCTCCTCGGCCCCTCCCTCGGCACCTCGTTGGCCCTCTGGGACAAGGTCGCGCCCGAACTCTCCGTCGCCCATCGGGTGGTGCGCTGGGATCTGCCGGGGCACGGCGGTTCGTCCGCGTCGCTGATCGGTCCGGGGGCGACCGTCGGCGACCTCGCCGCGCTGGTGCTGGCGCTCGCCGACTCACTGGGCATCGACCGGTTCTCGTACGCCGGGGTCTCGCTCGGTGGTGCGGTGGGGCTGCATCTCGCGGTGCACCACCCCGAGCGGGTGGACAAGCTCGCCGTGATCTGTTCCTCGGCGCACTTCAACGGTTCGAGGCCGTGGGAGGAACGGGCCGCGCTCGTACGGGCCGAGGGGCTGGCCGGGCTGGCGGCCGGCGCGGACGCCCGCTGGTTCACACCCGGGTTCACCGTCCCCGAGCTGGTCGAGGACCATCGGACGGCCGATCCGGACGGGTACGCGGCGTGCTGTGACGCGCTGGCGGCGTTCGACCTCCGTGATCGGCTGTCCCGGATCGGTGCGCCGACACTGCTCGTCGCCGGGCGCGAGGATCCGGCGACGCCGCCCGCGCATCTGCGGGAGATCGCTGACGCGGTGCCGGGGGCCGGGCTCGTGGAAGTCCCTGGTGCGTCACATCTCGCGCCCGCGGAGCGGCCGGAGGCCGTGCTCACCGCGTTGCGCGCGCACCTCGATGGTGACGCGGGGCGGGGGATGGCGGTGCGGCGGCAGGTGCTCGGTGACGAGCACGTGGACCGGGCACAGGCGCGGCAGTCGGCGTTCACGGCGCGGTTCCAGGACTTCATCTCGCGGTACGCGTGGGGTGAGGTGTGGACCGACGAGACGCTGTCGCGGCGCGAGCGCAGCATGATCACTCTGACCGCGCTCGTCGCGCACGGGCACTACGACGAGTTGGCGATGCATGTGCGGGCGGCTCGGCGCAACGGGCTGACGCCGGAGGAGATCGGGGCGGTGTTGTTGCAGACGGCGGTGTACTGCGGGGTGCCTGCGGCGAACTCGGCGTTCGCTGTGGCCCAGCGGGTCCTCTCCGAGGAGGGTTGACCGACAGCCCCGTCAGGGGCGCGCCATGCCCGCGGGGCGGCAGCCCCGATAGGGGCGCGGGGAACTGCGCGGCCCGCCCCCACCCGGCCGCAGCCAAAAACCCGACGGGACCTGCCCCGGCGCGCCGCATACGGTCTGCGGGTACGTGGGGGCTGGCCGCGCCGTTCCCCGCGCCCCTGACGGGGGGCCCGCCATGCACGCCGGGTGCGGGTCCGCGGGGGCTGAGCGCGCCGTTCCTCGCGCCCCTTACGGGGCCCGCCGTGCCTGCGGGGCGGCAGCCCCGATAGGGGCGCGGGGAACTGCGCGGCCCGCCCCCACTCGGCCGCAGCCGAAAGCCGGACGGGACCTGCCCCGACGCGCCGCATACGGTCTGCGGGTACGTGGGGGCTGGCCGCGCCGTTCCCCGCGCCCCTTAGCCGGCCTTGCTGCTCATGGGGATGCGGTCAGGGCGTCGCGGGCTCGGGTTACCAAGCCGTCCGCTCCGCAGGATTCGGCCAGGGTCAGGGCCTTCGTGATTTCGGTGCGGGAGCGGGACGCGATGCCGTATTCGACGCGGGCCGCGGCGTGCTCGTACGCGCACGGCGACGCTTCGAGGTACGTGACCGCCTGGGCGTACAGCGCGACCGACCGCTGCCCGGTCTCCAGCGCGGCGGCGCAGCGCAGGGCCTCACCGATGGCCGTGTCGGTGCCGAAGCGCTCGGCCTGGACGCGGGCGTCCGCGGCCACCTCCGCCGCGCGGCGCGGGTCCTCGACGGCGAGGGTCCGGGCGAGGTCGCCCGCCCAGGGAGCCATCACCGTGTTGTGACCACCGCGGGCCTCGGACATCTTCTCGGCGGTCTCCAGCTCGTTCACGCCCTCCTCGACACGACCGGTGGCGATGAGCAGCCGACCCCGTATCGAGTGGGTGTCCGGCAGGACGATCGTGGACGGGTGCGGCGGCTCGAAGGAGTACCGTTCGGCGATCTCCTCGGCCTCGCCGACATGCCCGCGGGCGAGCAGCGTGTCGATGAGCATGCAGGCCGCGGACCAGTGCATGGGCAGCCCGCGGCCCACCCGGTCCGCGAGCCGCAGCGCCTCGCGCAGGGACTCGTCCGCTTCCTTGAGGCGTCCCCGCCTGCGGAGCACGTATCCGCCGAAGGCGTGGGAGAGGGCCAGATGGCCACCGCTCCAGCCGGCGGACTCGTACGACCGCCGGGCCTCCGTGAAGAGGCTCTCGGCACGGTCGAGCCGGTCCGCGTACGTGTAGGAGATGCCCAGCATCATGAGGAGCTCGAAGCTCCACTCGGTGTCGGTCCAGCCGAGGCCGGGCGCGAGGCGGCCGTTGACGAGCGAGCGGTCGCAGAGTTCGGCGACCTCTTCCGCGTTCTCCCCGCGGGTCATGGCGTCGAAGGCCCGCAGGATGAGTACGGCGCGCTCGGAGTTGTCGCGGCCGGTGAGCGGTTTGGCGAGCTGGGCCAGCCGGCGGGAGCGGCCGGGCGCGTCCTCCTCGCCGGCGTGGATGCCTTCCCACATGTAGTGCACGCCCTGCAGCCGCATCCGCGCGGGACCTGGTTCGAGCCGTTCGGCCTCCGCGTCGACGACCGCGACGGCCTCCTCCAGCTGGTCGTTGTGGACGAGCGCCGAGGACAGCCGGCAGACGGCGTCGACCCGCACCTCCGCCTCCAGGCCGTGCACCGTGAGTGCCTGGCGCAGATGGCCGATGGTGGTGGCGGGCGAGGTCAGGAGTGTGGCGCAGCCCAGTTCGTAGAGCACGCGCGCGTGGACCTCCGGGAGCGGCGGTTCCAGGAGGGCGCGCTCCAGGCACCGGCGGGCCGCGTCCGGGGCGCCGACGGCGAGGTGTTCACTGGCGGCCTCCCGCATCTGCTCGACGAGTTCGGGGTCGTCGTCCGGGTGGACCTCCAGGAGGTGGCGGGAGGCCGCGGCGGCGCCGAGGCCCGACGCGGTGACGACCGCGGCGGCCACGCCGTGCATCGCGGTGCGCAATGCGTCCGGGATCGAGCGGTAGACGGCGGTGGCGATGAGCGGATGGACGAACTCCAGCTCTCCGTCGTCCAGTTGGCCGGGGCTCCGGTCGGCTTCGGTGAGGATGCGGGCCACGCTCAGCCGTACGGCACAGCGCTCGGCGTCCTCCCGCTGCATTCCGGCCAGTTCGGCCGCGAGGTCCACGGAGATCTGTGTGCCGAGGATGGCTGCCGCCCAGGCGAACTTCGTGGCGTCGACGCCGAGCCCCTCCAGCCGGTCGACGAGTCCGCGACCGCGCGCCGCGCGGTTCAGCGCGCGCAGTTCGGCGGCCGAGTCCTCCACGGGTTCCAGTTCGCTGTCCTGGACCTTGGCGAGCAGTTCCACGCTTTCGTAGGGGTTCCCGGCGGTGACCGCCCAGACCTCGCGGCAGAACGCGGCGTCGGCGTGCGCGCCGAGCGTGGCGCGGGTGAGTCCGGCCGTGGCCTCCGGGGTGAGTGCGCGCAGACTGGGCATGGGGCGGGACAGCGCGCCGAGGGTGTCGAGGTGGCGGGCGCTCTCGCCGGTGGCGTCGCCGGGGCGGCGGGCCACCACGACGAGGACGGGCAGATCGTCGAGGCGCTCGGCGAAGGCCGCCAGCCAGTGCAGGCTCTCCTGGTCGGCCCAGTGGGCGTCGTCGACGATCAGCACCAGGGGCCATTCGCGCCGGGCGAGCCTGCGCACGGCGGCGACCAGTCCGTCGCACACACCCTGCGGGTCCGCCTGGCGTGCGCCGGGTTCGGCTATGCCCAGTGCGGGTCCGGCGATGTCGTACCAGTCGCCGAAGTACTCGCGCGCCTCGTCCGGCATCAGTGCGACGAGCGCGGGCTGGAGCAGCTGCCGGACGACGTTGAAGGGAACGGACGTGATGGTCTCGCCGCCGCGGGCCGACCACACCGTGCAGCGGCTCTCCGCGAGGGCGCGGACCTGGTTGAGCAATGCGGTCTTGCCGATGCCCGCCTCACCCGTGAACACCAGCAGGCTGCCGGCGGCGGATCCGGCGCACAGGGCGTCGACGGCCTCCGTGACCGCGGCGAGTTCCGCGTCGCGCTCCCAGAGCGGTGCCGAGGCGGCCGCACCCGGCCGTACCTCCGTCATCCCGCTACCTCCCCAGGTCGGCCCAACGACGTACAGACTTCGAGCCTAGTCCTCCGGAAGGCGCGATGGAGTCCGGTCGGAACACCTGTTGCCGTCATGGGTGACGGCCGGGGACAGGAGTCGGCGAACCTGTCGGCCGACCGGCGCGGGGGAAGGTCATTGACTGTCAGCGACCGCAAACTGAAGCTGACTTTCAGCATCGTCGGCACGCCCCAGTGCGGGAGGAACGGTATGGATGCCCCGGCGCACGGCTCCGGCCTGCGGACCGACCGGCCGGAGCGTTCCCGAAGAGCGCTGGTCGCAGGGTCGGTCGGCAACTTCATCGAGTGGTACGAGTTCGGTGTCTACGGCTATTTCGCGACGGTCGTCGCGGCCCGGTTCTTCACCCCGGAGGGCGGTTCGGAGGCCGAGGCCCTGGTCAGGACTTATGCGTCGTTCGCGCTCGCATTCTTCTTCCGGCCCGTCGGCGCGGCGCTCTTCGGCCGCCTGGGCGACCGCGTCGGCCGCCGGCCCGTGCTGATCCTGGTCGTCGTCCTCATGACGGCCGCCACGACCTTGATCGGCGTGCTGCCCACGTACGCCACGGTGGGTGCCCTCGCCCCCTGGCTGCTCACCCTCCTCCGGGTGGTCCAAGGGCTGTCCGCGGGTGGGGAGTTCGGCGGGGCCGTGTCGGTGATGACGGAGTTCGCGCCGCCGGGCGGACGGGGGCTGTACGGGGCGTGGCAGTCGTTCACGGTGGCGCTGGGACTGCTGGGCGGGGCGGGGGCCGCGGCGCTCCTCGCGACCCTGCTCACCGGGGCACAGCTGAACTCCTGGGGCTGGCGGCTGCCGTTCCTGCTGACACTGCCGATGGGGCTGGGGGCGCTGTGGCTGCGCCTGCGCCTCGACGAGACACCCTCTTTTCAGGCCGTCCAGGCACACCAAGCCCTGATGGCACCCCCGGCGCGTGAGGTGGCGAAGGCGATCGCGCTGGGCGCCGGGCGTGTCATGGGCTGGGCAGCCGCCGGTTACACCTTCCTCGTCGTGCTCCCCTCCTATCTGCAGAGCTCACTGAACGCCACCTTCCAGCAGGCGCTGGTCGCCACGGTCCTGGCCAACCTCGGCTTCGCGGCGACGATCCTCCCGGCGGGACTGCTGAGCGACCGGATCGGCCGGCGGCCGGTGATGCTCACGGGCGCGCTGCTGGTCACCGTGCTGGCGGTCCCGCTGCTCAACCTCCTCCAGGACGGCGGCACTTCGAGCGCGCTCAAGGGTGCCGCCGTGTTCGTCGCGGGGGCGATCGTGGGTCTGATGGCGGGCCCCGGCCCGGCGATGCTCTCGGAGATGTTCCCGACGAGCGTGCGGTACACGGGCCTGGGACTCGCCTACGCCCTGTCCAATGCCGTCTTCTCCGGGTGTGCGGGGCTCATCATCACGGAGACGATCGAGCGGACGGGCAGCGTGGACATCCCGGCGTACTACGCGGCGGCCACCTGTGCGGTGAGCGCACTGGCCCTTCTGACACTCCGTGAGTCGAGGACAGGCGCCGGGGCCGAGCACGTACGGGAACAGAAGAAGCAGGCGGAGAAGGGAAGTTGAGCAGGTGCGGGTGATCGGTCTGATGTCCGGCACGTCGTACGACGCCATCGACGCGGCGGCGGCCGACCTGCGCCTCGACGGGCCGGACCTGGTGCTGACGCCGCTGGGGACGGTGACGGGGGCGTACGAGCCCGGTCTGCGCGAAGCCCTCGCGGCGGCGCTGCCCCCGGCGGCCACCACCCTCGCCGAGGTGTGCCGGCTGGACACCCTCATCGGGCAGGCCTTCGCCGCCGCGGCGGTCCGCGCCCAGCACGAACTGTGCGACGGGCGGGCCGAGTTGATCGCCTCGCACGGCCAGACCGTCTTCCACTGGACCGACGGGGGCCAGGTGCGGGGCACCCTTCAGATCGGGCAGCCCGCCTGGATCGCGGAGGCGACCGGGCTCCCCGTGGTGGCCGACTTCCGGCCGCGCGACATCGCCGCGGGCGGTCAGGGCGCGCCACTGGTGAGCCTGGTCGACCTCATGTGGCTGCGCGGCAGGCCGGGCACGCCGGTCGCGCTGAACCTCGGCGGCATCGCCAACCTCACCGCGCCCGACGGCACCGCGTTCGACACGGGCCCCGCGGGCGCACTGATCGACGCGGCGGTACGTCGTTCCACCGGCCGCGCCTTCGACGCCGACGGGGCGCTGGCGGCCCGCGGCACCGTGCACGAGCCGCTGCTGCGGCGTCTGCTCGACGAGCCGTACTACGCGCGGCCCGCGCCGAAGACGACCGGCAAGGAGCTGTTCCACGAGGGCTATCTGCTCGCGGCGCTCGCGGACGTCGCCTCGACCGCGGAGGGCGTGACGCCAGCCGACGAGGACGTGATCGCGACCCTCACCCGGCTCACCGCCCGGACGGTGGCGGACGCCGTCCACGGCCTGGACACCACCGGGTCCGCCCACTCCCCCGGGTCGCCGCGCGCCGGGTCCCCCCACGCCACCGAGGTGATCGTGTCGGGTGGCGGGACCCGCAATCCCGTCCTCATGGCGATGCTGGGCGAGGAACTGGCGGGAGTGCCGCTCCGCCTCTCCGACGGTCTCGGTCTGCCCGCGGCGGCCAAGGAGGCGTACGCCTTCGCCGTGCTGGGGTTCCTGACGGCGCACGGGCTGCCGGGCACCGATCCGCGGAGCACCGGCGCCCGGCACGCCGGCGTACTCGGCTCGCTCACCCCCGGGCGGAACGGCTTTCCGCGGCTCCGCGGGGACGCGGAACAGCCGGTGCGCCTGGTGCTGGAGTGACCTGAAACGGGGTCCTCTCATACGGCTTTCACCCGCACCTCATACGGTGGGGCCATGACGCAGGCGACTCCCCCCGGCTGGTATCCCGACCCCGGGCAGACAAGTGACGGTCCCGCCACGCAACGCTGGTGGGACGGCAGTACATGGACGGACCAGACCCGCCCCGCGGAGTCGGCCGCCGCATGGGGTCCTCCGGCGTACCCGCCGGGCACCCCGTACGGGGGCGCGAAGCCGGGCGGGCCCCGGCGCCGGGTGCGTACGGCGATAGCCGTGGCCGCCGCCATAGCGGTGCTCGCGGGCATCGGCGGCGGTGTGTACGCGCTCACCGCGGACGACGGTACGGACAACCCCGAGCAGAGCAGCGCCCGGCCCACGCCGACGCTGCCGGGCGGTCCGCAGGGCCAGGACGGCGGTGGCCAGGGCGGTCCCGGCGGCCAGGACGGCGGCGAGAGCGGGGTCCCGCAGCCGCAGCAGTCCGAGGACGGCTTCGCCGCCGACCCGGTCAACGGCATCAGCCTCCCCGTGCCCGACGACTGGAGCGGTTCGACCATCCAGGTGGGCGCCCAGGTGACGTCCAAGGACTCCTACAAGTGCCCGGGCGACACCTCGGCCACCTGCACGCGCGGCGGCGCCTACTCCGCCCCCGCGCTCGCCCTGGAGCTCAAGGCCACCACCGTGGAGGCCGCGGCCAAGGAGGACATCTCCAAGAACGCCGAGGAGTCCTACGGCGGCAAGAGCTACGGCAAGATCACCTCGCACGAGGAGCTCTCCTCGAAGGCCGTCACCGTGGCGGGGCAGAAGGGCTACGCGGTCCGCTGGAAGGTCATCACCAGCAAGGGCGCCGACGGCTACGTCGAGTCGCTGGTCTTCCCGGCGCCCGCCAACGCCAAGCAGCTCGTCGTCGTGCGCTTCGGCATCGACGTCGGCTCCGACGCGCCCAAGCAGTCCGTGATCGACGACATCACCAAGGGCATCAAGGAGTCCGCGGGCGGCGGCGGCAACGGCCAGGACGTCTAGGACGTCACCCCGGGCACGCCCCGGGGAACCGGTCGGCCGGGTGGAGCGCCTCTCCGCTCAAGAGGAACCCCACCCGGCCGGGGGGTGCGCGCCGCCCCCGTCCCCACGGTGCGGCGCGATCAGGTCACCGTCCAGTCATCCCTTGGACGGCGGCCTGAGTTCTAAGGGGGTCGGCGAGCCCCAGGGCGGGCAGCAGGGCCACCTCCACATAGCGCAGCAGATACTCCGCGTCCGCGGGCCGCCCTTCGAGGATGGGCCTGACCCGGAGCACACCGAGCAGCTGCGCGGGCACGAACTCCAGCACCGGATGGTCGGCGGTGACCTCTCCCCGCTCGACCGCGCGCCCGATCATGGCCCGCAGCGCGTCCAGTTCGGGTTCGACGAGGGCGTCGCGCAGCGCGCGCTTCAGTTCCTGGTCCTGCATCACGGACTGGCCGAGCGCCTGCATGAGCCGGGTGTCCTCGTCGGACCGCTCGCCCGCCGTACGGGCGACGGCGCGCAGGTCACCGGCGAGCGAGCCGGTGTCGATCCCGATGAACTTGGGGCAGTGGTTGGCGCGCAGCGCGGCGGCCACGAACTGCGGCTTCGTCTTCCACTGGCGGTAGAGCGTGGACTTGCTGCACCGGGTGCTGGCGGCCACGCCTTCCATGGTCAGCGCGTCGTAGCCGCATTCGCGGACCTGGTCGAGAACGGCGTCGAAGAACTCCTGCTCACGCTCCGGCGTGATCTTGGAGCGGCGCGAGGCGGCGACCGTCTCCGGTCCCTCCGCTGCCTGCGACGTCATGGCTCTTCTCCTCGCTCGTCCCCGGGCCCGTCCCGGCAGCCTATCGATACGCCAGTGTACCGGAACGACTTCGTATCGGTACACTGGCGTATCGATGAGCCTTGGACAGGACCCACCCCTGTGTCGAGTGGATCCCCTCCTGGGCTCACCACGCATCAGCATCGTTGAGACCGTCAAGCAAAGGGGCCGGGGGATGGAACTCCCAACCGAGCCTGCACAGAAGGGATCCGCCGCGATATCGCGGCCACCCCTTGTCCGTGAGGTCCTGCTCGTCGCGGGGCTCTTCCTCGTCTACAAACTCGGCCGTCAGCTGGCCACCGGCCACACCGCCGAGGCCTTCGGCAACGCCCACCGCGTGTGGGACCTCGAACGGTTCCTCCACCTGCCCGGCGAGGGCTCCGTGCAGTCCGCCGTACTGCACGGCGACACGCTCGTCCACCTCGTCAACACCTATTACGCGACAGTGCACTTCCCCGCCACGGCGGCCTTCCTGGTGTGGCTGTATCTGCGCCGTCCGGGGCACTACACGTGGGCCCGCCGGGTCCTCGCCGCGGTCACCGCCGCGGCGCTGGTGGTGCATCTCACATTCCCGCTCGCACCGCCGCGGATGCTCGCCGCGACGGGCCTCGTGGACACCGGCCAGGTGTACGGGCCCACGGTGTACGGCGCCTCCCCCGAGACCGACTCCCTCTCGAACCAGTTCGCGGCGATGCCGTCGCTGCACTTCGGCTGGGCCCTGATGGTCGCGATCGGCCTGATCGCCGCGACCCGCTCCCGGTGGCGGTGGCTGTGGCTGCTGCACCCGCTGCTGACCCTGCTGGTGATCGTCGGGACGGCGAACCACTACTGGCTGGACGCGATCGTGGCCGCCGCCCTCCTCGGGATCGTCCTCGCCATCGTCCGCCCGCCCCGCAGGGCACCGGCCGCCGCCGGGTCCGGCCCGGCGGCCGAGGGCGCCGAGGACACAGGGGACGCCGGCAGGCCCGTACCGCATGCGGCCGGTGGGCAGGACGCCCCCGGCGGCGTACCGGAAGCGCCCGCGCTCGTGGGAGCGCGGCGATGAGCGCGACCCTTCTCGCCGTCGTCCTGTCGCTGTTCTCCGCCGTCGCCTACGCGGGCGCCGCGGTGGCACAGGAGAGGCTGGCCGCCCGGAGCACGGACTCCGGCGTACTGCGTCTGCTGGGCCGCGGTGCGTGGTGGTGGTCGGTCGGTCTCAACGCCGGGGCCGCGCTCCTGCACGTGGCCGCCCTGAAGTACGGAACGCTCACCCTCGTCCAGCCGCTCGGCGCGCTCACGCTCGTCGCCGCGGTGCCGCTGGGCGCGCGGCTGGCGGGCCGGCGGGTCACCCCGGTCGAGTGGCGCGGTACGGCGCTGACGCTGATCGGGCTCTCCGCGGTGCTCGTGACGGCGTCCGGGCCCGCGCCCGACGACGTGCTGAGCCTTCCGCAGGCGCTGGCCGTGACGGGTGCCACCGCTACCGTCATCGGCGTCCTGGCCCGGCCGGGCGCCCGCCCCGGGCTCCGGCACGCGTCCGCGTCCGGCTTCGCCTCGGGCGTCGCCTCGGCGCTCACCCAGACCGTCACCGTCGCCGCCACCGACCGCACGGGTCCGCTGTTCAGCGGGCAGGTGATCGTGGTGGCCCTGCTGGTCGCGGCCTTCGCCGCGGGCGGCCTGCTGCTGTCGCAGACCGCCTACAAGGGCGGGCTCGGCGCACCGCTGGCCGTGGTGACGCTCGCCAATCCGATCGCCGCCGTGGTCATCGGCCTGACGCTGCTCGGCGAGCAGTTGCAGGGCGGGGCGGCGGGGCTGCTCCTCGCGGGGGCCGGTGCCGCGGTCGCGGCCTGGGGTGTGGTGACGCTGTCGCGTTCCACTCGGGACCCGGTGCCGGTGCCTCCGACGGTGGTGGTGGAGGCAGAGGAGGAGGAACAGCATCCGGTGGCGGCGGTCCTCGCGCTGGAGCCCGACTCGGCCGCGTACGAACCCTCGATGCTGCCTCGGCAGCCGAAGCCGGGGCATCTCACCTCGCTGTGACGCCCCGCGCGCGGGCAGCGGACACAGGAAGGGCGACCACGGATGTCCGCGGTCGCCCTTCGTCCGTTAACCGGTCCGGACCGGCGGTCACCCGAACCCGCGCGAGTCCTGCTTGAGCGCCGTGTCGACCGTCAGCGCCGTCGCTATCACGAGGCTCAGCAGCGGCTCGGGCAGCTGGAAGTGGATCTGCAGGACGTAGTTGTCCGCAGTGGTGAACATCGTCTTCGCGAGGCCTTCCCAGGTCTTGGTGATCCGGGCGACCTCGGTGTCGGAGTGGTCGACGATCGCGAAGTTCCACGCACGCCAGTTCTCGGCCTTGATCGCGCCGATCTGCTGCCCGTCGACCTTGATCGCGAAGTTGATCTTCCCGAACATGTTCTGCTGGGCGATCTCGCCGACCGGCGTACCGTCCGCACGCGCCACGAGCACCCGGGACTTCAGGAACTTGCGCGGCCGGGTCAGCAGCAACTGCGGCCGGCCGTACGCGTCACGGATCTCCAGCTTGTGCGTCATGAACTGGTCGAGGCTGGAGACGAAGCGCAGCACCTTCTTCAGCGCGCTCTGGCCGACCTGTACGACCGAGCCGAGCTGGTTGCCCTGCTGGTCCATGACCTTGTACTCGTTGGTCAGCTCGATCAGCTTGGCCTTCTGGTTCACCACCAGGACCGGCTCGGTGAACAGGGTGCCGGCGCCGGCCGCGTTCGGCGCGACACCGGCCTGCTGATGCACCTGCTTCTGGACGCGCGGGTCGGCGCCCGCCGGCGGCTGCTGCGCCTGCCCCTGGTTCTGGTTGGTGTGCTCGGTCCACTGGGTTCCGTCCCAGTACCGCAGGGTCTGGGGCGCACCCTGCGGATCCGGATACCAGCCTGCAACTGTGTTCGAATGCGTGGTCACCGGGGCACACTATCCCGACCCCGCAGGTACATGACCAGTCCGGTCCCGCGTGACCAATACGGCCCTGCGGGACCAGACGGGGCCAGAACAGCCGATGTGCCGCCTAGGCCGACGCGATCGCCGGGTCGCTGACGCCCACCCGGCCGTTCTCGACGTGCCCGGCGAACCGGCGCAGGAACGAGGCGTCCGCGTCGGAGACGACGGTGAGGTCGTACCAGCGCCTGCTCTCCCGCAGGTCCACGGTGTGCTTCACGGTCGCGCCGTGCCGCACCTTGAACGACCTGGGCCTGCCGCCGTAGCCGTCGGTGAGCTTCAGGGTCACCGTGCGGGCGCCCTTGTTGGTGAGGGTCAGCTCGATGTCGTCGCCGTCGTGGCGGGCGGTGACCTCGGGTCCGGCGGTCGTGCCGGGCCCCTTGAAGACGCGGACGAAACCGTTGGGCCCGTGGACGGTCAGGTCGTACGAGCCGTTCGAGTACGCGGAGTTCCAGGTGTCCGAGACGCTCTTGCCCGCCTCGGTGGTGTACGTCCAGGGGCCGTCGGTGCGGTTCCCGGAGGTCACGTGGAAGGAGGCGCCGGCCTTCTTGCCCGAGGCGAAGGCCAGCGTGAACTTCCCGGCCTTCGCGTCCGCCGAGCCGTCGATCCAGGGCGCGTACCGCAGGGGGCGGGCGAGCCGCAGACCGCGCTCCTGCCGGGGCAGCTTCGGGTCGGCGGGCGGGGTGGGCCTGTAGTCCGGGTGCCGGTCCTTGTCCTGCGGCTCGTACGCGTCGGTGTCCGGGAGGCGGGCCGGCTTGCTGTCCTTGCGGGAGAAGTCGAACGCGGCGGTCAGGTCGCCGCAGACGGCCCGGCGCCAGGGCGAGATGTTGGGCTCCTCGACCCCGAAGCGGCGCTCCAGGAAGCGGACGATCGAGGTGTGGTCGAGGGTCTCGGAGCAGACGTAACCGCCCTTGCTCCAGGGCGAGACGACGAGCATGGGTACGCGCGGGCCGAGGCCGTAGGGTCCCGCGACGTACTTCGAGCTGCCCGCGAAGAGGTCCGGGCCGACGTCGACGGTGGACTTGCCCTGGTCGGCGGAGCGCGGCGGCAGCGGCGGCACGAGGTGGTCGAAGAAGCCGTCGTTCTCGTCGTACGTGATGAACAGGGCCGTCTTCGCCCAGACCTTCGGGTCGGCGGTGAGTGCCTCCAGGACCTGGGAGATGTACCAGGCGCCGTAGTTGGAGGGCCAGTTGGAGTGCTCGGAGAACGCCTCGGGGGCGGCGATCCAGGAGACCTGCGGCAGCGTGCCGCCCACGACGTCGGCGCGCAGCCGGTCGAAGTAGCCCTCGCCCTTGCGGGCGTCGGTGCCGGTGCGGGCCTTGTCGTAGAGCGGGTCGCCGGCCTTGGCGTTGCGGTACTTGTTGAAGTAGAGGAGCGAGTTGTCGCCGTAGTTGCCGCGGTAGGCGTCCGAGATCCAGCCCCAGGAGCCGGCCGCGTCGAGGCCGTTGCCGATGTCCTGGTAGACCTTCCAGGAGATCCCGGCCTCCTCCAGGCGCTCGGGGTAGGTCGTCCAGTCGTAGCCCAGCTCGTCGTTGCCGAGGACCGGGCCGCCGCCCTTGCCGTCGTTGCCGGTGAAGCCCGTCCACATGTAGTAGCGGTTCGGGTCGGTGGAGCCGATGAACGAGCAGTGGTACGCGTCGCAGACCGTGAAGGTGTCGGCGAGCGCGTAGTGGAACGGGATGTCCTCGCGGGTCAGGTACGCCATGGTCGTGGCGCCCTTCGCGGGGACCCACTTGTCGTACTTGCCCCCGTTGTAGGCGGCGTGCCCGTCGGGCCAGCTGTGCGGCAGGCCCTCAAGGAACTGCATACCGAGGTCGTCGGCCTCCGGGTGGAAGGGCAGGAGGTCCTTCGTGCCGTCGGACTGGTGCCAGACGGACTTACCGTTGTCGAGCGCGACCGGGTGCGGGTCGCCGAAACCGCGGACACCCCTGAGCGCACCGAAGTAGTGATCGAAGGAACGGTTCTCCTGCATGAGGACGACCACGTGCTCGACATCCTCGATGGTGCCGCGGTGGTAGCCCGCGGGGATCGAGGCGGCCTTGGCGATGCTCTCCGACAGCGCGGTGAACGCCGCGGTACCGCCCGCGAGCTGCAGGAAACGGCGCCGATTCACTTCGGTCATGACTGGGTGACCTCTCGTCCTGACGTGTACGGGGGCGACTGACGGACGGACCTGCGCATGCCGGAACCTGCGCTATCGGAGTGTTCCAAGAGCAACAAACGTCAGGGAAGGGGCGCGTGGCGTCTGTGTGAAAGACGGCGGTACGTGAGGTGCCGGCCGAAGCACGCGGGCTTCGGCCGGCACCGGCGGTACGGGACCGTCAGCTCACGGTGATGCGGTCGATGTCGGGTGCCCAGCCCGAACCGTTGGCGACGGTTATGCGGTTGCCCGTCCCGGCGTTCAGGTCCAGGGTCACCGTGCTCGCCCCGGTGGTGGCCCAGTCCGCCGTCGGCGGGAAGGAGACGGTCTTCGGCGTACCCCCGCCGGCCTGCACGGTGGCCGAGCGGGACTCCGCGCTCGCGTAGTGGACGGTGACCGTCCTGGTGCCGCCGCTGCCTCCGTCGACGTCGTTGAAGGTGAGGGCGGCGCCGTTGCCGACGTACCCGACCTTCGAGCCGCCGGAGCAGCCGGTGCAGTCGGCCGTCCGGGCCGTGCCCGTGAGGGTGTTTCCGGATGCCTCCGCCTCGTAGCTGCGCGGGGTGCCGCTTGCGGAGCCCACCGTCATGGCGCCCAGACCGAGCCAGCCGTCGGCGTTCTGGCCGGTGTTGGCGAAGCGCAGCTTCTTGGCGCTCGCGCTCACGTCCTCCAGGGGGTTCCTGGCCTTCATCACCAGCTGGTAGGAGCCGGCCGTGACACCGGAGAGGTCGACGGACGTGTCGAAGTACTGGGGGTGGCCGTAGTCGAGGTGGGTGGGGTCGGCGCCCACGCCCCAGTCGGGGAAGGCGCGGATCTTCACGGGCATGACCTTGCGCAGGTCCCAGGGTGTCGCCCAGCTCTTCACGACGTTGCCGGACGCGTCCTTGAGGCCGAGGCTGACCGTCCAGGGGTAGTAGAACGGCGCCACCCCGTTGTTGGTGAGCCGCACACCCACCTTGGTGGTGCCCTGCGCGGTGTCCTGGAAGTAGGCGTGGTCGGCGGTGAGGTCGTAGCCCATCTGCCGGACGGCGGCGCCCACCTTGGCGTTGCCGGGGTCGTAGCCGGCGCTTCCCTCGTTGATCTTCCAGGTGGTGTGGTCCAGCTCCAGGCACGCCTTCATGTCGTCGACGGCGCCGGAACCGCCGGGCCAGTTGTCGAAGGCGGTGGACTGGATCTCGGGGCGTACCTCGCCGCCCATGGAGGCCGTGGTCCACCGGTTCTCCACGCCCTGGTCGAGGGCCTTCTGCAGCTGGGAGTAGGACGCGCCGCCCATCGAGACGGGCAGGGTGACACCGGCCGGCGGCGAGCCCTCGCGGAAGCAGAAGGAGTCGTCGTGATAGCCCACGGTGGGCAGGCTGTTGGCCGCGGCGCCCCCGGACTCCGGGTACCGGACCTCCAGTTTGGTGCGGGTGAAGGCGGCGGCGTACGCGCGGATGAGCTCGGCGCCGTGCGCGTCCGTGGGCATGAGGTTCGGGTACGAGTCGCCCGAGGTGTCGGTGTCGTACGGCCAGGTGTGCCACTCGCCCCAGAGGCCGACAAGACCCAGGTGGATGAACCCGATCCGCGGGTCGTTGTCGTAGCGGGCGCCGAACGCGGCGATGAAGTCCTTGAGCGCGTCCAGCAGATAGGCGCTGTCGTAGTCGGGGCTGGTGGTGTTCCAGTACGCGTTGGTGCGGTTGGCGACGTGCCCGGCGAAGCACGGCGGGACGGCGTTCGCCGGATGGGTGCCCGAACCGCCCGGGTACTCGATGTAGAAGCGCACGGCGGCCTGGTTGCCGTAGGAGGCGGTTTCGCCGAGCGCGTCGTCCAGGACGTCCCAGTCGTAGTGCCCGCAGTCCGAGGAGTCGTTCATGACCTCGGAGAGTCCGAAGTAGCTCCAGGTCAGTGAGTGCGGATAGCCGGTGTTCTGGTTGCCGCCCGGCTGGTAGAAGCGGGCGAAACCCTTGAGCGGGTTGTCCAGCGGCGCGTCGGCGCGGGTGAGGGCGTGGGCCGTGAGCGAGGGGTCGGGCGCCGGGCCCGGGGACGGGCGGGCCGGGGCCCCTTGCGCGGTGGCCGCGGAGGCCGCGGTGGCCGTCGAGGGGGTCGCGGGGACAGTCGCCGACGGGTCGGCGGGAGCCGCGTAGGAACCGCTCGGGAGGGCCGCCAGAGCGAGGGCCAGAGCGGTGGAACAGAGCGCGGCCACGACATTTCTGCCGCGTCGCTGCGCGAAGGTGCGCACGGGATCGACCTCCGGTATCGGGTGGTGACCGGGTGGGGACATGCCGCCGGATTCTTTATGAGTCAGCATTGACAAACTTTCGCTGTTGCTCATCAATATGTGACCACGGTGCCGAACTGACAAGAGGTGCGGCGCAGATCTCTTCGAAGGGGAACCATGGGCGCCGACACCGCAGTTGCGCCGCCGCAGAAGAGCGCCGGTGCCGATCCGGACGGTTCGGGTACGGCCCGTACGAAGGGCGGAGCACGCCAAAAGCGCGACGACCGCAAGGCCGCCTGGCTGTTCCTGGCGCCCGCACTGACCGGGTTCGCGCTGTTCTACGCGTATCCGACCCTGCGCGGCATCTACTACTCGCTCACCGACTACAACCTGCTCACCGATCCGGCCTTCGCCGGAGTGGACAACTACCGGCACCTCATCGGCGACGAGCAGTTCTTCAACGCGCTCAAGGTCACCGGCTACTACGTCGTCCTCAACATCGGCGCCCAGACCGTGCTGGGGCTGCTCCTCGCGACGCTCATGCACCGGCTGACCCGGTCGGTGGCCCTGCGGGCGATCCTGCTGGTGCCCTGGCTGGTGCCCAACGTCACCGTCGGCCTGCTGTGGATGTGGATGCTCGACGCCAACCTCGGCTTCGTCAACCACCTCCTCGAAGCCCTCGGCGTCGGCGCCACCGGCTTCTTCACCTCGCCCACCTGGGCGATGCCGACCGTGGCCGGGGTCAACACCTGGGCGTACAGCGGTTACACGGCCCTGCTGCTCTACGCGGGGATGCTCCAGGTCCCCCATCACCTGTACGAGAGCGCCTCGTTGGACGGCGCCGGCGAGTGGCGCATGTTCACCAGGATCACGCTGCCGCTGCTGCGGCCCGTCCTCGCCCTCGTGCTGGTGGTGTCGCTGATCGGCTCGTTCCAGATCTTCGACACGGTCGCGGTGACCACCAAGGGCGGCCCGGTCAGCGCGACCCGGGTCATCTACTTCTACATCTACGAGCAGGCGTTCACGAACTTCCGGATGGGTTACGCCTCCGCCGTGGCCGTGGTGCTCGCGGTGATCCTCGGCGTGCTCACCGCGGTGCAGATGCGGCTGCTGCGTGCCTCCCGCTCCGACCTGGCCTGAGGAGGCACACCATGACCCCGACCCTGATTCCGGCCCCGGGCAAGGCCGCGGGCACGGCTCCGCGCAAGGGCGCGCGGCGCAGGATCTCGCCCGGCCGGATCGCCGCCTGGACGCTGCTCTGCGTCGCCCTGTTCGTGACCGTCTTCCCGTTCTACTGGATGATCCGCACCGCCCTGACCCCGGCGGCCGACATCTACTCCGACTCCACCGGTCTCGTCCCCGACCACCCCACGATGATCAATTTCCTGCGGGTGCTCGGGCTGACCAGCCAGGCCGAGGCGCAGGCGGCGGGCGGCTCGGGCGCGCACCTGGACTTCCTGCGCTATCTGCTCAACTCCGTCGTCTACAGCGGGCTGATCGCCGTACTGCAGACGCTGTTCTGTGCGATGGCCGGCTATGCCTTCGCACGGCTGCGCTTCCCCGGCCGGGACGCGGTCTTCGGGGTGCTGATCGCCGCGCTGATGGTGCCGCCGATCTTCACCGTGCTGCCCAACTTCGTCCTGGTGAAGAACCTCGGCTGGCTGAACACCTTCGCCGGGATGGTCGCCCCGAGCGTGCTCATGACGCCGTTCGCGGTGTTCTTCCTGCGGCAGTTCTTCCTGTCCATCCCCCGCGACGTGGAGGAGGCGGCCACCTTGGACGGCGTCGGCTCCTGGGGGGTCTTCTGGCGGATCGTGATGCCGATGAGCCGCGGCCCGCTCATCACCATCGGGCTCACCACCACGGTCTGGTCCTGGAAGGACTACCTGTGGCCGCTGCTGACGGGCCGCGAGGAGGAGACCCGCGTCCTGACCGTGGCGCTCGGCATCTTCCAGCAGCAGTCGCCCAACGCGCAGCCCGACTGGACCGGTCTGATGGCCGGCTCGGCGCTCTCCGTCCTGCCCGTCCTCGTGCTGCTGATCGTCCTCGGCCGACGCCTGGTGGAGTCGCTCAACTTCACCGGCATCAAGTGACGCCCACGCACCGACCGCACATGACACCCACTCGCCCCGTCCCCGTCCCGTCGACGTCCCTTTCCGTACCCGTCAAAGAGGTCCCGCGATGAGTTCCAAGCACCTGCGCCTCGGCGCCGCCCTGCTCTGCCTGGCCGCCACCACCACCCTCGTCTCCTGCGGCGGTTCCGGCGACGACGCCGCCGGCGGAAGGACGACCCTCGACTACTGGCTGTGGGACGACAAGCAGCTGCCCGCCTACCAGGAGTGTGCGACCGCCTTCGAGAAGGCCAACCCCGACATCACCGTCAAGATCACGCAGACCGCGTGGGCCCAGTACTGGCAGAACCTCACCACCCAGCTCACCTCCGGCGGAGCCCCGGACGTGTGGACGGACCAGGCGTCCTACTATCCGCAGTTCGCCACCAGCAACCAGCTCCTGGACCTGCAACCGCTGGTGGACCGCGACAAGGTGGACCTGTCCGCGTACCAGTCGGGGCTCGCCGACACCTGGGTCAAGGACGGCAAGCGCTACGGACTGCCCAAGGACTGGGACACCATGGCGCTGGCCTACAACACCGCTCAGCTCGAGAAGCAGGGCGTGGACGCCGCCGAACTGGGCGAACTGACCTGGAACCCCACCGACGGCGGAACGTTCGAGGAGACCATCGCCAAGGCCACCGTCGACACCGAGGGGCGCGACGGACTGGACCCCGGCTTCGACAAGAACCATGTGAAGACCTACGGGTTCCTGCCCGAGTGGGCCGACGGCTCCCAGGGCCAGAACGGCTGGGGAGACCTGGCCGTGTCCAACGGCTTCACCTATCTCGACAAGAACCCGTGGGGCACCCACTACAACTACGACGACCCCAAGCTGGCCGAGACCATCGCCTGGTTCAAGCACCTCATCGACAAGGGGTATTCACCCCGCTTCGACAAGCAGTCGTCCGTCGCCAACTCCGAACTGCTCATCGCGGGCAAGGGCGCCATCATGGTCTCCGGTTCCTGGACCATCTCCACCTTCACCGACCCCAAGGCCGGGCAGAAGTTCTCCTTCGCACCGCTGCCGACGGGCCCTGAGGGCCGCAAGAGCGCCATCAACGGGCTCTCCGACGCCATCTACGCCGGTACCGAGCACCCGGACGAGGCGTGGAAGTGGGTCAAGTTCCTCGCCTCGCCCGACTGCCAGAACCTGGTCGCCGAGAAGGCCGTCGTCTTCCCGGCGCTCAAGTCCGCGACCGCGAAGGCACTCGCCGCGCACCGGGCCAAGGGCCACGACGTCAGCGCCTTCACCGATGTGGCGGCCACCGAGGACGGCACCTTCCAGCTGCCGGTCACCGAGCACGGCACCGAGATCAACCCCCTGGTCCAGGACGCCGTCCAGTCGGCGATCCTCGGCAGGGAGAAGCCCGCCGCCGCGCTGAAGTCGGTCAACGACAAGGTCAACGGCCTTTTCAAGTAGCCGCCCCGCAGGCTGCTCACCTCTCGCTCATCCCTCTCTCCCCTCGCCCGCCCCTCCGCACTCCGGACGCAAGGAGATCCATGGCCCAGCTCGCAGACCTCGGCGGACGCACCCTCGCCCTCGAACTCGAAGGCGACACCCCGCCCCAGGTCGTCGACGGCGGACTGCTGCTCCCCCCTGGCCGTGTGGCCGTCCTGCACGGCCTCGGCGACGCGCTGTTCTACCGCCACGGGCACAACTCCTGGAGCCCCTGCGGCTGGCGTCGCCTCTCCGGCGCCCCGCTGCGCATCGAGAGCGCCGAACGCCGGCTCACCGCCGACGACACCGTGTGGGACGACCCCGCCCGTCACCACTCCTCCGCCGTCGCCGCCCTCCAGGATGCCGACGGACAGGTGCTGCTGCTGGGCGCGCTCGGCGGGGACGTCCCGCGTCTGTCGGCGGACCGGGACACGCTCGCCGGCTGGTCCGAGCGCGACGGAGCACCGTGGTTCCTCGCCCACGGCGCCGAGGAGGAGGTCTTCGCCGCCTACACCCGCCACCTCGCCGCCCGCCTCGGCCACAGCGACAAACGGGCGGGCAATGTGTGGTGCAGCTGGTACGCGTACTACGAGAACATCACCGAACAGCAGCTCACCAAGGACATCACCGCCCTGCGCGGGCTGCCCTTCGACGTCGTCCAGGTCGACGACGGCTGGGAACGGATCGTCGGCGACTGGGAGCCGAACGCGAAGTTCCCCTCCGGGATGAAGGCACTGGCCGACCGGATCACGGACGCCGGACTGCGCCCGGGACTGTGGATCGCCCCGTTCATCGTCCACCCGGAGTCCCGTACCGCCCGGGACCGCCCCGAACTGCTGCTGCGCGACGAGCGGGGCGAGCCCGTGGTGGCCGGACACAACTGGGGCACCGGCTACTTCACCCTCGACCTGACCCTGCCCGCGGCACAGGACCATCTGCGCGGGACGATCCACCGGGTGAGCCGGGAGTGGGGCTTCACCTATCTCAAGCTCGACTTCATCGGGGCCGCCACCGTCCCCGGCGTACGGGCCGGGGATCCGGGGCGCGAGGAGGCGTACCGGCTCGGGCTGCGCATCGTCCGGGAGGCGGCGGGCGAGGACGCGTACCTGCTCGGCAGTGGTGCGCCGCTGCTGCCCTCCCTCGGGCTGATCGACGGCATCCGCAGCGGGCCGGACGTCGCCCCGCTGTGGGAGCACTACGCCACCCAGGACCCGTCCGACGCACTGGCCCGCAACGCGGTCGTCAACACCCTCCACCGGCTGTGGCAGTCACCACTGCTGGAGGTCGACCCCGATGTCGTCTACTTCCGCAGCCGCCTCAACCTGCTCACCGACGAACAGCAGCGGTGGCTGCGCGACCTCGCCGACATCTGCGGCTTCCGGGCCGTCTCCGACCCGCCCGGCTGGCTGCACCCCGACGAACTGGAGGACATGAGCGCCTACTTGGCCGCACGCCCGCAGGTGCGGCGGCTGGACCGGTACCGCTTCACGCTCGACGGCCGCGAGGTCGACTTCGCACCTGCCGTCGATCCCGGGACGGAGCAGCGCTATCCCATCGCCTGACGCCCGAAGGGGGTGGCCGGCGGTTCTCCACGGCCGCGGCCCGCATTAGTAAACTGCTCAGCATTATCCAGCGGCGGGGACCCGCCCCCTTCAGGGAGCACCACATGGCGACGACCGGAACAGACCTGTCCCGGATGCGCGAGATGAACATGCTGTCCATCGTGTGGGCGCTGCGCGGCAGTCCTCCCTCGACGGTCACCGAACTCGCGGGCCGGGCCGGGCTGTCCCGGCCCGCCGTCGACGTCCTGGTGCAGTCCCTGGTCGGCGACGGCTGGGCGGAGGTCGAGGAACCGGGCGCCAGCAGTGTCGTGGGGCGCCCGGCCCGCCGCTTCCGCTTCCGCGCCGACGCCGGTCATGTGCTCGGCATCGACATCGGGGTCCACAAGATCCTCGTCATGCTGAGCGACCTGGAGGGCAACCTCGTCCACACCCTGCGCCGCCCGGTCGACCCCGAGGCGGCGCCCGGGGCACGGCTCGCGGCCGTGGACCGCGCGATCGACAAGGTGCTGCGGAGCGCCGGCATGGCACCGGCCGACATCTGGGCGGTCACCGTCGGGGTGACCGGTCCGGTCGACGCCAGCGGGCGCACCACACTGTCCACCCCGCTGCCCGGCTGGCTCACCGCCGACCCGGTCGCGCACCTCGCCGCCCGGTTCGCCTGCCCGATCCAGGTGGAGAACGACTGCAAGCTCGCCGCCGTCGCCGAGCGCTGGAAAGGGGTCGCCTCGGACGCCGACGACATCGTGTTCCTCCTCGCGGGGCTGCGCACCGGCGCGGGGCTGATCCTGGACGGGGCCCTGCGCCGCGGTCACGGCGGCGCCGCAGGGGAGATCGGCGCCCTCAAGGCCGTACGGTGGCTCAGCGCGCCCGCCCACCTCGAAACCTGCCCCGGTGTCCCGGCCACGGCGGCGCCGGGCGAGGCCGCGGCCTGGGTGTTCCAGGCGGCCCGGGAGGGCGACCGGCAGGCCAGGACCGCCGTCCGCCGCTACACCCGTGACCTCGCCGTCGGTGTCGCCGCCCTCGTCCTCGCCCTGGACCCCCAGGTCGTCGTGTACGGCGGTGGTTTCTCGCGGTCCGCCGATGTCGTCCTGGAGCCGCTGCGCCAGGAACTCACCAAACACTGCCTGCGCCTGCCGGAGTTGCGTGCCTCGACGCTCGGCGACGAGAGCGTGGCCCTGGGTGCCGTACGCCTGGCTCTCGACGAGGTCGACAGCCGGCTGCTCAGCGACGGACTGGCGGCCCCGACCGCCCCACGACGCGACACGTCCCGTAACGACGAATCCAACTGAACCGAACCGACTCGACTCGACCTGAACTGACTCGACTTGACCTGACCTGAAGCACCGAATCGAAGGGACGGGTACATGGACGACCATGCCCAGCCGGCGGACACCGAGCCACCGCACGCCGAACTGCGCGTCGGGGTGGTGGGAGTCGGCCAGCGCGCCCCCCTGGCCACCCTGGCGAACCGGCCCGGCGTCGCGCGGGTGGTGTCCTGCGCCGACCCCGACTCCCGTGGCCGCAAGGACGCGAGGCGGCTGTTCGGGCCGGACGTCACGGTGCACGAGCGGTACGAGGACATGCTCGACGACGGCCTGGACGCGGTGTTCGTCCTCACCCCCGACCATCTGCACACCGGGCCCGCGCTGTTCTTCCTCGACGCCGGGACCGCCGTGTTCGTGGAGAAACCCCTCGCGATCACCGTCGAGGACTGCGACTCCCTGCTCGCCGCCGCCTTCCGCTCCCGCACCCGGCTGTACGTCGGCCACAACCTGCGCCATCTGCCGATGCTGCGCCGGATGAGGGAGCTGATCGACAAGGGGGAGATCGGCACCGTGCGTTCCATCTGGTGCCGCCACTTCGTCGGTCACGGCGGGGACTTCTACTTCAAGGACTGGCACGCCGAACGGGCCCACACCAACGGGCTGTTGCTGCAGAAGGGCGCCCACGACCTCGATGTGATCCACTGGCTGGCCGGCGGCTACACACGGGACGTCGTCGCCCACGGCACCCTCGCCGTCTACGGTGACAATCCGCGCCGCCCCGCACGGACTCCCGTACCCGGCGGTGAGCGGATGCCCGACTGGTACGACACCGACGTCTGGCCGCCGTCGGCCCTGCGCGATCTCAACCCGGTCATCGACGTCGAAGACCTCAGCATGATGCTCGGCCGGCTGGACAACGGCGTGCTCACCAGCTACCAGCAGTGCCACTTCACCCCCGACTACTGGCGCAACTACACCGTCATCGGCGACGAGGGCCGCCTGGAGAACTTCGGCGACGGCATCGACGGCGACCCCGCCACCATCAAGGTCTGGAACAGGCGCCGGTCCGGCTACCGCCAGGACGCCGACCTCGACGTCGCCGTCCCCGCGCAGGAGGACGGTCTGCACGGCGGCGCGGACCGGGCGCTGGTCGACGAGTTCCTGCGCTTCGCCGCCACCGGAGGCCCCACCGAGACCTCCCCGGTGGCCGCCCGCGAGGCGGTGGCCTGCGCGGCGGCGGCGACGACCTCACTGCGGACGAACGGCACACCGGTCGCCGTGGCCGCACCGGCCCCGGCGCTGGTCGACTACTTCGCCCACCACCAGACCGTACGGCCGTCGCCTGCGCAGGAGACGGACGGCGGTCTTGCCTTCTGACCTGGGCGTACGGGTCTTCTGCCGGACTACCCGGCGACGGGGGCCGAGGTCATGGGTGAGTCGTTCCGGCCGGTGGCGGCTGTGGCCAGCGCGAAGACCAGGTCCAGTGCGCCGGGTCGGCCGGCGGCCCCGTCGTGCGGGGGCAGGTGGAGGCCGCCCGCGTGGGTGCCGAGCGCCCGGTGCAGAGCGAGGAAGGCGCCGGCCTCGGCGAGAACACCCGCCGGGTCCCGGCGGTTGCGGTGCCAGGGGTCGCAGGCCCAGACGACCTCGGCCTCGGTGGAGGCGACCTTCTGCACCAGTTCCGGGAGGAGGTCGGTGATCCGGTCCGCGCCGAACCGGGTGAGGAAGGTGAGCCGTCCCGCGGAGCGCTCCGGGTCGAGTCGGTCGATCAGGGCGAGGACGGCGTCGTGGGTGGTGCCGGCTTCCACCACCACACCGACGGGATTGCTGATCTGCGCGGCGGCACCGGACGGTACAAGGCGGCCGGTGCCGTTCGTGGAGGGGTGCAGCCAGACCATGTGGCCGACGGGGTCCCACCGGTCGCCGCCGGGGACGTCGGCCGGGGGCGGGGCCGGTTCTCCCGTGAGGGCGGGACGGCTGACGGCGGGCCGCGGCAACACCGCGGACCTGCCCGCGCAGGCGTGCAGGAAACTCAGCGCGGAGTCGATCCTGCTGGTCAGCGGCTCGTAACGGGCACGCTCTGGGGAGCTTGCGACGAACGCCCGGTTCCGTTCGTGCGCCCACGAGACCTCCGGGCGGACATCGCTGCCGAACGCCCGGACCAGGTTGAGGGTCACGGCCGACGCCCGGTGGGCGTCCGGGGCCCGGACGGGTCCGGTGCGTCGTTCGGTGGGGGGCGCGTGGATCTCGGCGACGGGCACGACCGGGACGCCGAGCGCGTAGGACAGGACGACCATGGCCTGGGCCAGCACGGTCAGTTGCCGGGTGACGTGCTCGGCGCGGGGCATCGCCCCCGCTGGGGTACCGCTGCCCGCGTGGAGCAGGAAGGCCTCACCCCGGGCGGCGACGGCCAGCTTCCCGCGCAGGTCCTCGGCCTCTCCCGGCCATATCAGGGGCGGGGCCGCGACGGCGACGGTCTCCGTCCGGGCCCCGGTCCCGGTCCCGGTCTCGTCCCGCAGTGACCACGGTGGCATCGGCGACGTCGGTGACATGGATGAGGTCGGTGGCATCGGTGACAACGGAACGGCGTCCCCCTCCTTTCGCGACCGGTGGTTCACAGCAGCGAGAGTTCGCCCCCGCTCAGCCAGGCGTCCAGCGGCTCCCGCATGGTGTGCTCCGACGGAGGGTGGAAGGCCAGCGCTCGGCTGGCGGCCAGCAGGTCCACTCCATGGCCGTCCCGCACGAAGGACATGCCGCCCATCAGCTCCAGGACCCGGTCGGTGGCCTCCGTGATCGCCCGCTGGGCGGTGTACCGGACCAGCAGGATCCGGCCCATGAGTGCTTCTTCCGGTGTGCCGTCGTCCAGCTCGCGGGCGACGGCCTCGACAGCGGCCGACACCGTCTCCAGCGGGCCGAAGGCCGTCACCCGGTCGCCTGCCTGTCCTCGTCCGTCCGCGAAGAGCCGCTCCACCTGGCCGGTGGCGATGCCTACGTACGCGGCGGTGATCAGGATCAGGAAGCGTGCCATGAGCGAGTTCAGCCGGCCGGCCGCCTGCTCCGGGTCACCCAGCGGGACGATCATGTGGTCCGGCACGAACACGTCGTCCAGCACCACGGCGTCGGTCTGCGCGGCCCGCAGGGCGTGGTTTCCCCAGAAGGGCTCCCGGCGCAGGCCGGGCGTCTCGGCGGGCACCATCACGATCAACAGGTCACCCGCGTACGGCGAATCCGGCGGCCCGGGTGCCAGCAGAGTCAGCAGGCCCATCGATCCGACCAGGGAACACGGCCGCTTGGAACCGGTGAGCCGCAGACCGCCGCCCTTCGCCGCGGCCACCCTGATGCCGGGTGCGAAGAGCTGTTTGCCGGAAGCGCCCTCGGCACCGCAGGAGGAGACGAGCAGCCGCCGGCCGACGATCTCCGCGAGCACGTCGGCGGCCCCGTCGCCCAGCACGTGCGCGAGCCAGGCCACCTTGTAGTGGTGCATGGTCGACGCCACGGCCAGCGAGGGGGCCCGACTGCCCACCGCCCGCTGCAGCCGCGCCCCTTCCAGACAGCTCAGGTCTCCTCCGCCCAGGGCGACGGGAATGAGGACATTGCCACCGCCGGCTTCGCGGAACTCCTCGATGACATGGGTGTCGGGGTCCTCCACGGCCGCCGTGCCGAGCTCGGCCAGCCGGTCGTCGAAACCGGGCAACGCCTTGTCGAGGACGGCCCGTTCGGTGGTGAGTATGTTCAACATGGGTGACTCTCCTCGTCACAGTGCGTACGAGAACCGGACGCGGTCCTCCCCCGGGCCGTCCCAGTCCTTCCAGACGGGCAGGCCCTCCGTGCCCGCGAAGCCCTCCGCGGCAGCCAGGTCCTCCGCGTCGGGCGGGCCCGCCGACGGCAGGGGAACCGGCTCGAACCCCGTCGCGAGATGAAAGCTCTGGGACCTGGTGTTGCCGGGCGACACGACGGCGGTGACGGTCCGGCACCCCTGCTCGGCGGACAACTCGAAGAACCGTCCGTAGAGCACACCGCCGAGGCCGGACCTGCGGTGGTCGGGCGCGACCGCGATGAAGTGGGTGTGCCCCTCCCCCGGTTCGGAGGGCGAGACGATGCCGACCAGGAACCCGGCGAGCACCCCCTGGCCGGTCACGGCCGCCAGGCTGGTCGCGTGGAAGTGGCGCAGGAACAGCCGGGGCAGCATGTGGGCTGCCGGGCGGCCCCACCAGTCGTCCACCTGGGCGATCAGCGAGGGATAGTCCGACTCCTGGAGTGCGCGGATGCGCGGTGCGGTCATCTTCGGGCACTGCTCCTTTCCCGGATCACTTCTGGGGGCGGCCCTGTTCGGGGCACTTCTCGGATCGCGTCTCGTGCCACGTGCCGGATCACTGTTCCTCGGCTCGGGGCGGTGGGGCGGGACGCGCCGAAGCGGGGCTCAACTCCCCGTCCATGAAGAGCAGTTGAGGTACCTTCTCGCGGGCGCCGCACTCCTGCACCAGGCCGACCACCAGCATGTGGTCGCCGAGTTCGATGAACCGTACGGCCCGGCAGGCGAAGTACCCGACGGACCCGGCGATGCGTACACCGCCGGTCACCGGCTCGTCCTCGGTACGCACCTCGGCGAAGCTCTCCGCACCCAGCGGGCGGTTCCGGTTGGCGAACCACCGCGCCAGCTCCATCTGTTCGGCGGCGAGGACGTTGACGACGAAACCGCCGGTCCGCTCCACCAGCCCTCTGATCCTGGCGTCGTGCCGCACGCTGAAGGACACCAGCGGAGGTTCGAGCGACAGGGTCGTGAAGGAGTTGACCGTCATCCCGTGCATGTGGGGCCCCAGCCCGCTGGTCACCACGGTGACCCCGGTGGGCAGACAGCGGGCGGTGGTGCGCAGGAGCGAGGCGGTCACCGGCTCCGCGGCCGTGGCGTGGATGGTCAACGGATCTCTCCCTCCGCCGGGAGCGCGTCGGCGCCGAGCAGCACCGCGGCCAGATGGGACATGCCGGCGCCGAGCAGGACGTACTCCTCCGGGGTGCCCGGGCCGGTGGCGGGCTCCGGTGCGCCGAGCCGGTCGGCGAGATGGATCAGCGGGTCGCTGCCCTGGCAGTGGGCGATGCGGCCCACACTGTCCATCGCGATCCGCCGGCTGTCGAACCCGACGTCGGCGAGGTACATCTCCATCACGTTCCGCGCGAAGTTGCTGGGCAGGACGAGCGAGACGTCCGGCCGGACGCGGTGCCGGTCCGACAGGCCGGTGAACAGCTCCCGGTAGGCGGTCAGCCGGGCGGTCAGCCGCTGGTGCGGCGGCGCGTCCCGGCGCTCCTCGGTCGCGCCGTGGTGGGCCATGGCCAGGATCGGCAGCCCCGGCGCGTCGGCGGAGACCAGGGCGGCGGCGGCCCCGTCGCTGGCGATGGCCGCGCCACCGGCCACCAGGCGCTCCCCGCCGGTCGAGAAGTCGGCCAGATCACCGCTGACGACCATGACGTGCCGTGCGGTGCCGTCGCGGACCAGTGAGGCCGCGTTGCCCAGCGCGAACATCGCCGTGGCACAGTCCATCAGGCCGAGCGTGGCGACCGTGGCGCCGGTCATGCCGGTCTCCTGGAGCAGATCGGCGACCTCACGGTGGGCGCTGCGGTCGTGCGGGAGGGAGTCCGTGGCGAGCAGTACCGTGTCCACGGCCTTGCCCGGGACACCGGCTCCGGCCAGGCACTTCTGCACGGCCGCGGCCATCAGCTCCACCAGCGGCGCCTGCGACCAGCGGTAGACGGAGAACCCGGCCGCCGGGGAGGTCAGTTCGGCCGCCACGTCCGGCGCGGCGCCCAGTTCCGGCAGCTCCGTCACGGGAGCCTCGTACTCGCCCAGTTCGTACGCGGCGGCGCACAGCCGCGGCGTGATCACTGTCCGCCCTCTCGCGACGCGAGCCCTGCCACGTGCTCTGCCGTGGGTCCTGCCGCACCGGACGCCTGCGCGGCCAGCGCCGTGAACCGGTCGGCCAGGTGGTCCACCGTGCTCCTGTCGTACAGCCCGGTGTCGAACTCGATCCAGCCGGAGACACCTTCGGGCGCGGGGTGGACCGCGATCGTCAGGCCGTAGCGGGCCACGCCCTTGTCCACGTCCGACGTGGACACGACGGCCCCCTGCACCCTGCGAGAGCTTTCGGCCGGGCTGTCGTACACGAACGCGACGTCGAACAGCAGGTGCAGGCCGGGGAGTCGGCGTTCGGTGGTGATCAGCTCTGCCGGGTAGGCAGCATGCCGCAGACCCCGTTTCGACGCCGTGTGGGCGGCCCTGATCCGTGCTGCCCAGGTGCCGTCGCCGGGGTCGCGCAGGCGCAGCGGCAGCACGTTGAGCAGGTAGCCGACGGTCTGCTGTGCGTCCGGCCGGTCCCGGTTGGCGGTGAAGGTGCCGAGCAGCACGTCCGGTCGGCCACTGAACCCGGCGAGCGTGGCCCACGCGACGGCCGCCCACCCGGCGTAGGCGGTGGCGGCCGAGCCCCGAGCCGCCGCGGCGATGCCCCGGGCCACGGCGCCGGGCAGGGTGAAGTCCACCCGTCCACCGGAGCCGGGGGCAGCCTGCCCCCGGGGGTGGTCGGTGGTGAGCGGAGGCGGGGCGCCCGCCAGTTCGTCCGCCCAGAAGCGGGCCGCCCGTCCCCCCGGTCCGGCCGTCGACTCGGCCTGCTCCAGGGCGAATCGGCCGAAGGGAGCCGTCGTGGGAGCGGGCACGGCCGGGTCACGGGCGAGTTCGTCGAGCAGCAGCTCGAAGGACCAGGCGTCGAACACCAGGTTGTGTACGACGACGAGCAGCCAGGCCTCCTCGTCGGAGGCTCCCCCGGCCAGGGCCACCCGCAGGAGCGGCCCTTCGGCCAGGTCGAACGGCTCGTGCGCCAGCTCACGGGCCAGAGCGTGCGCCTGCTCCGGCCCCGCGGGGCAGCGGGTGCGGACCAGCCGGGGAGGCAGGTCCTCGTGCACCTTCGGCCGCACCGCGCCGCTGTCCTCCGCGCCCCGGCCCTCCTCGCCGCTGTCCTCATCGACGTGGAAGGTGGTGCGCAGCGCCTCGTGGGTGCGGACGAAACCCTGGACACGTCCGGCCAGGAGGTCGAGGTCGACCGGGGCCCCGGTCAGGCGCACGGCCTGGCAGACCACGTCCACGGGCTGTCCGGCGGCGGTGTGGTGGGCGTGCCACAGCCGTTCCTGGCCAGGGGTCAACCGCACCTGAGCACGGGGGGCCTGTTCGCGTAACCGGCCCCGGAGCCGGTCCAGTTGCTCGGGGGTGAGCGCGGCGAGCCGTGCGGCCAGCTCCGCGGGAACACCGGCGGTCATGCGTAGCGCCTCCGTAGTTCGTTGAGGTGGCTCAGGCTCTCGACGACGAGTTGTTCGTCCACGCCGAAGTCGATGAGACAGGCGATCTCCTTGACGCCCATGCCCTTGAAGCGGTCGACCACCGCGGTGCAGGAGTCGGGGGTGCCCAACAAGGCGCCCTTCTCGAAGTACTTGTCGAAGGCGAACTCGATGAGCTGGTCCTGGTCGGCCTCGGACATGTCCCGTACCCCGGCTCCCGGCGCGAGGTTCTTCTTCTGCGAGTCGATGACGGTCAGGAAGGAGCGCAGATAGTCCGTGAAGGGCGGCCGGACGGTCTCCCGCACCTCCTCCAGGTCGGTGCCGATGAAGGTGTGCAGCATCAGCGTGACGGTGACGTCGTCCGGGTCGTGCCCGTAGTCCTGGAGGGTCTTGTAGTAGAGGGCGAGCTTGTCCTCCAGTTCCTCGTTGGTCATGTCGATCAGGGCGGTCAGTACGTTGCAGCCGAGGCGGCCGGCTGTCTCGAAGGTGTCCGGGCTCTTGGTGCAGGTGAGCCAGATGGGCAGTTGGGGCTGGACCGGCTGGGGGTGCAGTTCCAGTTCGACGTAGTTCCCGAGGGCGTCCTGGGCGGAGACCGGTGCCCCCTCCCAGAGTTCGCGGATGGTGTCCACGGCGTCGAAGGTGCGCTGCCGCCGGTCCTGCCAGCCGTCGGGATTGATGGCGAAGTCCACCGGGCTGAATCCGGTGGCCAGGGCGATGCCGGCCCGCCCGTGGGACAGGTTGTCGACCACCGCCCACTCCTCGGCCACCCGGATCGGGCTGTGCAGGGGCAGGACGACACTGCCCGCGCGGATACCGAGGCGCTGGGTGGCGCCGGCCAGCGCGGCTCCCAGGACCGAGGGGTTGGGGTAGAGGCCGCCGAAGCGGTGGAAGTGCCGTTCGGGGGTCCAGATGGCGGTGAAGCCGTTCTCGTCGGCGTACCTGGCGGCGTCGAAGACGAACCGGTACTTGTTCTTCTCGTCCCCGGAGAAGAAGATCAGGCTGAATTCCATGGGTGTCAGGCCTCCTTGGCCCGGTCGGTTGCCTTGGCGGTGGCCCGGTCCTCGCGCAGCGCGTCGGACAGGAGTTGCTCGGCGTCCTCCGGAGCCAGCGCGGCCAGTTCGGCCGCGAGCGCGTCGGTCGCGTCGGTCGCGTCCTCGGCCGCCTCGCCCGGTCCGGTCTCCGTGTGGGCCTCCAGGCGCTGCCGGACGGCGTCGGCCAGTGCCGCGGGCGTCGGCTCGGACAGGACGTCGGCCAGCGGCACCTCGACGGAGAAGTACCGGCGGATGTCGGACAGCAGCCGGACGATCAGGAGCGAGTCGCCGCCGTGCTCGAAGATGTCCGACTCCGGCGACAGGTCCTCGCTGCCGAGCGCCTCCGCGATCAGCCGGGTCACCTGGGAGGTGAGATCGGCGGCGTCCGCGCCGGTGTCCGGCAGGTCCGGGCCCGGTGCCGCGGAGCCGTCGGCGGGCCTGCCGATCCGCGGGTCCCGCACCCACTGGTCGAGCCGGTGTCCGATGTCCCAGGTGGACACGGCCACATGGGAGACGTCGCGCAGGGTCAGCAGGCGGCGGACGGCTTCCAGGCCCTCCTCGGGCTGGATCGCCTTGTCGTCCATGCTGCGGCCGATCGCGGACAGGGCCCGCTTCTCGTCCTGGTGGTGCTGCCATACGTCCCAGGCGGCGCTGATCCAGACGGTGCGGTCGAGGTCCCGGTTGGCCCGTTCGGCGGCGGCGTCCATGAAGTGGTTGGCGGCGCCGTAGGCCAGCAGCCGCAGCCCGCCGAGAACGCCGGCCAGTGAGGACAGCAGCAGGACGAAGTCGACCTGCCGGTCGGCCAACACCTCTTCCAGGGCGATCTGGCCGTGGGCCTTGGGCACGAAGTGCCACCGGCACTGCTCCACGCCGGACTCGGTGATCGGGCGGTCCCACCGCTCGCCGGGCAGACCCGCCGCGTGCACCACCCCGTGCAGTGCGCCGTACCGTTCCTCGACGCGCTCCACCGCCGCCCGCAGGGCCGGGGTGTCGGCCACATCGGCGTGTACGAGGAACGTGGTGGCGCCGGCGTCCTGGAGGGAGCGCAGCCGGCCGATCCGCAGGGCGGTCGCGTCGTCGGGCTCGTGGCCGGCGAGATACGCGTCCCAGTCCGCGGGGTCCGGCAGGGGGTCGCGGGTCAGCAGCGCGAGGCGCGCGCCGGTCTCCCGGTGCAGCCAGTGCGCGAGGAGCGAGCCGATCTCGCCGAGGCCGCCGGTGATCAGGTAGACGCCCTCGGGCCGTAGCCGCGAGGTGGCCTCGGCGGACCAGTCGGCGCGCACCGGCTGCAGGTCGGCCACCCAGCGCCCGGCGCCGCGCAGGGTCACGGCCAGCTCGGGCGGCCGGGTGCCGGCGAGCTCCGCGGCGAGCGTACGCAGCGACCGCTCGTCGGGGTCGGCGGGCAGGTCGAAGTGGCGGGCGCCGATGTTGCCGTGCTCCTGGCCGATGACCCGGGCGGCGAGTGCCAGGGTCGCCAGTTCGGCGGCGGGCTCGGGTTCGCCGGGGCCGACGGCGTAGGCCCCGGCGCTGACGATGTCGAGTTGGACGGGCTCGGTGACGCCGTGCGCGCTGAACGCCTTCACCAGGGCGATGAGGCTGTACAGCCCGTGGCGCTGGACCTGTTCGAAGCGTGCCACGCCCCGGCCGGTCGGCAGTGGGGCGGTGGACCAGGCATGGACGACGTGCCCGGGGAGCCGGTTCTCGGCGAGGAGTTCGCCGACCAGCCGGTGGTGGTCCTCCTCTGAGTCGGGCCGCACGGTGAAGGCGTCGCCGTCGCGGGAGTAGCCGCTGCCGGAGGTGACAGTCAGTACTTCACCGGCGAGGGCCCGCGCTGCCAGCCGGGCGGCGACACCGCCCGTACCGGAACCGAAGCCGGCGTCCGTGCCGGCTCCCGCATCGGCGTGTGTGTCCGTTCGTGTGCGCGCGCCCGGGTCCGTGCCCGGGTCCGGGTCCGGGTCCGCGAAGAGCAGCACCGGCTCGGTGATCGGAACGGGTTCGGCGTCGAGGGTGCCGACGGCCCGGTGCCACACCGGCGCCGTGAACCACTCGTCCAGCGGCAGCTTGGGTACGGCGGTGGAGCCGGAGGTGTCGCCGCCCGTCCCGGAGAGGGCGCCGGTGCCGGGCTCGACCCAGTAGCGGTTGTCTTCGAAGGGGTAGGTGGGCAGCGGAACCTTTCGGCGTCCCCGGTCGGCGTAGTAGCCCTGCCAGTCAGGGGTCAGGCCGACCGCCCACAGGCGGCCCAGCGCCGCGGTGAGCGCGGTGAGGTCGGCCACGGGGTCCTTGCCGCGGGCGGCGGAGGTGAGCACCGGCACACCGGTCTCCCGGTCCGGGTGGCGTCGGGTGAAGGTGGCCAGGGTGTGACCGGGGCCCACCTCGACGAAGACCTGGTCGCCCTGGGTGAGCGCCGCGGCCACGTCGTCCGCGAACCGGACCGGCGCGCGCAGATGGGCACCCCAGTAGGCGGGGTCGGTGGCTTCCTCGTCGCGGATCCAGGTGCCGGTCAGGTTGGACAGGAAGGGGATCCGCGGGCGGCGCAGTTCCACCTCGCGCAGCAGCTCGGTGAGGGGGTGCACCGCCGGTTCCATCATCGCCGAGTGGAAGGCGTGCGAGGTGGCGACCTTGCGGTGGGTGATGCCGTCGGCGGTGAGTTTGGCGGTGAACGCCCGCATGGCGTCATGGCTGCCCGCCACCGTGCACACGGTGGGCTCGTTGACGGCCGCGAGATCCACCCCGTCGCCCAGGTACGGGTTCAGCTTCTCGGGGCCCGCCATGACGGCCGCCATCACGCCCTCGGGCAGGGCGTCGATCAGCCGCCCCCGCTCGGCCACCACCCGCAGTGCGTCGGGGAGTCGGAACACCCCGGCCAGCGTGGCGGCGACGTACTCGCCGATGCTGTGCCCGATGAGGGCGGCCGGACTGATCCCCCAGGCCATGTACTGCCGGGCCAGCGCGTACTCCACCGCGAACAGCGCGGGCTGGGTGAGGCGGGTGCGCCTCAGGTCGTACCGCTCGTCCTGCCGGTCGCGCGAGGCGGGGTGCAGGGCGTCGCGCAGGTCGAGGCCGAGCGTGGGTTCGAGCAGGTCCGCGCATTGGTCCAAGGTCCCGCGGTAGACGGGCAGTTGCTCGTACCAGCCCCGGCCCATGGCGGGGTACTGCGCGCCCTGGCCTGGGAGCAGGAAGGTGACCGGGCGCGGGGCGGGATGGCCGGAGTCCTGGTAGACGTGCCGGGGTTCGCCGGTGCGCAGGGCACGGACGGCGGTCGCCCGGTCCGGGGCGGTGACCACGGCCCGGTGGTCGAAGGTGTGCCGGGTGGTGGCCTGGGTGTAGGCGGCGTCGTCCAGGTGGATGTCGCCGAGCGGGTTCTCCAGGCCGGCCGGTCCTGGTGCGGTGGCTTCCAGGTGGTCGGCGAGCGCGAGGCGTGCCTTCTCCAGCGCGGCCGGGGACTTGGCGGAGACCGGCAGGAGCACCACGGCGGGAGCGGGGGCGGCATCGGGCGCGTCGGCGGCGGGCGGCGCCTCCTCCAGGACCACGTGCGCGGTGGTGCCGCCCATGCCGGTGGAGGTGACGGCACAGCGCAGGGCCGACCCGTCGGCCTGCCACGGTTCGGCGGCGGTGGCCACCCGGAAGCGGGAGCCGTCGGCCGCGCACTCCGGGTTCCACGCGGTGAAGTGCGGCATCGGCACGATCGTGCGGTGGTGCAGCATCAGTACGCACTTGATCAGACCGGCCACCCCGGCCGCCGTGCTCAGGTGCCCGATGTTGGCCTTCACCGATCCCAGGGTGAGCGGCCCGTCGGTACCGTACGCCTGGCGGGCCGCCGCGAGTTCGATCGGGTCCCCCATCCTCGTACCGGTGCCGTGTGCCTCCAGGTAGCTGACGGTGGCGGGGTCGACACCGGCGACGCCGAGGGCCTCGGCGAGTACCGCGGCCTGGCCGGAGACGCCCGGAGCGGTGTACCCCGCCCGGTCGTTGCCGTCGTTGCCCACGGCCGAGCCGAGCAGCACGGCCCAGACGGTGTCGCCGTCGGCCAGCGCGTCCTCCAGCCGCTTGAGGACGACCACGCCCGCGCCGTTGCCGAACACCGTGCCGTCCGCGTCGGCGTCGAAGGGCCGGACCCGGCCGGAGGCGGAGGTGATGCCGTCGGGCTCGTACAGGTAACCGGCCTCCTGCGGGAAGCGCAGGGCGACACCGCCGGCCAGCGCCAGGTCGCACTCCTGCGACAGCAGACTCTGTGCGGCCAGATGGACGGCGACCAGGGAGGTCGAACAGGCCGTCTGCACGGCGAAGCTGGGGCCGGTCAGCTTGAGGTGGTAGGACGCGCGGGTGGTGAGGTAGTTGGGGTCGTTGCCCATCAGGGTCGCCATGTCCTGCTGCATCCGCTCCAGCGAGCCGTTGAAGCCGCGCTCGCCGGTCAGCACGTTGTTCAGCAGGTACGTACTGTGCAGCGACCCCGCGAAGACGCCGACGCGGCCCGGGTAGACCTCGGAGTCGTGGCCGCTGTGTTCCATGGCGGCCCAGGCGGTCTGCAGGAACAGCCGCAGCTGCGGGTCCATCCGCTCGGCCTCGCGGGAGCTGAGGAAGAAGAAGGACGCGTCGAACCGGTCGGCGTCCTCGACGACCGCGGCCCGGCGCACATGGCGGGTGTCGGCGAGGGTCTGTCCGGAGACTCCCGCGGCCGTCAGCCGTTCCTCGTCGAGGTCGGTGATGTGCTCGGTGCCCGCGAGCAGGTTCTGCCAGTAGTCCTGCGGGGTGCGGGCGCCCGGCAGACGGCAGTCCATGCCGACGACGGCGATGCGTCCGGCCGGGAAGGGGGCGTCCTGAAGCTCAGCCATACGTGCCTCCTGGGGCGGTGCGGCGCTGATCGCCGGCGGGCGGAGTGGGATGGGTGGTGGGCTGGAGGGTGGATTCGGAGTGGGGGTCGGGTTGGAAGGCGGGTCCGGAGTGGGCGGCGGTACGGACCGGCGCCCGGCGTGGCGCCCGGGCGGTCCGGCGGCGCAGACCGCGGGCGGACCCCTGGGCGGCCTCCTCGGACGGCGGCCCGGTGCGTTCCGCCGTCAGCCCGGTGACCAGGGCGGACAGGGCGCGAATGGTCGGGGCCCGGTAGAGATCGGTCATGCGCAGGGCAGGGGCGAGGGAGCGGGTGAGACGTTCGTGGACGGCCGCCATCCGTAAGGAAGTCCCGCCCAGATCGAAGAAGTTCTCCTCGGCGCCGGGCCCCTGGACACCGAGGACGTCCTGCCAGGCCTCGACGACGGCTGCCTCCACGGGCCCCTGCGCCGCCGGTGCGGGCCGGGCGCGGGAAGGCCCGGTCGCGGTGAGCGGATCGGGCAGGGCCGCGCGGTCGATCTTGTGGTTGGCCGTCAACGGCACTTCGCGCAGGGGCACATAAGCGGTGGGCACGGCGTGATCGGGAAGCGTGCGGCGCAACTCGGCTCGCAGCAGGGCGGGTTCGAGCCCCGCACCGGGCTCGAACACCACGTGGGCGGCGAGTTGACGCTCGCCCATCCCGTCGGTGTACGGCGCCACCACCGCCTCGCGCACCTGCGCGAGCTGCTTGAGCGCGGCCTCCACCTCACCGGTCTCCACCCGGATCCCGGAAACCTTGACCTGCGTCCCCCGGCGCCCGACGAGCAGCAGCGTCCCGTCGTCGAGCCGCCTGGCCAGATCGCCCGTACGGTACGTCCTGCCGTCCGGGGCCGTGCCCGGGGCCAGGTGGTCGCTGACCACGACGATCTCGCCCTCGCCAGGCCCGTGGACCGTGCGGCCGTCGTCGTCGACCAGCCGGACCTCCGTCTCGGGCACCGCCCTGCCCAGCGGGAACACCCCGGTGGGCGGCCGGTAGGAGAGGTCGGCGACCCGCAGCAGGGCGCAGGAGCACTCCGTGGAGCCGTAGGCCCCGGCCACCCGGCAGTGCGGCTCGAAGTGGCGTCGGCAGGTGTCGAGGTCGGCGAGGTGGAGGGTGTCGCCGCCGAGGGCGAGCATGCGCATGGCGGGCAACCGCACTCCACGGGTCTCCATGGCACGCGCCAGGGCCCGGAAGACCGGCAGCGTGGAGTGGTACACGGTGATCCGCTCGTCGGCCAGCCACTCCGACAGGCCGGTGACACCGAGCGCCTTGAGGTCCACCGGATACAGCGCGGCCCCATTCAGGAGCGCGGCGAAGGTGTCCTGGACCGCCGAGTCCCAGCTGTACGCGGACTGCAGCGAGAGCCGGTCGAGAGGGCCCACCGCCAGCCCGTCGGTCCAGACGCGGGTGTGGTGCAGCACGTTGCGATGTGTCTGCGTGACGGGCTTGGGGCGGCCGGTGGAGCCCGAGGTGAAGAGGACGTACGCCTCCGACTCCGGGCGCGCGGGGTTCTCCCCGGGGAAGAGGTCGTCCGGCAGGAGAGGATCCTCCACCACGGGCTCGTACCGGGCCAGGTCCTCGTACGCGAGTACCGGGCAGGACCGTCCGTCGGCGATCAGCCGGGCCGACCCCATGAGCCCGGGGCCCGCGACGAGCGTACGGATGCCCGCGTCGGCGGCCATGCCGGCCAGCCGCGGCGGCGGATAGGCGGCGTCCAGCGGAACGTAGGACAGGCCGGCGCGCAGCGCGCCGAGGAGGGCGCCGACCATCTCGGCGCCGTGCGAGAAGAGCAGTCCGACCCGGTCTCCCGGGCGCAGACCGGCGTCGAGCAGCGCGCCGCACACCCGGGCGGACAGCTCGGCGGTCTGCCGGTAGGTCCAGCGGACGTCCGGGGTGACGACGGCCTCCCGGTGGGGGAAGGCGTCGGCGGTCCGCAGGAAGCGGTGGATCAGGGTGCCCGCCCGGTCGGCGTCCGGGAACGGGCGGTGGCCGGTGTCCACGGCGGATACCTGAACGGTGTCGGTCATGTGCGGCTCTCCTCGGCCGGTTCGTAGGCGAAGAGCACCGCCGGGTGGGCGGGGCGTCCTCGCAGTTCGGCGTACGCGTCGGCGGCCTGCTCCAGCGGCAGCCGGGGAAGGCCCATGCGGTCCGGGCGGATGCCCCCGTCGGCGATCAGGTCCAGGGCCCGCTGCAGGTTCTCGGTGACGGTCGCCTGGCCCTGGGGCGGGGTGACGTCGGTGTAGCCGCGGACGTAGGCGAAATCGCGGTAACCCGCTCCGCAGCGGGCCGCGTACCGCAGGTCCAGATTGCCCAGGTCGACGCTGAACTCGACCCGCGCGGCGAACCGTCCCACGCCGACCACCCGGGGCCGGACGGGGGCGCGGGTGACCCAGCGGGCCGCCTCGGCCAGGGTGCCGCTCGCCTCTCCCGTACCGCAGAGGAAGACGCAGCGCGCACTCCCGGCCTGGGCCGCCGGACCGGACGGGAAGGGCGCCTCCCACACCGGCACCCCCAGCGTCTCGGCGGTGCGCAGCCGGCCGGGGTGCAGGTCGGTGACGGTGACCCGGTGCCCGGCGGCAGCGGCGGTCTGGGCGATCAGCAGTCCGACCATCCCCGCGCCGACGACCGCGACCTCGTCGCCTGGCCGCAGTTCGGCGCGGTCGACGGCGTGCACGGCGGTGGCGGCCAGGTTGGCCACGACCGCGTCGGCCAGGTGCACGGTGTCGGGCACCCGGCGGCACAACCGGTAGGGCACGACGACCACGTCTCCGTGGGTGGCCTCGCCCCATCCCATCGCGGTCACCCGGTCACCCACCGCGAACCCGGTCGCGCCGGGGCCGACGGCTTCGACCGTGCCCGCCGAGCAGTAGCCCAGCGGGAAGGTCTCGCCGGTGCCCATCAGCCGTTCCAGGTAGTGCAGTTCGGTGCCGGGACTGATCAGGCTGTACGCCGCGCGGATGCGCAACTCACCGGTGCCGACGGGTCCGACGCCCACCTCGACCGGCTCGGGCAGCGCGCCACGGCCGGCCAGGAGTCGTCGCGAGAGGACCACGCGGGTGTCGACGGCAGGGGTCATCGGTTGCTCCCTCGCTCGGCGGCGGCCAGCCGGTCCGTCAGCCCATCTGAATCCGGAAGCGGCTCCGACGGCCGGCCCGTCGGCGGGTCCTCGCCCGGCACGGCGATCCACCGCTCGTCCGGGACGATCTCCAACTCCTCGCGGTGACCGGGGATCGGGCCGTCCGGTACGGGCCTGCCGGACCTCTCGTACGAGGCGCGGCGGTTGCGTTTGCGCTCCAGCCCGAGGTTCAGCCCGGACAGGTCCGTGGGACTGCCCGTGAAGAAGCCGTGGTCCCGGGCCGCGGCGACGGCGGCGGCACCGGCCTCGGTACGGACGAACACCCGGCCGTGCTTGAGTTCGCGCGCCCCGTCCACGCTGGCGGCGAAGATGTTGGGATCGCCGTCGCTGACACTGACGTCGGCCAGACCCGACAGCCAGTCCCCGCACGACAGACAGCGGTACGTCTTGTTCTTCGCGAAGTCCCGCACGGCCTGCCAGAACGCCACCCGGTGGTCGCCGCCGTCGCGGGTGCCGATCGCGATCTCACCGGGGTAGTCGCCCTCGCGGTAGCGCAGCCGGACCACGGAGTCGACCGGGATCAGCGCCCGTTCCTCGATGACGGCCCGGGTGCCCTCGGGACGCGTACTGGACGAACAGGCGGGTTCGACCGCGAGCACGACGTGGTCGCGGGCCCAGCGTCCGGCGGCCGTGTCCATGGCCTGGAGCTTGCGCAGCGCCTGGATGTGACAGGCGACGCCCACCACGGCCACGTCGGCATCGGGTTCGCTCAGCATCACATCGCGGAGCGCGCCCAGATAGGGGGCGAGCTGGTACGTGGACTGCGCGGTCTCCGCCAGCAGGTGCGGCTCCCGGACCAGGGCGGGGGCGGCCCGCCAGGGCTGCTCCGGGTCCCGGCCCATCGTCAGCACGACGTCCGTGCCGAGCACCGCGAGGGCGGTCTGGAGGAGTGCGGTGAGGCTGCCGCCGCTCGCGGACGCCTCGAAGACGACGGGGTCGAGCGCGTGGCCGGCGACGACCTCGGAGAAGATGCCGGTCCACCGCTCCCGCGGAGTACGGGTCCGGCCGAACAGCCTCGTCTCGGCGGCCGGGGTGCCCGGGTCGGCGCCGGGGCAGACGTCCAGGCAGTCCCGGCACTCGCCGCAGTCGGTCTCGGTCCATGAGGGTTCGGTGAGCACCGGCTCAAGGTCCGAGAAACCCACCACCCCTGCCGGGCAGGCGAGTTGGCAGGCCCCGCACACGGTGCACAAGTCGTTCTGCAGAACGGCTTCGGAGAGTTGCTGGAAAGTCATCGCAGGACTCCTCCGGCCCGACCGGCGCCCGACCGCTGGGCTCCCGCCTGACCGGCTTCTCCTTGGTCGGCGTCGTCATCGGCGTCGGAGACCGCCGTGGCGAGGCCCTGGAGGAGGAACCCGAGTTCGTCCTCCGTCAGCAGGGCAGGAGGGACGATCTTCACGGTGGCGCCCTCCGGTCCCCCGCCGAACAGCAGCAGCCGCGCCCGTGACGCGGCCCCGATGACCGCCTCGGCCCGCGCCGGGTCGGGTCGGCCGTGGCTCGTGCAGTCGAAGGCCGCCAGGGCCCCGGCGGTGCGCACGGAGGCCATCCACGGGTGGTCGGCGGCCAGTTCGCCGAGCCGGTCGTCGAGCCGGCGCCCCAGGGACCGCGCCCTGGCCGGGACGTCCTGGGTGACCAGGGTGTCGAGGACCGCCGAGGCTGCGGCACAGCACAGCGGGCTGCCGGAGTAGGTCGACGTCTGCACCCCTGGGGGCAGCGCGTCCATGACCCGCTGTTCCCCCAGTACGGCGCTGATCGGGAAGCCGTTGCCCAGTGTCTTGCCGACCAGGGTCAGGTCGGGGGTCTCCGCCATGAGTTCGGCGGTGAACATCCGCCCGGCGCGGCCGAGTCCGGTGTAGATCTCGTCCAGCACCAGCAGGGCGCCCCGGTCGTGCGCGGCCCGGGCGATCCGGTCCAGCAGCGCCGGGGCGACGGTCAGCAGCCCCTCGGTGACCTGGATCGGCTCCAGGACCACGGCGGCCACTCCCCCGTGGTGTTCGGCTTCGTCCAGCGCCGCGGTCAGCGACGACAGAAAAGCCGCTGTCCCACCCGAGCCGTCCTCGTACGGGCGCCGCGGATCGGGCAGCTCGGCGGTGAAGACCGAGCCGTGCGGCCCTGCGCCGAACTGCTTGAACTCGGCCCGCCAGGTCAGTGCCAGGGCCCCCGCGGTCTTGCCGTGGTAGGCGTGGCGGAAGCTGACGACGGACCGGTGTCCCGTCGCGGCGCGGGCCACTTTCAGCGCGGCCTCGACGGCTTCCGCGCCGGTCACGGTGGGCAGCACCGCGGGCTCCTGATAGGGGGACAGCGCGCCCAGCCGGCGGACCATGCGGCTCCGTGGATCGGAGGTCAGCTTGCAGCCGGTGTGGACGAGCCGGGTCAGCTGGGCGGCGGCGGCCTCGACGACCGCCGGATGCTGATGGCCCAGGGTGGCCGCCCCGCTGCCGGAGGTGCCGTCGAACCAGGAGGTGCCGTCGTCGGTGCGCAGCCAGGGGCCGTGGCCGGAGCTGAACGCGGGGCCCCTCGTGGTGCCGGTCGACCGGGCTTCGTACGCCGTGCGTAATCGGTTGCTGTTCATCACAGGGTGACCTCGTGGATCGCGGCCCCGACCGCCCGCAGGACGGCGGTGAACCCGGGGAAGGACGTGGTGTGGCAGGCGCCGCCGGTGATCGTGGTGCGCCCGGGCAGAGCGGTGGCCAGGGTGGCCGCGGCCATGGCGATGCGGTGGTCCTCGAAACCGGGCACGGTTCCGGCGGACAGCACGGCGGTGCCGCCCGCCCGCGTTCCGTGCACCGTCAGCCCGTCCGGCTCGACGGACACGCGGGCGCCGAAGGCGGCGGCCATCCGCGCGGTCGTGACGAGCCGGTCCGTCTCCTTGAACCGGAGTTCCGCGGCGCAGCCGATCCTCGACGTGCCGGGGAGCCGGGCCGCGACCACGGCGAGCAGCGGCACCTCGTCGATGAGGGCGTGCAGGGTTGCGGGGTCGTCGGCCGTCACCGCCCGGACGCCGTCCAGACCGGCCCTGGTGACGACCGTACCGACGGGTTCGCCGCCGGAGGTGGTGCGCAGGTCCTGGTAGTCGATGGCCGCCCCGGCGCGGCGCAGGACGTCGAAGAAGCCGGTCCTGGTCGGGTTCAGGCAGACGCCGGGGATCCGCAGTTCTCCGCCGCCGCCCCACAGCAGGTGCGCGGCGACGGGATAGGCGGCCAGCGACGGGTCGCCGGGAACGTCGATGACGGGCGGCACGGAGCAGGCTCCGCCGTTGTAGCCGACCACGCCGGGGCCCTCGGTCAGCCGGGCGCCGAAGGCGGCGAGCATCCGCTCGGTGTGGTCCCGCGAGCGCACGGGATGGCGCAGTTCGGCCGGTACGCCGGCCGCGACCGCGCCGAGCAGGACCGCCGAACGGGCCTGGGCGCTGCCGACGGCCAGTTCCACCCGCCGGGAGCGGTGCACCCGGCCTCCCACGATCACCGGCAGCCGGCCGGGGCGGCCCAAGTAGCGGATGTCCGCGCCCAGTTCGTTGAGGGGGGTGACGATCCAGTCCATGGGGCGGTGCCGCAGCACGTCGTCCCCGTCCACGACGGCACCGCGTCCCGCGCCCGCGAGCACCCCGATCAGGAGCCGGGCTGCCGCGCTGGAGCCCCCGGTCTCCAGATAGGGGATGCCGTCCGGCCAGTGCGGGATCCCGTCGTGGGGACGCACCTGCTGGGGGACGGGGGCGGCGCGGCGCACGGTGAGGACGTCTCCCTCGACGAGGGTGTCCAGACCGAGCGCCCGCAGGGCCGGGAACAACGCGCGGACCGCGCCGCCCAGGTTGGCGTTGCGGATCGTGAGCCGCCGCGGGGCGCCGGGCAGCAGGGCGGCCAGCAGGGCGCGGTGGCTGACCGACTTGTCGCCCGGCACCTCGACGGTGGACGCCGGGGCGCCTCTTCTGCCGCCCTGCACGACGAGGTCGGGCGAGATGGTCGCGGGCCTGTCGGGGCCCTTCACTTCCAGCACGGACACACTCCCATGGCGACCGGACAAGATCGGCCGCCGGAATCGAGACGGACTGGGCGGCGCCGCTCAGTACGCGGCCGCCCGGCGGCGCGAGGCCGCTGCGCGTATGAGGGGGATTCCTGTACGAGGTCTCCTGCGCGCGGAGTTCCAGCGCGGGATGTTCCGGTGCGCGATGTTCGTGCGATGCGCGCGGAAGGGGGCGGCGAGGCAGGGGCCGCGGCCCGTGCCGCGGCCGGCCCGTCGGCGTCGCTCGGTCAGTGCGTCCAGACGGGCTGTTCGGCGATCTCCAGCACCGTGGCGGTCCAGACGAAACCGACGCCCATACCGACCAGCAGCACCAGGTCGCCCTCGTGCAACACACCGGTACGCAAATGGTGTTCGAGTGCCAGGAACTGATCGCTGTTGGCGAGGTGGCCGATGCGCCTGCCCCACCGCCAGGCGGTGCGTTCCACGGGAAGCCCCAGCGGTCCGAGGAACGCCCGGGTGAGCATCTCGTGCCCCAGGTTCGACACCAGCACCTGGGCGATGCCGTCCAGCTTGGTGCCCGCCTCGGACAGCGCATGGTCCACCGCGGAGACGACCTGGGCCTCGAAACGGCGCTGCACCTCGGACGAGGAGGTGGTGCGCAGGAAGGCCTTCTTGCGCGGGGTGGCGTCCAGCGGCCCGCGCCGCAGAGACGCCGACGCAAGGGGTTCGTCGCCCCGGTGCATCTGTTCCAGCTCGGAGTCGGCCCGTGTCGCGATGCTCAGGACGCGGGCGGCGCCTCGGCGGCGGGACATCACGACAGCCGCCGCGCCGTCACCGAAGACCATGCCCTTGTTCGTCCGCCATCGGTCGAACTCGCCGTCGAACCGGTCCGCGCACGTGATCAGCACAGCCGTGTCCGCGTGCATCACCAGGTGGTTCCTGGCGAGGTCGAGCGCGAACAGCCCGCCGTTGCACCCCTGCCGGATCTCCAGCGCCGGGGCGCCGACACCGACGGCGTACCGCTCCACGTACGACGCCGCGGCCCATTCCTCCGGGCCCTGGCGGTACGCGGTGGCGTGCAGCAGGAGGCTGACGTCCTGCGGGCGGTGCGCGGAGCGCAGCAGTGCCTGCCGGCCCGCTCTGACAGCCATCTCGGCCGGTGAGAACCAACTCTCCACGGCCACGGTCTCCATACGGTCCTTGCGGTTCCAGGCCTGTTCGTAGCGGCCGTCCGCGACCGCTTCCGTCACCGTGGTCCTGTCGGCGGGCACGTAGCCGCCGATCCCGGAAAGGTAGACGTCATCCACTGTTCGCGACCCCCGTTGGTCGTCATCGATCCCGGCCGTCACCGGTCCGGGCCGTCATCGGTCCTGATCGTCATCGGTCTTGCTCGTCACTGGTCCTGGTCGTCACTGGTCGAACAGGTCGGGCTCGTCGCGGAGGACCTGGTCGCGCAGCGGCTGGAAGTTGATCCAGCCCATGTCGTCGTTGCCGAGTTGGTCCCGCGCCGCGCAGGCGGTCCCGTGGTCGACGGGGACCACCGGGCCGGCGGCCTTGGCCAGCAGCTGCGCCTGACAGGAGCGCTCCATCGTGATGAACCACCAGGCCGCGGCCTCGACGGAGCGCCCGACGGTGAGCAGCCCGTGGTTGCGCAGGATCACGGCCTTGTGGTCACCGAGGACGGCGGCGATGCGCTTGCCCTCCTCCAGGTCGGTCACCACGCCGTTGTAGTCGTCGTAGAGGCCGTGGTCCTCGTAGAAGGCGCAGGCGTCCTGGGTCAGCGGCTCCAGCAGCGCGCCCATGGAGGACAGCGCCCTGCCGTGGAGGGAGTGGCTGTGCGCGGCCGACACCACCTCGGGGCGGGCGCTGTGGATCCGCGAGTGGATGGCGAACGCCGACTCGTTGACATGGTGGCGGCCCTCGACCACCGCGCCCCGGCCGTCGACGAGGACCAGGTCGCCCTTGCGGATGTGCTGGAACGAAACCCCGTAGGGGTTGGCCCAGAAAAAGTCCGTGTGCTCGGGATCGCGGGCGGTGATGTGCCCTGCGGTTCCTTCTTCGAATCCGAACCTGCCGAAGAGCCGGAATGCCACCAGAAGGCTCTCCTGACGGTGCTTCCGCTCTTCCTTCACGTCCTCGTAGGACCGCGGCCAACGAAAGAACAATTGATCTTTCGGTATTGGCTTGAGATCATTAAGACTCATGCGTCGACTCCACCCCCGTGGATTTTGACTGAGCCGATTCTCGCGTATGCCAGGCATCGCCTAGATCGCTTTGGAGGCTACCCCAGAGTTGCCGATCCGTGTCAATCCCGTTATTGCAAAGAGCATCTTTGCAATCGTCTCAATATCATTGCGAACAATGGCCGGATCGCGTTCCCGGAATGATTTCCTCAGGTCGGACAAAAGCACCACGAGATATCACCCGCACCATGGAGCCACAGACTCCTCGATGAAATTTCAACATTGGTTTCGTCACTTTTTGTCCAGAAAATTACGATATACCTTCATAGATGATCAGGTAGTGGCCCTCAAAGTGGTGGCTGATTCTGCCGCCTGTTCCTTACAGTCGGCATATGCACGCTGCGGTTACTGATTCTGTTCACTCCTTGTGCGACGACTACGTCACCCGCCACGCAGACCTGGACCCGGTCGCCGCCACCGTCCGAGGCATCCCCGGCCAGGAGGGCCGGCTCACCGACTACTCGCCCGAGGGCCACCGGGCCCGCGCCGACCTGAACGCCGCGGCACTGCGCGCCGTGGCAGCCGCCCGGCCGCGGGACGCCGCCGAGGCCACCGCCCGTACCGTCTTCGCCGAACGCGTGGGCATGGAGGTGGAGATCCACGAGGCCGGGCTCGACAGCGCCGCGCTCAACGTCATCGAGAGCCCGGTACAGCTCCTGCGCTCGGTCTTCGACCTGATGCCCACCCGCACCCCGGCCGACTGGGCGGTGATCGCGTCCCGGCTGGCCCGATTACCGGAGGCCGTGACGCGCCTTCAGGACGGCCTGCGACACGCCGCCTCCCGCGGCACGGTGGCCGCGTTGCGCCAGGTCACGGGGTGCGCCGCGCAGTGCGACAGCTGGGCCGCGGGGTACTTCACCACCTTGACCGCCGACGCCGACGTACCGGCCGCGCTCCGCGCGGACCTGGACACGGGCGTACGGGCGGCCTCCGACGCCTACTCGGGGCTGGCCCGCTTCCTGCGCGACGACCTGGCCCCGGCGGCGCCGGTCCGGGACGCCGTCGGCGCCGACACCTACCGGTTGTGGCTCCGCCACTTCACGGGTGCCGCGCCGGACCCCGTCGAGGTCTACGCCTGGGGCTGGCAGGAGTTCCTCGCCATCGAGGCCGAACTGCGGCAGGTGGCCGACCGGATCGCGCCAGACGCCGGACCGCGCGGGGCTGCCGCCGTGCTGAATGCCGATCCGGCCTGCCGGGCGGAAGGAGCGGAGGCCTTCCGGCGCTGGGCACAGGATCTCTGCGACACGGCGTCGGCCGAGCTGCGCGGGTCGCATTTCGACATCCCCGCGCCGCTGGCGACGCTGGAGTGCCGGATCGCGCCGGCGGGCGGCGGCACGTACTACACCGGCCCCTCGGACGACCTCTCCCGGCCGGGCCGGGTGTGGTGGTCGCTGCCCGCGGGCCGGACCCACCACCCCACCTGGCGCAAGGTCACCACCGTCTACCACGAGGGCGTTCCCGGACATCATCTGCAGGTCGGCACCGCCGTGCTCCAGGCCGGCCGGCTCAACCGCTTCCAGCGGCTGATGTGCCATGTGTCGGCCCACAGCGAGGGCTGGGCCCTGTACGCGGAGCGGCTGATGAGGGAACTGGGCCACCTCAAGGACGACGCCGCCCTCATGGGCATGCTGGACGCGCAGCTGTTCCGCGCGGCACGGGTGGTCATCGACATCGGTATGCACCTCGAACTGCCCGTCCCGGCCGGTGCCGGCTTCCACGAGGGTGAACGCTGGACGCCCGAGCTGGGCCGGGACTTCCTGCTCGCCCGTACGCTCATCGATCCGGGCGGTGTGGACGAGGAGATCGACCGTTACCTGGGCTGGCCGGGCCAGGCGCCCTCGTACAAGCTCGGCGAGCGGGTGTGGTGCGCCGCCCGCGACGAGGCGCGCCGCCGCCATGGCCCGGCGTTCGACGCCAGGACATTCCACACGCGCGCACTGGGTCTGGGCGCCATGGGTCTGGACACGCTGCGCGAAAGTCTGGCGGCCCTGTGAACGACCATTCCGTTTGAGGCTCTTCGCCCACGCATGACAGCGGCGGAGTATCCGTACATCGCGCAGGCCGTGCCGTCGTTCCACGAAAGGGGCAGCACATGCATTTCCCGCGGAACTGTATTGCGGTCCCGTTCCGGAGAGAAAATCCGCGGCACCGGCAATCCGACGCCTGCTCGGCGTCGAACAGCAGAAGACACTGCCACCCGCTCCTATCTGTTCGCCGCAGGTCTCTTCGGAATTTTTAAGATCCCTTCAGGCGTGCAACCGCCGCTTCACCGGCATGCGGCTGCCCCGAAAGAATCCAGGAATTGGCGGTACGGGCACCATGCTCGATTCCCTCGCGCAGGACATCCTCGCGCACGACCGGCGCACCCCTGACGCCCCGGCGCTGCTGTGGAACGGCGCCACGCTCACCTACGGCGGGCTGGCCGCGCTCGCGGACACGGCCGCCCTCCGGCTCGCCGCGCCGGACCTCCGCGGGGACGCCCCCATAGCGGTCCGCGCGGTGAAGTCCCCCGCGTCGCTCGCCCTGGTGCTGGCCTGTCTGCTCGCCCGGCGGACCGTTCTGCTGCTCTCCCCCGACCTGGGCCGGCTGGCCGCGGCCCGGCTGGCGGAACGGGCGGGCTGCGTCGGCCTGCTGGTGCCGAGCACGGACGCGGAGGCCGCGCTCGAACCGGTCCCGGTGCCCGCCCGGCCGGCGCCACCCGGTTCCGCCCTGCTGCTCACCACCTCGGGCTCGACGAAACTGCCGAAGACCGTCTGTCTGAGCCACACCGCGCTGGACCGGTTCACGCGCTGGGCCGGGAGCGCCTTCCCGCTCGGCGCGGGCCACCGGGTGCTCAGCTATGCCCCGTTGAACTTCGACCTCAGCCTCTTCGACGTCTGGGCGACCCTGCGGCACGGTGGCTGTGTGATCCCGGTGGACCCCGGCCGGGCCACCGATCCGCGTCACCTGGCAGGCCTGTTCAGGGAGACCGGGCCCGAGGTCGTCCAGGCGGTGCCGATGCTGTTCCGGCTGCTGGCCGGGACCGGGCCGGACGCGGAGCCCTTCACCTCGGTCCGCCATGTGCTGCTCACCGGAGAGCACACCCCGCGTTCCCTGCGCGGCCGACTCGCCCAGCTGTTTCCGCGGGCGGAGTTCCACAACGTGTACGGCTGCACGGAGACCAACGACAGCCTGCTGTACTCGTGCGGCGCACGGGAGGTGGCCGACCTGGAGGCGCTGCCGCTGGGCGGTCCGCTGCCGGGCGCCCGTGTCCGGCTGGTCGGCGACGGCCGTGAACTGGAGGGGCCCGGCACCGGCGAACTGTTCGTGCACACCCCGTTCCAGGCGGACGGCTACCTGGGCGCGGACGACGGCGACGACAGGTTCGTACGTCCCGCGCCGGGCACCTCGGAGCCGGTCTGGTTCCGGACCGGCGATCTGGTCCGGCGCGACAGCGAGGGCGAGTTGACCCTCGTCGGGCGCGACGACTTCCAGGTCAAGGTGGGCGGCGTCCGGGTCAGCCCGGAGGCGGTGGAGCAGGTGGCGCAGAGCCATCCCGAGGTCATGGAGGCCGCGGTGGTCGCGCTCGCGGCGCCCGGTCCCGGCACCCGCCTGCACGCCCTGGTGCGGGTCGCCCCCGACTGCGCGGTCACCGGCCTGCAACTGCTCACGCACTGCTCCGCCTGGCTGCCCCGGGCGGCCGTCCCCACCGTCCACCTCACCCGCGAACCACTGCCCACCGGCATCACCGGCAAGGTCGACCGCGCCCGGGTGCGGTCCGTCCTCACTGCCGGGCACCACGCCACGCCGAACCGACCCACGCAACCGGAGTCCTCAGCATGAGCCTGCGGCACGAGATCACGCAGCACATCGTCGCCACCTACCTGCCCGACACCTCCGCCGCGGACCTGGAGCCGTCGCTGGACCTCTTCGACACGGGGGTGGTGAACAGCCTCCAGCTGCTGGAGCTCATCGGCTGGCTGCGGGAGCGCTACCGCCTCCCGATCGAGGACCTGGACCTGTCGCTCCAGTCCTTCCGGTCGGTGGCGGCCATCCAGAACTTCATCGAGACGAACACGCCCACCGGCGCCGGTGACGCCGCCGGCGCCTCCGGCGGAAAGACGCACTAGGGGAACGACATGCTGATACGCACGAAGGAAGAGGCTCCGGTCGTCGAGTGGGGCAACGGCCTGAGTCACCGCCTGCTGCTGCAGGCCGACCGGATGGGCTTCTCCTTCTGCCACACGGTGGTAAGGGCGGGCACGAAGTCCCGCCTTGAGTACCGCAGGCACCTTGAGGCCTGCTATTGCATCACCGGGCAGGGATGGATCTCCCTGCCCGACGGGAGCGCCACCCATGAGCTGCGCCCGGGCGTCCTCTACGCCCTGGACCGGCACGACGCGCACTTCCTGATCGCCGCGCCGGGCGCCGACCTGGAGCTGATCAGCGTCTTCAACCCGCCTCTGCAGGGCGGCGAACGGCACAACCTGGACCAGGACGAGTTCTCGCACTACTGACGGTCCACCGACCACTGACGGGTTACTGACGGGGTCACCATGAGGCACTGGACAGACGAGCAGAGGGCGCTGCGGACCACCGCGGAGGCCGTCGGCGCCGACCTGGGCGCCGGACATGGGGAGAGGGACGCCCGCGGGGAGTTCGCGTGGGACGGCTGGAGACACCTGCGCGGCATCGGGCTCTTCGGGACGCCGTTCGACAGCGCCTGGGGCGGTGCGGGCCTCGACCTGCCGAGCTTGATGTACGTCTTCGAGGGCCTGGGGTACCGCTGCCCCGACGCCGGGCTCGTCTTCTCCGCGTGCACCCACATCGTGAGCACCGGTGTTCCTCTCCAGCGGTTCGGTTCCAAGGAGCTGAAGGCCCGCCACCTGCCGAGGGTGTGCGCGGGCGACGTGATCGGGGCACACGCGATCACCGAGCCGGACGGCGGCTCGGACGTGCTGGCGATGCGCACCACGGCCAGGCGGGACGGCGAGGAGTTCGTGCTCGACGGCAGCAAGGCCTTCGTGACCAACGGCCCGATCGCCGACCTCGTGGTGGTGTACGCCCGTACCGGTGCTCCCGGACACCTCGACGGAATCACGGCATTCCTGGTCCCGACGGACACCGCGGGGGTGGCGCACGGCCGTCCCCTGACGAAGATGGGCCTGCGCACGTCACCGCTGTCCGAACTCTTCCTGTCGGACGTCCGGATACCCCGCTCGCACGTGCTGGGCACGGTGGGATCCGGGTTCCTGGTCCTCGACGAGGTCATGAAGTGGGAGATCCTCTGCGGCTTCGCCGGGATCCTCGGCGAGATGCAGCACCGGCTGGAGCGCTGCGTCGAACACGCCCGCGGACGGCATCAGTTCGGCCGGCACATAGGCGCCAACCAGGCGGTCTCGCACCGCATCGTCGACATGCAGATAGGCCTGGAGACCTCCAGGAAGTGGCTCTACGACACGGCGGACAAGTTCACCGCCGGGCAGAGCGTCGCCACCGACCTGGCCATCACCAAGCTCGTGGTGAGCGAGGCCAACGTCTCCTCCGCGCTGGCCGCCGTGCAGATCTTCGGAGGACACGGCTACACCGCGGAGTACGGCCTCGAAGGGGACCTGCGCAACGCGGTCGCCGGAACGATCTACTCGGGCACCTCCGAGATCCAGCGCGAGCGGCTGGCGGCCTTCCTGGGACTGTCCCGGGCCGCGGCCCGAGGCGTGCAGAACGCCCAAGGTGTGAAGGAGCAGACGACATGACGACCGGGATCCGCACGGGGCTGCGGCCCACGCAGTTCCTGGACCACGAGTCGCCGGTGGTACGGGAGTTCGTCCGCGAAGCCCTGCGCTCGACGGATCCCGGCAACCCGGTGGATGCCGCCGTGGCCCTCTACTACGCCGTCCGCGACGGCATCCGCTACGACGTGTACGACTGCGACCTGTCCGCCAGGGGCCTCCGGGCCAGCAGCGTCATCGAACGCGGCGCCGGGTTCTGCGTCCACAAGTCCATCGTCTACGCCGCCGCGGTACGCGTCGTGGGCATCGAGAGCCGGCTCGTCTACGCGGACGTGCGCAACCATCTCGCCTCGCCCCGGCTGCGCACGCTGATGGGCGGTGACGTCTTCCGCTTCCACAGCCTGACCTCCGTACGGCTCAACGAGGCCTGGGTCAGGGCGACTCCGGTGTTCAACGCACTGCTGTGCACGCTGTACGGCATCAAGCCGCTCGACTTCGACGGACAGGCGGACAGCTACTACCACCCCTACGACGAGCAGGGCCGGCGCCACATGGAGTTCCTGGCCGTGCGGGGCGAGTTCGACGACTTCCCGTACGCGGAGGTCGTCGGCGGCATCCGGGAGGCGCACCCCCTGCTGTTCGCGGGCGTGCACACCACGACCACGGGCTCGCTCGTGTCCGAAGCGACCGGGGCGGCCAGGACGACCGACACGACCACACCGACCGGCACGGCCCCGGTGGAGGGACCCTGACATGCGAAGGACGAAGTTCCTGCTGGGCGAGGAAGACACGCCCACGCACTGGTACAACCTCGCGGCGGACCTGCCGGGGGGCCCGCTGCACGCCGCCCTCAACCCCGCGACCCGGGAGCCGCTGACCCGCGCGGAGATGGCGGCCACCATGCCCGAGCCGCTGATCGACCAGGAGTTGAGCACCGCCCGGGAGATCGAGATACCCGAGGAGGTGCGCCGTATCTACACCTTGTGGCGCCCCTCCCCCCTGGTCCGGGCGCACCGGCTGGAGCGTGCCCTGGACACCCCGGCCCGTATCTACTACAAGTACGAGGGCGGCGCCCCGACGGGCAGCCACAAGCCCAACACCGGTGTTCCGCAGGCGTATTACAACAAGCTGGCGGGCCGGACCGGGCTGGTCACCGAGACCGGCGCCGGTCAGTGGGGCAGCGCGGCGGCCCTCGGCGCGGCGTTCTTCGGCATGACCGCCAAGGTCTTCATGGTCAAGGTGAGTTATCAGCAGAAGCCCTACCGCCGGGTGCTGATGGAGACCTACGGCACCGAGTGCGTGGCGAGCCCCAGCACACGGACGGCGGTCGGACGCAAGATCCTCGCCGACGACCCGGACAACCCGGGCAGCCTCGGCATCGCCACCTCCGAGGCGCTGGAGACGGCCGCCGGCGACCGGTCACTGGGGTACGTGCTCGGCAGCGCCGCCAACCATGTGCTGCTGCACCAGACCGTGATCGGCCAGGAGGCCGTGCGGCAGATGGAACTGGCCGGGGACCACCCGGACGTCGTCATCGGCTGTGCGGGCGGCGGCAGCAACCTGGCCGGGCTGGCCTTCCCGTTCCTGGGCGCCCGGCTGCGGGGCGGCAGGCCCGTGCGGATCATCGCCGTGGAGCCCGCCGCCTGCCCCACCCTGACCCGGGGGACGATCGCCTACGACTACGCCGACTCGGCCGGGCTCGGCCCGCTGTTCCGGATGCACACCCTCGGCCACGGCTTCGTACCGCCGCCGGTGCACGCCGGAGGGCTGCGGGCCCACGGCATCGGCCCGGCGGTGAGCCGGGCCGTAGAGGACGGGCTGATCGAGGCGACGGCCGTGGGCCAGGTCGCCTGCCTGGAGGCGGGCGTCCGGTTCGCCCGTACCGAGGGCATCCTGCCGGCCCCGGAGTCCACCCACGCCCTTCGGGTCGCCATCGACGAGGCGCTGCGCTGCCGCGAGGAAGGGCGCTCCCGGGCCATCCTGTTCGGCCTGTCCGGACACGGGCACTTCGATCTGGCGGCCTACCAGAAGTACGCCGCGGGTGAGTTGACCGACGGCGAGGCCGACAGCCACGGGCTGGCGCTGGCCGCCGCCGGTATCCCGGGGGCGGGCGGGGCATGAGCGCCCGGCCGTCCCCCGCGTACGCCGCCCGCGCCACGGGCCCGGCCACCCGGGTCGCCGTGGTGGACGCCGACGGCATGGGCGCCTTCCTGCCCGGCGCGCTGGCCCGCGAGGGCGTACGGAGCGTCCTGGTGCGGTCGGACGCCCCGAACCCGCACCTGGCGAACCAGCCGGACCGGACTGACCGCTCGGACCTGTCCGACCGGCCTCCGGAGGTCACGCACCGCGGTGACCTGGCCGCCACGGCCGACGCGCTGCGCCGGTACGGGGTGGACCGTGTCGTCGCCGGCGCCGAGTCGGGCGTCCTCCTGGCCGACGCGTTGTCCGCCGAACTCGGCACGCCTGGCCATGGGATGAGCCGGCCGTCGGCCCGGCGGGACAAGTACGAGATGGCCTGCGCGGTGCGGGAGTCCGGGCAGTCCACGGCGGCGTGTCTCGCGACCGACAGCGCCGACGAGGTGGTCGCGTGGGCACGCGGGCACGGCCGGTGGCCGGTCGTGCTCAAGCCGCTGGCCAGCGCCGGTACGGACAACGTCCTGTTCTGCCGTTCGGAGGCGGAGCTGCGGGCCGGGGTCGCGGCCATCACGGCCGGCCGCGACCGGTACGGCGGCCAGAACGTCGCCGTGCTCGTCCAGGAGCATCTGGCGGGCGCGGAGTACTTCATCAACACGGTCAGCAGCGGTGGCGTACACCATGTGGTCGAGGTGTGGCGCTATCACAAGCGGCCGGTCGGCGACCGGCCCATGTACGACCACGAGGAGCCCGTGCCCCCGGACGACCCGGTGGTCGGCGTGCTGACGGCGTACACGCTGCGGGTGCTCGACGCGCTGGAGATCCGCAACGGGGCGGCCCACACCGAGGTGATCACGACCGGGCGGGGGCCCGTCCTGGTGGAGTGCGCGGCCCGCCACGGCGGTTCGCACACGCCGTCCGTGGTGTCCCGCTTCCTGGGCACGGACCAGCTGGCATGTCTGGCGCGCGCCCTCGCCCATCCCGAGGAGGCCGCGCGCGGGCAGCTGCCGCGCTATCGGCCGCGCGCCCATCTGCGGTACGTCACCCTCCGCTCGCCCCGGACCGGCGGCCCGCTGTCCGCCGAGCGGTTCGCGCCGGTACGCGCCCTGGGCACGTTCGTCGAGATGGCGCTGACCATGCCGGAGGGCACCGTGCTGCCGCGCACGACGGACCTAGCCTCGTCCCCCGGCTATGTGTACCTGGGCTCCGCCGACCCGGCCCGCGTGGCGGCGGACCACCGGCGACTGCGCGCGCTGGAGCGCGCCGACCTGTACGAGGGCCCCCGGCGGTAGGGGCCGCCAACCCACCCGGCGAAAGGCATGGAGACCAATGATCAGGACGAACGAGACCCTTTCCGGTCTGTCCGAGTACCCCGCGAACTGGACGCACACCGCCAAGCTGATCTTCCCCGGCCCGCCGTTGGCCGTACCGGGGGCCTGTCTGAAGTGGTACGACATCCGCCGTGCCGACGACAAGGCGGCCCCGCACGTCACGGACGGGGCCCGCACGTTCCTGACCGAGCAGGTCGCGGCCAAGGAGCTGGATTTCCGGGGGGAGTTGGGGTTCGTGCTGCTGCACCTGGACGGCGGCAAGTACTACATGCTCGTCTGTGTGTGGCGGGACCGGGACGAGATGTGGCAGGGCCTGTTCTACAAGGACGACGGCGGTTTCCTGCCCTACCCGCCCAAGCCGGGACTGCTGCGGCCCACCCAGAACGTCGTCGAGCTGGACGCCACCTCGCACGAGCGGCGCGGCTGGTCGCGCTATCTGCGCTCGGCCCGTGACACCGCCGCGAAACAGGCGTACCTGGACGACGCGTGCACCGGGGAGCTGGTGTAGCCGATGCCGTGGACGACAGCGCCGCCCCGGAGGCTGGTCATCCTCGGGGTGGCCGCGAGCGACTGCCATGTCGTGGCCAACCAGCTCATCGCCCGCTTCCTGCGGGACGAGGGCTTCGAGGTGGAGAACCTCGGGGCCTGCACGCCCGTCGAGGAGTTCGCCCGGGCCTGCGTACGGCGTCCGGAGGCGGAGGCGCTCCTGGTGGGCAGCCTGAACGGGCACATCCACGAGGATCTGCGGGGCCTGAGGGAGGCGAAGAGGTCGGGGCGCGTCCACTGCCCGGTGGTGGTCGGCGGGAACCTCTCCGTGGGAAGCAGCAAGAGTCTGTCGTCGGACCGGCGGCTGTACGCCCTGGGGGTGGACCGGATCGTCCACGACCCGGCCACCCTCCCCACGGCGCTGGCCGAACTGCGCTCTGCGGGGCGCCACTTCACCGTCGGTCGGGCCGTCGACGGGCGGACCGTCGCGGATCGCGCCGTCTCTGGGCAGACCCTCGGCGCGGAGCCCGCGTGGTCCGGACCCGCCCGCGTCTCATGACCGGGCCGCCGTCGGCCGGGCACTCCGGGGTCGCGGGTCCCGGCCGGAGCACCGGATCCGGGGCCGCCCTCCCGAGCCTGCGGGAGTCCGTCGCCTACGTCGCCGCGCTGGGCAAGCCCGGCGTGGCGCAGGTCCTGGCGGCGGCCCGCAACCGCTGCCGGGTGGCGGTCCAGCCCCGGTGCGGGGTGGCCCGGCACGACGGCATGCGGGCCCTGCTGCGCTCCCTGGAGGCGGAGGCCGCACCGGACGTGCTCAGCCTGACCATCGACTCGCACACCCGGCTGCGGCGCTTCGGGGAGGCGGAACGGCTGCTGGCAACCCGCCCGCAGGAACTCAACGGCTATCCGCTGGTGGCCCACGGCTGGCGGCGGGCCCGGGACCTGAACGAGGCGGTCGCCGCGCCCCTGGAGGTACGGCACGGCTCGCCCGAGCCGCAGCGGCTCTTCGACGTGGCCGTGGCAGGAGGGATCACCTCGTTCGAGGGAGGTGGCATCTCCTACAACCTGCCCTACTCCAAGCAGGTGCCCCTGGCGGTGTCACTGGCGGCCTGGGACCGCGTGGACCGTCGCTGCGGCGAACTGGCCGAGCTGGGACTGGTGGTGGACCGCGAACTGTTCGGCACGCTCACCGCCGTCCTGGTCCCGCCGTCGATCAGCCTCGCGGTCAGCGTGCTCGAAGCGGTACTGGCCGCGCGGGCCGGAGTGCGCTGCCTGTCGATCGCGTATCCCCAGGGCGGCCATCTGGAACAGGACGTGGCCGCGCTCACCGCCATCCCCGTGCTCGCCGAGCGCTATCTGCCGCCGCACGTCACGGTCCACCCCGTACTGCACGAGTTCATGGGCGTCTTCCCCCGGGCGCGCCGCCACGCCGAGGATCTGATCCTGTACGGCGCACTGGTGGCCCGGCTGGGCAGGGCCTCGAAAATCATCACCAAGACCCATCAGGAGGCGGCCGGAATCCCGGACGTGCGGGCGAACATCGAAGGGGTGCGGCTGGCAGACCGGGCCAACTCCCCGCTCCTGGACTTCCTCTCGGCGGACGAGGACCGGGTCCGCGAGGAGCGCCGCTGGATCCTGGCGGAGGTCGCCGAGATCGTCGGACCGGTGCTGGAGGGGCGCGCGGCCACGTCCGCGGCGGTCGCCGGGGCGATCGTCGAGGCCTTCGCCGACGGCACGCTCGACATCCCGTTCAGCGCCAGCCGTTTCGCGAGGTCGCAGATCGTCCCCCGCCGCGACCCCGAGGGGGCGATCCGATACCTGCGCGCGGGGGCCCTGCCTCTGTCCGCGGAGTCGCTGCGACGCCAGCGCGACCTGCTGGCGGGGCCGCACGGCTCCCTGCCACCGTCAGCGGCCTCGCTCCCCGAGATCCTGCTCGCCGACATCAACTACTTCCCCAGCCTGTTCCGCGAGGAGCCCGAAGTCCGCGAGGAGCCCGAATGAGGAATGCCAAGCGCGTCCTGCTCATCGGCGGCACACCGAAACACCTGCGGAAGGCGGCGGACCTCGGACTCGGGGTGGTGTACGTCCAGTTCGAGGACGAGTTCGCGCCCGAGCAGCGGTCCCTGGCCGAGGCCGTCCTCCTCACCGACTACACCGACTGGCGGTCCCTGCGACCGCTGGTGGAGTCGGCGTACGAGAACCGGGGCTTCTCGGCCGCCGTGTCGCTCACCGAACCCGGGCTCGACCCGGCCGCCCGGGTGAACGACCTGCTGGGTCTCGGCGGAACGCCCTACGAGGTCAGCCACCGCTTCACCGACAAGTGGCTCATGCGCCGCCGGCTCGCCGAGGGACCGCAGGTGGGCGCCCGCCGGGTGGCCGCCGAACTGCTCACCGAGGACGCCGACTTGGACCGGTTCGGAGCCGCGCACGGCTATCCCTTCATCGTGAAGCCCACCAGTGGCACGGCGAGCTTCGGCGTCGTCAAGGTGGAGGGCGCGGATGCACTCGGAGCGGCCCGGCAGCGGATCCGGCGGCTGCACACGGCCACGGAACACCCGCTGACCGGTGCGTACGACATCGAACAGTTCATGATGGAGGAGTACGTCCCGGGGCCGCTGTACAGCGTGGAGACCTTCAGCTTCGACGGGCGGCACGTGGTGCTCACCGTCACCGAGGCCATCACCCGGCCGCGGACCCACGTACATGTGGGCCACGCCCTGCCGGCCCGGCTGTCCGCCGAGGACGAGGAGCGCATGGCCGACACCGCCCGGCGCTTCCTCCGGGCGATGGGGTTCCGGGACGGCCCCGCGCACACGGAGATCATCCTCAGCCCGCGGGGCCCGGTGATCTGCGAGTCGCAGAACCGGGTGGGCGGTGCCCTCCTCACCGACATGATCGACGCCGTGTACGGGCACGACGCGCAGTCCCTGGCCCTCTCCTGGGCCCTGGGTCTGGCGGACCCGCTGCCCGGGCGCCCGGTGGCCCGGGGTGCCGCCGCGAGCTGGCTGGTGGTGGCCGAGGAGGGCAGGGTCGAGCGCGTCGAGGGTGTCGAGCGGGTACGCGCCGACCCGGACACCCTCGCGGTGAGCCTCGGGGTGGCTCCGGGTGACCTGGTGCGCCCGTTGGAGGGCCAGTGGGACGGCTTGGGCCACATCTCGGCTCTCGGCCCCGACACCGACGCCGCGATCGACGCGTGCCGACGCAATCTGCGGGAGATCAGGATCCACACCCGTGCGGCCTGAGGACCGGACACGACGGCGGCCCGGTAGCAGCAACCTCCAGCCTTCGTTGGTGACTTGGCCGCTGATGCTGCGGCTGGTCACCATCGTCGGAGCCTCGGCCAGCTTCTTCCTGCTGTTGTCGGTCGTCCCTCTGTACGCCGAGGAGTCCGGGGGCGGGAGCGGTGCGGCGGGGCTGTCCACCAGCGCGCTGATGCTGGCGACCGTCTGCGGCGAACTGGCCGCGCCCCGCCTCACGGCCCGCTTCGGCCACCGTCTCGTGCTGGCGACCGGGCTGGTCCTGCTGGGCGCGCCCTCGCTGCTGCTGACCGTGTCGCACAGCATGGGCTCGATCGTGGCCGTCTGCCTCGCGCGCGGTGCGGGCTTCGCGTTGACCGTGGTCGGTGGCGGCGCCCTGACCGCGGTGCTGATACCCCCCGAGCGGCGCGGCGAGGGCCTGGCCCTGGTGGGTGTCGTGTCCGGGGCGCAGTCGGTGGTGGCTCTCCCCCTGGGCGTGTGGCTGGCCCAACACGCCGGCTTCAGCGCGGTGTTCGTCATCGCGGCCGTTCTCCCGCTCGCCACCGTCCCCGCGGTGGCCGGCCTTCCCCGGCGTGAACCGGCCGCGCAGAAGCCGTTGGGCATGGTCGACGGTTTCCGCACCCCGGCGCTAGCTCTGCCGGCCGCGGTCTTCGCGACCACCGCGCTGGGGGCGGGGATCATCGCCACGTTCCTGCCGCTGGCCGTGCCGCCGGACCGGGCGGGACTGGTCTCGGCGGCGCTGTTCCTGCAGACCGCCGCCGCGATCGGGGCCCGCTGGGTGGCGGGCCGGTACGGCGACCGCCACGGTCCTGCCGGTCTGGTCGTCCCGGGTCTGCTGCTGTGCGCCGGCGGCATGCTGGCCACCGCGCCGACGGGCAGCGCCGCGGCCGTTCTCGTCGGCATGGCCCTCTTCGGCACCGGCTTCGGCATCGCGCAGAACGCCACCCAGACACTGATGTACGCCCGCGTTCCCCCGTCGGGCTACGGCGTTGCCAGCGCTCTGTGGAACTTCGCCTACGACGCGGGGATGGGCCTCGGTGCCGTCTTCTTCGGCCTCCTCAGCGCGGGAACGGGTTACGCCGTGGCCTTCGCCGCGACCGGCGCCCTCATGACGGCCGCACTGGTCCCGGCCTGGTACGACCACCGGTTGTTCCGCCCAGGCGCATCGACCCCCGAAACCCCGTCCGACGCGAAGGACCGCCCCACGGACTCACGCTCGTGACCGACTCGGCTTCGCCCCCGGCAACCTGTGAATCTCACGAACCCGTGTTTGAAAACACCGGCACGGAACACTCGGATGTCCTGACACAGTCTTTATACGACCAGGTAGGAGACACAATCATGGGCATCATCGCCTGGATACTCATCGGTCTGCTCGCGGGCCTCATCGCCAAGGCGCTCATGCCCGGCAAGGACCCGGGCGGCATCATCATCACGATGCTCATCGGTATCGCCGGAGGTCTCCTCGGCGGGTGGCTCGGCAAGGTGATCTTCGGCGTCGACTCCATCGACGGCTTCTTCGACATCTCGACCTGGATCGCCGCCATCGTCGGCTCGCTCATCCTGCTCGCCCTGTACCGGGTCATCGCGGGAAACCGCCGCCACGCCTGACCCCGCGCCCGTAAGCGCTGCACCAGACGGCTCCGCCCTCCCACCGGGAGGGCGGAGCCGTTTCGCACGGCGGACCACTTCGGGCGCGAACCCCGCCCGAAGACTTCCGCGAGGCGGAAGGGGCATTGCGGCCCGCTGACGCTCTCCCCGACGATGCGACCACCCATCAGAGACGGGAGCAGCAAAGATGCCGCACACCACCGCCTTCGCCAGGAACCAGTGGTACGTAGCCGCCTACGCCCATGAGGTCGGGCGGGAGTTGCTCGGGCGGACCGTTCTCGGGGAGCCGCTCGTCTTCTACCGGACCGAGGACGACGGCCGGCCCGTCGCCCTGCACGACCGGTGTGTGCACCGCCGCTATCCGCTGTCCGCCAGCGGGCTCGACGGCGACCGGATCGTCTGCGGGTACCACGGCTTCACGTACGACACGACGGGTGCGTGCGTGTACGTGCCCGGTCAGAAACGGGTCCCGCGCACCGCCCGCGTCGCCGCCTACCCGGTGGTCGAGCGGGACGCCCTGATCTGGGTGTGGATCGGCGACCCCGCCCTCGCCGACCCGGAGGTCATACCGCGGGCAAGGCATCTCGACTCCCCCGGCTGGGTCACCGTCAGCGGGATGGAGCCGATCGACGCCGACTACGGGCTCCTCGTCGACAACCTCCTCGACCTGTCCCACGAGACGTATCTGCACGGCGGTTACATCGGTACCCCCGAGGTCGCCGAGACGCCCATCACCACCGAGGTGGACGAGGGCGCGGGCATCGTGCGGGTCAGCCGGCGCATGGCCGACGCCGCATGCCCGCCCTTCTACGCCAAGTCGACCGGTATCAAGGGGCGGATCACCCGCTGGCAGGACATCGAGTACCACGCGCCGTGTCTGTATCTGCTGCACAGCCGGATCGCGCCGGTCGGTGTCGTGCCCGAACCCGACGGCAGCGACCCGAACGGCTTCCACACGGAGATCACGTACGCCATCACCCCGTCCGCCGACGGCAAGGTGTACGACTTCTGGATGGTCTCGCGCGACTGGGCGACCGACGACGCCGAGGTCACCGAGTTCCTGCGGGCCAACAACCACACCGTCGTGATGCAGGACGTCGACGCGCTCAACCTGCTGCAGCGGACGCTCGGCACCGAGCGGAGCGGCTACCAGGAGCTGAGCATCAACATCGACACCGGCGGTCTGGCCGCCCGCCGTATCCTCGCCCGGCTGGTCGAGGAGGGCGACAAGCCCGTGGAGAAGGTCCTGTGAGCAGTCCCACCGGTGAGGTCTACCGCATCGACTGGCTGCCGGGCACCGACGTGCTCCACGGCACCTGTCACTGCGGGGCCGAGCACACCGCGGAGGACCCGGTCGCGATGTGGGAGTGGATGCTCGGCCACCCCGAAGGACACACGCCTGAAGGACACATGCCCGAACGACACACGCCCGGGGGACACCGCTCATGACCTCGTACGAAGCCTACGAGGCCAATGAGGCCTACGAAGCCGAACTCGTCGTCGGGCAAAGGGACTTGGCGGCCGACGGCGTACTCGCCCTCACCCTGCGCCATCCGCTCGGCGAGGAGCTGCCCGGCTGGGAACCGGGCGCCCACATCGACGTACTCCTGGGGCCCGACCTGGAGCGGCAGTACTCCCTGTGCGGCGATCCCGCCGACCGGCGCGCGTGGCGCGTCGCGGTACTGCGGGAGCCCGAGGGACGCGGTGGATCCGCCCATGTGCACGGGCAGTTGCGGGAGGGCGACAAGGTCCGGGTGCGGGGGCCGCGCAATCACTTCGCCCTGAAGCCGTCACCCCGCTACCTCTTCGTCGCGGGCGGCATCGGCATCACCCCGCTCCTGCCGATGCTGGCCGCGGCCGAGACGGCGGGCGCCGACTGGACCCTGCTGTACGGCGGTCGGACCCGCAACTCCATGGCTTTCCAGGAGGAGTTGGAGCCCTACGGGGACCGGGTGCGTGTCTTTCCGCAGGACGAGTACGGGCTGCTCGATCTCGCCGGCGCGCTCGGCGGCACCCCGCGGCCGGACACGCTCGTCTACTGCTGCGGCCCCGGTCCACTGCTGGACGCCGTGGAGGAGCGGTGCGCGGGGTGGCCGAGCGGCACCCTGCACGTCGAGCGCTTCCAGCCCAGGGACCGGGATGTGACGGCCTTTCAGGAGGCGTCCGGTGACGTCGAGTTCGATGTCGTTCTTGAGCGGTCGGGACGCACACTCACCGTGCCCGCCGACGCCACCGTGCTCGACACCGTGCGCGCGGCGGGCGTCGAGGTGCTCTTCTCCTGTACCGAGGGCACCTGCGGGACCTGTGAGACGGACGTCCTCGACGGCACGCCCGACCACCGGGACTCGGTGCTCACCGACGAGGAGCGGGCGGCCGGCGAGACCATGCTCATCTGTGTGTCCCGGTGCCTCGGGAAGCGCCTCGTGCTCGACCTGTGATCCGCAGGTCCGCCTCGATCCGGGCGACCGTGGCCAGCAGATGGGGCAGCAGGTCACGGCGTACGGACTCCACCGAGTTGCGGCTGGCGTGCACGGGGATGTTGACCGCGGCCACCACCTCGCCGTCCCGGTCGCGCACCGGGACGGCGACCGAGCGCAGCCCCTCCTCCAGTTCCTGGTCGACGATCGCGTACCCCTGACGGCGTACCCGGCGCAGTTCTGTGCGCAGCAGTTCGGGCGAGACGATCGTGCGGGCGGTCAGGGGGCCGAGGTCCGCGCGTGACAGCCGGGTGTCGATCTCCTCGTCGGGCAGCTGCGCGAGCAGCACCCGCCCGACCGAGGTGACATGGGCGGGAAAGCGGCTGCCGACGGTGATGGTCGCGGTCATGATGCGGTGCGTCGGTACGCGGGCGACGTACACGATGTCGTCGCCGTCGAGGACGCACAGGGACGACGACTCCCTTATCTGCGCGACGAGTTGCTCCAGATGCGGCTCGGCGATCTCCGGCAGGGTGACACTGGACAGGTAGGAGTATCCGAGTTCCAGGACGCGCGGGGTGAGCCGGAACATCCGGCCGTCCGTCTCCACGTATCCCAGGTCGAAGAGGGTCAGCAGGAAGCGGCGGGCCGCCGCGCGGGTCAGGTCGCTGACCCGCGCCACCTCGCTGAGCGTCAGCTCCGGATGGTCGGCGTCGAAGGCGCGGATGACCGCGAGGCCGCGCTCGAAGGAACGGACGAAATGCGGTTCGCGATCTCCAGCAGGCATCGTCGCCTCCACGGGACGCACGGGGGTGCGCTCTGCGCACGCTAGGAGCACAGATCGGCAACTGTCAACGACCGTGCGCGTCAAGAGCATTGACCTGTTCCACGGCCAGGTTCTACGTTCCCGCTGAGCACTTCTGTGCGGTCTGCGCACAGCCTGTCGAAGAACTGTCCCGATCGTTTCAGTAGGGGGAGTGATGCGTCGTCTGCTCATCGGTCTCGTGACCGGCGCCCTGTTCGCCGCCGCGACGGCCTGCGGTTCGTCCGACTCCTCCGGGTCGGACGACAAGGACAAGGCGTCCGGCGGTACCACCACGGTCAAGGTCGGCGTCATCCCCATCATCGACGTCGCCCCGCTGTATCTGGGCCAGAAGAAGGGCTTCTACAGCGAGCGGGGCATCGAGCTGTCCCTGACGAGCGCGCAGGGCGGGGCGGCGATCGTGCCCGGCGTGGTCTCGGGCCAGTTCGACTTCGGCTTCAGCAACATGACGTCCCTGCTGATCGCCCAGTCCAAGAACGTGCCGGTCAAGGCCGTGGTGAACGGTGTCGCGTCCACCGGCAAGCAGGGTGCCGACTTCGCGGAACTGGCCGTGAAGAAGGGCAGCCCCCTCAAGTCCGCCAAGGACGTGGAGGGCAAGAAGGTCGCCGCGAACACGCTCAACAACATCTGTGACACCTCGACCAGGGAGTCGGTCCGCAAGGACGGCGGCGACCCGTCCAAGGTGAAGTTCGTGGAGATGCCCTTCGACCAGATGCCGGCCGCGCTCGAAGGCGGTCAGGTGGACGCCGCCTGTGTCGTGGAACCCGCGCTCGCGAGCATCAAGGCGCAGGGCGGCACGTCCATCGCGTCGCTCTTCGTCGACGTGTCCCCCGACCTCACCGTGGCCATGTTCTTCTCCTCGCAGAACTACGTGCAGAAGAACCCGGAGATGGTGAAGAAGTTCCAGGCGGCGACCATCGAGTCCCTGGAGTACGCGGACAAGCACCCGGCGGAGGTCCGCGAGATCATCACCACGTACACGAAGATCCCGAAGCCGCTGGTGGAGTCGCTGGTCCTGCCGCGGTGGCCCGCCGAGCCGGACCGCCGTTCCATCGAGAGGCTGGCCGAACTCGGGCAGCAGGACGGCCTGTTCGAGAAGGAGCCGGACCTGGACAAGCTCCTTCCGTGAGGGGCGCCAACGCCCTGCTGGGCGCCTGCGGGCTCGCGGCCTTCCTCGCCCTCGGCGAGGCGGTGCCGCGGCTCGGCCTGGTCGACGAGGACTACTTCCCGCCGACCAGCCGCATCGCCGACGCGCTCGCCGGCGAACTGTCCGACGACGCGTTCTGGACCGCGCTCGGGGACACCCTGACCGGCTGGGCGATCGGGCTCGTGATCGCGGTGGGCGCGGGCATCGTCGCGGGCGTCCTGATCTCGGTCACGCCGTATCTGCGCGAGGCGACCGCCTCGACGATCGAGTTCCTGCGCCCGATCCCGTCGGTCGCGCTGATCCCGCTCGCCGTGCTGCTGTACGGCACCGAACTGCGCTCGGTGCTCCTGCTGGTCGTCTACGCGTCGTTCTGGCAGGTCCTCGTACAGGTCATGTACGGCGTCCAGGACGTGGACCCGGTCGCCGAGGAGACCGCCCGCTCGTACGGCCTCGGCACCTGGGCGCGGGTCCGCCACGTGCTGTGGCCCACGGCCCTCCCGTACGTCATGACGGGGGTGCGGCTGGCCGCCGCGGTGGCGCTGATCCTCGCCGTGACCGCCGAACTCGTCATCGGGGCACCGGGGTTGGGGGCGCGGATCGCCGTCGCGCAGACCTCGCAGGCGGTGCCGGAGATGTACGCGCTGGTGGTCGTCACCGGACTGCTCGGACTGCTCATCAACGTGGGCGCGCGAACGGTCGAGCGGCGGGCGCTGGCCTGGCACCAGTCCGTACGCGGGGAGGTGGCGGTGTGAACGGCCTGGAACGCGTCCTGCTGCGGCTGCTCCTCGTCGTGGCGCTGCCACTGCTGCTCGTATTGGCGTGGTGGTACGCGTCGGACGGCAGCACGGACATCTACTGGCCGCCGCTGCGCACCATCCTCAGCACCTTCCCGGACGTGTGGACCGGCGAGCGGCTGCACGACGACGTCCTGCCCAGTGTGCTGCGGCTGAGCGCCGGTTACGCGTGCGCGGCCGTCGCGGGCGTGGCGCTGGGCACGGTGATCGGCTCGTACCGCCGGGTGCGGGCGGTGTGCGAACCGGTCCTCGAATTCCTGCGGGCGGTGCCGCCGCCCGTGCTCGTCCCGGTCATCATGCTGTTCGCGGGCATCGGCGACACGATGAAGGTCGTGGTGATCGCGAGCGGCTGCGTCTGGCCGATCCTGCTCAACACCGTCGAGGGCGTCCGGGCGGTCGACTCGGTGATGTCCGAGACGGCCCGCTCCTACGGCATCACGGGCGTGGCGCGGCTGCGGTATCTGGTGCTGCCCGCGGCGAGCCCGCAGATCTTCGCGGGGCTGCGCCAGGCCCTGTCCATCGGCATCATCCTGATGGTCATCAGCGAGATGTTCGCCGCCAGCAACGGGCTCGGCTTCACCATCGTCCAGTTCCAGCGCGGCTTCGCCATCCCCGACATGTGGACGGGGATCCTGCTGCTCGGGCTGCTCGGGTTCCTTCTGTCGGTCGTCTTCCGGCTCGTCGAGCGTCGTGTGCTCGGCTGGTACCACGGTGCGCGCGACGCTTCCCGGCGGTCGTCGTGAACCTCGCGAAAGGGCGGTCCATGCTCGACGTACGCGGCCTGAAGAAGGTCTACGAGGGATCGGGCCGGCGGGTGGAGGCGGTGCGCGACCTCACCTTCACCGTGGACGCCGGTGAACTGGTCTGCCTGGTCGGGCCGTCCGGCTGCGGCAAGACGACCCTGCTGAAGTGCGTGGGCGGCCTGCTCGCGCCCACGGCGGGCGAGGTGATGATCGGTGGCCGCCGGGTGACCGGGCCGCCGCCTGACATGGCGGTCGTCTTCCAGGAGTACGGGCGCAGTCTGTTCCCCTGGATGAGGGTGCGCGAGAACGTCGAACTGCCGCTCAAGCAGAAGAAGTTGACGGCCGCCAGGCGGCGTGAGCTGGTCGCCGACGCGCTGGCCTCCGTCGGCCTCATGGACGCGGGCGGCGCGTATCCCTGGCAGCTGTCCGGGGGTATGCAGCAGCGGGTGGCGATCGCCCGCGCCCTGGCGTACGAGCCCCAAGTGCTGTTGATGGACGAGCCGTTCGCGGCGGTGGACGCCCAGACCCGGGCCGATCTGGAGGATCTGGTCCGCGGGCTGTGGCGGCAGCGGGGCATCACGATCCTGTTCGTGACGCACGACATCGACGAGGCCGTCTATCTCGGCGAGCGGGTGCTCATCCTGTCCTCCTCCCCGACCGTCGTCCAGGAGCAGCTGAAGGTCGATCTCCCCGCCGAACGGGACCAGTTGCACACCCGGGTGGCGCCGCGCTTCGCCGAACTGCGCACCCATGTGTACGAGCAGATCCAGGCGGCCAAACGCGGCACACCGGTCGCCGACCGGCTGGTGAAGGACCTGAACGACACGCCGCCGCCCCAGTAGGGCGGCGTACGCACGTGTCACCGGCGGCCGAAGAGGGTCCTCATGCCTCGGTGGCGGGCACCACGCTGAGGTGGCCGGCCGCGCGCCGCCCGCGGCCGGGTCTGCTCGTCCGGCGCTTCGCCGGTGCCGGGCGGCGGGCCTCCCGCAGGACCAGCGTCAGCCGTGTGTACCCCATGTCGTGCAGGGTCTTGGGGGTCTCACCGACGATCCGGCAGGTGCTCCCCCACCGCGGATCGGGGTGCAGCAGCGGCCGGACCGCGCCGTCGTGCTCGACCGCGTGCGGGCCCACCGAGCGGATCCAGTGCGGCAGGCCGTGCCGGTACGCGGCGTCCATGATCGGGTCCTGGGCGATGTCCCGCAGGATCGACTGGAGTCCGTGGTCGTGGCCGTGCCGCTCCACGGCGGCGGCGAAGTGCGCCAGCATCGGCAGGCACCAGCTGGACTCGTGCTCGGCGAGGACCGTACCCGCGTCCGGGTGGAACAGGACGAACCGGAGGAAGTTGTCGCCGGGCATGGCGGTGGGGTGCGGGCCGACCGCACGGAAAAGTGTCTCGAACGCGTCGTTGGCGAGGACGACGTCCCAGCGGTGGTCGACGACGACGGACGGAAAGGTGACGGCGTCCAGAAGTGCTGCGTAGTCCTGGAGATACGCCTGGGCCTCAAGACTGTCGGGGACGGGCCGCGGCTGCGGCCGGGGCCCTCCTGCCTGGTATGCCATCGGGAGGTCCACCCCTCTTGCCTATGCGGGCTTCACGCGGCGTCGTGATCCTGCTACCCCGGCCGGAGCGGTGTCAACTATCGTGGCATTTGGCGCCCGTTGACGGCTGAATCCCGCCACAGTTGTGGCGAGACCTGGATGCGAGTTCGACCAAAGGGCTACTCTCCGGTCTTCGGGCAGTTCACGCTGCACAACACGGATCACCACAGGGACTTCACGTCCGAGGGATCCGGTTCCCCCTCAGCGGTCGGTCGATTGAGACGTAGGAGAACTGTCGGTGACGGATGGCTTCGAGGTTCCGGGCGCCACGGCGACGGGTCTGCTGCCGGCCGTCGTGGCCCGGGTCGCCGGTCTGGCGGACCGGCTCGGCGCACCGCACAGCGAGGTGTTCGACGTCCGCCGGCTGTCGACCGCCTCGGGTGTCCCCGAGGTCGTGGTCGCGTCCCTGCTGAACGGCCGGTCGGCGGGCGAGCCCGACCTCCAGGCCCGGTTCCTGCAGCGCCTCGACCTGCTGCGCCGTACCCGCCTGAAGCCCAACGGCCGCCGGTACACCCAGCAGGAGATCGCCGACGGCGCGGGCATGTCGCGTCAGCAGGCGGGCGCGCTCATCAACGGCGACCGGCGCCCCACCATGGAGCACTGCGACGCCATCCAGCGCTTCTTCCGCGTCCACGCGGGTTTCCTGTCGGCCGAGGATCCCGAGGCACTCGCCGGCGCCCTGCAGCGCACCGAGCAGGATCTCCTCCAGCGGCTCGCCGACCGGGAGCGGCAGGCGGACCCGGCGACCGCGGACGACCCGCTGGAGCGGCTGCTGCAGGACCACGGGGTCCGTGGCATCGCCTGGCGGGCCGCGCAGCTGCCCACCGACCAGCACCGGGACAAGGTCGCCGAATGGCTGGACATGCTCCTGGAAAGCGTCAAACGCCCCGAGCCGTGATCCGCGGGCTCACGAGACTTGGTACGCATGTCCCCTCGAAGGCGGCGCAGCCCCTTCGAGGGGCGCGGGGAACTGCGCGCCCAGCCCCCGCCGGGCCCGCGGACAACGCACGACCAACCACCCGCAGCGCGCAGCGCATCACGTCGCACTCCGCTCACTCGCCGCCCGCAGCTCCCGCTCCAGCTCCCGGTTGCGGACCGTGTCCGCCCGCCCCGCCGCGGTCCCGGGCCGCCCGGCCCGCAGCAGCGCACTCCACCGCTCACGACTCCAGTCGGCGGGACTCGTCCCCTCGACGAACTCCTGCACGAGCGCGAGAAACCGCGCAGGATCCGCGTGGAACGGAAAGTGCCCGGCGCCCTCGAAGATCTCCAGCCGGCTCCCCGGCATCGCCTCGTGCGCCCCGTGGGCGTGCCGCACGGGCACCACGCCGTCGCGGTCGCCCCACACCAGCAGCGTGGGCATGCCCTCGGTGAGGTAGCAGCGGTCGAGCATCGTCACCACCTGGCCGCGCCAGTCGACGACCGCCCGCAGCGTACGGATGAACGCGCTGCGCGAGGTCGCGTCGGGCAGCGCGTCCACGAGGGTGAGCAACTCGGGCGCGTCCTGCCCGAGATCGGTGTCGAGCAGCCGCATCAGATGCGCGAACAGCCGGGCCTGGACCGCCATGCCGGGCAGCCGCAGCGCGGACAGCGCCAGCTGGGCCCCGGGCAGGGACACCGCCCGCAGTACGGGGTTCACCTCGCGCCCCACACCTCCCGCGCCGACCAGGATCAGCCGCTCGGTGCGCTCGGGGAACTGGTAGGCGAACTGCATGGCGACACCGCCGCCGAACGAGTGCCCGACCAGCGTGGCCCGTTCGACGCCGAGCGCGGCGAGCAGATCGCGCAGGCCGTTGGCGTAGGCGGCCACCGAGTAGTCGGCCCGGGGCTTGTCCGAGGCGCCGTGGCCCAGCAGGTCGGGTGCGATCACCGTATGGGTGCGGGCCAGACCGGGGATCAGTCCGGCCCAGGTCGCCGAGGAGTCGCCGATGCCGTGGATCAGGACGAGGGCGGGGCCCTCGCCGGTCATGCGGTAGGCGCGGCGGTAGCCGTGCACCACGCGGTGACGCAGCCGCAGTTCGCCGTCGCCCACCGGCCGCAGCCGCAGGGCCCCGCGCGGGCGCCGTCGTGGGGTGTCGACCACCGGATCGTCTCCCCTCTCCGGGCCTCCGTTCCAGCGTAAGCCCCTTGTCCGACAAGGGGTTTCCGTGAGGTTTCCCCTCGGCTAACCGGGCGAACGAACACGCACGGAAAGGGCATTGTCAGTGGCGGACGGCAAGCTGGACCCAGCGCCACCGCTGTGCGGCGGCGCGAGCAGCACCGAAGAGCGGAAGCCGAGCCGAACCGGGGAGAGCCGTCCGATGCCGACAGCCGTACTGACCGATCACGAACGCACCGCCGTGCAGGCCTATCTGCGCCTGCTGCAGACCGTACGAGCCGCGATGGACTCCCCGTCCGGTGCGGGGCGGCCGGTGGTCGTGCCGCCCTCGGCCCTCGCGGAGGCGGAGCGCGCGCTGGCCGCGGCCGGCCTCGAGGGCAACGAGGAGGCGTTCTTCCGCCTGCTGCACACGTGGTGCCCGGAGGTGTGATGAACCACCGTCAGCCCCTGGGCCGCCCCTCGCCGGGCGGTGCCGCGCTCAGTCCTGCCCGTGCGGCACGGTCACCGAGGTCGCCACGAGTCCCCGGCTCACCGTCCAGCGCCCTTCGAAGCGGCCGATGCGACGGCCGTCCACCACCGGCCCCGGCACGAGGAGTCCGGCGCTCAGGCCGCCGGACGTGGTGTGTCCGGGATCCATGAAGATCTCGATGTCGGCCTCCGAGAAGTCGAGCCATTTCCCGGTGAGGGGGAACCACGCCTTGTAGACCGACTCCTTGGCGCTGAACAGGAGCCGGTCCCAGTGGATCTGCGGATGCTCCGCGGCCAGCTCGCCCAGCCGCCGGACCTCGTCGGGCAGCGCCACCGAGGGCAGCACGTCGGCGGGCAGCGGCAGATGGGGTTCCGCGTCGATGCCGAGGGAGGCCAGGTCGGTGGCCCTGGCCAGGGCGGCGGCGGCGTAGCCCTCGCAGTGCGTCATGCTGCCGATCAGCCCGGTGGGCCAGCGCGGGGCTCCCCGGTCGCCGCTGACGACGGCCTGCGGGGGCACGCCGAGCTTCTCCATGGCACGCCTGGCGCAGCCGCGGACCACGGTGAACTCGCGGCGCCGCTTCGCGACGGCGCGCGCGATCAGCGCCTCTTCCTCCGGGTACAGCTCGGGGTACGGCGTCGGGGCCCCGGTGCCCTCGGCGTGGTCGTCAGCGTGTGCCTCCACGGCCACGACCGACTCCGGGAGCAGTTCCTCGATCACCGGATCCGACCTCCATCGGCAGAATACGGCGCAGCTTGCCCGGCGGTTCCGAGCGCTTGCGCCACTCGCGGGGGTAACCCACCGACACCTCTTCGAAGCGGACGCCGTCGAGCCAGGTGGTGCGGGGAATGTGCAGGTGGCCGTAGACCATGACGCTCACCCGGTGGGTGCGGTGCCAGTCCGCGGTGAGCCGGGTGCCGCACCACATGGCGAACTCCGGGTACCAGAGGACTTCCGTGGGGTGCCGGTCCAGCGGGTAGTGGTTCACGAGCACCGTGGGCAGCCCGTCGGGGATCTCCGCGAGCCTGCGTTCGGTCTCGGCCACCCGGGCCCGGCACCAGGCCTCGCGGCTGGGGTACGGGTCGGGGTGCAGCACGTGCTCGTCGGTGCAGACGATGCCGGTGCCGTGGGCGTACGCGAGGCCCTCTTCCTTGGTCGCGCAGCCCGCGGGCAGGAACGAGTAGTCGTAGAGGAGGAAGAGGGGGGCCACGACGACGGGTCCTTCGGGGCCCTCCCACACGGGGTAGGGGTCCTCGGGGGTGATCACGCCCAGCTCGCGGCAGAGCTGTACGAGGTGTTCGTAGCGGGCCACTCCACGCAGGGTGACGGTGTCCTTGGGGTGGGTCCACAGTTCGTGGTTGCCCGGTGCCCAGATCACCTTCTTGAAGCGGCGGCTGAGCGTTTCGAGGGCCCAGCGGATGTCGGCCACCGTCTCCGCGACGTCGCCGGCCACGAGGAGCCAGTCGTCTTCGGTCTCGGGGCGCATCGCCTCGACGAGAGCGCGGTTCTCGGCGTATCCGATGTGCAGGTCGCTGATGGCCAGCAGCCGGCCCTGACGGTCAGCCGTCGTCACCCTCGCTCCCTCCCCGTGCCGGGACGCCTCACGACCGCCCGGATGAGAACACAAGAACACACGCGCACGGCGCGGTACAAGAGCGACTGCGCGCGAGGTTCGGACCCGCGCCCCGAGGCGCCGGGTGCCCGGCCGGGGCGCCGGGCGGACCGCACTCCGCCGCGCACCACGGCCCGCCCGTCCGGGCGCCGCCCGACCGCCACGCACGCGGCGCACGGCCCGGTCCGTGCACACGCCCCCACCGACGGGGCCGCGGCCCGGTCGGGCTGCCGTCCGCCCGGCGGACCAACCGGCCGACACGCCCCGTCCGACGGGCGGAAGGGCCGGGAGGCGACGTGCCCGCGTGCCCACGTCCGGCGAGCCGCCCGGCTGCGCGTCCGGCCGTGTGCCGGGTCGTCGATCGGCCGGTCCGACCATCCGACGACGGTGATCTGGAGCACCGGCGGCCGTCCGGGCGCACCCCGTGGGAACTGTTCGGCGCCGGCGGGGTGCAGGGCCTCTGACCTGGCGTGCGAGCCCCGGCGGGCCCGGCGGACGGACCCGTACGGCGGACCCGGCGGGTGATTCCGTAACACGCCCGTAGCAGCAGCACTGCTCAGGAACCCCTATGATCGGCCATACACAACCGCCACGAACTCCCGTTTTCGAACGGCGGTTTTGTGTACCCACTCAACCTCTTGCCGAGCACGGCCTGCTTTGACGTGCCCGCAAACCCTGAAAGGCGGCCTGCATGGTCTCTCGCGTACGCGTCTGGCTCAACCGCACGTACGCGGAGAACGTGTTCTTCATGGATCAGCTGCGGCGAAATCCGTGTGGCCGCGCGGTCGAGATCCACGCCACCCACGGCGACCCCGACTCCCCCATCCTGGCCGCCGCGGACATCGCCGCGATGGAGCCGGAGGGGCTGTCCCCGGCCGCCTACGTCGAGTACGCGCTCGACCAGTGCGCCCGGCACTCGATCGACGTGTTCGTGCCCGTCCTGCACCAGACCGCCCTGGCCGAGCACCGCGAGGAGTTCGCCGCGGTCGGCACCGCGCTGCTCGCGCCGCCCGCCGAGGCCGTGCACACCTTCCAGGACAAGGTCGTCGCGTACGAGGCCGTCGAGAAGCTCGGCGTGCCGGTGCCTCCGTGGCAGCGCGTCCGCACCGCCGACGAGATGATCGCCGCGGTCGACGAGCTGGAGGCCGCCGGGCACAAGGCGTGCTTCAAGCCCGCCTCCGGAGCCGGTGGCGTCGGCTTCCGCATCATCACGCGCACCCCCTTCTCGCTCATGCACCTGAGCGGCTTCCCCAGCCCGTACATGCCGCTGGACCTGGTCGTCCAGGCGCTGCGGCAGGCGGACGAGCCCGTGGACTGGCTCGTCATGCCCCTTCTGGGCGAGCCCGAGGTGTCCGTGGACTGCCTCACCGGCCCGGACGGACGGGTCCGGATGGCCGTGGGCCGTACGAAGAACGGGCGGCGGCGCGGCTTCACGCTCGACCCGTCGTTCATCGAGCCCGCACGGGTCCTCGCGGAGGGCTTCGGGCTGCACTACCTGACGAACATCCAGTTCCGGATGCTCGGTGACAAGCCGGTCCTCATGGACGTCAACACGCGCCCGGCGGGGGGTCTGCACCAGCTCTCGCAGTGCGGGATCAACGCGCCGTGGGCCGCCGTGCGCCTCGCGCTCGGCGAGGAGCCGGGCGACGTCGTCCCGCCGTTCCTCGGCTCGGACTACGCGGTGGTCTCCGGGCCGCGCGCGGTGCGTCCCGTGTCGGCGCCGGAGCAGCACACGGACCTGGACCTCCCCGCCCCCGTGTCGACGCCGGACGCCGTCACCGAGGCGCAGACGGCCCATGCGGCCCACACGCCCAAGGCGACCCATTCGGCTCAGGCCGCGCAGTCCTCGGACAGGCCCTTGACCGTCTGATCGGTCCACAGCGCCTCGCCGGCGACCTGGTCGCGGATCCGCGACCGGCCGTGCCCCGGCGGCGGCACGGTGGTGCCCGGTCAGCCGATCGGATACCCCCACGCCTTGGCCAACTCGGCCAGTTGTGGGGGTAGTTCGACCTTCGGGTCGGCCGGGCGGGCCGGCTGGATGCGGCCCGACCTGATGGTGGGGCTCCAGTCGCCGAGCTGCGGCCGGAACGTGCCGTGGTCCTTCTTCCCGTAGTCGAGCATCGCGCTCTCCCAGGGCACGTCCAGGTACGCGCACAGCGCGCGCGTGGTCCGCTCGGGATCGGCGGCGAGATCCTCGTACGTCATCACGTGGGCGTCGAGGGTGCGGCGGGCCTCTTCGAGCCGTACGCCGTAGTCGAGCACCTCGGCGCGGATCTGCTCGTGGTCGGGGTCGGTGCGGCGGTCGGTGAGGGAGGCGACCACGGCGCCGGGGTGGCGCAGCAGCACGATGTAGCGGGCGTTGGGCCAACATCGGTGCAGGCGCGGCCAGATGAGGGTGTTGGGCGGGGTCTTGTCGACGATGATCTGCTTGCCGCTGCGGGCGAGTTCCAGGTGCATCACCCGGTCCCACAGCGTGTGTTCCAGCTCCTCCTTGTCCAGCTCCAGTGCCCGCATGGCGTCGGCGGTGAAGTCGCGGGAGAGATGGACGTGCAGGGTGCGCAGATGCATCTCGTGCGGGGCGCGGATGCTGCTGTGGCTGTTCAGCAGGACCCGCAGGAGGGTCGAGCCCGAGCGGACGCACGACAGGACGAAGACCGGCGAGTCCACCAGCCGCGGGGCGCGGGGCGCCACATAGCCGTCCTCGGCGCGGGAGCCCTCGGCGTCGCGGGGCGTGGGTACGGCGTCGAGGCCGCGGCGCGGCGGGCTCACGGCCTGGGCCATCAGTCTGCCGCGGCGCCGAAGCCCCTTGCCGATCGCGGACATGCGCGGGTCTCGCACGGTGACACCTTTCTCTCGTACTGCCCCTCATCACAGGGGCGCCGAGCGAACCGCAGGTGTCGTGCAGGGAACGGGGACGGGTCACGGCGGGCCGCGCACCCACCGCGAACCCGCCATGACCAGCCCTGACCTGGCCTCTTACCGCTTCCTTAATTGTTCATGGGAAACGGGGTCACCGCTTCCGCATGAGCGTGTCCCTCATGTGCCCACGGCCAGGCGCAGCGTCTGGATCTCGAAGGGGCGCAGGGTGACGGGCACGCCGTTCCCGTCCGTGTCCGCGGTGGACAGCGGGCGCTCCAGGAGGTCGGTGACCTCCGCGCCGGCCAGCGGGAAGCTCGTGCGCAGGGTGCCCTGGGCCCGGCCGCCGCGGGACTCGTAGAGGCGTACGACGACATCGCCCGAGGCGTCGTCGGCGAGCTTGACCGCCTCGATGGTGACGCCCTCGCCCTCGACGGAGACGACCGGTTCGGAGGTGCCCGCCGAGTCCGCCACCCGCAGCGGCAGGTTGAGGGAGTAGCCCTCGGCGACCGCGTCCTCGATGGTCGCGCCGGGCAGCAGCGCGTACGTGAAGTGGTGCCTGCCCTGGTCGGCCGCCGGGTCGGGGATGCGCGGGGCGCGGACCAGGCTGAGCCGGACCGTGGTCGTCGTACCGCCGTCCTCGCGGACCGTGCGGGAGACGTCGTGGCCGTAGGTGGAGTCGTTGATGACCGCGACGCCGTAGCCGGGTTCGCCGAGGTGGACCCAGCGGTGGCCGGAGACCTCGAAGCGGGCCGACTCCCAGGTGGTGTTGGTGTGCGTGGGCCGCTGGATGTGGCCGAAGGCGATCTCGGCGGAGGAGTGCGCCGCCCGGATGTCGACCGGGAAGCCCGCCTTGAGGAACTTCTCGGCCTCGTGCCAGTCGATGTCCGTCTCGAAGTCGATCCGGGGGCTGCCGGCGCGCAGGCTGATCGTCTGCGTGATGCGCGAGCCGTTGCCGAAGGAGCGCTCGACGCGGATCGCCCCGAGCAGCGGGCCGTCCTCGACGACCGTCACGTACTCGGCGTCCAGGAGGTCCGTGTAGCGGTTCTTGTAGTGCTTGTCGACGTCCCAGGCGTCCCAGTAGTTCGGGAGGTCGGTGTGCAGGCGGAGCAGGTTGCCCCGGTCCGCCAGGACCTCACGGCCGCCGGCGCGCAGATCGCGTACGGAGGACAGGGTGCCGTCCTCGGCGATCTCGACGCGGACCAGGCCGTTGTCGAGGACGCGGCCGGTGACGGTCACGGGGTTCGGGACCGCACCGGTGCCGAGGGGCGCGCTGCCGTTCGCCGGGACGACCGTGTGGGCCAGGGAGCCGTCGGCGGTCCGGACGACCTCCCGGCGCTCGACGGGGCTGGTGTTGAAGACGCGGGCGCCGCCCGTGCCGAGCGCGGTGACGGCCTCGGCGGTCAGCGCCTCGACCTCCTCGGCGACGCGCGCGTACTCGGCCTCCGCCTCGCGGTGCACCCAGGCGATCGAGGAGCCCGGCAGGATGTCGTGGAACTGGTGGAGCAGGACCGTCTTCCAGAGCCGGTCGAGCTTGTCGTGCGGGTAGGCGTAGCCGGGCGCGTGCAGCGCGGCCGTCGTGGCCCACAGCTCGGCCTCGCGGAGCTTGTGCTCGCTGCGGCGGTTGCCCTGCTTGGTGCGGGCCTGGGAGGTGTAGGTGGCGCGGTGCAGTTCCAGGTACAGCTCGCCGACCCAGACCGGGGCGTCGGGGTACTCCTCGCGGGCCTTGGCGAAGAAGTCGTCGGGGTGCTCGACGACGACCTTGGGCGAGCCCTCCAGGTCGGCGAGCCGGCGCGCCCGTTCCATGATCTCGCGGGTGGGGCCGCCGCCGCCGTCGCCCCAGCCGAAGGGGGCCAGCGAGCGGGTGCCGACGCCCTTCTCCTGGTAGTTGCGGGTGGCGCGGGCCATCTCCTCGCCGCTGAAGCGGGCGTTGTAGGTGTCGACGGGCGGGAAGTGCGTGAAGATCCGCGTGCCGTCGATGCCCTCCCACCAGAAGGTGTGGTGCGGGAACTTGTTGGTCTGGTTCCAGGAGATCTTCTGGGTGAGGAACCACTCGTTGCCGGCCAGCTTGGCGAGCTGCGGGTAGGACGCGGTGTAGCCGAAGGAGTCCGGCAGCCACACGCCCTTGGTCTCGACGCCGAAGTGCTCGATGAAGAACCGCTTGCCGTGGACGAACTGGCGGGCGACGGCCTCGCCGCCGGGCAGGTTGCCGTCGGCCTCCACCCACATGCCGCCGACCGGCGCCCACTGGCCCTTCTTGACGGACTCCTGGATGCGGGCCCAGACCTTCGGGTAGTTGTCGCGCACCCACTCGTACTGCTGGGCCTGCGAGCAGGCGAAGATGAAGTCCTCGTACTCGTCGGCGAGCGAGGTGACGTTCGAGAAGGTGCGGGACGTCTTGCGCTTGGTCTCGCGGATCGGCCAGAGCCAGGCGGAGTCGATGTGCGCGTGGCCGACGCCGGAGACGATGTGGGCGCTGGCGTTGGCGGGCTTGGCCAGTACAGGCTTCAGCGCGGCCCGTACGTCGGCGGCGGAACCGGCGATGTCGTCGAGGTCCAGCAGGTCCAGGGCCCGGTCCAGGGCGTGGGTGATCTCGTGCCGGCGGGGGTCGTGCTCGCCCAGCTCCAGCATCAGCTCGCGCAGGACCTGGATGTCGAGGTCGAGGTGCCAGACCTCCTCGTCGAGGACGGCGATGTCCGCGCGCCGGAAGGTGTAGAGGGGCTTGTCGCCCGCGGTGCGGACGTCCCCCATCGGCGTGATCTTCGAGAAGTCGTCGGCGAGGATGTCCGGGTTGGAGGCCGCCTCGACCAGGTAGTCGATCTCCTCGCCGCCGACGGCGGGGTTGGCGATCGCCACGTACTGGTTGAGCGGGTTGACCGCCTTCAGCGGGGTGCCGTCCGTGAGGTGGACGAGGGCTTCGGCCTGGTTGCCGGGCCAGTCGCCGACGAAGCCGAGGTCGATGACCGCCTCGACGCGCCGGCCCGCCCACTCGGCGGGCACCTGCCCGCACATCCGGAACCAGGTCGTGCCCCAGGGCGGGCCCCAGGGGGTGCCCGTCGCGAAGGGCGCGTACGGGGCGGACGCGGCCTCCTCGAAGGGGACGGGCTCCCCCGGTGCCTGCCATGCCTCGATCTCGAAGGGCACGGCGGCGGCGTAGATCGCGGCCTTGATGCGCTGGTCGTGAAGGCGCTGGACGCGCTCCTCGATTCGCCGGCGTTCGTCGTGCATGAAAGTCTCCAGGTAACGAGCGGGGAAAGCGCTTACTTGAGGTAGGCCAGACCAGGATGGACCGCGGTGTACCCGTCCACCAGGTTGCGTGCCACATTCACCGAGTCGACCAGCGGATGCAGCGCGAAGGCCTTCACGGCCGTGGCGCGCGATCCCGACCCGGCGGCGGCCAGCACCTCCCGCTCCACGGCCTTCACCGCGCACACCAGACCGGTGGCGTGGTCGGGCAGCGGGGCCACGGCGACCGGGTGCGCGCCGTTGGCGTCGACGAGGCAGGGCACCTCGATGACTGCGTCCGCGTCGAGCGCCGCGAGGGTGCCCTGGTTGCGGACGTTGAGGATGAGCGTGGTCCGCTCGTCGCGGGCGATGGCCCGCATCAGGGCGAGGGCCACCTTCTCGTAGCCGCCGGAGAGGTCGTCGGCGTCGCGCTCGCCCGCCCCGGCCGTCTCCCGGTTCTCGGACATGTACGTGGCCTCGCGCTCGGCCCGCGTACGGTCCCAGGCGGTGAGGGCGGCGCTGTCCGGGCGGCTCATCTCCTCGTAGAAGCCGGCCTGCTGGTCGCGCAGGAACGCGCCGCGGGTCTTCTCGGCCTGGCTGTAGGCGCGGACGGCCTCGCGGTTGAAGTAGTAGTAGTGCAGGTACTCGTTCGGGATGGCGCCCAGCGACTGGAGCCAGTCGGTGCCGAAGAGCTTGCCCTCCTCGAAGGAGCCGAGGAGGTCGGTGTCGGCGAGCAGCCGCGGGAGTTCGTCGCGGCCGGCGACGTGGAGTCCGCGGACCCAGCCGAGGTGGTTGAGGCCGACGTAGTCGATCCAGGCCTCGCGCGGGTTCGCGCCCAGCACCCGGGCGATCCGGCGGCCGAGGCCGACCGGGGAGTCGCAGATGCCGATGACACGGTCGCCGAGGTGGTGGGACATGGCCTCGGTGACCAGGCCCGCCGGGTTGGTGAAGTTGATGAGCCAGGCGTCGGGCGCGAGCCGGGCGACGCGCCGGGCGATGTCGACGGCGACGGGAACCGTGCGCAGGCCGTAGGCGATGCCCCCGGCGCCGACGGTCTCCTGGCCGAGGACGCCCTGATCGAGGGCGACCCGCTCGTCGGCGGCGCGGCCTTCGAGGCCGCCGACGCGGATCGCGGAGAAGATGAAGTCGGCGCCGCGCAGTGCCTCGTCGAGATCCGTGGTGGCGGTCACGGCCGGTGCGTCCGGGTGGCCCGCCGCCTGCTCGGCGAGGACCCGGGCGACGGCGGAGAGCCGTCCCCGGTCCAGGTCGTGCAGGACGACGTCGGTGACGCGGCCCTCGCCGCGGTCGCCGAGGAGTGCCCCGTACACGAGCGGCACGCGGAATCCGCCGCCGCCCAGAATCGTCAGCTTCACGCAACTGCCCTTTCGCTGTTCCTCGGGGTCATCAGGGTCGACGGGGCCGGCAGCGCGGCCGGTGCCGCAGGGGCCACCAGTGCCGCCGAGGCCATCGGTGCCGCAGGGGCCGCCGGTGTCGTCGCGGTCCCGGAGCCCGCCGTCGGGTTCCCGCGCACGCCGGGGGCCGTCGACCCCTCGCGTGCGCCGCTCACGTGAGCACCACGCGTACGCCCGCCTCTTCCAGGGCGGCCCGCGTCCCGGCGTCCGCCGGTCCGTTGGTCACCACGACGTCCAGGTCCTCGGGCCCGCAGACCTTCGCCATCCCCGTCCCCGGGAACTTGGCGCGGTCGGCGAGCAGGACGACCCGGTCGGCCGCCCCGATCATGGCGCGCTTCACCGGCACCTCGACGACGGTCGTGTCCATCACCTGCCCTCCCGGCCGTACTCCGCTCGTTCCCAGGAACAGCCAGTCCGCATGCAGCTGGCGCAGGTTGTCCTCGGTGAGGAAGCCGACCAGGGAGCGGTACTCACGGCGGACCATGCCGCCGAGCAGCACCAGCTCGATGGCCTCGTCGTCCACCAGCTCCTCGTAGACCACGAGGTTGCTGGTGATCACGGTGATCCGGCGGCCGTGCAGCTGCCGGGCCAGCCGGTAGGCGGTGGTGCCGATGTCGAGGAGGACGGACTGGCCGTCCTCGACGAGGGCCGCCGCACGGGCCGCTATGGCGTCCTTCTCGCCCACGCGCACCTCGGCGACCTCGGCGAAGGGCTGGTCGCCCTCCTCGGCGACCGCCCCGCCGTGGACCCGGGTGAGCAGGCCCTCCTCCTCCAGCTTGAGCAGGTCGCGCCGGACGGTGGCGGGGCTCACGCCGAGCTGCTCCGAGAGGTCGGTCACGGCCGCGGGGCCACCGGAGCGCAGGGCCCGCAGGATGAGTTGATGTCGTCGCTCTGCCAGCACGACCTGAACAATAGTCGTCATCGGCCATCATTTCTATGCTCTGTTCTGCTCAACTCTTGCCAAATGTGCCGGAGACGCGCACGATCCTGTCCACCGAAACACGATTCGGTGCACCGAAAATGAAGAGTTTTGACGAGAGGATGCGCTCGTGGGTGAGACACGGCCCGACGCGCGGCCCGATGTGCTGCTGACCGGGCTGCTCTTCTACGACCTCGTCCTGACCGGTCTGGGCAAGCCACCGACCCCCGGCGAGGAGATCTGGACCGACGGGATGGGCACGAGCCCCGGCGGCATCGCCAACCTGGCCGTGGCCGCGGCCCGCTACGGCCTGACAACCTCCCTGGCCACCGTGTTCGGCGACGACTACTACGGCGCGTACAGCCGTGAGATCCTCGCCGGCCAGGAGCACATCGACCTCTCGCTCTCCCGTACCGCGGACGGCTGGCACACCCCCGTCACCGTCTCGATCGCGTACGGCCACGACCGGGCCCTGGTCACCCACGGCCAGGAGCCCCCGTACTCGCAGGACGTGCTGATGGGCGACCCGCCCGCCGCGCGCACGGCCCTCGTGCACATCGAGGCCGAACCCCGCGACTGGATCGCCAAGGCCGCCGCGAACGGCACGAAGATCTACGCGGACGTCGGCTGGGACCCCACCCAGCAGTGGTCCTCGGACCTCCTCGACCAGCTCGCCCTGTGCCACGCCTTCCTCCCGAACGACACCGAGGCGATGGCGTACACCCGCACCGACACCGCGGCCGACGCGCTCTCCGCGCTCTCCGAGCTGGTGCCGGTGGCCGTGGTCACCCGCGGCCGGGAGGGCGCGGTCGCCGTCGACCAGACCACGGGCGAGCACGCCGACGTGCCCGCCCTCGCCACCGACGTGCTGGACGCGACGGGTGCCGGAGACGTCTTCGGCGCGAGCTTCGTCGCGGCCTCGCTGGAAGGCTGGCCCCTGGAGGAGCGGCTGCGCTTCGCGGTGCTGGCCGCCGGACTCTCCGTACAGCGGCACGGCGGGGCACTGGCCGCGCCCGGCTGGTACGGGATCCACCGGTGGTGGCGCTCCCTCAAGAATCCCGAACTGCGGCGCGCGTACGGCTTTCTGACCGACCGTATGCCCGTCGATCCCGGCCCCCCGGTTCCCCACGCCCCGGTGACTCCACCCGCCCCCACGGCACTCCCGATCTCCCCCGACGCATCTCCCGCGACGCATCCCTTCTGATGCCTGGCTCCTGATGCGTTTCTCCTGATGCGAAGACCGAACACATCCGAAAGGCGGTGGGAGCTGTGCGGCTCTCACGAAGGGGCCTGCTCCGCGCGGGACTGGCCGGTACGGCCGCGACCGCGCTCGGCGGCCTGGCGTCCGGCTGCGCCGTACCGACCGGCTCGACGGGCCGGAACATGGTGCTCTGGTACTGGAGCGGCGGCCTGAGCGACACCGTCGTCAAGAAGGCCAGGGCCCGTTACGACAGTTCCGTGGACCTGGACGCGATCCAGATCGGCGGTTACTACCGCTCCAAGCTCATCACCACGATGACCGGCCAGGCCCATGTCCCCGACATCGCGGGGCTCAAGGGCGAGGACATGGCGTCGTACCTGCCGAACGCCGACCAGTTCGTGGACCTGCGCACACTCGGCGCGGAGAAGCTCAAGAGCCAGTACCTGGACTGGAAGTGGCAGCAGGGCGTGGCCCCCGACGGCAGCCTCATCGGCTTCCCCATCGACGTGGGTCCCGTCGTGCAGTACTACCAGCCGGCCGTCTACGAGAAGGCCGGGCTCGCGTACGAACCGGACGACGTGTCCAAGGAGATGGGCACCTGGGACCAGTTCTTCGCGGCGGGTGAGCAGCTCAAGAAGCGGGTGCGCGGGGCGTTCATCCTGACCGACATCACCAGCGTCTTCGAGATGTCGATCGGACAGGGCACCCAGCGGTTCGTCGACAAGGACAAGCACTTCATCGGCGACCAGGAACATGTGCGTGTCTGCTGGGACCGTGCCGTGGAGGCCAAGCGGCGCGGCCTCGCGTCGAGCATCGTGACGGGTACGCCCGACTCGATCTCGGCCACCGAGAGCGGCGAACTGCCCAGCCAGCTCAACGCCTCGTGGGCGGCGGGCGACCTCAAGCTCCAGTACCCGAAGACCAAGGGCAGATGGCGGGTCGCGAACTGTCCCGGCGGCCCCTCGAACGTCGGCGGCTCCTTCCTCGCGATCACCAAGGCGTGCCGTGAACCCGAGAAGGCCTTCGAGATCATCACCTGGCTGCTCAACGCGGACAACCAGGCCCAGGGCTTCATGGACGCGGGGCTCTTCCCGTCGACCCCTGCCTCGTACGAGCTGAAGAAGCTGCGGGAGAACGACCCGTTCTTCGGCGACCAGATCACGATGGACGTGTACGGGCCGGCCGCCGAGAAGATCCCGGTCGCCTTCAACAGCCCGTACGACGTGGCGCTCGGGCAGCCGATCAGGGACGAGATCAAGAACGTCGGCGTCCTCGGCAAGAACCCCGAGAAGGCATGGAAGGACGCCATGAGCAAGTGCCGGCGTATCGCGGACCACCTGGGGGTGAGCTACTGATGGCTACCGCACCCCTGGTCGAGAAGCCCCCGGCGCCCGTCGCCGAACCGCCCGCGGCCCAGCCGAAGAAGGGCATCCTCAGCTACTGGCGGCTGTACGCCGCGATCTCCCCCTTCTATCTCCTCTTCCTCGCCTTCGGTCTGATCCCGGTCGGCTTCTCGCTCTATCTGTCGTTCCACCGGTGGGACGGCCTCGGCTCGATGGAGTACGCGGGCCTGTCGCAGTACCGCTATCTGCTGAGCGACACCGACTTCTGGAGCTCGATCGGCAACACGCTGATCATCTGGGCGCTGGCCACCTTCCCCATGATCTTCCTCGCGATGATCACGGCCGTGATGCTCAACTCGGCGGTCCGCTTCAAGAACGTCTACCGCTTCGCGTACTTCCTGCCGAACGTCACCTCGGTGGTCGCCGTCGCGATCATCTTCGGCTCGGTCTTCTCCACCAACTTCGGCCTGGTGAACGCCCTGTTGCAGGCGGTCGGACTCGACCAGATCGCCTGGCTGAACACCCCGTGGGGCATCAAGGTCGCCATCGCCACCCTGATGACCTGGCAGTGGACCGGCTACAACGCGATCATCTTCCTCGCCGGACTCCAGACGATCCCCGGCGAACTGTACGAGGCGGCCCGCATGGACGGCGCCGGACCCGTGCAGACCTTCTTCCGGATCACACTGCCGCTGATGCGGCCGGTGCTGCTGTTCGTGCTCGTCATCTCGACGGTCACGGGTCTGCAGAGCTTCTCCGAACCACAGGTGCTGCTGCAGTCCACCGCCAACGAGTCCACGTTCTCCGGCGGTCCCGACCACGCCGGCCGGACGATGGTCCTCTACTTCTTCCAGCAGACCTTCGACAACAACGACTTCGGTTACGGCGCGGCCGTGGCCTGGGGCATCTTCCTCGTCGTCGTCATCTTCTCGATCATCAACTGGCGCCTGGTGCAGCGCCGGGGCGAAGACTAGGGAGGCCCGTCACCATGGCTGTCACCACACAGACCGAGCCCGCCCCCACCGAGCCGCCCCGTACCGAGCCCGCCAAGGGCACGCGCATCCGGGGCACCCAGCGCAGAGGCATCGCGCTGCACGTCTCCCTGCTGCTCGGGGTGGTGCTCTCCGCGTTCCCGTTCTACTGGGCCGTGATCATGTCGACGCACACGTCGACCGAGATCTTCTCCTACCCGCCGAAGCTGCTGCCCGGCTCGCACTTCGGCGACAACCTGAGCAAGCTGTTCGACAGCATCGATTTCTTCGGGTCGATGTTCAACTCGCTGCTCGTCGCCGTCTCCGTGACGTTCCTCGTCCTGTTCTTCGACTCGCTGGCGGCGTTCGTCTTCGCCAAGTTCAGCTTCCCCGGCCGCCGGGTGCTGTTCGCGATGATGATGGCGATCTTCATGGTGCCCGCGCAGCTCGCGGCCATCCCGCAGTTCGTGATCATGGCGAAGCTGGGCTGGATCGGCTCGATGACCTCGCTGATCGTCCCGGCCGCCGCGAACGCGTTCGGCATCTTCTGGATGCGGCAGTACATGAAGAGCGCCATCCACGACGAACTGCTCGACGCCTCGAAGATCGACGGGGCGAGCTTCCTGCGCCAGTACTGGCACGTGGCCCTGCCCGTGGTCCGCCCCGGGCTCGCCTTCCTCGGCATCTTCACCTTCATGGGCCAGTGGAACGACTACGCCTGGCCGCTGATCGCCCTCACCAACCCGGACAACGTGACCCTCCAGGTCGCCCTGTCCCAGCTCAACGGCGTCCACGGCACCACGGACTACGGAATGGTCATGACGGGTGCGGTCCTGGCCCTGATCCCCCTGCTGATCGTCTTCGCGATCGGCGCCAAGCAGATCATCGCCGACCTCGGAAAGGGAGCGATCCGCTGATGGGACGCGATCACCTGCTCTCGCTGCGGCCCTGGGAGTCACCGGAGACGACCTCCTGGCAGCGGCTGCCGATGAACGCGGTGGACCGGCGCTCCGGCGCGCTGTCCCTGGACGGCTCCTGGCACTTCCAGCTGCTGCCCTCACCGACCGGCGCGTCCGGCGAGTGGACCCTCGCCGATGTGCCGGGCGTGTGGACCATGCAGAGCCCCCACGACCTGCCCCAGTACACCAACGTCCGGATGCCGTTCGCCGACGTCCCGCCGCACACGCCCGCCGCGAACCCGACGGGCGTCTACGAGCGGTCCGTGGACATCCCCGCCGAGTGGGCGGGCCGCCGGATCGTCCTCCAGGTCGGCGCGGCCGAGAGCGTGCTCCTCGTCCATGTCAACGGCCGGCCGGTCGGCATCTCCAAGGACTCCCACCTGGCGGCCGAGTTCGACCTCACGGCCGTCGTACGGCCCGGGGACCCGGCCACCGTACGGTTCACCGTCGTCAAGTGGTCCGACGCCTCACACATCGAGGACCAGGACCAGTGGTGGCACGCGGGCATCACCCGCTCGGTGCTCCTGTACGCCACCGATCCGCTGCATCTCGCGGACGTGACCGTGCGCGCGCCCCGCGACGGGCACCTGCTGGTCGACTGCACCGTGCGCGACACGGCGGGCCCGCTGCCCGAGGGCTGGTACGTCACCGCGGCCCTGGACGGCCAGCTCCTCTCCCAGGACACGGAGTTCGACCGCCTCAACGCCGAGGACATGCGGGTGTCCGACTTCCACGGCGAGGCACGGCTGCGGACCGTCGTCCGGGACGTCCGCCCCTGGACCGCCGAGACACCCGAGCTGTACGACCTGGCCGTGCGGCTGCACCGGGCCGACGGTTCGATCGCCGACAGCTCGCACCACCGGGTCGGTTTCCGGGACGTCGAGATCGTCGGCCGGGACCTGCTGGTCAACGGCGAGCGCGTCTTCATCCGGGGCGCCAACCGGCACGACTTCCACCCGCTGACCGGCCGCACGGTCACCGCGGACGACATGCGCGCCGACCTCGTCGTCCTCAAGCGGTTCGGCTTCAACGCGGTCCGCACCTCGCACTACCCGAACGACCCGACGCTGTACGACCTCGCCGACGAGCTGGGTCTGTACGTGGTGGACGAGGCGAACATCGAGTCGCACGACCACGCCCACGAGATCGCCGACGACCCCCGCTATCTGCCCGCGTTCGTGGACCGCGTCTCGCGCATGGTCCTGCGGGACAAGAACCACCCCTCGATCATCGTCTGGTCACTGGGCAACGAGTCCGACTACGGCGCCAACCACGACGCCGCGGCGGGCTGGGTACGGCGCCACGACCCGACCCGGCCGATCCAGTACGAGGGTGCCGCCAAGATCGACTGGGCGGACGAGAAGCTCGCCTCCGACATCGCCTGCCCCATGTACGCGCCCATCGAGGACTGTGTCGCGCACGCCCTGTCGGGCAGACAGACCAAGCCCCTCATCCAGTGCGAGTACTCGCACGCCATGGGCAACAGCAACGGCACGCTCGCCGACACCTGGGCCGCCATCGAGTCCACCCCGGGTCTTCAGGGCGGCTTCATCTGGGAGTTCTGGGACCACGGCATCCTCCAGCGTGTGAACGACGGACGACCGGCCGGCCGAGGTGGCGTGGGCCTGTACGACAACGGTGTCACCGCACCCGGCCACCGCTGGGCCTACGGCGGCGACTTCGACGAGGCGATCCACGACGGCGCCTTCATCGCCGACGGCGTGGTCTTCCCCGACCGGACCCCCAAGCCCGTGATGTACGAGCACCGGGAGATCGCGGGCCCGGTCCGGCTGACGTACGGCGAAGGGGTCCTCCGGATCCACAACAGGCAGCACTTCCGGGGCCTGGAGTGGCTGGCGGCCGAATGGCTGCTCGTGGGCGCCGACGGTACGACGCAGCGGGCGCCCGCCGCCCTGCCCGAGGTGCTGCCGGGCGGGTCGGCGGAGGTGCCGCTGCCCTTCCCGCCGCCCGAGCCCTCCGCCGGTGAGACCTGGCTGACCCTGCGGGTGACGACCGCGGACGACCAGGCGTGGGCGCCGCTCGGCACGGAGGTGTGCGTACCGCAGGTCCGGCTGGCCGCCGCGGCCACCGGCGCGCCCCCGGAGCCCGCGACCGGTCCGGCCGTCACGCTGGACGCGGACGCGCTGCTGGTCCACCCGCTGCTGACGTCCGCGCCGCAGCTCTCGCTCTGGCGCGCGCCCACCGACAACGACGAGCTGGGCGGCATGGCGGCCCGCTGGCAGGACTGGGGCCTCGACGCGCTCGTACGCAAGGTCGTGGACGTCCGCGAGGAGGGCTCGCGGGTCGTCGTACTCAGCGAGTACGCGTCCGGTGCCGGGCCCGTCCGTCACGAGCAGGTGTTCACCCCGGTCACCGGCGGTATCCGCGTCGAGGAGTCGGCCGAACTGCCGGCGGGGCTGGACGACGTGGCCAGGGTCGGCACGGTCTTCGAGACGGTCCCCGGACTCGATGTCCTGGACTGGTACGGGCAGGGCCCCTGGGAGTCCTACCCGGACCGCAGCACGGGCGCGCCCGTGGGACACCACTCGCTGCAGGTGGACGAGCTGTTCACTCCCTACCTGCGGCCCCAGGAGAGCGGCGGGCGGCACGGGGTACGGCGGTTCACGCTGTCGGCGCCGGACGCCACCGGGCTCGCGGTGGAACTGGGGGCGCCTGCGCAGGTCTCCGTGAACCGGTACCGGGCCGAGGACCTGGCCGCCGCCACGCACCACGACGAGCTGGTGCCACGGCCGGGCTGTGTCGTGCACCTCGACGCGGCGCACCGGGGGCTCGGCACGGCGTCGTGCGGGCCGGACACCTCGGCCGGGTATCTCGTGGCGCCGGGAACCCACCGGTGGGAGTGGACACTGCGCGTGCTCTGACCTGCGCATGCTCCGACCTGCGCGAACACGCCCTGGCTGTCACGTCCGTTCGTGAACGGCCGACACCTCCGACGCCGCCGGCACTTCGATCCCAGAGGGACGCTTCAGACCATGACCGAGCAGCAGCTGCCCGACTGGGCCGACCCTGCCGTCTCCCCCGCCGCGCTCGACGCGCAGGGCGTCTCCCGGCGTGGGCTCCTGCGCCGCGCGGGGCTGTTCGGGGCGGCCTTCGGCACCGCCCTCGCGGCCGGTCCGCTCGCCGGGCCCGCGTCGGCGACCGCCCAGGACAGGGGCAGGGGTCCTGACAGTGGCTGGGGTACTGGCAAGGGCCTCGGTGGCGACGACCCGCGTCTGGCCTACCTCGTCGGCGACCACCACGTGCACTCCGTCTACAGCCACGACGCGAAGTACACGTTCTCCCAACTCGCCCGCGCGAGCGCGGAGTACGGCCTCGACTGGCTGGTGTTCAACGAGCACTCGAACGTCGGGCACGCCAAGTACGGGGCCCAGCTGGAGCACCAGGAGATCCTGAAGGCGCGTGCCGCCAATCCCCGTCAGCTGATCTTCCAGGGCCTGGAGTGGTACATCCCGGGGGCCGAGCACTGCACGGTCTTCGCGGCACCGGGCCGCCACGAGGTGGACCTGCTCACACGGTTCGAGCTGGCCTACGACGGCAAACTGCTCGGCTACACGGCGGGCGGACCCACCCATCCGGACACCCCGCGCAACGAGGCGCACGCCGTCGCGGCCATCAAGTGGCTGGCCGAGCAACGCCGTTCGGGCTATGTGGACGACGTCCTGGTCCTCGCCAACCACCCGTCGCGGCTCGGCATCGACTCCCCGCACGAGATACGGGGCTGGCGGGACGCGGCCCCCGAGATCATGATCGGCATGGAGGGCGCGCCCGGCGCCCAGGGCGGTGCCATCCCCGGCTGGCGCGGTCCGACATCGATCCGCGGCGAGTACGAGAACAAGCCCTCGGCGGACTCCTGGCCGGGCTATCCCGCGGACGCGTACGTCACCTACGGCGGGTTCGACTGGATGACGGCCACGGTCGGCGGCATGTGGGACGCCATGCTCGCCGAGGGCAAGCTGTTCACCATCACCACCAACTCCGATGTGCACCGGGTCGTGTTCGACACCTGGAAGAACGGGGACTGGCCGGCCGGGCAGAACTTCGACACCACGGGCCGGCTGCCCGACCCGGTGAACACGAGCGAGCCGCAGGCCGGCGGTGACTTCTGGCCCGGCCAGTTCAGCCGCACGCATGTCGGTGTCACCCGTTACGGCCACCGCGCGGTGATGGCGGGGCTGCGGGCGGGGCGGGTCTGGCTCGACCACGGGCATCTGCTCGACGGTCTCGACGTACGGCTGAAGCGGGACCGCACCCCTGGGCGGGGGGTCACTCTCGGTGGGCGGCTGCGGGTCCGCGCGGGGGATCGACTCACGCTGCGGGTCACCGTGACCACGGCCTCGCGGGCCAATCCGCACGGGATCGTGCCGGAGCTGGCGCATGTCGATGTGATCCGGGGGACGGTACGCGGGCCCGCGGCCGACCGGGACGGGTGGCGGGCGCCCGACACTCGGGTCGTCCATACGGCGGACGTGTCCGGGCGTACGGGTACGTACACCCTGCGCATTCCGGTGACCGCCGGGGACGAGTCCTTCTATGTGCGGCTGCGCGGAAGTGACGGGAAGCGGCACGGGGTGGGGTATCTGGGTGACTCCGTCGACCCGCACGGGCCTGTGGCGCACGCGCCGGGTGACGGGGATCCGTGGGCCGACACGTGGTTCTACTCGAACCCGGTGTTCGTGGAGGTCACGGGCGGGCGGTGACGGGCCCCTCCGGGCTGGGGGCGGGGTGGGGCGTTTTCGGGTGCGGGTCCGTCGTGGCTGGTCGCGCAGTTCCCCGCGCCCCTGAGGGGCTACGCCTCTCAAGGACCCGGCGTGCCTGGTCGGAGGGTGATCGGCGGGCGTACCGTGGGTGGGTGACCAGTGACGAGGCGTTGCGGCCCCAGTCCCTCATGTTGTCCTTTCTCGGTGACCAGGTGCTCGGTCGGGATGTCTGCGTGTATTCGGGGAGCGTCATCGACGTCTTCGGGCGAGCGGGGGTCGGCGAGCACGCGACCCGGTCCACCCTGACCCGGATGGTCGGCCGCGACCTGCTGCGGCGGCAGCGCGAGGGACGCCGGATGTACTTCGGGCTGACCGAGCGCTCGGAGGCCGTGCTGCGCGACGGTGAGCAGCGGATCTGGGAACAGGGGGCCGTCAACCGCCGGTGGGACGGCACCTGGACCCTGCTCGGCTTCTCACTGCCCGAGTCCTGGCAGCGTCAACGGCACGATCTACGCGCGCAGTTGACGTGGAGCGGCTTCGGCCCGCTGTTCGGCGGCCTGTGGATCGCGCCCGGCGAGACCGACGTCTCCGGACTCGTCGCCGAACTCGGCCTGTCCGCCCACGTGAAGATCTTCCGCGCCCACGCGGACACCGGCATGGACATCGGCGCGATGATCGAGGAGACCTGGGAACTGGACGAACTCGCCACGCGCTACTCGGCGTTCGCCGGCCGCTGGCAGCACTGGGAGACCGTCGAGCCCGCGGCCGACGAGGCCCTCGCGCTACGGCTGCGCCTGTCGACGCAGTGGCTCCAGGTCGTCCGCCGTGACCCGCGCCTGCCGGTCGGACACCTCCCGGACGACTGGCCCGCCGACCAGGCGGAGAAGACGTTCAGAACGGTCTACACCCGCCTGACCCCCTTGGCCCAACAATCCGCGGACCACCTCTTGGACTTGGTCCCGGTAAGACAGCCCGTCTAGGGGCACCCCTCAGGGGCGCGGGGAACGGCGCAGTCTTTTCGTCTTCAGGGGCGCGGGGAACGGCGCAATCTTTTGCCTTTCAGGGGGCGCAGCCCCCTAGGGGCGCGGGGAACGGCGCAGTCTTTCGTCTTTCAGGGGCGCGGGGAACTGCGCGACCAGCCACAACGGACCCGCACCCGACACCACACCGCACAGCCCCCGTCACACATAGAACCGCGACAAACTCTGCAACACCGCCCCCGGCTTCCCCACCCCCTCGATCTCGATCGTCCCGTCGACAACGACCTGCACCCCACCCCCCACGTCCGACACCTCCGCAAGCCGCGCAACGAGCCGTATCCGCGACCCCACCCTCACCGGCGAGGGAAACCGCACCTTGTTCAGCCCGTAGTTGACCTTCGTGGTCACACCCCGGACGTCCAGCAGCTCGGTGAAGAGCGGGATGAACAGCGACAGGGTGAGATACCCGTGCGCGACGGGCGCCCCGAACGGCCCCCGCGCGGCCTTCTCCGCGTCGACATGGATCCACTGGTGGTCCCCCGTGGCATCGGCGAAGGTGTCGATGCGCTCCTGAGTGACCTCGATCCACTCGCTCGTACCGAGGTCACCCCCGGCGAGCTTCCTGAGTTCGTCGACACCGTTCACTGTGATGGTCATATGGCTCTCCCCTGCTGGAGGTCGATCACTGGGTGTCGGTCCCGTACCGCCGGCGGACATGGGACTTGAGCAGCTTGCCGGAGGCGGTCCGCGGGAGTTCGTCGGCGAGCACCACCGACTTCGGGATCTTGTACTTGGCGAGGTGCCCGGTGAGGGACGCGAGGACCTCGTCGGGGTCCAGCGCGACACCCTCGTGCGGGACGACCACCGCGCGCGGCACCTCGCCCCACTTCTCGTCGGGCACGCCGATGACCGCGCACTCGGCGATGCCGGGGTGGGCGAGGAGCCGGTCCTCGATCTCGGCGGGGTAGATGTTCTCGCCGCCCGAGATGATCATGTCCTTGATGCGGTCGACGACGGTCACGTAGCCGTCCTCGTCGATCCGGGCGGCGTCCCCGCTGCGGAACCAGCCGTCGCTGAACACGGCCGCGGTCTCGTCGGGCAACCCCCAGTAGCCGGGCATGACATGGGGACCGCGTACGACGATCTCGCCCGTCTCGCCGACGTCGGCGAGGTCGGCCGGGGCGAGTCCTGGCCGTACGACGCGTACGTCGCTGAAGAAGTGCGGTACGCCCGCCGAGCCCGCCTTGGTCACCGCGTGCTCGGCGTCCAGGAAGAGCACGCCCGGTGAGGCCTCGGTCATGCCGTAGCCCTGGAGGAAGGTGAGGCCGCGCTCCTGGTAGGCGGCGATGAGCGGGGTCGGCACGGGTGAGCCGCCGCAGCTGAGCATGCGCAGCGAGGACAGGTCGGCGTCGGCCCAGCCCGGCTGGCGGGCCACCTGCTCGAACATGGTGGGCACGCCGAACATGAAGGTGATCCGGTGCCGTTCGATCAGGCCGAGGGTGGCTGCCGGGTCGAACGCCTCGACCAGGACGCAGGTACCGCCCTTGAGGAGGACGGGGAGGGTCAGCATGTTGAGCCCGGCCGTGTGGAACAACGGGGCCGACACCAGCGCGCGTTCGTCCGCGATCAGGTCCTGGTCGACGAGGACGTTGACGGCGTTCCACGTCAGATTGCCGTGGGTGAGCATCGCTCCCTTGGGGCGGCCGGTCGTCCCCGAGGTGTACATGATGACGCAGGTGTCGTCGGCGGTGACGGGTTCGTCGATCGCCTCGCCGGAGGCCGAGTCGAGCAACTGGTCGTAGGCGGCGCCCACTTCGACGTACAGGCGCACATCGCAGGTGCCCGGCAGGCCGGCGATCAGCCCCTGGGACGCCGGTCCGTGCACGAGGGCCTGCGCGCCGGAGTCTTCGAGCTGGTGGGCGATCTCGGGCCTGGCGAGGCGGGTGTTGAGCGGGACGAAGACCGCGCCGAGCATGCCGGCCGCGAACAGCGTCTCCAGGTAGGACGGGTGGTTGGGGCCGAGGTACGCGATCCGGTCGCCTCGACGCACCCCGCGGGCGCGCAGGGCATGGGCGAGGCGGGTGGTGCGCTCGTACAGGCCGCCGTACGTGAGTGTCGTGCCGTCGTGGATCAGGGCGGTGCGGTGCGGGGTCTTGCGGGCCCGGCGGGCGGGCCACGACCCCAGTCCCTCGTTGCGCATGCCATACCCCTCAGTGCTCGGTGTGTCCGGTCACGGCTTGGTGAGGCCGAGCAGCCGGGCCGCGTTCTCCTTGAGGATCTTCGGCCGGACCTCGTCCTTGACGGGCAGCTTCGCGAAGTCGGCGAGCCAGCGGTCCGGGGTGAGGACCGGGTAGTCGGAGCCGAACAGCACCTTGTCCTTGAGCAGGGTGTTCGCGTACTGCACGAGTTGCGGCGGGAAGTACTTCGGCGACCAGCCGGACAGGTCGATGTGGACGCCCGGCTTGTGCGTGGCGACCGCGAGGGCCTCGTCCTGCCAGGGGAACGACGGATGCGCCAGGATGATCTTCAGGTGCGGGAAGTCCGCGGCCACGTCGTCGACGTGCAGCGGATTGGAGTACTTGAGGCGGATGCCGCCCCCGCCGGGCACGCCCGCGCCGATGCCGGTCTGCCCGGTGTGGAACAGGGCGATGGCGCCGGTCTCCTCGATGACCTCGTACAACGCGTAGGCCACGGAACGGTCGTTGGGGTAGAAGCCCTGGATGCTGGGGTGGAACTTGAAGCCCTTCACGCCGTACTCCTCGACCAGTCGGCGGGCCCGCCTCACTCCCGCCTTCCCGCGGAAGGGGTCGATGGAGGCGAACGGGATCAGCACGTCGGGGTTGGCAGCGGCGGCCTCGGCGACCTCCTCGTTCGGGACGGGTTCGGTGCCGGTCGCGGACTCGGCGTCGACCGTGAAGACGACGGCGGCCATCCTCCGCTCGCGGTAGTACGCGGCCGTCTCCTCCAGGGTCGGCTTCCGCCTGCCCTCGACCTTGAAGTAGGCGCTGGAGGCCGCGTGCAGGTCGTCGTCGAGCGAGGACGTGCCCTTGGAGGAGATCTCGGCGTGGGTGTGGACGTCGATGGCGACCAGGTCGTCGACGTTCATCGGGAGGGTCATGACGCCTCCGGAGCCTTGGGTGCGGGCGCGGGCGCGGGGATGCCGACCGTCTGCGGTTCGGCGCCGACCGAGGTGTGCCAGACGTCGGCGAGCGCCTCGGGGGTCCAGCCGCCGTCGGTGTACGCGGCCCTGATCTCCTGGGGGTGGGACCACAGGGTGACCTTGTCGCCGCCGATGCCGATGGCCTGCCCGGTCACCCCGCGGGCGGCCTCGGAGGCCAGGAACGGGACGAGGGCCGCGCAGTCCTCGGGCGTGCCGAAGCCCTCACCCCTGCGCAGGAAGTCCGGCAGCGGTTCGCCCTGTTTCATGGCCTCGATGTAGGGGGCGAAGGCCGGGATGGTCTCGGTCATCGCGGTCGCGGCCACCGGCACGATCGCGTTGACGGTGATGCCCGCGCGGCCCAGCTCCATCGACCAGGTACGGGCCATGGCGGCGATGCCGGCCTTGGCGGCGGAGTAGTTGGTCTGGCCGAAGTTGCCGCGCTGCCCGGCCGGTGAGCCGACGAGGATCAGCGTGCCGCCCCCGCCCTGCTCCCGCATGCGTACGGCGGCGGCGCGGGCGCAGGTGAAGGTGCCCTTCAGATGGGTGGTGATCACCGCGTCGAAGTCGTCGTCGGTCATCTTCCACAGGACCTTGTCGCGCAGGATGCCCGCGTTGGTGACCAGGACGTCGAGGCGGCCGAACTCCGCGACCGCGCGGCCCACCAGCCGGTCCGCGGCCTCGGTGGTGCCGACGGCGACCACCTCGGCCACGGCGGTGCCGCCCGCGCCGGTGATCGCCTCGACGGCCTGCTCGGCGACGGCCTCGTCCACGTCGTTGACGACCACGGAGGCGCCGGTGGCGGCGAGGGCGTGCGCGTAGGCCAGGCCGAGGCCACGGCCGGAGCCCGTGACCACGGCGACCTTGCCGGTGAGATCGATGCTGGACACGAGGGGTCCCTTCAGGGGGATGGGGTGAGGTGTGCCGGGGTGACGAGATCGAAGCTAAGGACAATAATTGTTGACGTCAATAGTTGTTGCCGACTCGGCCGTACGCCATGCTGGTCCCGTACGGACGCAGTACCGAGCCCTTCGCGGGGCCAGGACCAGGGAGCCCGCCATCGCCCGCCAGTCGCATGTCACCGACCCCCCGCCCACGGACGCCGCGCCGATCGACGCCCAGGAACCGTGGATGCGCGGACTGCACGCGGACACCGGCTACCTGCTGTACCGGATGGGCCTGCGCTCGGGGCAGATGTTCAACTCGTTCCTGCAGGAGTCGGGGCTGCGGCTGCGCCACTACGCGCTGCTGCGTTTCCTGGCCACCTCCGAGGGCGCGCTCCAGCGGGAGCTGAGCTCGCGGCTCGGTTACGACCCGAGCGCGATCGTCGGCCTGGTCGACGACCTGGAGAAGCTCGGCTTCGCCGAACGCCGTCCCTCCCCCGACGACCGCCGCAGCCGGACCGTCGTACTGACCGGGGACGGGCGCGCCTTCCTGCGCGACACCGACGAGGCGGGGCTGCGGGTGACGGACGACCTGCTCGGGCCGCTCGACCCGGCCGAGCGGGAGATCCTGCACACGCTGCTGCGCCGCGTCGCCGAGACCGAGCTCGACTCCGGCGCGTAGAACGGCACGGCCCATGACCTCCCTGTCCGCGCCCGACCGGCTGCTGGCCGTGCTCGCCGCCTTCGACCACGACCATCCGGCGCTCTCCCTCACGGACATCAGCCGCCGGGCCGGGCTCTCCCTCACCACCGCGCACCGGCTCGTGGGCGCGCTCAGCGACTGGGGCGCCCTGGAACGCGGCGCGGACGGCATCTACCACGTGGGTCTGCGGCTGTGGGAGCTCGCCGCGCTCTCCCCGCGCGGGCTCGCCCTGCGGCAGATCGCACTGCCGTACCTGGAGGACCTGTACGAAGCGACGCACGAGAACGTGCAGTTGGCGGTGCGCGACGGCTCCGAGGTCGTCTACATCGAGTGGATCTCCGGCCGGTCGGCCGTGGGGGTGAAGATCCAGGTGGGCGCGCGCTGGCCGCTGCACGCGACCGGGGTGGGACTCGCGCTGCTCGCGCACTGCGAACCGGCGTTCCAGGAGGCGTACTGCGGCAGGCCGCTCGCCGGCTTCACCCCGCACACCCTCACGGACCCGGCCGCCCTGCGCCGCGTACTCGCCGAAGTCCGTTACGCCGGAGTGGCGGTGAGTGTCCGTCAGATCACCGAGGACGCCCTGTCGGTGGCCGCTCCGGTACGCGGTCCCGGCGGCCCGGTGACTGCGGCAGTCTCGGTCGTGGTGCCCGAACACGACGCGCAGACACCGGCGTTGATCCCCGCGGTACGGCTCGCCGCGCGCGGGATCTCGCGGGCTCTGGGGTGGCAGCCGGAGCCGTCGGGAGGGTGAGGGTCGGTGCGAGTCGATCGATATCCCTCTCACCGGTGAGGACGCGGCCCCGGCCCCGCGCCGATACTGGCACGGCCCCTTCCCCGAGGAGCCGCCCATGCCCGCCTCGCCCGCCTCCCCCTGGATCAGCCCCGCCGTCGCCCGCCTGCGCACGGCCAACCCGTACGTCGTCGACATCGCGGTCGCCGTACTCGTCCTGTTCGCCGCGTCGCTTCAGTGGATATTTCCCGACGAGGGCGACGACCGCCTGACCTGGCAGGGGTTCCTGCTGGGCGCCGGTACGGCGCTGCCGCTCGTGTGGCGGCGCCGGGCGCCGTTCCTCGCGGCCTGCGGGGTCTCGGTGTTCACCCCCGCCATGGCCGTCTACCACGCACCACCGCCGGACATCATGTACGCCGGTCTGGTCGTCCTCTACACGATGGCCGCGGTCGGCCGGCCCTGGCAGCGGCGGGTCATGCTGGTGGGATGGCTGGCCGGGGTCGCGCTGACCATGACGCACAAGGAGGACGCCGAACCCTTCGAGTACGCCTTCCAGTTGCTGAGCTGCGTCAGCGCGTACGGCTTCGGGGTGCTGTCCCGACTCCAGCGGGCGTACACGGCGGCGCTGGAGGACCGGGCCCGCCGCCTGGAAAGCGAACGGGCCGCCGACACCGCGCGGGCCGCCGCCAGGGAACGGGCCGGCATCGCCCGCGACATGCACGACGTCCTGGCCCACGCCGTGAGCCTGATGGTGGTGCAGGCCGAGGCCGGGCCCGTAGTCGTACGCAGCGATCCCGAACGCGCGGAGGGGGCGTTCGACGCCATCGCCGGCGCCGGGCGCGACGCGATGGTCCAGCTGCGGCGGATCCTCGGAGTCCTCAAGGAGGAGCCGCTGAACGGCAGTTCGGACCGGCTGCCGCAACCGGGGGTAGCGGCCCTCACCGGGCTGGTCCGGCAGGTCGGCGACACGACCGGGCTGCGGATCGAGCTCCGGCACACCGGGGAGCCGCGCCCACTGCACCGGGACACCGAGGTCGCCGCGTACCGCGTGGTCCAGGAAGCCCTGACCAACACCGTCAAGCACGCGTACGCTTCCTGCGCGCGGGTCGAACTGGACTGGACGGAGGCCGAGTTGACGCTCACGGTGACGGACGACGGGCGGGGCCCGGCGGACACCGCCCCGAGCGGGGGCGGGAGTGCGGGCGGTCACGGACTGATCGGCATCCGGGAGCGGGCCGCCGCGTGCGGAGGCACCGCCCGTACGGAGCCCGGCCGCGACGGAGGTTTCCGCGTCGTCGTACGCCTGCCCGTGGCGGGCGACCGGCAGGTGACACCGGGGTGAGCATCCGTGTGGTGGTCGCCGACGACCAGGAACTGGTCCGCAGCGGCTTCAGCATGATCCTGGAGGCGCAGCCCGACATCGACGTCGTCGCGGAGGCCGGGGACGGCGTGGAGGCGGTCGCCGCCGTGCAGCGGCACACGCCGGACGTGCTGCTGCTCGACATCCGGATGCCGCGGATGGACGGACTGGAGGCGGCGAGGCTGGTGTGCGCGCAGTCCGCGTGCCGGGTGGTCATGCTGACGACGTTCGACCTCGACGAGTACGTGTACGAGGCGCTGTACGCGGGAGCGAGCGGGTTCCTGCTCAAGGATGTGCGAAGGGACGATCTGGTGCACGCCGTGCGGGTGGTGGCCGCCGGGGACTCGTTGCTCGCGCCGTCGGTGACACGGCGGCTGGTCGCCGACATCATCCAGCGGCGGCGGGCGGGGGCCGCGCCGTCGTCCCCGGTGCGGCTCGACGGTCTCACCGCGCGCGAGGAGGAGACGTTGCGGCTGCTGGCGCGGGGGTTGTCCAATGCGGAGATCGCTCGGGCGTTGTTCGTGAGCGAGCACACGGTGAAGACGCACGTCAGCAACGTACTCAGCAAACTGGGGCTGCGGGACCGGGTCCAGGCGGTCATCTGCGCGTACGAATCTGGCGTGGTGACCCCGGGCACGCCTTGACCTGCGGCCGGCAACACGGACTTCACCCGCGGGCCGGTGGGGGCCGTTCGCGCCGTTCCCCGCGCCCCTGGACTGCGGGGGCCCTGGGTCGCCTGCCTCCTGCGGGCCGGTGGGGGTTGGCCGCGCAGTTCCCCGCGCCCCTGAAAGACGGGGCTGCGCCCCTGTCTTTCGTCCTTGGGGGCGGTAGCCCCGCTTTTAAGGGGCGCGGGGAACTGCGCGGCCCGCCCCCACCGGACCCGCAGGTGGGGGACGGGCCCCGTCGGGGCTCCCCCGTGCGGCGGAGCCGCGGGGGTGTTCTCACTCGTGTGGGGGAGGCTTCGAAACCACTCCGACCGGCGATCCGCCGAGCGCCTCGCAAGGCGAGTCTGGGGCGAACGAAAAGCCCCGACCCGCCGGGAGGCACCCCGTGCTCAACAGGATCGCCAGGGCGTCGACACGCCGGCCACTGACCGTTATCGGCCTCTGGCTGCTCTTCCTGCTGCTCGGCTTCGGCCTCGGCACAGGCGTCTTCGCCCGGCTCAGCGACTCCGTGCCGGACGTCCCCGGCACGGAGTCGGACCGCGCGTCGGAGTACCTCGACGGCATCGACCCGGCCGGCGAGTCGATCACCGCGGTGATCGCGGGCACACCCGTCGCGGACACCGCACTCCGCACCCAGGTGGAGACCGCGGTCGCCGACCTCCGCGACATCGCGAACATCGCCGCCGTACCGGACCCGTACACCACAGAAGGGCTTCTCGCCGAGGACGGCCACGCACTCGTCATCCCGGTCACCCTGAAGGGCGGTCTCGACGACGACGCCGAGGAACAGGTCCTGGACGCCGCGAGTGACCGTATCCACCGGATCAGGGCACCCGACGTCCACGTGAGCGGCGGCCCGCTGCTCGGGCAGCAGCTCGGCGAACGGGCCCAGCAGGACGTGGCCCGCGCGGAGATCATCTCGCTGCCCGTGGTCCTCGTCCTGCTGCTCCTGATCTTCGGCGGCTTCCGCGCCGCCGGACTGCCCCTGGTGGTCGCGGTGAGCGGCGTCGCGGGCGCGTTCCTCGCCCTGTTCGGCTTCAGCCAGTTCACCGACATCTCCGTGTACGCGATCCAGGTCACCACGATGCTCGGCCTGGGACTCGCCGTGGACTACGCCCTGTTGATGGTGGTCCGCTTCCGCGAGGAACGCCGCACCACCGGCGACGTCGTGGAAGCCGTGCACCGCACGGTGGCGGGCGCCGGACGCACGGTGCTGTTCTCCGGTCTGACCGTGGCCGTCAGCCTCACCGGCCTGCTGGTCTTCCCCAGCATCTTCCTGCGCAGCATGGGCTTCGCCGTGGCCGCCGTCGTGGTCATCGACATGCTGGCCGCGCTCACCCTGCTCCCCGCCCTGCTGGCCCGCTTCGGCGGGAGGATCGCCCCCGCGAAGACCAAGCCGGCTGGAGAAGAGGGGCGTGTCTTCGCGCGGCTGGCCCGGTTCGCCACCGGCCGCCCGGTCGTCGTCACCGTCACCTCGGTCGCCGCCCTGCTCGTCCTGGCCCTGCCCGCCACCGGTATGAAGATCAATATCGGGGGCGCCCAGCAGTTGCCGACCAGCACGGAGGCGCGGCAGCTGGACGACACGATCCAGGCCCACTTCCCGCCGGGCACGGGCGTCTCGGAGGTGACCGTGGTCCTGAAACCGGGCACGGACACCGCGACGGCCGAGCGGATCAAGGCGCTCTCCTCCGGCACCGGGTCGCGTGAACTGCCGGGCGGCACCACCGTGCTGAGCATGCAGCCCAGCGGCAGTGCGGACGGGAAGGCGGCGACCGACCTGGTCCAGCGGGTACGGGACGTACGCGGCGACGAGCCCGTACAGGTCACCGGTGTCGCGGCCCGGCTCGTGGACTTCCGGGCGATGCTCGGCGACCGGGCACCCTGGGCCGCCGTCACCGTCCTCGCCGGGATCTTCCTCCTGCTCTTCGCGTTCACCGGCTCGGTCCTGATCCCGCTGCGGACGATCTTCACGACGCTGCTCAGTCTGGGCGCGGCGCTCGGCGTGGTGGTGTGGGTGTTCCAGGACGGGCATCTGGCCTCGGCGCTGGGCTCGCAGGAACTCGGCGCGCTGAGCCTGACGGCACCTCCGCTGATCATCGCGATCGCCTTCGGACTCGCCATGGACTACGAGTTGTTCATCCTCGCCCGGATGCGCGAGACCTGGCTGCGCACGGGTGACGCGCAGGACGCCGTCGTCACCGGTCTGCGCCGCTCCGGCCGGGTCGTGAGCTGCGCGGCGCTGCTGCTCGCGGTCGTTTTCGGCGCCTTCATGACGGGCGGTTTCGCCCCCATCCTGCAGATCGGTCTGGGACTGACGCTCGCCGTGCTGATCGACGCGACGCTCGTACGGATGCTGCTGGTCCCGGCGACCATGGCGCTGCTGGGCCGGCGCGCGTGGTGGGCGCCGAAGCGTCTGCGCCGGGCACATGACCGTTTCGGCCTGCACGAGGAGGCTCCGACCGCCGCACCCGAACTCACCAAGCAGCACTGAGGCAGGCGGAACTGAAGCAGGCGCGCAACCGCCGCCGTCGGCCCCGGTCCTTCCCGGACCGGGGCCCTTGGCATGGCCCGCCCTCCGATACGGCTACCCCCCGGCGGTCAGCCGCCTCCTGTCCGGCTTCCCCGCGGGCGTGAGCGGTACCTCCTCGATGAGGGTCAGGCGGGTCGGCGCGCTCGCCTCCTCCAGGTGTGCCGTCACCCACGCGCGCAGTTCGCGCAGCTCCGGGAGGTGTCCCTCGGCGGGTACGACGAAGGCGTGGACCGCCTCGCCGGTGTCGTCGTCGGGGACACCGACCACGTACGCCTCGGCCACCGAGCGGTGGGTGGCGAGCCGTCGCTCGACGGGGCCGGCGTAGTAGAGGTTGGCGTTGACGATGATCACGTCGCGGGCCCTGCCCGTGAGCCACAGCCGGCCCTCGGAGTCGAGCCGGCCGAGGTCACGGGTGCGTACCCAGCCGTCGGTGATTACCTCGGCGGTGAGAGCGGGTTCGCGCCAGTAGCCGTCGCTCTGTCCCGGGGTCCGGACGAAGAGTTCGCCGTCGGTGCCCGGTGGGACGGGGCGGCCCGAGGGGTCCCGGATCTCCAGGTCGACGGGCGGCACGCCCAGCGAACCCGGCTCGTCCTCGGGGGTGGCCATGGAGATCATGCCGGTCTCGGTCTGCCCGTATCCGTGGAAGACGACCGGGCCGAGTGCGTCGGACGCCTCACGAAGCCGTCCCGGCTCCAGCGGGGAGCCGGACACCATCAGGGCGCGCAGGCTGGTGAGGCCGGCGGGGGACGCGCGCTGACCTGCCGTGAGTTTCCTCAGGCGGGCCACGGTGATGACGCTCGCGGTCGCGCGGTGTCGCTCGATGCTGTCGCGGAGGTCCGGCTGTCCGGAAGTCACCAGGGTGCCGCCGGCGGCGAGGGTGAGGAGCCCGTACTCCATCATCACCTGGCTCGCCAGGGTGCCGAACACCAGGAAGCGGTCCAGTCGGGCGGCGAGTGCGCGGACGGCGGGCGGCCAGGCCTCGGGCCGGAGCGCCCAGGCCGCGGTCATCGCCGCGTAGGTCTGCGCGCATGCCTTCGGGACGCCGGTGCTGCCGCTGGTGTGGATGAGCCGGGCGATGTCCTCCGGCCGGGCCTGGGGCAGTGGACGGAGGCCGTCGTCCGGTGCCGACAGCAGGTCGTCCAGCGCGAGGACCTTGCCGGGCCGGTCCGTATCCGCGTCGGTGTCCGTGTCCGTGGCAGCCGTCCGGTCCGTGACCGTGAAGGCGGCGTCCGCGAGCAGGTGTTGCTGCTGACGGACCGTCAGGCCAGGTCGTACGCCCACCACGCGGGCGCCGACGACGTGCGCCGCGACGATCGCGGCGAACGCCTCCGGGCTCACGCCGAGCAGCAGGGCGACACCGTCACCGCGGCCGACGCCGTTCGCGCGCAGCCCGTTGACCACGCGCCGTACCGTGCCGAGGAGTTCGGCCGCGGTGACGATCCGGTCGGCGTGCTCGAACACCGGACGGTGGCCCGCCGTTTCGAGGAGGTCCAGCAGCCGGCCGGGGAACTGCTCAGTCAAGGCAGGCCTTCACGAACGCCGCGAGCGGCTGGTGGTGGACCGCCGGGATGTCCCACTCGTTCTCCAGGTTCTCCGCGAGATGGTGGGTGGCGCTCAAGACACCGTCGCGGTAGTGGCGTACGACGGGGTGCAGATAGCTGGAGTCCATCGCGTGCTCGACGTCGTTCTCGGTCACGCGCGGGACGGTGACGTCGAACGGATCGACGCCGTCGTGGTCGGCCCCGTACTCCAGGTCGACGACGAACCGGTGGGCGGCAGGGCCGAGGCCGCCGTCGGCGGCGTACTCCAGCGGGACCTCCTCCTGGTGGATGGCCCGGTCCGCGTCCACCGTGATGACATCTCCGAGAACCCCGAACTGCTGCCACAGCGCGGAGGAGCGGTTGACGCGGGCGACGACGGCGTCGGCGATCGCCTCCGGTGCCGCGGTGAGCGGCCGGGCGGGCCAGGGTTCGTCGTGGTGGCGGGCGTCGAGGATGCGGTGCAGGGCGCGCACTCCGTAGCGGAAGCCGTGGACGAAGCCGCTGGTGCCCCTCTTGAAGTCGCGCTGCTGGGTGAGCGTGCCGGCGAAGTGGAGGTCCGGTACGTTCACCGACTCGTAGGCGGAGTTCTGTTCGGGGAAGCGCCCGTTGATGACGAGGGTGGGGCGGCAGGTCTCGTCGAAGACGTCGGCGTCGAAGCGGAATCCGGCGCACAGGATGATCCGGTCGTAGAGCAGTTCGCGCAGCCGTTCCGTGGTGCGGGCATAGCGGAAGGTGACACGGAACCTGCCGTCGGACGTCTTCTCGATGTTCTCCACGGTTCCGTCCAGGACGGCGTTCTGCGACTTGAGCTGGTAGCTGTCCAGGAAGTTGTTGTTCACCGCGCGCAGATGCCCGACGAAGTGGGTCTTCCACGCCATCCTGAGCGAGTGCGGGCCCGCGACATGGATGACCGCGGCCTTCGCCATGAGGGCCTCGGCGGTCTCGAAGGCGGAGTTGCCCTTGCCGACGACCAGGACCCGCTGATTGACGAAGGTGCTCGGATCGGTGTCGAACTCGTCGTACCGCTCGGCGAGTTCGATGCCGGGGACGGCCGGCTCGTTGAGGCGGGAGAGACCGGTCGCCACGACGAGCCTGCGGGCCCGCCAGTGGTGACCGGCGGTGTCGCGGACCGTGAAGACGCCGTCCGCGCGGGAGACGCGGACGACGTCCGTGCCGTACTCGACACGGACGCCGGTACGGTCGGCGAAGTCGGCCAAGTAGCGTACGAAATCGTCGGCCTGGGGGAAGTACTGCTCGCTGTACCGGGTGAACAACAGGTCCGGGTCGTCGCTGAGGAGCGAGTTCCAGTCCATCCGGAGGTTGAGTTCGGGGTCGGTGTAGCCGGTGTTCACCTTGTTGATCGATATCAGCTGTCGATGTCGGGGGAACCTGGTGAAGAACGTGCCAGGGCCGTCTCCGCGCTCCAGGACGACGTAGTCCCGTCCGGCACGTTCCAGGAGAGCGGCGAGCTGAAGTCCGGCCGGTCCGGCCCCGATGATCAGGTAATCGCGCACCATGGGCGGGACGTTAGTGCCGCCAGATCAGAAGGCTCTGAGATTGCCGTCCGACGGCTCACGGTCGTCGCGGCCGGGGCTCCGGCGGATCAGGCGTGCACGGAACCCGCTCCGGTCGAGGCCGAGGAGGAGACCTCCTTGTCGGCGGTCCCCTCCGCCGGGGACATACGGCGTTCGATGCGCTCGGGCAGGGCCAGCCGGTACAGCGGGACGGCGCCCGCGGTGGTGAGCACCGCGACCAGGACGAGCATGGAGAAGACGTCCTTGTCGATCATGCCTTGGGCGAGGCCGATGTTGATGAAGATCAGGATCATCAGGCCGCGGGCGTTCATGAGGGCGCCCACCGCCCACGACTCGCGCCAGCTGAAACCGATGCCGCGCATGGCGAGGGCGCACCCGATGTACTTGCCGGTGAACCCGGACAGGAGGATCAGCAGGAACGGTCCGATCATGGCCCAGCCGGTGACTCCGCCCAGTTCGGTGTTGAGGCCGGAGAATGTGAAGAAGACGGGCAGGAGCAGCACGCAGACGAGGTCCATCATGCGGCTGTGCAGTGCCTGGCGGAAGGCCTCGTTCCTGGGCATGGCCAGCCCGGCGACGAAGCCTCCGAAGACCGAGTAGATGCCGATCCAGTCGGTGAAGTAGCCGGAGAGCAGGACGATGCCGACGACGAGGTACATCTGGTCGAAGCCGAACAGGCCGGTGCGCTCGACCCGTTCACCCATCGGACGCAGCAGCCGCGCCACGACGGTGAGCATCACGACGGTGAAGACGACGGTGAGACCGATGGTGCGCAGGGCGTGCGGCAGGCCGGCGCCGGTGTGCATGGCGGACAGCACGGCGAGGAAGCACCAGGCCGCCGCGTCGTCGACGGAGGCGCCCAGGAGGGTCATGCGGCCGAGCGGCGAGTTCTCCAGTCCGCGTTCGTAGAGGATGCGGGCGAGCATCGGGAAGGCGGTGATGGACAGGGCGCCGCCGAGGAAGAGGGCGAACTGGAAGGAGCTGACATCCGGCTTGGAGAGGCGGTCGTGGAGCAGATACCCCGTGGCGGCGCCGAGCAGCAGCGAGGGGACGATGCCGGACACGGCCAGCACGGACGCGTTCTTGGTGTCCTTCCTGCCGTTTCCGGCTGTGCGGTCGAGGCCGACACCGACCAGGAACATGAAGAGGGTCAGGCCGAGGGTGCTCAGCACGTACAGGATGGGTTTCACCTCGGGGGTGAAGACGGCCTTCTGGGCCTCGGGGAAGAGGGCGCCGAAGAGGGTGGGCCCCAGCAGGACACCGGCCACCATCTCGCCGAGCACGCGCGGCTGTTTCACCCACAGGGCGAGGCGGCCGCAGACGGCGGACGCGGCGAGGATGACCACGATGGCGGGCAGTACCCGCAGGACGAGTTCGAGGTTCTTGTCGGTGGTGGCTGCCAGGAAGGTCGGGGACACGGCGGGCTCCTGTGGTCGTCAGCGACGTGCGGGGACGTGCGGCGGGGACCCGGGACCACGGCCTCGGCCGGCCGGGCAGCCGCTGGGCGGGTGCTCCTCGAAGTAGCGGCCCGCGAGTCGCCGCCGGCGGGCGTGCAGCACCATGACCGTGCCGAGCACCAGTTGCCGGACGCCGCGGGTGACGTCCTCCACCGCGTTCCGCGTCCGTATGCGGCGGCGCAGGGCGTCGAGTCGGCGCGGTGCGGGAGACAGGTCGCGGGGGATGAGCAGACAGGGGGCGCGGTGCGGGATCGACCGGGTGTGCGGGGCGGTCGAGTCCAGCCGGAACCGGCGCAGCACTTCCCGTACCGCGGCGCGCAGTACCAGCGGGGACAGCCGCCAGGCCGGGCAGGGCCGGTTCGCCGCCACTCCGTACGGGATGTGGTGGGCGTCCTTGACGGAGAGCGCGGCCCAGCGGTCCGGGTCGAACTCGTCGGGCCGGTCGTAGCCGGTGGCGTGGTAGCCGGGGTAGCTGAAGCACACCACCGTGCCGGGCGGCAGCACGGTGTCCTCGTCGAGCGGGATCTCGCCCGTGGTGATGCGGTGCGCGATGCCGAACAGCGGGTACAGCCGCATCGTCTCGTCGAGCACCCGCGTCAAGTACCGGTCGTCCTCGGTGTCGTCGTCCAGGACGCGCCGCTGCACCTCGGGGTGGCGGGCCAGGGCGAGCAGGACGTGTGCGGTCGCCTCCGACAACTGCACGACGGCCGTGTTGAACATCGTCCCCTGCAGGTAGTGCACCTGTTCCGTCGGTGACAGCGTCCTGGGCAGCGGATACGCCACCTCGCCGGCCTCGACTCTCGCGCGCAGGTACTCCGTCAGCCGGGCCCGGCGCTTCGGATGGCGCAGTCCGGTGCACTTCAGCGCGCTGATCACGTCGTCGGCGTGTGCGGTGATCAGGTCCCGGGCGCGGGGCGGGCACGGCTCCTTGAACACCAGCTCGTAGCAGAACTCGGCCCAGGCGGGCATCACCAGATCCCGCAGGCGTACGAGGCTGACCCGCCCGTCCGGGAGCGTGTCCAGGGTCCGGGCGACGGCGCGGGTGGCCGCCGCCGTGAGGTCGTCCGAGGTTCCGGCCAGCATCCGCCGGGTCGTCGCGGCCACGTCCTCGTACCGCTCACCGGGTTCGAGGTGTTCCTGGTGGACCTCGGGTCCCGGGGACAGCCAGTACCAGAACAGGTCGGACAGGCCTGCCCCGGCGCTGCGTCCGTTCGCCGCCGGGTGCGCGTAGACGCGTTCGAACACCTCCGGCCCGTGGACGGCGCTGGGCAGGGTCACCGCGCGGTCGCCGTTGGCCTTCTCGAAGATGCGGCCGCGCAGTGCCACCACTCCGCGCGGCAGCCACCAGGTGTCCGCCGTGGCCGACTTGGGCCCGCTCCTCACCGTGTCTCTCCCCTGCGGACGACCATGTCCCGCGTCAGATCGGCGTTCCGGCGCCCTCCGCACAGCGCGAGCGTGTGGTCGTACTCGTCGCGCAGTGTCGCCAGCACCGCCCGGACCCCGGCTTCTCCCTCGGCGGCCAGCCCCCACATCACCGGGCGTCCCACTCCGACGGCCGTCGCGCCCAGCGCCAGGGCGACGGCGATGTCACTGCCGCGGCGCACTCCCCCGTCCATGAGCACGGGTGTCCGGCCCGCGACGGCGTCGACGACCGCCGGCAGGCAGTCCAGGGCGGCCGGGACGGCGTCGCACTGGCGGCCCCCGTGGTTGGAGACGATCACCCCGCTCGCGCCGTGCTCGACGGCCAGCCGGGCGTCCGCCGGGTGGAGGATCCCCTTGACCAGGACGGGGAGCGCGGTCATGCGCGCCAGTTCGCCGAAGTCCCGCCAGGTCGGGGCCGCCGACATGGGGATGTCCGTGAGGGAGCCGGGCGGGGCCCCGGGCAGGTCGCGCATGTTCTCCGCGGCGTGGCCCGGCGGGAGATCGGTGAAGCCGTTGCGCAGATCTCTGGTGTGCCGGCCGAACACCGCCGAGTCGACGGTGACCACCAGTGCCGTGCAGCCCGCCTGTTCGGCGCGCCGCACGAGCGTTCCGGTGACCTCCCGGCGGGGGTGGAGGTACAGCTGGAACCACACCGCCGGGTCCGGGGCCGCCTCGCGGGCCGCGGCGACGACGGCGTCGACGGCCGTGGTCGCGGCCGTACCCGTCACCAGGACGGCTCCTTCGGCCGCTGCGGCACGGGCCGTGGCGCCCTCGCCGTCCGGATGCATCAGCCGGTGGAACGCGGTGGGCGCGACGAACACCGGTGCGGCCCGCCGGGCACCCGGCAGCCGGGCGGTGGTGTCCCGCGTCTCGCTGCCGCACAGGATGCGGGGCAGCAGCAGATACCGGTCGAAGGCCGACTCGTTGTCGGACAGGACGCGTTCCTCGCCGGCCCCGCCCGCCACGTAGTCGTAGTGGACGGGGTCCAGTGTCTTGCGTGCCGCGTCGTGCAGCGCGCGCAGGGTCACGGTGTCACCGGAGCGACGGCGGCCAGGCGGTCGGCGAGGAAGGCGAGCAGGGGCGCGCGGTGGAACTCCTCACTGTCCCACTCGTTCTCCAGGTTCTCCGTCATGTGGTGCTCGGCGACGAACTCACCGGCCCGGTACCAGCGGACGACCGGATGCAGGTACCGGCCGTCGAGTCCCCCCGTGTCCTGCTGCGACTTGCGCGCCGCGGTGACGTCGAAGGGGTCCACCTGGTCGTGGTCGGCCCCGTACTCCAGGGTGATCACCGCGTGGGCGTCCACCGGCCCGAAGTCCCCCGCGTCCACGGCGTCGGGCACATGGCGGACCGGAACCTCCTCCGCGTACCGCATGGTGCCGTCCGGGTCGACGAGCAGCAGGTCGCCCAGGACGGCGAACTGCTGCCACAGCGCGGAGGACCGGTTGACGCGGGCGACGACCGCGTCGGCGGCCCGCTCGGCGGCTTCACCCAGCTCCGTCACCGGCCAGGCCTCGCCGTGGTGGCGTGAGCGCAGTACGCGGTGCAGGGCGCGGACCGCGTACCGGAATCCATGGATGAAGCCGGTGGTGGACTTCTTGAAGTCGGGGCCCTGTGTCAGCGTCCCGGCGAAGTACAGGCCGGGCACGTTGACCGACTCCCCGACCGGGGTGAGGGCGGGGAAGCGGCCGTCGACGATCAGTTCGGGGACACAGGTGGCGTCGAAGACCGAGGCGTCGAACCGGAATCCGGTGGCGACGATCACCCGGTCGTAGTGGAGGTCCTTGACCACCTCGTCGACGCGCTCGAACGACACCGGCACGCAGAAGCCGTCCGCCTCCTTGCGGATCTCCAGCACCCGGCCGTCGAGGAGGGCGTTCTGCGACTTCAGCTGGTAGCTGTCGAGGAAGTTGTTGTTGACCGCGCGCAGATGCCCCACGTAGTGCGACTTCCACGCCAGCCGCAGGGAGCCCGATCCGACGAGGTGGATGACCGCCGCGGTCTCCATCAGGCTGTCGGCCGTCTCGAACGCGGAGTTGCCCCGCCCGATGATCAGCACGCGCCGGCCGGTGAAGGACGCCGGGTCCGGGTCGAACGTGTCGTAGCGCTCGGCCAGTTCGACACCCGGCACCGTCGGCAGGTTCGGCCGGGACACCCCGGTGGCGACCACGACCCGCCTGGCGCGCCACACCGTGCCGGTGTGATCGGTGACGGCGAATCCCCCGCCGTCACCGTCCTCCTCGCCGTCACCGCCGTCACGGGATATCTCCGTCACCGTGGTGTCGTACCGCACCCGCACCCCGGTACGGGCCGCGTAGTCCGCCAGATAGCGGACCAGGTCGTCGGCCGCCGGGAAGTAGCGCGGGCTGTACCGGGTGAAGAGCAGCTCCGGATCGTCGCTCAGCAGGGAGTTCCAGTCCATGCGGAGCCGTAGCTCGGGATCGTCGTAGCCGGTGTGCACCTTGTTGATCGAGATCAGTTGGCGATGCCGGGGAAAGCGCGTGAAGAACGCGCCCGGAACGCTGCCGCGCTCCAGGACGACGTAGTCCGCACCGTCACGCTCCAGGGAGGCGGCGAGCTGTAGTCCCGCGGGCCCCGCTCCGATGATCAGGTAGTCGTGCGCCATGGCACGGAAGCTATCCACCGGATTTCAGAGCGCTCTGAGATTGCCGGCCTAGATTCTCGGGCGTGCTCACCACCCTGGACACCGTCTCGCTGACCGGTCCGCTGGACTCCGCGGTCCTGCGTCGCGTGGCCGCGCCGCTCACCGTCACGGTGGACGACGAGACCCGTGCGCGCATCGACCACAGCCGACGGCTCTTCCACGATCTGCTGCACGGCGACGGCAGCGGGGAGAGCCGCATCTACGGCGCCACCACCGGGTTCGGCGCACTCGTCGGGTTCGCCGGCCGGGCCGACGGGGCCGACCAGTGCGACAACACCCTCGCCCATCTCGGCGCGGGCCAGGGCCCGGACCTGCCGCCGGCGATCGTCCGCGCGGCCCTGCTGCTGCGCGCCCGGTCCCTCGCCCAGGGGTTCTCCGGGGTGTCCGCCGAAGTCGTCGAACGGCTCACCGCCCTGTTCGCCACGACGTTCACCCCCGCCGTCCCCCGCTACGGCTCGGTGGGCGCGAGCGGCGACCTGATCCCGCTCGCCTATGCCACCCAGGCGCTGCGGGGCCGCGGACACGCCTATCTGGACGACCGCCGTATGCCGGCCGCCGAAGCCCTGGCCGCCGCCGGTCTGCGCCCGCTGGCCCTCGACGGCCGGGACGCGCTCGCCCTCGTCAACGGCACCTCCGTCACCACCGCCGCCACGGCGCTGGCCCGCGACGGCGTCCGCGCCGCACACCGTGCGCTGGCCGGTCTCACCTGTCTGCTGGCCGACCTCCTCGGCTGCGACCCCGGCTTCCTCGACCAGGATCTGCTGCGCGCCTACGGGCACGCCGGGGCGGTCCACGTCGGCGCACGCATGCGGCACACCCTCACCGGAGTCACGCCGTCCGGCACCCGGCCCCTTCAGGAGCCGTACAGCATCCGCTGTGCCCCGCAGCTGCTCGGCGCCGCGGAGGACGCCCTGCGGTACGTCGACGGCGTGGTCACCGCGGATCTCGGCGGCGTCAGTGACAACCCGCTGTTCTTCCCCGCCGACCGGGGGACGGGGAAGGACGCGGGGGCGTACACGGGGACGGACGCAGTGACGGACGGAGTCGCGGACACAGGACAGGTCGCCGGGCAGGGAGAAGGCGCCGGGCCGGGAAAGGTGGTGCACGGCGGGAACTTCTTCGGGCAGCCCGCCGCCTTCGCCGCCGACCTGCTGGCGTCCGTCACCGCCCAGCTGGGCAACCTGGCCGAGCGCCAGCTCGACCTGCTGGTGGATCCGGCGCGCAACGGCGGGCTGCCGCCGATGCTCGCCACCACACCCGGGCAGCAGCACGGACTGCAGGGCGTGCAGCTGGCCACCACCTCGCTCGTCGCCGAGATCCGCCGCGCGGCGACACCGGCCGGCATGCAGAGCCTGCCTACCAACCTCCACAACCAGGACGTCGTCCCGTTCGGCACCCAGGCCGCCCTGCGCTCCTACGACATGGCGGAACTGCTCGGCCTGCTGTGCGGGTCGCTCGCCGTCGGTCTGCGCCAGGCCGTGCACGTCGGGGCGCGCCGACCCACCGCGCCCGGGTGCGGCAGACTGCTCGACGCCCTCGTCGAGACGGTTCCCGCGGTCGAGCGGGACCGGCCGCTGGACGCCGACGTCCGGGCCGCGGCCCGTCTGCTCCTCACGACCGACCTGCCGTGACCGCGGGCGCCGGATCCGGGACGCCCGACGAGGCGCACTCCGGCAGCCGGATGGTGAACCGCGCGCCGCGCCCCGGGCGGCCGGTGGCGACCACCGTGCCGCCGTGATGGGCGATGACCTCGCGCAGCAGCGCGAGTCCCAGACCGTACCGGCCGCCCGCGTCACCCCGGTGGAACCTCTCGAACAGCCGCTCCGCCTCGGCGGGATCGAAGCCGGACCCGGTGTCCGTCACGGTCAGTTCGACCGTCCCGTCCGCGTGGGCGAGGTCCACCTCGATCCGCCCGCCCGCCGGGGTGTGTCCGATGGCGTTCACCAGCAGTTCGCCGACGGCGCGGCGCAGTGCGGACTCGATGCCGTCGACGCACAGCGGGTACGACGGGCCGTTCACGACGACGGTGAGGCCGCTGTCGCGCGTGCGGTCCGACTCCTCGGCGACCACCGACCTGGCCAGCGTGACCAGTTCGACATGGCGGTGTTCCGACCGCCGTGCCGGGTCCGCCGCAAGGCTCGCTGACAGCAGCAGGTCGTCCAGTACCTCACCGAGGCGGCCGACCGAACCGACCAGCCTGGCCAGTCCGTCCCGGTGCCGGGCCGGCAGATCGTCGGCGACGGCCTGCCGTGCCAGCACCTGGGCCCGCGTGTACACCTGGGTGATCGGGGTGCGCAGCTCGTGGCTGGCGTCCGCGACGAACCGGCGCTGCCGGGTGAGGGCCTCCGCCAGCGGGGCCACCGCCCGGCGCCCCAGGACGGCACCGGTCGCGGTCGCGGCGAGCAGTCCCGCGACCTCGGCGACGCCCAGCGCCGACCACAGATACCTTCGGTCGGCGAGCTGGAACCGCATGTCGAACACCGCCTGCACCAGCTCGCCGTCCGCCCTGACCTGCGTACGCACCAGGTAGACCGTGTTGTTGCGCCGTACGGTGCGTTCGACGGCCTCCTGGGTCCGCAGCGCCCGGTCCATGTCGGCGCGTACCGGGAAACCGTCGGGGCTGTTCGCGAGCGGGGTCGCCCCCGGCGCGTACAGCCAGGTGCAGACCGGTGGACTCGACAGGTCGCCGCGCGATGCGCCGTAGCGCAGTTCCCGCCGTACCTGCTCGTCCTGCGCGTGGGTCATGACCGTGTGGGCCACGCCGCCGACGAGCGTGATCAGCAGGGTGATGGTGGCGCCGGTGATCACGGAGATCCGCAGGCGTGCCCGGCGCACCGCCGCCCACTCCGCGTACGCCGACGCCCTCACAGCGCCCCCAGGCGGTAGCCCAGGCCGCGGACCGTGCGCACCACCTGCCTGCCGAGTTTGCGGCGCAGGTAGTAGACGTAGGTGTCGACGATGGAGGACGCGGGCGTCTCGTGGAAGACCGCCCGGCGCAGTTCCGTCCGCGAGTAGACGGTTTCGGGGCGGGAGGCCAGCACCCACAGCAGCTCGAACTCCCGGGCGGCGAGGGCGATCCGCTCGCCGTCGGCCAGTTCCACCTCGCGCCGGCTGACGTACAGGTGTCCCGAGCCGATCCTCAGCACGTCGGCCACATCGAGTGCCCGTCGGCACAGAGCCCGTAATCGGGCGCTGAACTCGTCCAGCTCGAAGGGCTTGACCAGGTAGTCGTCAGCACCTGCGTCCAGACCGTCGACCCGGTCGTGCACCGCGCCCATCGCGGTCAGCAGCATGACCGGCGTCCGGACCGCACGCGAGCGCAGCCGGCCCAGCAGGTCGAGGCCGTCGAGCACGGGCAGGCGCCGGTCGACGACGAGCACGTCGTACTGCCGGGCGAGGCCGAGGTGCAGGCCGCGCTGTCCGTCCGTCGCGACGTCGACCGCGTATCCCTCGTCCCGCAACACCTCGGAGAGCATCGTGCCCAGCTCCTGGTCGTCCTCGACCAGGAGCAACCGCCAAGGGTCTTGCACACGAGCTTGTGCCACCGTTCCACTCCCCCTCGCCCCGGTGCCCGTCAACGCCCGTGCGTGACACGCGAGTTCCGTGTACGGGAAGGCGCGGCCGAACGAGGATTCGATCGACTCGATCAAGCTAGCGCGTGCCCTCCCGGAAGGCGCTCGGGAGAAAGCAGTGGGATCCGTTTTCTGTTCACACCCGCTCCGGAGGCGTTCGCCGGCTCCTCCGTCCGGCGGCCCGGCGACGTACCGGCTCGTCACAGGAATCTCAGCCGGAACCTCGTCCGTTCACAGCACGAACCCAGACAGGAGGAGCAGGCTGCACACACATCAGTGGTCACCTCAGGAAGGCATCTCGTGGGCGTCTCGCACCTGTCCGACGGGCCGGGGACATGGTCCCGGCGGGGCGTTCTCGCCGCGCTCGGAGCCGTACCGGCCGCCGTACTGACGGGCTACGGCTCGCGGGCCGATGCCTCGGAAGCAGCCTCGGACGCCACCGCCACCCCCGCCGCTGCTACGACGGCACAGTCCGCCGCCAGGACCGCCGCGAACACCTTCGTCGGACGGTTCACACCCGAGGCGGGGTCCACCTCCGGCGTCGGCATGCCGGTGTCCGTCACCTTCACGCACGCCGTGACGGACCGCGCCGCCGTCGAGCAGGCGATCACGGTGACCGCGGACCCGCAGGTGGAGGTCGTGGGGCACTGGTTCAGCGACACCCGGCTCGACTTCCGGCCCGAGGAGTACTGGGCGGCGGGCACGAAGATCACCCTCGCCCTGCGGCTCAAGGACGTCGAGGGCGCGTCCGGTGTCTACGGCACCCAGTCCAAGGACGTCACCTTCCGCATCGGCCGCGAGCAGATCAGTACGGTCGACCTGGCGGCGAAGACGATGACCGTACGGCGGGACGGGCGGACCCTCGCCACGTATCCCGTGTCGGGCGGGGACGCCGAGCACACCACCTGGTCCGGGATCATGGTGATCAGCGAGCGGTTCGAGAAGACGCGGATGGAGTCGTCCACGGTCGGGCTCGGCGACGAGTACGACATCGGCGACGTGCCGCACGCACAGCGGCTGACGACCTCGGGCACGTTCATCCACGGCAACTACTGGGCGGCCTCGTCGGTCTTCGGCGGCGGCAACACCACGCACGGCTGCATCGGGCTGCGCGACGCCAAGGGCGGGGGTGACGCCTCGGAGCCCGGCTACGCGTTCTACAAGAGCTCCATGCTCGGAGACGTGGTCGTGGTGGAGAACTCGGGCGAGGACACGGTGGATCCGGCGAACGGCCTCAACGGCTGGAACATGTCGTGGGCCAACTGGCGTGCTGGAAGCGCTTTCTGACGTCCCGTCCGATCCGCCCCTTCTTCACGGAGTGAACTCCCCGGCCCGCCGAGGGCAATCTCTGCTTTACCTCTTGACGACCGGAGTGCCGAAGAGCACATTGGCCGCGCAGCTGTGATGAGAGCGCTCTCAAAGCTCTCGAAAACACCCCGCGCACCCCCACTCCGTACCTAAGAGGCACCCATGAGCAGAACTTCCGGCACACCCGCAAGACCCGGTCGAATACGGCGCTCGGTCATCGCGCTCGTCGGCGTGCTGAGCCTGGCGGCGGCCGGGGCCTCGGCGGCTCAGGCGGACGCGCCCGCGCCGCCCAGCGGCTGGACCCAGGTCTTCGTCGACGACTTCAACGGCACGGCCGGCACCGGCGTCAACACCTCGAACTGGCAGTACGCGACCGGTCACGGTTACCCGGGCGGCCCCACCAACTGGGGCACCGGCGAGATCGAGAACATGACGTCCAGCACCAACAACGTGGCACTGGACGGCGCCGGGAACCTCCGGATCACCCCGCGGCGCGACGCCTCGGGCAACTGGACCTCGGGCCGCATCGAGACCAACCGCACCGACTTCCAGCCGCCCGCCGGGGGCAAACTGCGGGTCCAGTCCCGTATCCAGATGCCCAATGTGACGGGCACGCCCGCCCGCGGGTACTGGCCGGCGTTCTGGATGCTGGGCGCGCCCTACCGCGGCAACTACCAGAACTGGCCGGCCGTCGGTGAGCTGGACATCATGGAGAACGTCCAGGGCCTCAACACCGTGTGGTCCACGATGCACTGCGGCACCAATCCGGGCGGCCCGTGCAACGAGACGACCGGCATCGGCGGCTCGATCGCCTGTCCCGGCACGACCTGCCAGGCGGGCTTCCACACGTACGGCCTGGAGTGGGACCGCTCGACGAGCGTGGAGGAGATCCGCTTCTACGTCGACGGCGTCAACTACCACACCGTGCGGGCCAACCAGGTCGACGCGACGACCTGGGCGAACGCCACGAACCACGGGTACTTCATCATCCTGAACGTGGCGATGGGCGGCGGCTTCGTGGACGCCTTCGGCGGTGGCCCGGACGGTGCCACGGTGCCGGGCAACCCGATGGTCGTGGACTACGTGCAGGTGCTCACGTCGGGCGGCGGCACCACCCCTCCGCCGACCGGCAACCGTGACGCGTACAGCGCGATCCAGGCCGAGTCGTTCGACGGCCAGAGCGGCACGATCACCGAGACCACCACCGACTCGGGCGGCGGCCAGAACATCGGCGCGCTCGCCAACGGCGACTGGGTGCAGTACAAGGGCGTCAACTTCGGCTCCACGGCGGCCAAGCAGTTCGTCGCCCGGGTCGCGAGCGGCGCGGGCAACGCCGTCAGCGGTCTGGTCGAGGTCCGCCTCGACAGCCGTACGAGCACACCCATAGGCAGCTTCGCGCTGGCCAACACCGGTGGCTGGCAGAGCTGGCGGACCGTACCCGCGAACATCAGCAACGTCACCGGCACGCACGACGTCTATCTGACCTTCACGAGCGGCCAGCCGGCGGACTTCGTGAACGTGAACTGGTTCAACTTCGGTCACTGAGGCCGTAGTCACGACAGTCAGGTACCTGTGGAGGGGCGGCCCGGCCGGGCCGCCCCTCCACAGGCGTCTCCGCGCGGCCACGGCGTCTCAGCGCAGCTCCGCCCGGAACGCCACCGGGGTCGTGGCCGTGTGCTGGGTGAAGAACTTGGAGAAGTTGGCCGCGTCCGGGAAGCCCACGACGGCGCCGATGCGGCCGATCGGCATGTCCGTGTGGGCCAGCAGGCGCTTGGCCTCCAGGACGACCCGCTTGTCGATGAAGCCCTTGGGGGTCTCGCCGGTCGCGGCGCGGACCGCGCGGACGAGGGTGCGCCGGGAGTAGCCGAGGGCGTCGGCGTACGCGCTGACGCTGTGGTTGGTGACGAAGCCCTTCTCGACGGCCTCGCGGAAGCGGGTGAAGGTGCTGTCGGCCTGCGCGTGGGCCGCGTCGGCGGCGCCGGCCGCCAGATGGGCCAGCCGCAGCAGGAACGCGCTCAGGGTGTGCCGCAGCACGGCGGTGTGCAGGCTGAGCGGCAGGGTGCCCGTGTCGACGTACTCGCGTTCCAGCTGGGCGAGGGAGTTCTCCAGTCCGGTCAGCTGGGCCGCGTCGGGGCGCAGCAGCGGGGGCAGGTCGTAGCGGTAGAGGCCGGTCGCCTCGACGGTGGCGCGGGGCAGGAAGCCCGGCTGCATGATCAGGGCGGTGCCGCGGTAGTCCGCCGCCGAGGAGAAGCGGTGCACCTGACCGGGCCTGATCCACAGGATCTCGCCGTCCCCGGCCTCGTACTCGTCGAAGTCGATCATGTGCCGGACGGGACCGCCCCGGAAGAGCAGGACCACGTGGAAGTCGATGCGGTGGACGCGCTCGATCTGTTCACCCGAATGCCAGCTGCGGCCTGCTTCCATCGGGCCCACCTGCATGCCCACGCCGAGGACGCTGAGGTCGACGGGGAAGGGAAAGGTCTTGATCCCGGTCCGGCCGTCGTCATGTCCGCTCTCACGTCCACCCTCGTGCCCGACTCCGTATCCGCCTTCGTACCCGCCCTTGAATCCGTCCTCGAATTGAGTGCTTGTGTCCGCCATGTCCTTCTCTTACCGGCTCGGTCCCGTGGTCGTTGTCCCACTTTCACCAAAGGCTGACACAGGGGCACCTTCCCCAGAAAAAGTCTGACTTTTAAGGTTGAAGGCATCAGAGCAGTTATCGGGCTTCCGGTGAGGATTTGTTGAAGATGAGCGCGCAGACACCTGACAGCTTGGAGTGGACCGACCTGGACCGGCGAGCCGTCGACACGGCCCGTCTACTGGCGGCCGACGCCGTGCAGAAGGTCGGCAACGGCCACCCCGGCACCGCGATGAGTCTGGCCCCGGCCGCGTACACCCTCTTTCAGAAGGTGATGCGTCACGACCCCGCCGACCCGGAGTGGACCGGCCGCGACCGCTTCGTCCTCTCCCCCGGCCACACCTCGCTGACTCTCTACACCCAGCTCTTCCTCTCCGGCTACGAGCTGGAGCTGGACGACCTGAAGGCGTTCCGCACGCACGGCTCGAAGACGCCGGGACACCCCGAGTACGGTCACACGGCCGGGGTCGAGACCACCACGGGCCCCCTGGGCCAGGGCCTCGCCAACGCGGTGGGCATGGCGATGGCCGCCCGCTACGAGCGCGGCCTCTTCGACCCGGACGCCCCCGAGGGCGAGTCCCCCTTCGACCACACCATCTGGGGCATCGTCTCCGACGGCGACCTGGAGGAGGGCATCTCCGCCGAGGCGTCCTCCCTCGCCGGCCACCAGAAGCTCGGCAACCTCGTCTTCCTCTACGACGACAACCACATCTCGATCGAGGGCGACACCGCCACGGCCTTCTCCGAGGACGTGCTGAAGCGGTACGAGGCCTACGGCTGGCACGTCCAGCGGATCGAGCCCTCGACGGACGGCGACACGGCCGGCGACATCGACGTACCCGCGCTGTACGAGGCCCTGACCGCCGCCAGGAACGAGACCGGGCGGCCCTCCATCATCGCGATGCGCACGATCATCGCCTGGCCCGCCCCGAACGCGCGGAACACCGAGGCCTCGCACGGCTCGGCGCTCGGCGCCGACGAGATCGCGGCCACCAAGCGCCTCCTGGGCTTCGACCCCGAGCAGTCCTTCGAGGTGTCGGACGAGGTCCTGGACCACGCCCGTCGCGCCCTCGACCGCGGCGCCGAGGCGCATGCCGCCTGGAACAAGCAGCTCGCCGAGTGGCGCACCGCGCAGCCCGGGCACGCGAAGCTCTTCGACCGGATCGTCGCCGGACAGCTGCCCGAGGGCTGGGAGAGCGCGCTGCCGGTGTTCGAGGCCGGCACGTCCGTCGCGACCCGCGCGGCCTCCGGCAAGGTGCTGCAGGCTCTCGGCGGGGTGCTTCCCGAGCTGTGGGGCGGTTCCGCCGACCTCGCGGGCTCGAACAACACCACCATCGACAAGACGTCGTCGTTCCTCCCGAAGGGCAACCCGCTCCCCGAGGCCGACCCGTACGGCCGCACGATCCACTTCGGCATCCGCGAGCACTCCATGGCCGCGGAGATGAACGGCATCGCGCTGCACGGCAACACCCGTGTCTACGGCGGCACCTTCCTGGTGTTCTCCGACTACATGCGCAACGCCGTCCGCCTGTCGGCCCTCATGCAGCTCCCCGTGACCTACGTGTGGACGCACGACTCCATCGGTCTCGGCGAGGACGGCCCGACCCACCAGCCGGTCGAGCACCTGGCCTCGCTGCGCGCCATCCCCGGGCTGAACATCGTGCGCCCGGCCGACGCCAACGAGACCGCGATCGCCTGGGCCGAGATCACCCGGCGGCACGCGGTGAACCCGGCCCCGCACGGCCTGGCCCTCACCCGTCAGGGTGTACCGACGTACGAGGCCAACACCGACGCGGCCAGGGGCGGCTACGTTCTGCGCGACTCCTCCACCGAGGCGCCCGAGGTGATCCTGATCGCGACCGGCTCCGAGGTGCAGCTCGCCGTGGCGGCACGCGAGCAGTTGGAAGCCGAGGGAGTGGGCACCCGGGTGGTGTCGATGCCGTCCGTGGAGTGGTTCGAGGAGCAGTCCGCCGAGTACCGGGAGAGTGTCCTGCCGACAGCCGTGAAGGCCCGCGTGGCGGTCGAGGCGGGCATCGGTCTCACCTGGTACCGGTACGTCGGTGACGCCGGACGCATCGTCTCCCTGGAGCACTTCGGCGCCTCCGCCGACGCCGGCATCCTGTTCGCCGAGTACGGCTTCACGGCCGAGAACGTCGCCGCGTCCGCGCGGGAATCCGTCGCCGCCGCCCGCGGTTAGTCCGACTGCACGAAGGAAGATGATCACTGTGACCCAGACAATCACCACCGCTGAACCCCTGAAGGCCCTCTCCGGCGAAGGCGTCTCCATCTGGCTCGACGACCTGTCCCGCAAGCGCATCACGTCGGGCAACCTCGCCGAACTGATCGAGACCCGGCACGTCGTCGGCGTCACCACCAACCCCTCCATCTTCCAGGCCGCGATCGGCTCCGGCGAGGGCTACGAGGAGCAGCTCGCCGACCTCGCCGCCCGCCGCGTCACGGTCGACGAGGCCGTACGGATGATGACCACCGCCGACGTCCGCGCCGCCGCCGACATACTGCGGCCCGTGTACGACGCGACCGGCGGCCGGGACGGCCGGGTCTCCATCGAGGTCGACCCGCGTCTCGCCCACGACACGAAGGCGACGGTCGCCGAGGCCAAGCAGCTCTTCTGGCTGGTCGACCGCCCGAACGTCATGATCAAGATCCCGGCGACCAAGGCCGGACTGCCGGCGATCACCGAGGTCATCGGCCTTGGCATCAGTGTCAACGTCACGCTGATCTTCTCGCTGGAGCGCTACCGCGAGGTCATGGACGCGTACCTGGCCGGTCTGGAGAAGGCGCAGGCCAAGGGCCTGGACCTGGCCACCATCCATTCCGTCGCCTCCTTCTTCGTGTCCCGCGTCGACAGCGAGATCGACAAGCGGCTGACGCGGGTCGGCACGGACGAGGCCCTCGCGCTCAAGGGCAGGGCCGCGCTGGCCAACGCGCGGCTCGCGTACGAGGCGTACGAGCAGGTCTTCGACTCAGAGCGCTGGAACGCGCTCGGTGGCGCCCGCGCCAACAAGCAGCGTCCGCTGTGGGCCTCGACCGGCGTCAAGGACCCGTCCTACAAGGACACGCTGTACGTCGACGAGCTGGTCGCGCCCGGCACGGTCAACACGATGCCCGAGGGCACGCTGGACGCCACCGCCGACCACGGCGAGATCCGCGGCGACACGGTGAGCGGCGGTTACGTCCAGGCCCGTGCGGACCTGGACGCCGTCGAGAAGCAGGGCATCTCGTACGACGAGGTCGTCGGGCAGCTGGAGACCGAGGGCGTCGCGAAGTTCGCGGTGGCCTGGGGCGAGCTGCTGGACGCGGTCACGGTCTCGCTCAACAGCAAGGGAGTTGACGGCGAATGAGCAAGAACCCTCCCGGGGGAACCCCGTCGGAGACGGCGGGCACGGCAGCGGGCGCGTCCGCGTCCGCCGCCGCCCCGGCGGCGAAGACCAAGAAGGCCGCGGCCACGAAGAAGACCGCGGGCACCAAGAAGAGCGCGGGCGTCAAGAGCGCCGCCGGAGCCACGAAGGCTGCGGGCGCGACCAAGGCCGTGGGCGCGCAGAAGACTGCGGGTGCCGCGAAGGCCTCTGGTGCCAAGAAGGCTTCGGGTGCCGCGAAGACTGCGGGCACCGCGAAGGCCGCAGGTGCCTCGAAGACCGCCGGTGCCAAGAAGGCTTCGGGTGCCGCGAAGGCCGCGGGTGCTTCGAAGGCCGCGGGTGCTTCGAAGGCCTCGCCGAGCCGTGTGAAGGCCGGTGCTGTCGCCGCTGCCGCGGACGCTTCCGCGTCGGCCGCGGCGCCGGGCTCCGTGGACACGGCGGTGAACGCCGGCGCTGGCGCGACCGGTGCCGAGCTCGCGCCGCGGTCGCCCGCCGAGGTGCTGGAGCAGGGTGACGGGTGGGTCAATCCCCTCCGTGACCCCCAGGACCGCCGGCTGCCGAAGATCGCCGGTCCCTCCGGGCTCGTCATCTTCGGGGTGACCGGCGACCTGTCGCGCAAGAAGCTCATGCCGGCCGTCTACGACCTGGCCAACCGCGGCCTGCTGCCGCCGGGCTTCTCGCTCGTCGGCTTCGCGCGGCGCGACTGGGAGGACGAGGACTTCGCGCAGATCGTGCACGACTCGGTCCGCGACCACGCGCGCACCGAGTTCCGCGAGGAGGTCTGGCAGCAGCTCGCCGAGGGCATGCGGTTCATCCCGGGTGACTTCGACGACGACCAGGCGTTCGAGCAACTGCGTTCCGCTGTCGACGAGTTGGACAAGTCCCGGGGTACGAGCGGCAACTACGCCTTCTACCTCTCCGTACCGCCGAAGTTCTTCCCCAAGGTCGTCAAGCAGCTCAAGAAGCACGGCCTCGCCGAGGCGCCCGCGGGTTCCTGGCGGCGCGGGGTGATCGAGAAGCCGTTCGGCCGCGACCTGAAGAGCGCGCGCGAGCTGAACCGCGTGGTGCACGAGGTGTTCGACCCGGAGCAGGTGTTCCGGATCGACCACTACCTCGGTAAGGAGACCGTCCAGAACATCCTGGCGCTCCGCTTCGCCAATCAGATGTACGAGCCCATCTGGAACCGGTCGTACGTGGACCACGTACAGATCACGATGGCCGAGGACATCGGCATCGGAGGCCGTGCGGGCTACTACGACGGCATCGGGTCCGCCCGTGACGTCATCCAGAACCACCTCCTGCAGCTGATGGCGCTCACCGCGATGGAGGAGCCCATCGCCTTCGACGCCGACTCGCTGCTCACCGAGAAGCTCAAGGTCCTCAAGTCCGTGAAGCTGCCGGAGAACCTGGGCGAGCACACGGTCCGCGGGCAGTACGCGACGGGCTGGCAGGGCGGCGAGAAGGTGAGCGGCTACCTCGACGAGGACGGCATCGACCCCGGGTCGACGACCGACACGTACGCGGCCGTCAAGCTGGAGGTCGACAACCGCCGCTGGGCGGGCGTCCCCTTCTACCTGCGCACCGGCAAGCGTCTGGGACGGCGGGTCACCGAGATCGCGGTCGTCTTCCAGCGCGCCCCGCACTCCCCCTTCGACTCCACCGCCACCGAGGAACTCGGGGCGAACGCGATCGTCATCCGCGTCCAGCCGGACGAGGGCATGACGGTGCGCTTCGGATCGAAGGTGCCGGGTACGTCGATGGAGATCCGGGACGTGTCGATGGACTTCGCGTACGGCGAGTCGTTCACGGAGTCCAGCCCGGAGGCGTACGAACGCCTGATCCTGGATGTACTGCTGGGAGACGCCAACCTCTTCCCCCGCCACCAGGAGGTGGAAGAGTCCTGGAAGATCCTCGACCCGATCGAGGGCTACTGGGACACGCACGGCAAACCCGCGCAGTACGCCTCGGGCACCTGGGGTCCCGGGGAAGCCGACGAGATGCTCGCACGAGACGGACGGAGCTGGCGCAGGCCATGAAGATCGACCTGACCGACACCACGGCAAGCAAGATCAACAAGGCCCTCGTGCAGGGTCGCCGCGCCATCGGCACGCCAGCCGTGGGCATGGTCCTGACGATGGTCATCGTGACGGACGAGGAGAACGCGTACGACTCGATCAAGGCGGCCGAGGAGGCCTCGCACGAGCACCCCTCGCGCACCCTGGTCGTCATCAAGCGGCACGCCCGTACCCCGCGCGACCGCACGAACTCCCACCTCGACGCCGAGGTACGGGTCGGCGCGGACGCCGGCACCGGCGAGACGGTCATCCTGCGCATGTACGGCGAGGTGTCCGACCACGCCGACTCGGTGGTCCTGCCGCTGCTGCTCCCGGACGCGCCCGTCGTCGTCTGGTGGCCGGTGGACGCGCCGAAGGTCCCGGTGAAGGACCCGCTGGGCGCCCTCGCGCAGCGCCGGATCACGGACATGTACGCCGTGGAGACCCCGCTGGACGCCCTGGAGGCGCGTGCCGCCGCGTACGCGCCGGGCGACACCGACCTGGCCTGGACCCGGCTCACGCCGTGGCGTTCCATGCTGGCCGCCGCCCTCGACCAGGCCCGTACGCGGATCATCACGGCCACCGTCGAGAGCGAGGCCGAGAACCCGAGCGCCGAACTGCTGGCCCGCTGGCTGGAAGCCCGGCTGCAGGTCTCGGTCGACCGGGTCGTCACCGCGGGGCCCGTGGTCACCGCCGTGAAGCTCGGCACCGAGAACGGCGAGATCGTCATCGACCGCCCCGAGGGCCCCCTCGCGACGCTGTCCCTGCCGGGCCAGCCCTCGCGCACCCTCGCGCTGAAGGTCCGCAGCACCTCCGAGCTGATCGCCGAGGAGCTGCGGCGGCTCGACGCGGACGAGATGTACGCCGTCGCCCTGCGCGGGGACGACGCCCGGAGGGAGAGCCGTGTCTGACTCACCGAAGCTCACCCGCCGTCCCGAGTGGACCGCTCTGGAGGACCACCGGGCCGGGCCGTTCCTGCACGCGCATCTGCGTGAGCTGTTCGCGGCGGACCCGGAGCGCGCCGAGCGCTACACCGTGCGCGTGGGCGACCTGCACATCGACTACTCGAAGCACCTGATCACCGACGAGACGCTCGCGCTGCTCCAGGAACTCGCCACCGCCACCGATGTGTTCGGGCTGCGGGACGCGATGTTCCGCGGGGAGCGGATCAACGTCACCGAGGACCGGGCGGTCCTGCACACCGCGCTGCGCGCCCCGCGCGACGCGGTCGTGGAGGTCGACGGCGAGAACGTCGTGCCGAAGGTGCACGCCGTGCTCGACCGGATGGCCGGCTTCGCCGAGCAGGTCCGCTCCGGCAAGTGGACCGGCCACACCGGCAGCCGCATCAAGAACGTCGTCAACATCGGCATCGGCGGCTCCGACCTGGGCCCGGCGATGGCGTACGACGCACTGCGCGCCTTCACCGACCGGGATCTGACGGTCCGGTTCGTGTCGAACGTCGACGGGGCCGACCTGCACGAGGCCGTGCGGGACCTGGACCCGGCCGAGACGCTGTTCATCGTCGCCTCGAAGACCTTCACCACGATCGAGACGATCACCAACGCGACCTCGGCGCGGTCCTGGCTGCTCGCCGGGCTCGGCGGTGAACCGGCGGCCGTGGCGAAGCACTTCGTGGCGCTGTCGACGAACGCGGAGAAGGTCGCCGACTTCGGCATCGACACCGCGAACATGTTCGAGTTCTGGGACTGGGTCGGCGGACGGTACTCGTTCGACTCCGCGATCGGCCTTTCGCTGATGCTCGCGATCGGCCCGGAGCGCTTCCGGGAACTGCTCGACGGCTTCCACCTCGTCGACGAGCACTTCCGCACGGCGCCCGCCGAGTCCAACGTGCCGTTGCTGCTCGGTCTGTTGGGTGTCTGGTACGGCAACTTCTTCGACGCGCAGTCGCACGCGGTCCTGCCGTACTCGCACTACCTGTCCAAGTTCACGGCGTACCTGCAGCAGCTGGACATGGAGTCCAACGGCAAGTCCGTCGACCGTGACGGGCACCCCGTCGAGTGGCAGACGGGCCCGGTCGTCTGGGGCACGCCCGGCACCAACGGGCAGCACGCGTACTACCAGTTGATCCATCAGGGCACGAAGACGATCCCGGCCGATCTGATCGGCTTCGTCAACCCGGTCGCCGAACTGGGCGGCGAACTCGCGGCCCAGCACGACCTGTTGATGGCGAACCTCTTCGCCCAGGGCCAGGCGCTGGCCTTCGGCAAGACACCCGAGGAGGTGCGGGCCGAGGGCGTGACCGAGGACCTGGTGGCGCACAAGACGTTCAGGGGCAACCACCCGACCACCACGATCCTCGCGCGCGAACTGACCCCCTCGGTCCTCGGCCAGCTGATCGCCCTCTACGAGCACAAGGTGTTCGTGCAGGGCGCGATCTGGCACATCGACTCCTTCGACCAGTGGGGCGTCGAACTCGGCAAGGTCCTCGCCAAGCGCGTCGAGCCCGCCCTCACCGAGGGCGCCGACGTCCCCGGCCTCGACTCCTCCACCAGCGCCCTCGTGGCCACGTACCGCACTCTCCGGAAGAAGTGAACTGACATGACTGCGATGCAGCTCGGTCTCATCGGGCTCGGCAAGATGGGCGGCAACATGCGCGAGCGCATTCGCCGCGCGGGCCACACCGTCATCGGATACGACCGCAACCCGGAGCTCGCCGACGTGAGCAGCCTGGCCGAGCTGGTGGGCAAGCTCGAAGGTCCGCGTGTGGTGTGGGTGATGGTCCCGGCCGGTGCCGCGACGCAGTCCACCGTCGACGAGCTCGGTGACCTCCTGGAGCCGGGTGATGTGGTCGTGGACGGCGGGAACTCGCGCTGGACGGACGACGAGAAGCACTCCGAGGAGCTGGCGGCCAAGGGCATCGGCTTCGTCGACGCCGGCGTCTCGGGCGGTGTGTGGGGCCTCAAGAACGGCTATGCGCTGATGGTCGGCGGCGACGCCGAGCACATCGCCAAGGTCCAGCCGGTCTTCGACGCCCTCAAGCCGGAGGGCGACGCGGGGTTCGTGCACGCGGGCAAGGTCGGCGCCGGGCACTTCTCCAAGATGGTCCACAACGGCATCGAGTACGCCATGATGCAGGCCTACGCCGAGGGCTGGGAACTCCTCCAGGCCGTCGACTCGGTCACCGATGTGCGTGAGGTCTTCCGGTCCTGGCAGGAGGGCACGGTGATCCGTTCCTGGCTGCTGGACCTGGCGGTCAACGCGCTGGACGAGGACGAGCACCTGGAGCGGCTGCGCGGCTTCGCGCAGGACTCCGGCGAGGGCCGCTGGACCGTCGAGGCGGCCATCGACAACGCGGTACCGCTGCCCGCGATCACCGCGTCGCTGTTCGCCCGCTTCGCGTCCCGGCAGGAGGACTCGCCGCAGATGAAGATGATCGCGGCACTGCGCAACCAGTTCGGCGGCCACGCCGTCGAGTCCGCGAAGTAGGAGTCATGGGCGACCTTCTCCTCGTCAGACACGGCGAGACCGAGTGGAGCAGATCGGGACAGCACACCAGCTGGACCGACCTGCCCCTCACCCCCCACGGCGAGGAACAGGCGAAGTCCCTCGTCCCGCTCTTCGCCGGACGGTCCTGTGCCCTCGTGCTCACCAGCCCCCTCCAGCGCGCGATACGGACCGCGGAGCTGGCGGGGCTGACCGGGGCCGTCGTCGACCCCGATCTGCACGAGTGGAACTACGGGGCGTACGAGGGCGTCAAGACCGTCGACATCCACCGGACCCGTCCCGACTGGTACCTGTGGAACGACGGGGTGCCGCCCGGCCCGGACGGGCAGAAAGGCGAGTCGCCCGCCGAGGTGGGCGAGCGTGCCGACCGGGTGCTCGCCCACGCGGCGAAGGCACTCGACGAGGGTGACGTGGTCCTGGTGGCCCACTCGCACTTCCTGCGTGTCCTGACCGCGCGCCGGCTCGGACTGCCCGCCTCGGACGGACGGCTGTTCCGGCTGGACACGGCCACCGTGAGCCGGCTCTCGCTGGAGCACGGCCGCCCCGTCCTCGCGGAGTGGAACGCCAAGCCGTAGGCGGTCTCCCCGGATCGCGGGCACCCCGGCCCGGGCTACAGGACGTCTCCGAACTCGCTCAACACCCCTGGTGGAGCGAGGGAGTTGACGTAGTGGCCCGGGCCGTGGTCGTCGAAGGAGTACTTGAAGGGGATGGTCCGGGTCAGTGCCAGCCGGGTCGCCAGGAACGCCAGCGGCGCCACGACGGCGAGACCGGCGAGCGAGTCCATCTGCGGGTAGTGCAGGCCCGGTTCGCCGCTCTCCTGCCAGCCCTCGTGCCGCACGCGCAGCAGGGGCCGCACGGAACGCCGCAGCGACTCGGCCGTACGGACCGTCAACTCCCCCATCCGGGCCGCCGGTCGGTGGAGCGGGTTGCTGATCAGAGTGCGCAGCAGTTCGCCGGGCAGGGTCACCGCTTCCAGCGCCGAGTCCGCCGCGAAGGCCAGGGCCGTGTCCATCGGCCCGCGCGACCTGCGGTAGTGGAACTCCCGGCCGAACGGCGCGTACGGTCCGACCGGGCGGGGCGGCAGGGCCGGTACGACGTCACGGTCGAAGATGTAACGGAGCATCCGCTCGCGCAGGGGCCGGCTGCCGTACGGGCCGGTGGCCTCCTCGCAGGCCCGTGCGAAGTCCGGGCCGCCGACCATGGGCTGCCCGAAGGTGTAGACGGCGCGGAGCTTGTCGGCGATGCGGCGGTAGCGGGGCTCCATCGTGAGCATCACCCCCATCAGCGCGGCCATCGCGCCGCCGAGGCTGTGGCCGGTGATGTAGAGCGCTTCCAGGCCGTGGCCGCGGGTGCCCGTCGCGCCGGGGACCACGGACTCGCCGCGCAGCGCGCGGTCCAGGGCCTCGACGACCAGGTAGCGGGTGGCGCGGACGTTCCGGTAGAAGCCGGCGTGGACCTCGTGGCGCCGGCCGTCCAGTTCGACGTCGAGCATCTCGGGGCGGACGTCCGCGTCGGTGAGGATGCTGATGACGTCCTCGGGCTGGGTGCCGCGGTAGCGCAGGACGGCGATCCTGCGGTCGCGGTCCTGGATCAGGTACGCGGCCGACGCGATGTACATGGCGTCCACGCGCTGCTCGAAGACCTGGCAGTCGTTCTCCTCCAGGCCGAGGCGCGTCATGATCATGGCGACGGTGTCGGGGTCGGCGCGCTGCGCGAATCCGGCGTACGCGTAGGCGGCGCAGGTCGCCATGGTGTGCGGGACGACTCCGTCGGGGTCCGGGTGGTCCTTGTCCTGCGTGAGGTGTTCGACGAGGTCGGGGTAGACGGGGAAGCCGGGCTGGTCGGGGGCGGTTTTGAGGGGGCGCAGCTCGGCGAAACTCGGGCCTTTGGCATGACGGTCGTTACGCATCCCCGTCCTCCCCTCACCGTCCGCCGAGCACACCACCACGATGGCGCACCGTCAATACGGCTGCGGGTCCGGTGGGGGCCCTCAGGGGCTGGGCCCTGGCCCCGACTTCCACCTGCGGCCCGGTGGGGGCCGTTCGCGCAGTTCCCCGCGCCCCTATATCTGCGGGCCGGTGGGGGTGGGCCGCGCCGTTCCCCGCGCCCCCTTACCTGCGGGCCGGTGGGGGTGGGCCGCGCCGTTCCCCGCGCCCCCTTACCTGCGGGCCGGTGGGGGTGGGCCGCGCCGTTCCTCGCGCCCCTTCAGGGCGAAGGCTGGGGCGCAGCCCCGCTTTTGAGGGGCGCGGGGAACTGCGCGAACGGCCCCCACCGGGCCGCAGACAATCGACACGCCGGCCGGCCCCACCCCTCAGGGGCGCGGGGAACTGCGCGGTCCGCCCCCACCGGCCCGCAGACGACCAACGCACCCGCCCCCGCCGGCACAGGCGCAGGGCGGCACTCCCCGGCCACCCCCACCCCCACCGGCTGTGGCTGTTGTGGGGCCGGGGTCTCTCGGGGTGGGCGGGCGCGGGGCGCAGGGGGCCCGCGGGGCCCTGACGTGGGCCGATGCGGCGCACCGACGGCCACCGCCAGGGACCACGCATCGGCGGGAACCACCCCTGCCGACCACCCCACCCCGCCGGTAGCGTGCTGCCCCCGTCCCGTACGCATCCGTACGAAGGAAACGACCGATGGCCGATACCGGGCAGTACGATCAGCGGTACGAACACTACGAAGGCGGAAGCCCCGAGGCGGAACGGCTGGTTTTCGATCGGCTGGCCCGGGAGCTGATGGACGTACAGGTGAAGAACCGCCGGGCCGGCGGCGGCGGAACCGCCCGCGCCATCCACGCCAAGGCCCCCCTGGGCGTGGAGAACGCCCGGCTCCGCTTCCACGACGACCTCCCCGCCGCTCTCCGCGTCGGCTTCGCCCGCCCCGGCGCCGACTACCCGGTGACCCTGCGGCTGTCGAACGCGAGCGGCATCCGCCAGGGCGACGGCACCCCCGACCTGCGCGGCGCGGCCCTGCGCGTGCGGGTGTCGGACGAGGAGAGCCATGATCTGCTCGCCACGAGCCACCCCGTGTCGCACGCCCGCGACGCCCGTGAGTTCGTGGCCTTCGCGAAGGCGATGGCGGGCGCCCGGAACCCGCTCCAGAAGGCGTTCGCGCTGCTGGTGAAGCTCCCGCTCGCGGTGGGGTTCGAGACCGCCACCCGTATGCGGCGCAATGTGCAGGCGGCGACCCGACAGACCGTCACCTCTCTTGCCACGCAGACTTATTGGAGCCGCGGGGCGATGCTCTGGGGCGAGGCGGGCCCGGTGCGCTATCTGCTGCGCCCGGCCGCCGGAACCCCGCCGGCTCCCCCGCCCGACCGCCGCGACCCCGACTTCCTGCACCATGAGCTGGCCCGCCGGCTCGCTTCGGCCGACGTGTCCTTCGAGCTGTGCGTGCAGCGGTACGTGGACGAGTTGCGCACCCCGGTCGAGAACACCTCGGTGGAGTGGAAGGACGCGGTCTCGCCGCCGATCCCGGTGGCCCGGCTCACCGTACCCGCCCAGGTTCTGGACGAGGCCGAGGCGCGGGCGGCGGCCCGGCGGGTGGAGGACCTGGTGTTCAACCCCTGGTACACCACCGACGACTTCCGTCCGCTCGGCAATCTCAACCGGGCCCGCAAGGCCGCGTACCAGGCGAGCGGCGCGCACCGGCTCGGGCTGCGTTTCGTCACCGAGGAGCCGCTGCGCAACCGGATCCTCGGCCGGCCCGTCGGCGCCGTGCTGACCCGGCTGAACCGGTATGTGCCCTGGCACCGGCTGCCGTTGCAGTTGAGCCTGCTCAACCTGGTGTTCCTGCGGAAGGTGCTGCGCCGGTTCAACCTCATCGACTCCGAGGTGCGCGAGGCCCCGCCCAGGGCACAGCCCGTTCCGCGGCCCATCGAGGAGCGGCTGCGTACCGAGCGCTCGTACGACGGGTCGTACAACGATCTGTCCGAGCCGCGGATGGGTGCCGTGGGCGCGGCCTTCGGACGGAATCTGAAGCCCGACTACCGGCCCGACCAGTTCGACACGCCCAACCCGGTCACGGCCAGCCGTCAGCTGCTGCGGCGGGACAGTTTCCTGCCCGCGACCTCGCTGAACGTGCTGGCGGCGGCCTGGATCCAGTTCCAGGTGCACGACTGGGTCAACCATCGCAGGTATCCGGCCGGCGGCCCGTCCGTGGAGGTGCCGCTGCCGCCCGGCAGCGACCCCTGGCACAACTCGCCCGGCGGGTCGGCGGAGAACGTGATGCGGTTCACCGACAACGAGGGGCTGGCCCAGTCGGGGAACCGCCCGCCGATCCTGTTCGGGAACATGGCCTCGCACTGGTGGGACGGCTCCGAGGTGTACGGCGGCGACGAGGAGACCGCCCGTTTCCTGCGCGAGCCCGACGGCGGCGCCAAACTCCGCCTGGAGGACGGTCACTTGCCGGGGGCTCAGAACGGCATTCCGCTCACCGGGTTCAACGAGAGCTGGTGGATGGGCCTCAGCGCGATGCACACCCTGTTCGCGCGGGAGCACAACGCGGTCTGTGACGCGCTGCGCGCCGAGTACCCGTCGATGGGCGAGGAGCGGATCTACCACACGGCCCGGCTGGTGGTGTCCGCGCTCATCGCGAAGATTCACACGGTGGAGTGGACCCCGGCGATCCTCGCCACCAAGGCGATCGACATCGGCCTGAAGACCAACTGGCAGGGACCGCCGAAGAATTGGCTGAACCAGCTGGGGCTGTGGCTGCTGGAGGCGCACTCGCTCAAGGGCATCCCCCAGACCATGCCGGACCACCACGGGACGCCGTACTCGCTGACCGAGGACTTCGTCACGGTGTACCGCATGCATCCGCTGGTCCCCGACGACTTCGAGCTGCGGGAGCACCACTTCGGGCACCGGCTGGAGACGGTCGGGTTCATGGACATCCAGGGCGGCGCGGCCGAGTCGCAGATCCGCAAGACGGGGCTCGCGAACGCGCTGTACTCGTTCGGGATCGCCCACCCCGGCGCGATCACCCTGCACAACTACCCGCAGGCGCTGCAGCGGTTCGAGCGGGACGGCGAGATCATCGACCTGTCGGTGGTGGACCTCGTACGGACGCGGCGGCGGGGTGTGCCGCGCTACAACGACTTCCGTGAGGGTCTGCACAAGCAGCGCATCCGTTCCTTCGAGGAACTGACGCAGAGCACCGAGTCGCTGGCACGGCTCAAGGAGGTGTACCGCTCGGTCGACGAGATCGACACGGTGGTGGGCCTGTTCGCGGAGAACCCGCCGACGGGCTTCGGCTTCAGCGACACGGCCTTCCGCATCTTCATCCTGATGGCGACCCGGCGTCTGCAGAGCGACCGCTTCCTGACCGTCGACTACCGGCCCGAGGTCTACACCCCGCTCGGTATCGACTGGGTCGAGAAGGGCGGCATGGACTCCGTCATCCTGCGGCACTGCCCGGAGCTGGCGGCTCTGCTGCCGCGCGACGCGAGCGCGTTCGCGCCCTGGCGGGCGGTCCGCCCGACGGACGACGGCGACGCCGACGGCAACGACAGCGGAGGCAACGGTGAGCCGGGCTGAGCACCGCTCCGGACACCCGGGGCTCGACGATCTGCTGGCGCGTCCTCTTCTGGAGACCCTGTGGCGCCGCCGCACCCACCGGGTCAGCCGGGGCGCTTCGGTGCCGGCCGGCTCCATGAGCCACCGCTCCACGCACTCCCCGCAGCCCCTGTCGGAGCTGGAGGAGGCGGTGCTGATCGCGCTGACCGGCGCCACCGGGCTGACCATGCCGGACCGGCCCTTCGACGATCCGCGGGACGGCAAGCCCATCATGGCCAAGCCCAATCTCACGATGGCGGGCCGGACCGCGGGCAGCCCGGACAACGCGCAGGGCACCCACTTCTTCATGATCAACGACTCGGGCACGTACTACCTGCGCAAGCTGGAGCCCGCCCCGCACGAGCCCTTCGACGCCGCCACGCTGGTCGCGAGGGCCCACCGGGCGAAGGTGCGGATCCTGGACCACCGTCTCGACGTCGCCGAGGGGATGCGCGACTTCCCGGCGTACCTCGACTCGAACCGGTTCCTGTCCAACCTGCCCGGCACCACGCTGTTCCTGCCGGTGGTCGACCTGTCCCACCAGTACGTCAACGCGCTGATGTACCTGCTCACGCAACCGGACGGGGCCCGCCCGACCTTCGTCGACGACCGCAACCTCTACCGTCCCGCCGGGGTACGGAAGTGGGTGCGCAACGGCTTCCTGAACGCCGATCTGAAGCTGCCGCTGGGCGCGCTCGGCCCGATGCGCACCCAGATCGAGGCGGACCTGCTCCTGCAGAACCTGATGCTCACCGCCGAGGCGATGGGCCTGGGCGCCTGGATCCACGCCTCGATGAACCCGCAGATCGCCCTGGGCGACCCGAAGTTCTCGAAGGCGTACGGCAGGATGCTCGGTTTCACCTTCGTCACCCCGCGCTGGCGGCTCGCCGACGTGTGGCGCTGGCACGTACCGCTGCCGAAGTACGCGAACCTGCGCTCGCACCCGGTGGGTCTCACCTCCCCGGAGGGCGAGCCCCTGATCGAGGCCGCCTGCCCGCCCGCGCACCCGTCGATGTCGGCGGCCGTGGACGCGATCATCGAGGCCAAGTTCGGGCCCGGCGGCACGTACACGGACAAGGAGGTCTTCACCCGGATCTACAAGGAGGACTACGGGCAGCGCTATCTCGCCGAGGCCAGTGAGTACGAGTCACGGGTCGTGGACTGCGCCCGTGACGTGTGCGAGTACGTGATCGCGACGCACCGGCGGTTCCCCGCGCACACGGACGCGATCCACGTGCCGGGGGTCTGGCTGCAGGCGCACCACATCGAGGAGGAGTACTACGACCGCTTCTTCGTGAACGGGCTGACGCCGGCGCACCGCGAGCACTCCGGCGTCTGGGACGGCTGAGACCACTTCGTCACGGGGCCAGGGACGGGTCTTGGCCAGGCAGTCAGGCACGTCAGGTCAGGTCAGGTCAGGTCAAGCCAGTGGTGGTACGACGCAGTCGATGAGACAGGGGCCGGGCTCTTCGAGGGCCCGGTCCAGCAGGACGGCGAACTGCTCGGCGGTGACGGCCCGTTCGGCGGGTACGCCCATGCCGCGGGCCAGGGCCACGAAGTCCAGGTCAGGACGGGACAGGTCGAGGAGATCGCCGGCCCGTGGGCCCGCGGCGGTCGCGCCCACGGACTGGAGCTCCAGATTGAGGACCGAGTACGCGCGGTTGTCGAAGAGCACGACGGTGACGTGGAGCTGCTCGCGGGCCATGGTCCACAGCGCCTGAAGGGTGTACATGGCGCTGCCGTCCGCCTCCAGGGCGAGTACGGGCCGGTCGGGCGCGGCGAGCGCGGCGCCGACGGCCGCGGGCAGCCCCTGTCCGATGGCTCCGCCGGTGAGGCTGAGCCAGTCGTGGGGTGGGGCGCCCGCCGTCGCGGCGGGCAGCCAGATGCCCGAGGTGTTCGCCTCGTCGACGACGATCGCGTGTTCCGGGAGCAGCGCGCCGATCGCCGCGGCGGCGCTCTCGCCGGTCAGGGCCCCGGTGGGCCGCCCGGGCCGCAGGGGCGCCTGCGGGATGGGGGTCACGTCGCTCTTCACCAGCTCCGCGAGTGCCTCGAGCGAGGCCGTCACGTCCTCGGTCCCGAGGGACGCCGACAGCACCTGGCATCCGTCCGGGACGATCCGGCCGCTCTGCCCCGGATACGCGAAGAACGTCACCGGCTCGGCCGCTCCGGCGAGCAACAGCACGCGTGTGCCATCCAGTTGGGCGGCGGCGTCCGCCTCCCGGTAGGCGAGCCGGCCGACCGCGGGCAGTCCCGCGCCGCGTTCCAGCCGGGCCGGGAAGGTCTCGCACAGCAGCCGGGCGCCGGTGGCGGCGGCCACCCGGGCGGCGGCGCGCAGCCCGCGCCCGTGCGTGGCCGCGCCGCCGAGGAGCAGCGCGGCGGGCCCGGTGGAGCGCAGCGCCCCGGCCGCCTCCTCGACGGCCGCCGCGGACACGGCTCCGGGGCGCGGCCCGGTCCGTACGGGCGGCCGGCCGGACTTGCCCGCCTCCGACCAGGACACGTCGGCGGGCACCAGCAGGGTCGCCACCGAACCGGGCGGCCCGTACGCGGCGGCGACGGCCTCGGCCGCGTCGCTCGCGAGGTCGGTGGCGCGATACGTACGCCGGGTCCAGCCGGAGACGGTACGCGCGAGGGACCCGATGTCGGACTCCAGGGGCGCGTCGAGCCGTTTGTGGTGCAGGGCGTGGTCGCCGACGACGTTCAGGACGGGGGTGCCGGCGCGGCGGGCGTTGTGCAGATTGGCCAGGCCGTTGGCGAGTCCGGGACCCAGGTGCAGGAGGGTCGAGGCGGGTTTGCCCGCCATGCGCCCGTAGCCGTCGGCCGCGCCCGTGGCCACGCCTTCGAAGAGGCAGAGCACTCCGCGCAGGCCCGGCACCTCGTCCAGGGCTGCCACGAAGTGCATCTCGGAGGTACCGGGGTTGGCGAAACACACCTCGACGCCCGCGTCCACGAGGCCTTCCACGAGGGTCTGCGCTCCGTTCGGCATGACGGTCCGCCTCTGCTGCTCGTGCCTGTCAGGGGTGTGTGCCTGCCAGTCTCACCAGCTTCGGAACGGGGCGTCAGCCAAAATTCCGGACATCCGGACCGTAGCGGAGCCGCGTGACCGGCCGCCCCGGCTCAGCGCACGGGCCTCCGTGCGTGCTGTGCCGCCAGCCGTACCGGGGCGTTCTGGGCGCCGTAACCGCGGTAGCCCGCGTTGCGCTGGACCAGTTCGAAGAAGACCCGGCCGATCGTCTCCGTGTAGCAGTGCCGGAAGGCGCCGTCCGCGTCCCGGTCGTAGAGGATGCCGAGTTCCCGGAAGGTCTCCAACTCGCCGTCGGCGAACTCGTACTTGGCCGCGAGGTCGTCGTAGTAGTTGGCGGGGATGGTCAGCAGCCGGCCGCCCGCGGCCCGGAAGCGGCGGGCCGCCGACACGAGGTCGTCGGTGGCGAGCGCGAGGTGCTGGGCGCGGTCGCCGTCGTCGGCGCTCGGGGCCGGACCGACACCGAGGGCGATACGGACGCTGCCGTCGGCGTTGGTGACGGCCCGGCTGCGCAGAAGCCCGTACGGATCGGCGACGTCCACGCTCTCCAGGGCGCCGAGCCCCAGCACGCTGCGATGGAAGAGCGCGGCCTCGTCGAACTGGTGCCAGGGCTGGGTGAGGGCGAGGTGATCGATGCGGTGGAGGCCACCGGGGGTGGCCGCAGCATGCTCAACAGACTCTGCGGGCTCTGCGGACTGCGCAGACTGTGCGGGCTCCGCGGGCACGAAGTCGCTTGTCCAGTCGGGCAGTCCGGGGCGGCCGGTGGCGCAGAAGAAGAGTTCCGTGCCGTCGGGTGCGGCGACGGCGTCCAGGGGCACGTCCTCGGGGGTGCGGCGGCGCGGCAGCACGGGGGCGAGCAGCGCTTCGGCCCGCTTGGCCGCGCCCGCCGGGTCCGGCGATTCCAGCCCGACGGCGGCGAGTTGCGTACCGTCGCGACGGGCGCCCGGACCGGTGTTGAGCAGCACACGGGCCTCGCCCTGCTGCCACAGGTCGACCGGTTTGCCGCGGTGCCGGGCGGTCCGGGTGAAACCGAGTGCTTCGAGGAGTTCCGAGATCGGTTCGACGTCGGGGCTGACCAGTTCGGCGAAGGCGATGCCGGTCGGCACGACGGGCGCGGGCGGCGCGGTGAGGCCGACGCTCTCCTGCAGCACGAGCAGCGAGCGCTGCGCGTCGACGGCGGTCGGCCCGGCCTCGGCCTGCCGGAAGACGTCGTTGAAGACTTCGAGGGAGAGCGGCCCCTGGTATCCGGCCTTGATCACCTGCCGGAGGAGCCCGGCGATGTCGAAGCCGCCCTGTCCGGGGAAGCAGCGGTGGTGGCGGCTCCACTGCAGGACGTCCATGGCCATCAGAGGCGCGTCGGCCAGTTGAAGGAAGAAGATCTTCTCGCCGGGAATCTCCGCGATCCCTTCGAGATCCCTGGGATCGGAGGTGCGGGCCAGGATGTGGAAACTGTCGAGGCAGGTGCCGAGCGCCGGATGGTCGGCGGCTTCGACGATGCGCCAGGCGTGGTCGTACGTGCTGACGTGCCGGCCCCACGCCAGGGCCTCGTAGGCGACGCGGATGCCGTGGCCCTCGGCGAGTTCGGCGAGCCTGCGGAGGTGGAAGGCGGCGAGCGCGTCGTCGTCGACGGCGAGGGGCGAGACGCTGGAACACACCAGGACGGTGTCGGCGCCGAGCCGCTCCATGAGCCGGAACTTGTGTTCGGCGCGGCGCAGATTGCGCCGGAACTCGTCCGGCGGGACGGCCTCGATGTCACGCATCGGCTGATAGAGATCGATGCTCAGCCCGAGATCGGCGCACCGCGCCCGAATCTCCTCCGGCGCGAGAGGGCTGGCCAACAGGTCGTTCTCAAAGACCTCGACCCCGTCGAACCCGGCCCGAGCGGCAGCGGTGAGCTTCTCGGTAAGGGCCCCACTGAGACAAACGGTCGCGATGGACGTACGCACGTCAATCCCTTTCCACTCGCACTTCACAACAAGGCTGAGGCCGGGCCCCGTAAGGGGCGCGGGGAACGGCGCGCCCAGCCCCCACGGACCCGCAGACGGCAAACAGCGTGCCGGGGCAGATCCCGTCCGGCTTTCACCCGCGGACGCGTAGGGGCGGGCCGCGCCGTTCCCCGCGCCCCTTACGGGGCTCCACGCACCCGCAGCGGGTACACGGGCCGTCGCGGCAGGTCCCGTCCCGTTTTCGTCCGCAGACGCGTGGGGGCTGGGCGCGCAGTTCCCCGCGCCCCTTACGGGGCCCGGAGTACCCCGGCTCTGGCCAGCTCGGAAATATCCAGCAACATCCGCGAAGCGTCCGCGTCCCGTCCCGTGAACAACCGAAACGCGTCCGCGGCCTGGAAGACAGCCATCCCCCCGCCGTCGAGCACCGCACACCCCACCCCCCCGGCGACCCGCAGCAACTCGGTCTCCAGCGGCCGGTAGACCACCTCGGCCACCCACAGCCCCGGCCGCAGCAACTCCGCCGCGAACGGCAGCCCGGGATGCGCGGCCATCCCCATGGGCGTGGCATGCACGACGCCGTCGGCCCCGGCGAGCAGCGCGGGCAGCCGCTCCGGACCGCCGGCGTCCACCCGTCCCGCCCCGAACTGCCGGTTCAGCTGCGCGGCCAGCGCCCCGGCCCGGTCCGGCAGCGCGTCCACCACGGTGACGGACCCCGCCCCGAGCGTCAGCAGGGCGTGCGCGACGGCGGCCCCCGCGCCTCCCGCGCCCAGCTGCACCACCCGCTCCAGCCGAGCGTCGGGCAGCCCGCGCGCGAAGCTCGCCGCGAACCCGGTGACATCCGTGTTGTGCCCGATCGCGCGCCCGCCGGCGAAGACGACGGTGTTCACCGCGCCGAGCGCCTCGGCCTGCGGGGAGAGCGCGTCCAGGTGCTCGATGACGAGCTGCTTGCAGGGGTGGGTGATGTTCAGCCCGTCGAAACCGAGGTCGCGGGCGGCCCGTACCAGGTCGCCCACCGATTCCGGCGCGACACCGAGCGCGTCGATGTCGATGAGCCGGTACAGATAGCGCAGGCCCTGCCGGTCGGCCTCCCGCTCGTGCAGGGCCGGGCTGAGGGACGGGCCGATGCCCGCGCCGATCAGTCCGACGAGATACGAGTCCTTGACCACGGCGACCACGGCGGACCTCCCGAGCAGCTCACTAATGTACGAACCAGTACGTTAGCTATACCAGCATCCCGCGGCCACGGAAAGGGGCGCCGGACACCCGGAGCCGTGCGCCGCCGCCTGCTTCTAGAATCGCGGGGCACCGGCCCCTCGCCCGAGAGACCCCGAAAGAGCCGGAAAGAACCCGAAGGAACCCGATGACCAGCGTCGAAGAACCGGCAAGGCCGAACGGACGCATCCGTGACGCCGCCCGCACGAGGGCCGAGATCCTTGACGTGGCGACCCAGGAGTTCGCGCGGGCCGGCTACGACGGGGCACGGGTCGACGAGATCGCCGCCCGCACCCGGACCACGAAGCGGATGATCTATTACTACTTCGGCGGCAAGGAGCAGCTGTTCACCGCTGTGCTGGAGCGGTCGTACGGCGTCATCCGTGAGGCGGAGCAGGGGCTCGACGTCGAACATCTGGACCCGGTCGCGGCCATCAGGCGGCTGGCGGAGCTGACCTTCGACCACCACGAGGCGCACCCGGACTTCATCCGCCTGGTCAGCATCGAGAACATTCACGGAGCCGCGCACATCGCCGGGTCCGAGAAGCTCGGCAGGATCGGCTCGCCCGCGCTCGACGTGATCCGCCGCATCCTGGAGTCGGGGCGGGAGTCGGGCCTGTTCACGGCCGACGTCGACGCCGTGGACCTGCACGCGATGATCAGCTCGTTCTGCTTCTTCCGGGTCGCCAACCGGCACACGTTCGGCGCCCTGTTCGGCCGCGACCTGGTCGACCCGGCGCAGCGCGAGCACTACCGGAGCATGCTCGGCGACATGGTCATCGCCTATCTGACGGCGGACCGCACGGCCGGCTGAGTATCGGCAAGATCCTTCGGCACGACCTCTTGACACCCGGGAAACGTGAGCGCAACATCCGTAGCCAGCCACTACTAACTACCCAGTGGGTTAATTAACCGGGCAGCACCCCGGCACGGCGGTCCCACCACCCCAGGGCCCCGCTGCATCTCCCCTCTGCTCCGCTCATCGCTCACTCCGCTCACCGCCCTCCTCCCGCTCACTCCGTCTACGTTGGAGTTCCCCCGAAGGAGCACCGCCGTGTCCGTCCCCGCAGCACCCCTCGACGCGCCACCGGGCCAGCCGAGGAAGGCCGCGACAGCCGCCTGGATCGGCAGCGCGCTGGAGTACTACGACTTCTTCATCTACGGGAGCGCGGCAGCGCTGATCTTCCCGGAGGTCTTCTTCGACGAGTCCGACCCGGCCACGGCGACCCTGCTGTCGCTGGCCACGTTCGGGGTCGCGTACGCGGCCCGCCCGGTCGGTGCCCTGTTCCTCGGGCACTTCGGCGACAAGGTCGGCCGCAAGAAGATCATGGTCTTCACGCTGATCCTGATGGGCGTGTCGACGTTCCTCATCGGCTGTCTGCCGACGCGCGACCAGGTCGGCACACTGGCGCCGGTACTGCTGGTCCTGTGCCGGGTCCTGCAGGGCATCTCGGCCGCGGGCGAGCAGGCCAGCGCCAACTCCATGTCCCTGGAACACGCGCCACCGGACAAACGCGGCTTCTTCACCAGCTTCACGCTCAGCGGCACCCAGGGCGGCCAGTTGCTCGCCACGCTGGTGTTCATCCCGGTCGCCGCGATGCCCGAGGACCAGCTGCTCGCCTGGGGCTGGCGCATCCCGTTCTGGATGAGCATCGCGGTCGCCGTCGTGGGTTACGTGATCCGCCGCACCCTCCAGGAGACGCCGACCTTCACACAGCAGGCCGCCACCGAGGGCGTCGCGAAGATGCCCCTGGCCGTGCTGATGCGCGAGCACTGGGCGGATGTCCTGCGGGTGGTCGCGGCGGCCCTGGTCGCCTCGGTCAGCACGATCTTCACGGTGTGGGCGCTGGCCTACGCGACCAGTGACGCGGTCGGCATGGACCGCACGTCGATGCTGTGGGTGGGCGCGCTGGCCAACCTGGTCGCGCTCGGCGCGATCCCGCTGTGGGCCACGCTGTCCGACCGCATCGGCCGCCGCCCGGTCTTCCTGATCGGCGCCGCGGGCAGCGGCGTACTGATGTTCCTCTACCTGTGGGCCATCTCCACCGGCTCGTACCCGCTGGTCCTGGTCCTCGGCATCGTCACCTTCGGCGTCGTCTACAGCGCCGCGAACGGTGTCTGGCCGTCCTTCTACGGAGAGATGTTCTCCACCCGGGTCCGTCTGTCGGGCATGGCCATCGGCACGCAGATCGGCTTCGCGATAGCGGGTTTCGCGGTGACGTTCGCCGCGCAGATCGCGGGCCCGGACGGCGACGACTGGCTGTCGGTGGCCCTGTTCACGGCCGCACTGTGCGTCCCCCCGGTGATAGCCGCACTGACGGCCCGAGAAACCCACAAACTCCCGACGGCCCAACTGGGCGAGCAAGCCCGTCAGGAGTCACCGGACGTACTGAGCCCGTCCGGCGTCTGAGGACCGCCGGCACTCTCAGCCCGTCCGGCGTCTGAGGACCGGGGGGTTCGGGGGCTGGCCCCCGAGTCGGTGACGGGACGGGTAGGGGCGGCGGGGGCGAAAACCCCTCGGCCACCCCCACCCACCCCCTCCTCCCCCCACCCCCTCAGCTCAGCTCCCCCCGGAGGTCAACGTGAGCCCCGGCTCCCCAAAGGCATCCGCCACCCCGAGCACAGCGGTGAACACCCCCGCCCGCACCACGACCCCCTCCCCCTCAACCCGCTCACACACCACACTCAACGGCTCGGCAGCCACAGCCCCGTACCTCACGGCGAACACGTCAAGCCCCTCGGGCGAGTCAGCCGAGACGCCCACCTCCAGCGCACTGGTCACCCGCACATGCCGCCACCCGGCATCAGGGTCCCCGTACCCCCGAGGATCGGCGGCCAGAGCGAACGCGGCCTGCTGCTGCGTGAATTCGCTCCGCGCGTCGAAGGAATCCGCACCACCCCGCTGCGGATGGGTGAGCCGCAGCTCCCCGACCGCCGCGACGAGCGGAAGGTCGGCCACCCGCCGGAACCGGTCGCCGTCGGCGGTGACGTACGGCATCCCCGCGAGCAGATACCGCTCCCCGCCGAGCCGTTCGACGATCACGGTCATCCACAGCCGCGTGCCGTCGGTGACGTACAACGACCGTACGTGGCGCAGCACATGGTCCCGCCCGACGACGGGCTTGGTCACGAGTTTGGCGGCCAGCCCGCCGACACGATGGTCCGCGACCCGCACCGCGCCCATCGGACGGCACAGCAGGAAGCCGTCCGAGGCGACGCCGATGACGGGCCCGAAGCCGTGCTGCCGGTTGACGGCGGCGGCGATGAGTGCCGTACCGCCGGCCTCGATCACCGAGGGGGTCATCCGGTCGTCGAACGACACCGTGACCGTGCCGGAGCGCAGTTGGTGGCAGGCGGGTGCCGTGCTCGGGGCGCGGTGCCAGCCCGGGGTGTCCTGGATCTGCCAGACGAGCATGAACGCGAAGTGCCCGTCGACGCCGCCGTCGGCCCCGACCGCGTGCCGGCCCCAGCGCGAGTCGCCGGCGTAACGGCCGATGTCCGCGCCGATACGGCGCCCGAAGTACCGCAGTCCGAGCACGGATTCGAAGGCGGAGTGCTGCTCGCTGTAGCGCGGGCCGCCGATGTCGAAGCCGCTCCCGCACACCCGCGCGTCGATGTAGCGGGCGAGTGTGTCGCCGTCCTGGGCGAAGACCTCCTCGCCGCTGACCCGGTGGGCCTGGGCGAGGAAGGACAGGGAGATGGGCCCGTAGTTGTTGTCGTACGCGCCCCCGTGCTCGGGAGGCAGCGCCGCCCCCCGGTCCCGTACGCGCCGGGCGCGGATCTCGTCGAGGTACAGCCGCAGGGCCCGCTGCCGGACCGACTCCCCCTCGTCGGACGGGAGATGGCGGGCGAGCATCAGCCCGCCGACGACACAGCCGATGGCCTGGTTCGCGGCGTCCTGCGGGTTGAAGACCGTGGCCTCGGTCAGCCAGCGCCAGTATCCGCCCGCAACGCCCAGGAGTTCGCGGTACTGCTCGTCGTCGACGAGCCCGCCGGAGGACGTGTCGAGCACGTTGACGGCCTGGAGCAGCGCCCACACCGTGCTCGGCCAGTCCCCGATGGGATGCGCGCCGGGCTCCAGCACGTAACGGGCGTACGGGAGACCGGAGTCGCGTGCCGTCAGGTTCGGGTAGCCGGGGTTGTCCTCGGTGAAGACGCGCTCGCGCAGGTGGAAGCCGAGGCTGCGGCGCACGGCCTCCGGCAGGCGCGGGTCCTTGGTGCGCTGCCAGGCGAGCGCGAGCAGGGAGGTGATGCCGAGCGAGGTGTCGCCGATGTCCTCGCCCGCGGCCGGGTGCTCAAGGTTGCCTTCGGGGGTGAGCCGGGCCAGGGCGGTCTCGGTGACACCGGTCAGTACGGCGTCGTACGCGGCCGGTTCGTCCGCGAGGTCGTGCAGCGGGCCGCGCTGGTGGAGGAGGTGCACGTACATCTAGCCCTTCATACCGGAGGTGGCCAGGCCTTCCACGAGCCGCTTCTGGAAGATCAGGAAGCAGATGAGGGTGGGCAGCAGGGCGAGCGTCGACATGGCGAACATCGCGCCGTACGACGAGCCGCTCGTCTGGTCCAGGAACAGGGTCAGGCCGAGGGGGACGGTGAACTTGTCGTTCTGCTGGAGGTAGACGAGCTGGTGCAGGAAGTCGTCGTACGTCCAGATGAAGGTGAAGATCGTGGTGGTGATGAGCGCCGGTTTCATCAGGGGCAGGATGATCTTCCAGTAGATCTGGAAGGGGTTGGCTCCGTCCATCATGGCCGCCTGGTCCAGCTCACGCGGGATGGACCGGATGAACTGGACCATGAGGAAGATGAAGAAGGCGTCCACCGCGAGGAACTTCGGCACGATCAGCGGCAGGTACGTGTTGATCCAGGTCAGGTTGTAGAAGATCGTGTACTGCGGGATCAGCACGGCCTGGGTGGGCAGCATCAGGGTGCCGAGCATCAGGCCGAACCAGATCTTCTTGCCGCGGAACTCGAAGCGCGCGAAGGCGTAGGCGGCCAGCGAGCACGAGATGACGTTCCCGATCACCGCACCGATCGTGACGATCAGCGAGTTGGTGATGTAGAGGGAGAAGGAGTTGCCGGAGCCGCTCCAGCCCTCGGAGTAGTTCTCGGGGCGCAGCGAACCGGGGACGAGCCCCGGCTGGGTGAAGATCTCCGTGTCGGGCTTGAGCGAGCTGCTCAGCATCCACAGCAGCGGATAGAGCATGACGATCGCCACGCCGATGAGCACGGTGTGGATGAAGATGCGGCGCGATCCGGTGGCCGAACGCAGATTCCGCAGCGATGGCTTCGAGTTCCGCGGCGGCGACTTCGAGGGCCGGGTCGGGGTGATGGCGGACATGGGATGGAAGGCTCCTCGCTCAGACGTCGGTCCGGCGTCGGTCGGACGTCGGTCGTCGTCGGACGTCAGTCGTCGTAGTGGACCCAGTAGCGGCTGGCGATGAAGTTGACCGCCGTGAACCCCGCGATGACCAGGAACAGCACCCAGGCGAGCGCCGAGGCGTATCCCATCTGGAGGTCGGTGAAGCCCTTCTTGTACAGGTAGAGGCTGTACAGCATGGTCGAGTTGAGGGGTCCGCCGGAGCCGTTGCTGATGACGAAGGCGGGGGTGAACGTCTTGAACGCGTCGATGATCTGCAGGACCACGTTGAAGAAGACGATCGGTGTCAGCAGCGGCAGGGTGATCCTGAAGAACCGGGTGACGGGTGTGACGCCGTCGATCGCGGCGGCCTCGTACACGTCCTTGGGCAGTTGCTTGAGGCCGGCGAGGAAGATGACCATCGGGGTGCCGAACTGCCAGACGGCCAGCAGGATCAGCGTGTAGATCGCGGTGTCGGGGCTGGAGATCCAGTCCTGGCCCTCGATGCCGAACCAGGCGAGGAAGTCGTTGAAGAGGCCGTCGCCGCCGAAGACCTGCCGCCACACGATGGCGATGGCCACTGCGCCGCCGAGCAGGGACGGCAGATAGAAGGCGGCCCGGTACAGGCCGATGCCCCGCAGGTCGCGGTTGAGTAGCATCGCCACGCCGAGGGCGAGGGCCAGCTTCAGCGGCACCGAGACGACGACGTACAGCAGGGTGGCGTGCACCGAGTCCCAGAAGACCGGGTCCTGGGTGAACATCTTGTCGTAGTTGTCCACTCCGACCCACTGCGCGGGCGTCAGCAGGTCGAAGTCGGTGAAGGACAGATACAGCGAGGCCAGCATCGGATAGATCGTCAGCCCGAACAGCCCGATGAACCAGGGAGCCAGGAAGGCGTACGGCCACCAGCCCCCGCCCCGCCGTCTGGCGAGCCGGCGGCGCATACGGTCACGCTCCCGCTGGTCGGACGGGGCCACGGAAGCACCCTGCTCCCCGACGACCTCGTCACTCTTGGCGGCGGTCATACTCATCTCTCCCTGACCCTCTCGCATCATGCTTTCGTACAGCGAAGACTGAGCCGTCCCCTACGAAGCCGGCCACGGCTCCGGCGCCTTCGAGGGACGGGCATCAGCGCTTTCAGGGGGCGCGGGCACCAGCACTCTCAGCGGCGCGGCCACCGACGCCTTCAGCAGCGCGGCCACCGGCACCTTCAGGGGCGCGGGGAACTGCGCAGTCTTTTAGGGGCGCGGGGAACTGCGCGACCGGCCCCCACCGGCCCGCAGCTCCGAACGCAACCCCAGCCGACCCGAACCCTCAGCCCCCAAGAATCCCCGCGGACTGGTCAAAGAACGCCCCGAGCTGCGCCTTGATCGACTTCTTCCCGAAGGCCACCGCCAGGTTCGACTGGAACAGCAGATCCCAGATCTGATCGGCCCCCTGCGGCGGAGGCGCGGGCGCCGCAAGCGCATCGCCCGCCTTACCGACCCGCTGCGCGATGTAGTCCGCATTGGCCATGTTGAGCTTGTCCGTCTCGGTCAGCCCCGAGGCGATCAGCCCCCGCGCCTTCTCCGTCGGCGGAATCCCCCGCAGCAGCTGCATGTCCTTGATCGCGGTCTCGTCCTGCGCGAAGTACGACATGATCTTCACCGAGTCGGCGACCTTCTTGCTGGCCTTCGTCGCGCTCAGCAGCACACCGCCGTTGACGAAGTTGCCCTCGCGGGCCCCGGAGAAGTCGCCCTGCGGAGTGGGCAGGAAGTCGAGCTGCGCGTCGGTGATGGAGCCGCCCGCGCCGTACACACCGGAGTCGAAGGTGAACAGCGCCTTGCCGATGACGACCGCGTTCTTGGTGAGGTCGTTGTGCGCGGCGGAGGTGATCGCGGGCGGCGGGGAGGCGTTGGCCTTGCGCATCCCGGCCCAGTACTCCCACCACTCCTGGAGGGTGTCCGCGGTGAAGCCGAGCTTCTTGCCGTCCTCGGTGAAGAAGGTCTCGCCCTTCTCCCGCGCGAAGACCTCGAAGCACTGGAGGGTGGAGCCACCGCCGTCGTCGACGCCGTAGATCTTGCCGCCGCTCTTCTTGTGGACCTCGGTGCCGATCTTCTTCAGGTCGGCCCAGGTCCATTCACGGTCGGGCAGCTCCAGGCCGAGCTTCTCCAGGCCGGTGCGGTTGACGGTGAGCTGGTTGACGCCGATGCCGGACGGCACCCCGTAGAGCTTGCCGTCGACGGTGCCCGCGGCGAGGAGCGTCTTGGAGAACCCGGTGAGGTCCAGGCTCTTGCCGACGTACGAGTCGATCGGGGCGAGGACACCCTTGCGGGCGTACTGCGCGACCAGCGCGGTGTCCATCTGCAGCAGGTCGGGGGCGCTGCCGCCGGCGATGTTGGTGTTGAACTTGTCGAAGTACCCGTCGTACCCGGAGTAGGTCGGCCGGATCTTGATCTTCGGGTTCTTCTTCTGGAAGGCGGCCAGCACCTTCTTGTAGGCCGCGTGCCGGTCGTCGCTGCCCCACCAAATCATGGTCAGGTCGCTGCTGGTGCTGCCGGCGCCGGTGCCTCCGCTGCAGGCGCTCAGCGAGGTGCCGAGCGCGCCGGCGACTGCGATGCCGCTCGCGGAGCGGAACAGGGTTCTGCGCGAGATCTGGTGACCCACCGGGTCCTCCTGAATGTGCGTAACGGATCCCCTGGCCGTCGAGCGGCTCGGGTCTTTGTCCCTGGGGTGAGGCCTTCCGGCGTGCGGCCTCGCCCGGCCGCATCGCTCTGACGAGTGGGGGTCCCCGGCCCGGGGTCCGCCGTCACATTCGCGTGGTCCGCCGGGAGAGCGGGCGGGGCGGCGCCCGGGTGGGGCGCCTCCCGGCCGATGGCTCGGGGAGGGAATGTGACGACAGGCCTCGGAGGCCGCAGCCGCACGAGCGCGCCCTCGCACGGCTGCCGTACGTCGTGTACGGCGGGACGCCTCACCCAGGGCCGGGTCCCGCCGGCCATGGAAAGCGCTTGTCCGGACATTGGCAGACCCGCGGCTGACCCGTCAATGCTTGACTCGCACCCCACCGGTCACGGTTTCGATTCCATGGGCCACGGCGAGGCGGCTCGCACCGGCCACGGTGCCGCTGTCGCCGACCATGCTGCTGACCACCTCGGTGGGCCAGCTGAGCCGCGCCAGCTCGTCCCGTACACCGGGCAGGAGCTGCGGAAACGCGCCGATCGCGCCCCCCAGCACCATCAGCCCCGGATCCAGTACCGCGACCACCGCGGCGGCCAGCCGGCCGATGTCGGCGGCGTGGTGCCCGACCACGGCACGGGCCGTGGAGTGGCCCTCCTCGGCGAGGGAGAAGAGCTTCTCGGGGGTACGGGGGCAGGGGCCGTCGGCGCCCCGCCAGGCCTCCGCGGCCCGGCGCAGGAGCGAACGGGAACCCATGCGCTCCTCCAGGGCCTCCCGGCGCGGTTCACGGCCGTCGTCCCACGGGTAGGGCAGCCGGGCCAGCTCGCCCGCGGCCCCGTTCGCGCCGCGCAGCACCCGGCCGCCGATGACGATGCCGAGGCCGATCCCCACACCGATCCGCAGATAGCCGAACGAGTCACGGCCGCGGGCGGCGCCCTGGTGCAGTTCGGCGAGTGCGGCGCAGTTGACGTTGTTCTCGAGGTGGACGGGGACCTCCGGCGGCAGCGCGACCGCCATGGCGTCGAAGGCGGGGCCCGCCTTCTCGGTCGCGGGGCGCATCCCGGTGCCGTCCCGGTCCCGTGCGGTGACGTCCCCGACGGCGACGACGACGGCGCGCAGCGGGGCTCCGGCGGGCAGGGCGCCGAGGGCCGCCCGGACCGTGTCGGCGGAGTCCGCCCGCGGTCCGGTGCCCCGGGCGAGCAGGGTGCCGTCCAGGGCGCAGCCGCGTACCTGGGTGTGGGTGGGGCCGAGATCGACGGCGAGCACGGCGCCCGCGGCCGGACCCAGGCCGTAGACGGCGGCGGAACGGCCGGTGCCGCCGGAGGCGGTGCCGGAACAGGCGGCCAGCTCGGCGCCCTCCAGTTCGGCCACGGCGGTGGAGACGGTCGGTTTGGACAGACCCGCGCCGGCCGCCAGCTGGGGGCGGGTGGCGGTGCCCGTCGCGGCCAGTACGGCGAACACCGCGCGGGCGCTCTCGCTCAGGTTCATGCTCTCCCTCAGGTCATGCCGCGGCGGTCCGCCGCTCGGGTCCGTCCGGCCCTCGTCGCAACCGTTGTACGGCATGGGTTCCGCAACCCTTGACGCACCCTACTTCGTTAGTTAACTTCCTAACGAACTCGTGCGGTACTCGCCTGCCGCACTCCCCCGAAGCCCGTCCCGGGGCTTCCCTAGGCCGTATCCGCAGGCACGGCTCGCCCGCCGTTCGCTTCGCCTGCGCGCACCGCGTACCGCGGCGTCGCGCTCCGACGAAAGAGACTCCGTGCCGGACTTCACGCCCGTCGCCGTCGGTATCGACGTGGGCGGCACCAAGACACATGTGCGCGCGCGAGCCGGGGGTGGCGCCGACCCCGGCTCCGGCTTGGGCTCCGGCTCCGGGCCGGATCGGCTCACGGACGCCGGCGCGGTCCCCGGCTCCGTGACTGAGTCGGTGGCTGCCGTTGCGGCTTCTGCGGCTGGGGCTGCCGTTGCGGCTGCGGCTGCGGCGGGCACGGTCGCCGATCATGTGCGCGCCAGCACGGGGTGGAGACCGCACGATCCGGCGTCGGCCGCCGCCTGGCTGGCCGCGCTCATCGACGACGTACCGCCCCGGGGCACCCGCCCGGCCGCGGTGGCCGTCGGCGGGCACGCCTGCGAGACACCCCGCCAGTGCGAGGAGATCCGTTCCGCTCTCCAGGCGCTCCTGCACGTGCCCTGCCGTGTGGTCGGCGACGCCGAACTCCTCGTCCCCGCGGCAGGACTGGACAAGGGCGTCGGCCTCGTCGCCGGCACCGGCTCGGTCGCGGTGGGACTGCTGGCCGACGGCACCACGATCCAGGTGGGCGGCTGGGGCGCGGTGCTCGGTGACGAGGGCGGCTCGGCGGGTCTCGTACGGGAGGCCGCGCGGGCCGTGTGGGCGGCGCGCGACCGCGGTGAACCGCCGGACGTCCTCGCGGACCGGCTGACCGCCGCGTTCGGGGTGCCCGAAGTGCCCGCGCTGGGCGCGGCGTTGGAGAGCGCGGCCGATGTCTCCGCGGAATGGGGACGCCATGCCCCCAGTGTGTTCGCGGCGGCCGAGGAAGGCTCGTCGCTCGCCCGCGCGGTGATCGCCGAGGGCGGCCGGGCGCTGGCGCGGCTCGTCGTCCTGCTCGCCGGACGCGGAGTCCCCGTGGACGACGTGGTGGTGGCGGGCGGGGCGGTCCTGGGCCGCCCTGCGCTGTACGAGGCGTTCACCGCCGCGCTCGCCGGGGCGTTGCCGTCGGCACGGCCGAGGCCGCTGCGGGTGCCGCCGGTGGAGGGGGCCGTGGCACTGGCCCGGGCGCTGGTGTGAGGCGCGGCGGCCCGACCGGCACGGCCGAGTCCATCCCGCCCGTCATGACTTCAGCACGACCTCCGGTACGACCGTCAACACAGACTTCAGCACGGACTTCAGCACGGACTTCAGCGCGATCAGAAGGAGAGGCACCTCCATGCCCGGTGCGCACCCCCGTCCCCCTCGCGGCACAGCCGACACCGATGCCGGTACCGGTACCAATACCGATGCGGGTACCAGTATCGACCGGCGTGTGTTCCTGCGGGGCTCCGTGGGCGTCTCGGCCGGACTGATCGCGGCGCCCGCGGCCGCGGCCTGGCCCGCCACCGCGGCGGCCTCGACGGCCTCGACGGCAGCAACTGCCACGGTTGCCGCCGCCGCAACGAACACGTCCGCCGCCTTCGTCGACGCGTACACCACGAACGTCGTCGGCAACCTCACCTCCGAGACCAACGCGGCCGTGCACATCCTCGACGGCTTCGCGCGCATCTGGAAGACGGGCGCGGCCTGGGACACCGGCACCCCGCTGATGCCCGAGGTCCTGCGCGCCAACATGCGCTACTGCGCCCGCGTCACCCGGCGCCGCACCGACGCCGAGGCGCGCACGGCCTTCGTCCAGGACCGCCAGCACCAGAGTTACGCGGTGATCGCCGGCCTTGGCCCGCTCGCCGGCCTGTACCGGAGCGGGGCGAAAGCCGTCACCGGTATCACCTCGGCGCCGGACGGCATTCCGGCGGGACGGATCAACGACACGCTCCCCGCCGACGCGCCCGGGGGCTCCGCGCTGGGCGCCGGTTCGCACACCTCGGACCTCGGGAAGGTGGCGGAACTGGTCGACACCGTGCGTGGCCCGTTCGCGTCGAGCAACCCGTCCAAACTCGCCTACCAGTACCCGCGTCCGTGGCGCATGACCGAGGGCAGCCGGATCGTCGCCACGGGCACGACCGACGAACTGGGCTTCCCCGTCTACGAGTCCGACGTCGTGGTCGTCCCGCAGCTGCTGAGGCAGCGCGGCACCGACCCGGCCGACGACGGGGGCTTCACCAGCGGCCACACGAACGCCTTCTACCTCGCGGCCCTGTCCCTGGCGTACGCGGTTCCCGAGCGGTTCCAGGAGTTGGTTGCCCGCGCCTCCGAACTCGCCCACACCCGCGTCGTGTCGGGCATGCACTCCACCGTCGACGTGGTGGGCGGCCGGGTCCTCGCGACGGCCCTCGCGGCGGCGGCGCTCACCGATCCCGCGAACGCCGGCCTGAAGGCGGCGGCCCGGGCGCAGGCCGCGGCGTACTTCCAGGAGCGGACCGGTTCGACCGCGGACACTCTCTACGCCTACGCGCATTCGGCGGGCCCGGACACCGACCCGTACGCGGACCGTGCCGCCAACCGGGCCGCGGTCGGGCCCCGGTTGACGTACGTGCTGCCCAGACGGGCCGCGCACGAAGGGCACGACGCGCACGATCGTATGAGCGTGCCGAAGGGCGCCGAGGTGCTGCTGGAGACGCGGCTGCCGTATCTGTCCGCGGCCCAGCGGCGCGAGGTGCTGCGGACGACCGCGCTGCCCGCCGGATACGTCCTGCTGGACGGTTTCGAGAAGTGGGGGCGGCTGAACCTCTTCGCCGCCGCCGACGGGTACGGGGCCTTCGACTCCGACACCCAGGTCCTGCTGGACGCCGCCGCGGGGGGTTTCGGTGCCGCCGACACCTGGCGCAACGACATCGGCGGACGGGGTGGGCTCGTCAAGCGCGGCAGCGGAACGTTGTGCCTTGCCGGCGACAACGCGTACGCCGGCGGCACCGTGTTGGAGGCGGGCGTCCTCGCGACCGCCTCGGCCTCGGCGCTGGGACGCGGTGACGTACGGGTGGACGGGGGGACCCTGCGGGTGGCTTCGCCGCTGCGGGTGCGGGGTGCGTACGCGCAGGGGTCCGGTACGACGCTGGAGGTGACGCTCGCGGGGTCCGGGGCGGCGCTCACGGTGGACCACCGTGTGCTGCTCGACCGCGGCCGGCTCGTCGTCCACCTCGCCGGGTCGTACCGGCCGCGACGGGGCACGATCCTCCCCGTGATCGAGACGCGGTCGCTGCGCGGGCGGTTCGAAGAGGTCGTGATGGACGGGGTCCGAGCGGAGACGGTATTCACGTCACGGGGCCTGTCGATCCGAACCCCATGACGTCGGCTGCGGGTGGGTGGGGGCGGGCCGCGCAGTTCCCCGCGCCCCTTTGGGGCCCCACAAGCCTCTGATTCGTCTGCGGGTGGGTGTGGGCTGAGCGCGCCGTTCCCCGCGCCCCTCAAAAACGGGGCTGCGCCCCAGCTTTTGCCCCTTAAGGGGCGCGGGGAACTGCGCGGGCCACCCCCACCGCCCCGCAGCCAAGCACACCCCGGTGGCACCCCAAAGGGGCGCGAGGAACTGCGCGAACAACCCCCACCGGGGCCGCAGACGAACGCCCCGAAGGGGCGCGGGGAACTGCGCGGCCAGCCCCCGCCGGCCCGCAGGCGGGAACACGCCCCCGCGCGGAGCGGGTCAGTGGCCCTCGATGGCCCACGCCCGGGCACCCTTCGCGCGCACCCCGCGCGCCGTGGGGACGTCGGGCGCGGACAGCCAGTCCGCCACCGCCGCAGCGATCGGCTGACCCGACTCGATCTGCACGAACCCGAACTGCCCGGACTGGTTGCACTCCAGGAACCACCACATCCCCTCGGCGTCCTCGGCGAAGTCGAACGCTCCGTAGGCCAGCCCGGCCTCCCGGAGGTAGGTGCGGACGCCCGCCGCGACGGAGGACGGCGCGTCCACCGGCTGCCACAGGGCTTCCGAAGCCGCGAACCGGACGTCCACCTCGTCGGGGTCTGCGTCCGGCGCGACCGCCTTGCGCGCGGCGAACATCCGGTCGCCGACACAGGTCAGCCGGATGTCCGCCCGCTTGACCACCCGCCGTTGGAGCAGGGTGGGACCGAAGGCGACGGCCGCGAAGTCGGTGTCGGGCGCGACCCGACTGGTGGGTACCGCCCTGGGCGGTTCCTGCGGATGCGCTCCCGACACGGGCTTGACCACGAGATCCGGGAACCGGTCCGCGAAGTCACGGGCCGCCTGCGGGAACGTCGTGATCAAAGTGGCGGGTACGGGCAGACCGCAGCGCTGCGCCAGGGACAGCTGCCAGGGCTTGTGACGGGCCCGGCGGGCCGCGTCGGGGTGGTTCATCCAGCGTGCGTCGGTGGAGCGCAGCATGCCGTAGAGCGCCTGCGCGGACTCCTCGGTCAGCCAGTCGGAGGGCTCGGCGGCATGGGAGGCGGCCGTACCGGGCCTGCGGATCCAGACGGACCGCAGACCGCCCATGCTCACCAGCCTGCCGCCGGCGGACAGATGCCCGCGAAAGGTGCCGCGCACGTACTCTCCGGACAGGGCCACCGGGCCGGGAAGGTCCGCGGGATCGAGGCGGACGACCGGGACAGCGCCCCTGTCGAGCTCCGCCACCACCATGTCCGCGGTCACATCCTGTTCGCACGTCAGGATCAGAACCGTCATCGTCGGGGGTCCGAAATCAGTCGTCGAAGTGGGTCTTTGAGCCCGCTGTGGAAGTCGTGGACCCCAACTCCCGCAACACGGCGTAGTCATGCGCGGCCAGCCGCCCGTCGGGAAACACATTCAATTGCAGTCTGGAGTCATAGGCATACGGAGCGCTGACCTCCAACTGCTGGGCCGGACGGGCGTAGTTGAGCGCGAACGGTCGCATCGGTTCTCCTTGCTCGGTGCAGATCCGACCAAGCGGATCGTGACGCTCCGGCGTCACGTTACCTGGCGGATCCACAGGGCTTCCACGGAGATATACGAATCGAACTGGCGAATGGTTGCCTCACGCTGCGTAGTCATCGGACGGGTACGGTCCGTGACGTGATCCAGCCGCGCCGATCGCCCGTGCACGGGACAGCCATTCACCTCTGGAGACGCAGGTCCGAGCGTTACGGATCCGAGGTGGAGCCGCAGTTCAGCGCACTGACGCACACGTTCGCCCGCCGCGCGCCCCGCACGCCGGTGTGATGTCCCGGGGCCGGTGGTACGTGGGCACACCGGTCCACGAGCCCTCGTACGGGCCCGGCCTCGGCCGAGAATTTCATTCGGAGGACACCCCCCACACAGCTACTCTCGTAGCGCTTCCCGATCTCCACGCCTCATCGCCGACCGCTTGCCGATATCCCTATTCGCCGCTTTCCCACCGCTTTCAGGCCGTCAACCGGAGGCAGACATGGACCAGTTGCAGCAAGAAGTGGATCCGTCGGAGGTCGGTCTGGACCCGGCGGCCCTGGATCGTCTCGACCGGTTCTTCGCCCGTCGCGTGAACGACGGCCTCCTTCCCGGGTACCTCGTTTCCGTGAGTCGTCACGGACGTGTCGCACATCTCACGTCGTACGGTCTGCGCGACCGGGAGGCAGGCCTCGCCGTCACCGCGGACACGGTGTGGCGGCTCTACTCGATGACCAAGCCGGTGGCGTCCGTCGCCGCGCTGATGCTCCACGAGGAGGGCCTGCTCGGCCTCGACGATCCCGTCTCCCGCCATCTGCCGGCCTTCGCGGACCTCCAGGTCTACGAGAGCGGCGCGGGCGACGGCCTCAGGACTCGCCCGGCCGACGGCCCGCTCCTGGTCAGGCATCTGCTGACCCACACCGCGGGCCTGACCATCGGCGCCTACCGCACCCACCCCGTGGACGCCCTCTACCGGGCCGCGGGCGTCGAGATCCAGGCGCCGGACGACGCGGATCTCGCCGAGGCGTGCGAGGTGTACGCGAGCCTGCCCCTGCAGTTCGAGCCGGGGACCCAGTGGAACTACTCGGTCGCGACCAATGTGGTGGGCCGCCTCATCGAGGTGGTGACGGGTCGTCCGCTGGACGCGTTCCTCGCCGACCGGATCTTCGCGCCCCTGGGCATGACCGACACGGGCTTCTGGGTCTCAGGAGAGCGGGCCGACCGGCTGGCAGCCCTCTACGAGGAGGACGCGCAGGACAAGGACGGCGGGATCGTCCCCCTCCCGGGCCCGCCGGTGCACGAGCGTCCGCGGCTGCTCTCGTGCGGCGGGGGGCTGGTGGGAACGGCCGGTGACTACCACCGCTTCATGGAGTTCCTCCGCCGGCGCGGCGAACTCGACGGCGTACGGCTCCTCTCCGCCGACACCGTGGACACCATGGCGGCGAACCATCTCCCCGCCGACCTGCACGCCTTCGGCAGCAAACCCGTCCACGGGCAGCCGGGCAACGCGGGCCTCGGCTTCGGCCTCGGCGTCTCGGTCGTGGTGGACGCGGACCGCACACCGTCCCCGGAGAGCGAGGGCTCGTACGGCTGGAGCGGCGCGGGCGGCACGACCTTCTGGGTCGACCCCCGCAACGACCTGACCGTGCAGTTCATGACACAGGTGCGACCCGCGGGAATGTTGACCTTCCACGAACTGAAAAGTTTCGTGCACGAGGCCCTCGGGGGCTGAGAGTCCGTGCCTCAGCCGTCGGTCCGGAGCGTGAAGTCGATTCCCTCGCCCGGCAGTTCGGTGAGCCAGTCCTCCGAGCGCTCCGGGGTCTCCGCCGCGCGGTTGAGGCCCGGTGGCAGGGTGCCTCGCAGGATCGCCCGCACGCCGACCGCCAGCGTCCGCGAGACGCATCGGGCCATCGCGCTCTCCTGCGCGTCGCCCTCCATGTCCAGGAGGTAGCGACCCGACCAGGATCGTCCCGAGCCGTCCCGTACGTGCAGGGTCACCGCCAGCACCACCCGGTCGCGGTCGGCGTCCGTGGTCGGGTGGCGGGCTGCCAGGTCGCGGGCCAGGTCGGCGATCAACCGGTCGTCTCCGTGCGCGAGTTGCGCGAAGACCGGCTGCCACGCCTCCAACCAGCCGGCGAGGCGCAACGTGCCGCGGACGAACGTCTGCGGCTTCCAGGCCGGCGGCAGCCCGTACTGGCCGACGAACGGGACGCTGTCGCGGTTCGGGTAGACCTCGAAGGACTCCCCGTCCACCACATGGGCCCGGGTGGCCTCCCAGGGGCGCAGAGCCGTCGTCTCGGCGCCGGACTCGATGTAACGGGCGGGCGAGCGCAGGGCGTTGAGGACGCCCGCCGGGGCCCAGCTGAAGCGGTATCGGAAGTCGTTCGGGACGGCGGGGACGCCTCCGCAGTACGAGGTGAGGCTGACCTCGGCCGCGGTGTCCGCGCCGATCTCCGCGCGGGCGCGGGCGATGAGGCTGTGCGCGAAGAGGTGGTCGATGCCGGGGTCGAGGCCCGCCTCGGTGAGGACGACGATCCCGGCCGCCGTGGCCGCCGGGACCTGGTCCAGTACCGCGTCGGAGACATAGCTGGAGCAGGCGAAGTGCGCGCGGCCCGCCACACAGGCGGCGAGCAGCCCCGTGTGCTCGGGGGCGGGCAGCATGGAGACCACCACGTCCCCGGGGGCCAGTTCGGCGGTGAGGGCCTCCAGGGTGTACGCGCGGGCCTCGGCGCGACCGGTGAGGCCGAGCGCCGCCAGGGCCTGCCCGGCCCGCTCCTCGGTGCGGTGCCACAGCCGTACGCGGTCGGCCGTCTCGCAGAGCACGGCGAGCCCGCTGCCGGTGGACAGGCCCGCGCCGATCCAGTGGACGGTCCCGGAGGGCGGCACGAGGCCGGGGTCGGGTATGGGGCCGGGGTCGGGTGCGGTGGTCTCAGGCATCGCCCAACCCTTCGTCGCGGGAGTCGAGTTCGCGGCAGGCCTCCGTGAACCGGTTCAGGCAGCGGCCCCACTCCCCGCCCACCCCGAACCCCGGCAGCAGAGGTGTCAGCGCCGCCGAGAAGTCCGTGCTCGCCTCCTCGGGCAGCAGGGACGGCAGGTTGTCGATGGCGATGAGGTCGAGGGCGGGCCGTTCGTGCAGCCGCCGTACGGGGTGCGCCCAGTCGGTGACCGTGTCGTAGACCGGCAGGACGTTGTACGGGGAGCCGACGTCGCAAGTCACGTCGCACACCGTGCGCAGACCGCGGTCCGGCTCGGCCAGGTCCTTGTCGGTGAGGAACGGTGTGGAGGGGCCGGTGGTGAGCACCGTGTTCACCATCAACTCGTGGGCCAGCAGGGCCGGTCGGTCCAGGGCGCGGGTCTCGGGGAGGTCCCAGCAGGTGGGTTCGAGGCCCGCCTCGGCGAGCGCCGCCCGCGCCCCGCGTCCGGAGCGGCCCAGCGCGCCGATCACCAGCGAGGCGAACCGTTCGTCGCCGGGGGCCGGGTGGAGTCCGTCGTCCAGTTCCTTCTTCGACTGGGGCCGCAGCGGGGCCGTCAGCCTGCCCCGGTGGTGCAGGACCGCGAGGGCGGCACCCACATAGCCCGCCCAGTAGCCGAACGCGGCGAGCCTGCGCCCGTCCTCGTCCACCAGGTACTCCAGGTCGAACAGGGTCCCGCCGCCCGCGGCGAAGCGGCGCAGCAGCGCCCCGGCGCCGGGCTGTGCCTTGTACGCGTGCCCGAAGAAGATGTGCCGGTGCCGCAACGCCGCGCCCTCGTCGGGGGACTCCCCCGGCCCGTCGGGTGCGTCCGGCAGTTCCTTGAGTCCGACGATCACCGCGTCCGCCGGTGCCCCGGTCCAGGAGCCCGCCCCGACGACCCGGCAGCCGGCCGCCTCGTACGCCTCGGCGGGGAAGACGCGCTGCGGGGACTCCTCGACGGTGAGTGTCACGCCTGCCTCGACGAGCCGGCGGGCGTCGGACGGCACGACCGGGGTGCGCCGCTCGGTCGTACGGGTCTCGTGGCGCAGCCACAGGTGGAGCTCGGTCATACGAGGTTGACCTCCGGTCTCGGGGCGTCGGCGGCGAACCGGTCGGCACGCAGCGGGGTGATGTCGACGAACGGATCCTGCCCCAGGTAGAGATCGCGGACCACCTCTCCGACGGCGGGTCCCTGGAGGAATCCGTGTCCGGAGAATCCGGTCGCGTACAGGAAGCGGGAGATCTGGGCGGTCTCGCCGATCAGGGCGTTGTGGTCCGGGGTGATCTCGTACAGGCCCGCCCAGCCTCCCGTCCTCCGTACGTCGAGCAGGGAGGGGGCCCGGCGCTCCATGGCCTCGTAGAGGCGGGGAATCCAGCGGTCGTGCGTCTCGGTGGCGAAACCGGGGCGCTCGTCGGGGTCGGACATGCCGACGAGGAGGCCGGGGCCCTCGGTGTGGAAGTACAGGCTGCTGGTGAAGTCGATGGTCATGGGGAGGCCGGGCGGGAGGTCCGGGATCGGTTCGGTGACGGCTATCTGGCGGCGCAGCGGTTCCACCGGCAGGTCGACGCCGGCCATCGCGCCGACGGCCCGGGACCAGGCGCCGGCCGCGCAGACGACGGTGGACGTGGCGATGCGGCCCTGTCGGGTGACGACGGCCGTGATGTCGTCGCCGCGCCTCTCGATGCCGGTGACCTCGCAGTGCCGGACGATCGTCGCGCCGTGGCGGCGGGCGGCGGCCGCGTATCCGTGCACCACGGCCTCGGGTGTGCAGTGGCCGTCGTCCGGGGAGAAGGCGGCGGCCAGCAGGCCGTCGGTGGTGATCAGCGGTGCGAGCCTGCGTGCCTCGGCCGGGTCGGTCATCCGGCTGGGCACCCCGAGGCCGTTCTGCAGCCGGACCCCGGCCTCGAACGCCTCGACCTCCCCGGGCGTCGACAGCAGGAAGAGATAGCCGACGCGGTGCAGTCCGATGTCGTGGCCCGTCTCCTCCTCGAAGCGGGCGAACGCCTCCAGGCTGCGGGCGCCGAGCTGGATGTTGAGCTCGTCGGAGAACTGCGCGCGGACGCCTCCGGCGGCGCGCGCGGTGGATCCGGAGGCCAGTTCGTCGCGCTCGACCAGCACCACGTCGGGCACACCGGCGCGCGCCAGGTGACAGGCGATGCTCGTCCCCATCACCCCGCCCCCGATGACGACGACTTCCGCGCGCCCCGGCAGGGCGGTCACGGGCGGACCGTTCTGAGGTCTGAGGTCATCCCCCATCCCTTCCCCTGTCCGCGCCGGTGTCACCACATCCGGCGCGGCGGGCGGACGGTCCGCGGGGGGGGGCGGCCGGGCGGGTGGGTCAGACCCGGTGGCCCACCACCGCGTCCAGGTGCGGCAGGTCGTGGTCCAGGCGCTCGCGCTTGGTGCGCAGATAGGTGATGTTGTCGTCGCAGGGCGGGATCAGCAGGGGCACCTGGGCGTCGACCCTGATGCCGTTGCGGACCAACGCCTCCCGCTTGCGCGGGTTGTTGGACATCAGCCGTACCGAGCGGACACCGAGGTCGTGCAGGATGTCCGCGCCCACGCCGTAGTCACGGGCGTCCACGGGCAGGCCGAGCGCGAGGTTCGCCTCCACGGTGTCGAGGCCCTCCGACTGGAGCTTCATCGCCTGAAGCTTGGCCAGCAGACCGATACCCCGGCCCTCGTGACCCCGGAGGTAGATCAGGACTCCGCGGCCCTCCGCGGCGATCTCCCGCAGGGCGGTGGTGAGTTGCGGGCCGCACTCGCAGTGCCGGGACCCGAACGCGTCACCGGTCAGGCACTCGGAGTGCAGCCGGGTGAGTATTCCCTCACCCCGGGCGCCCCGTATGTCGCCGTACACCAGGGCCACTTGTTCGTCTCCGCGAGTACGGTCCAGGTAGCCGACGGCCTCGAAATCGCCGTACACAGTGGGCAGCGGAGAACTTACGACCCGCTCGACGCCTGCGGACTGGGATTTCCCGGCGAGTACGCCATCTATTTCTGTCATGATTCTGGTTCCTAAGCAGAGACGAAAGGTCGCGAGAACATGGTCAATTCGGACGGTTCGGAAATACGGCTCACGGCGTCAGGGCCATTGCCGACGGACACCACGGAGGATGTGCGTACGCGAGGCGCCGGTGTCGCACGGCAGGTCGCCGTGCTCCCCGTGGGCAGCTTCGAGCAGCACGGCCGGTATCTTCCGCTGTCGACCGACACGCTCGTGGCGTGCGCGATCGCCCGGGAGGTCGCTGCCGCATTCCCCGTTCATCTCCTTCCTCCGGTGACGATCTCCTGCTCCCACGAACACGCGGCCTGGCCGGGAACGGTGAGCATTTCCTCCGTGACACTCCATGCGGTGGTGCGGGACATAGCCGATTCGCTGCGTCGGTCGGGCGTGGACACACTCGTAGTGATCAATGGTCATGGCGGCAATTACGTGTTGGGCAATGTCGTTCAGGAATCCTCCGCGGCCGGTGCTCGAATGGCTCTGTTCCCGGCGGCCGAGGACTGGGAAACAGCGCGGGAGGCGGCCGGGGTGGAGACCTCGTTGCTCACCGATATGCATGCGGGGGAAATCGAGACCTCCATTCTGCTGCACACCGATCCCGAATACCTCAGGCCTGGTTACGAGACCTCCGACTTCGTCGCCGACGACCGTCGGCATCTGCTCTCCCTCGGCATGTCGGCCTATACCAAGTCCGGTGTCATCGGCCGCCCTTCGAGGGCGTCCGCCGAGAAGGGGAAGGAACTTCTCGCTTCGCTCGCCGACTCCTTCGGAGCGTACTTCTCGCTACTGACATCCGACTCCGACGTACCGCTGGTGCCGCTCGCACCGCGGGTACCGCCGGCCGTCGATCCGCTCTGAGCGTCCCCGTTCCCCTCGGCGCGGGCCGGCAGCGGTTCTCCCGGTGACTGCGGCCGCGCGTCCGGGGCCGCGCCGGGCGCCGCCCCGCCGCTCTCCCGCGGGCCGCGCAGTCCCACGTACCAGCGCCCGACCAGGACGGCGACGCCGGGCAGGCTCGCGGCGAAGCTGAGGACGCCGTAGACGACGGCGACGGTCAGGCCCTGGGTCGCGCCCAGGCCCGCGGCGCCGAACGCCCAGGCGGTGACGCCCTCCCGGGGCCCCCAGCCGCCGACGTTCAGCGGCAGTCCCATGGCGATCAGGGCGAGCAGCGCCAGGGGCACCAACTCGGCGGCGGACGCGTCCGATCCGGCCGCCCGGGCCGCGAGCAGGAACATCAGGACGTGTCCCGCGAGGACCACGACGGACGAGATCACCACGCCCGGCCAGCTCCCGCGGGCCAGCAGAGCCCCGCGGGCCTCGGTGAGCGCGCCCCGTACGGCCCGGTAGCGGCGGGAGGTGCGCGGCGCCCTGCCCCTGCCGCGGACGGCACCGACGGTGACGACCCCGCACACCGAGACGACGGCCAGCAGCGCGACGAGGTGCCGGGTCTCCGACAGGACGGGCGAGGGCTGGGTGAGCAGGACGGCCATGCCGACCGCGGCCAGGACGGCCTGTCCCGCGACCCGTTCGAGGACGACCGCGCGCACTCCGCGCCCGACGTCCCCGGCGCTCTGCCCGTGCCGCACCGCCCGGTGCACGTCCCCGAGGACGCCGCCGGGCAGGGCCGCGTTGAGGAACAGCGCGCGGTAGTAGTCGGCGACGGCCGCGCCCAGCGGCAGTTCGAGGCGCATGCCCCGGGCCACCACGCACCAACGCCAGGCGCTGAACACCGTGGTGAGCAGGCCGATGCCGAGCGCCGCGAGGAGGGTGACCCCGTCGATGCGGCGCAGGCCGTCCAGGAAGACTCCGGTGCCCAGCCGCCAGGTCAGCACCGTGAGGATGACGACGCCGGCGATCGTGCCGAAGTGGGTGCGCAGGAACCGGACGCCGGAGCGGGCGGTGCCCGTCCGGCCGCCGCGCGGACGCCCGGCGGCTTCGCCGGGGTCCGCGCCGGTGTGGGTCCGCTCCGTCGCCTCGTCCGGGTCGCCGTCGCGGACCGCCGCCGACAGCTCTTCGTCCAGGGCGGCCAGTGACCGCTCCTCGCGCGCCACGGTTCCCGCGCCCATCACACGCCCCCGGCCGGTCGGGCCAGTGCGAGCAGATCGCTGTGGTGGACCACCACGGTCAGCTCGCCCGCCTCGCAGGCGGCGAGACGCTCGCGCAGATACGTCTCTGCGCGGGCGGCCAGTTCGGGTCGCTGCTCGACGGCCGCGCCGACCCAGCCGCGCAGCCACTCCGCGGTCAGCGCGGACTCGTCCCGGCCGAGGTGCCAGGCGCTGGGGTGCACCCGTACCGTCGCGCCGTGCCCGGAGAAGGCGTCACAGGCCGCGCTGATCGCGTCCGGGCCGAGCAGGCCCCCGCGCCGCTGGTGGTCGTTGAACGCGTCGGCGATCTCGGCGTCCAGCGGGTCGGCCGGGGTGAGTTCGACCCGGCCCGCCACCGAGAGGGTGAGGAGGGCGGGGCAGCCGGCTCCGGCGCAGGCCGCGGCCAGCGCCTCGATCTCGTCGGTGTTGAGGACGTCGAGGAGTGCGGAGGCCGTCACCAGCGAGGCGCCGGCCAGGGCGTCGGCGGTCAGCCGGCCGACGTCGCCGCGCTGGGTCTCGACCGTCACCCGGCTGCCGTCGGCGGCCGAACGGGGCGAGCCGACGGCCGCGAAGTGCAGCAGATACGGGTCCCGGTCGTGCAGCACCCAGTGCTGGGGGCCGTCGAGCCGGGGCGCGAGCCAGCGTCCCATGGAGCCGGTGCCGCAGCCGAGGTCGTGGATGACGAACCCGCCCGCCCGTCCCGGCAGGTTCGCGAGCCGGATCCGCAGCGGATCGAGCAGCTCGGACGACCGGGCCGAGGCGTCGACGCCCTCTCGCAGCTGCAGCCACTCGGGGGCGTAACGGGTGGTGTCGTCGGTGGCCTCACCGCGGGTGCGGTCGCCCAGCCGAATCGTTCCTGTGTCCCGTACGCGCTCCCCCGCCCCCGGGCCCTCCGCCGGCGTCGCGCTCGTACTGACGCCCGCGCTCGTACTCGTACTGCTGCTGGTGGTGCTCGTACTGGTGCTGGTGCTGCTCATGCCGCCCCCCTCCTTGCCTCGCTCTTCAGTCGCCCCATGACACCCGACAGACTCCGGGCCGTCGCGGCCCAGCCGCCGAGGGATGCCCGGCGGGCCCGCGCGGCGGCCTTGAGGCGCCGGCGTACGTCGGCCTCGCCGAACCAGCCGCGCAGTTCCGCGGCGAGCGCCGCGGGGTTCTCCGGCGGGACCAGCAGGCCGGGCACCCCGCCGTCGGGCGCGCGCCCGACCGCCTCGGGGAGACCGCCGACGTCCGTGGCCAGTACGGGGATTCCGCGGGCCAGCGCCTCGGTGACGGCCATGCCGTACGTCTCGGCGTACGAGGTGAGGACCATCAGGTCGGCGGAGGCGTAGCTGGCGTCGAGCGCGGCACCGGACCTGGGGCCGGTGAGCTGCAGCCGGTCGCCGAGGCCGTGCCGCTCGATCAGAGCCCGCAGTCCGGCCACGTACTCGGGGTCGTGGTCGAGGCCGCCGACGAGGGCGCAGGTCCAGGGCAGATCGGTGACGGTGGCGAGGGCCTCGATGAGCCGGTGCTGTCCCTTGCGCGGGGTGACCGAGGCGACGCACAGCAGCCGCGAGACGCCGTCTGTGCCGGGGGCCAGGGGCGCGATGTCGGCGCCGGGGGTGGCGACATGGACGCGGTCGGGCGCGAGGCCGTGGTGGGCGACGAGTCTGCGGGCCGCCCACTCGCTGGTGGCCACGACGGCGGGCACGGCCCGCAGGGTGTGGCGCTCCCGGGCGTCCAGGTCGGCGGCCACCTCGGGCGTGAGCCCGGTCTCGTCGCCGAGCGGGAGGTGGACGAGGACGACCAGCCGCAGTCGTTCGGCCTCCGGGATGATGATCTCGGGGACCGCGCAGGCGACGATCCCGTCGAGCAGGACGACCGTGCCGTCGGCCAGTTCCGCGAGGGTGCGGGCCAGTTCGTCACGGGCCGCCGTCCCGGGGCGGGGCCAGCTGCCGTCGATGGCGTGCTTGTGCACCTGCCAGCCGAAGCCGGGCAGATCGAGGCTGACGCGGGCGTCGTAGACGTTCCCGCCGCTCGGCATGGTCGAGTCGTTGACCCCGCCGGGCATCACGAAGTGCATGGCGCGCAGGGACATGGGGATGATGTCGGCGTATGAGCTCACAGGGCACGCTCGTAACTCGCCCAGGCGATGTGCGACTCGTGCAGGGTGACCGTGATGCCGGCCAGTCCGCGGGCTCCTTCGCCCAGTGCTCCCTTTTCCACTCGCTCGGCGAGACGGTCGGCGACGACCTTCGCCAGGAACTCCGTGGAGGTGTTGGTGTCGGCGAACACCGGCTCGTTGTCGAGGTTCCGGTAGTTCATCTCGGCCACCACCTCCCCCAGTTCCCTGGTGGCCAGTCCGATGTCGACGACGATGTTGTCGTCGTCCAGCTCGGCGCGGCGGAACGTGGCGTCCACGAGGAACGTCGCTCCGTGCAGTCGCTGCGCGGGTCCGAAGACCTCTCCGCGGAAGCTGTGGGCGATCATCAGGTGATCGCGGACGGTGATGCTGAACAACGGACGACCCTCCAGGTGCGGTGCGTCTGACCCCTCTGCCGGGGCGTGCCGTGTAGTACGGCCGGTCCGTTCTCCGTGTTCAGAGGGTTCGGGTCGGAGTTTCGGACACGTTCACCGGGACAGGGGTGCCAGTTGGGCGCGTGGTGCGAACTTGATTACCGGCGTTGGGTTTTGGCTACTCGGTGTGCGGACGTGACCGCTTGCGAGGGGAGTGGGATGTCGGCCCCGGTGCAGGACCACGTCGTACTCGGGTCCGGGCAGCGGTCGGGTCCAGGTAGTGGTCGGGTCCACGTCGTGGTCGGGTCCACGTCGTGGTCGGGTCTACATCGTGGTCGAGTCTGCGCCGTATCGCACGAGATGGCACATCGCGGTCGTCTCGCCAGTACTGAGCCCCGCCATCGCCTCGGGCAGGTCCTCGAAGGCGCACTCGCCCGTGATCAGGGTGTCGAAGGCGGGGTCCGCGAGGAGTTCGAGGGAGAGGGCCAGCCGGTCCGCGTAGGTGCGGCGGGCGCTTCTCGCGGGTGAGACGGACCCGACCTGGCTGCTGCGGATGGTGAGCCGGCGGGAGTGGAACGCCTCGCCGAGCGGCAGGGTGACCTTGCGGTCGCCGTACCAGCTCAGTTCTAGGACCGTGCCCTCCGGGGCGAGGAGTTCGAGCGCGCGGGAGAGCCCGGCCTCGGTGGCGCTCGCGTGGACGACGAGGTCGCGGTCCCCCGCGGCGTCCTGCGGGAGCGCGAACTCGATACCCAGGGCCCGTGCGATCTCCGCGCGCGCCGGGTTGGCGTCGACCAACTGGACGCGGGCGGCGGGATACCGGGCCAGCAGTGCGGCGACGCTCGCGCCGACCATGCCCGCGCCGACGACGGAGATCCGGTCGCCGATCAAAGGGGCCGCGTCCCAGAGGGCGTTGACGGCGGTCTCCACCGTGCCGGCCAGTACGGCGCGGGAGGCGGGCACGTTCTCGGGCACGGGGGTGACCGCGCTCGCGGGCACGACGTACCGGCTCTGGTGCGGATAGAGACAGAAGACGGTCCGTCCGAGGAGGTCCGCGGGTCCCTCCTCCACGGTTCCCACATTCAGGTAGCCGTACTTGACGGGGCCGGGGAAGTCGCCCTCCTGGAAGGGCGCGCGCATGGCGGCGTACTGGCTCTCCGGGACCCCTCCGCGGAACACGAGCGTCTCCGTGCCGCGGCTCACACCGGAGAAGAGTGTGCGCACCACGACCTCGCCCTCGGCGGGTTCCGGCAGGTGGGTGTCCCGCAGTTCACCACGGCCGGGAGAGCTGAGCCAGAAGGAGCGGGCGGAGCGGTCCATTCGGCATCCTCCTGAGTAGTTCATGTGAATCGGCTGAGGGAACGGGCTGAACGATCGGGCGGCGGGCCACGTACCGACCTTTGCGAAGCCGCGCACAAGGTACGCGGCAATGATCGACTCTGTCACCTGGCCGGAGGATGTGCGGTGGCCCTGAACAACACGTACGACGCGAGGCTCTTGCAGCAGGAGACGGCCGTGGGAGCGGGCGTGCAACTGCTGTTGCTGACCGTGCTCGGCACGGCGATCGGCCTGGGCCCCGCGGGCTGGCTCACCGGGCTGGCGTTCGGACTCGCGACCTGGGCGGTGCTCTCACGCGCCCTGCACCGCACGCGGCCCCGCTCCTTCGGAGCCGCCAACCGCGTGACGCTCGGCCGGGCGACCCTGGTCGGCGGGGTGACCGCCCTGGTCGCCGACTCCTTCCAGAGCCCGCCGCCGGTCACGGTCCTGGTGGCGCTCACCGTGATGGCCCTGATCCTCGACGCGGTCGACGGCAAGGTCGCCCGGCGCACCGGATCCTCCACGGCACTGGGGGCACGCTTCGACATGGAGGTCGACGCGTTCCTCATCCTGGTGCTCAGCGTGTACGTCGCCACGACGGTGGGGGCGTGGGCCCTGCTGATAGGCGGCATGCGGTACGCCTTCGTGGCGGCCGCGCGGTTCCTGCCCTGGCTGAACAACGCGCTCCCGCCGAGCACTGCGCGCAAGACGGTGGCCGCGCTGCAGGGTGTCCTGCTGCTCCTCGCGGGCGCCGGCATCCTCCCGTACGCCCTGACGTTCGGGGTCGTCGCCCTCGCCCTCGCCCTGCTGACCTGGTCGTTCGGCCGGGACATCGGCTGGCTGTGGCGCACGCGGGGCCCTGCCGTGGCTCTGACCGAGCTGGACCTCGTCCGAGAGACGGCGACGGTCGGAGCCCCGTAAGGGGCGCGGGGAACTGCGCGGCCCACCCCCACGGACCCGCAGACGGCGTACGTCGTCGGCTGCCGGTCGCGCGTGGCTGAGCGCGCAGTTCCCCGCGCCCCTTAGGTGGGAATCCCCCAGCGATCTTGCTCAGTTGGGCAATCTCCCCGGCAGAACCACGCACGCCCGCGCCACAGCCCCGTAAGGGGCGCGGGGAACTGCGCGGCCCGCCCCCACCGGCCCGCAGACGGCATACGACGTTCGGAATCGCTTAGGCGATCTTGTTCAGTTCAGTGATCTCCTCGTCCGGGAGGACCAGCTCTGCGGATGCGATGTTCTCGCGCAGGTGCGCCCTCGACGACGTGCCCGGGATCAGGACGATCGACGGGGAGCGTTGGAGCAGCCAGGCCAGGGCGACCTGCTGGGGCGATGCGTCCAGGCGCGTCGCGACGTCCGTCAGGATCGACGACTGGAGCGGACTGAACCCGCCCAGCGGGAAGAACGGCGCGAACGCGATCCCTTCCGCCGCACACCGCTCGACGAGCGCGTCGTCCTGGCGGTTGGCCAGGTTGTAGAGGTTCTGCACGGTGACGACCGGCGCGATGGCCTGCGCCTCGGTCAGCTGCGCGTCGGACACCGAGCTGACACCGAGGTGCCGGATCAGCCCCTGCTCCCGCAGCTCCGCCAGCGCCCCGAACTGGTCGCTCAGCGGCTCCTCGTCCGTGCCCTCGGCGGAGCCGACCCGCAGGTTCACCACGTCGAGCGTCTCCACGCCGAGGCGCTGGAGGTTCTCCCGGACCTGGGCCTTGAGGTCCTCGGGTTCCCGCGCGAAGATCCACGCCCCGTCGTCGCCACGGCGGGCGCCGACCTTGGTGACGATGCGCAGATCGTCGGCGTACGGGTGCAGGGCCTCCCTGATGATCTCGTTGACCACGTACGGCCCGTAGAAGTCGCTCGTGTCGATGTGGGTGATGCCCCGCTCGACGGCCTCCCGCAGCACCGCGACGGCCTCGTCCCGGTCCTTGGGCGGCCCGAACGCGTGGGGACCCGCCAGTTGCATGGCCCCGTACCCCATGCGTGTGAGGGTCAGGCCGTCGGCCGGGGTGAGGGTGCCGCCGGAGAGTGTGCCGGTCACGTCCGTCATGGTGTGCCTCTCGCTGTGTTTCATGTGTTTCTTGTGTTTCTCGCGTTGCCTTCTTCGTGCCTTGCTCTTCGACTCTGCGCGGGGCCGGACGCGGACGGCAGTACCCCGCTGTTCCTGGGAGTGACAGGGACAGTCATCCGCGCCGGGGCGGAACTACGGTGGAGGTATGAACGGCACGAACGTCCTCGGAGAGTTCCTGCGCGCCCGCCGTGCCCTGGTCCGGCCACAGGACGCGGGGATCCGCGGCGGCGGCCTGCGGCGCGTCCCGGGCCTGCGCCGCGAGGAGGTCGCGATGCTCTCCGGCATCAGCGCCGACTACTACCTGCGTCTGGAGCAGGGCCGCGACCGCAATCCGTCGCTCCAGGTCCTCGAAGCCCTGGCCGACGTCCTGCATCTGGACGCCGATGCCACGGAGCATCTGATCGGGCTGGCCCAGGTCCGGCCGTCGCAGGCGCACAAGGCGGGTGCCGCCGCCGGCCGCGGACGCGGGGCCGCGCGCAGGCCCGAGACCGTGCCGCCCGACATCCTCCAGCTCATGGACGCCTGGCCGAACAACCCCGCCTACGTCGAGAACAAGTTCACCGACGTACTGGCCGCCAACGCGCTGGCCAGGGCCCTGTCCCCGAACCACGCCCCCGGCAGCAACATCGTGCGGGCCGTCCTCCTCGACGAGAGCGAACGGGAGCTGCGCCGGGACTGGGAGGAGCTGACGGAGGCGGGGATCGCCGCGTTGCGGGCCAATGTCGGGCCCGACGTCGACGACCCCCGCCTGGTGGAACTCGTGGGCGAGCTGTCCGTACGCAGTGAACGCTTCCGGCAGTTGTGGGGCCGCCACGACGTGCACCCCAAGCAGTCACGTGTCCTGCGGCTGCGGCACCCGAAGGTCGGCGACTTCGAGCTGTACGCCAGCAAGCTGGGCATCGTCGGGGCGGACGGTCTGGTCCTCAAGGTCTTCCAGGCCGCACCGGGCAGCCGGGACGCCGAACTGCTCGCCATATTGGGGAGTTTGACGGCGTCCGGCGAGGCGGACCGGGACCCGGCAGGCTCCGAGAGCCGCCGGGCCGTCGAGGACCAGTGACGTCGGCTGCGTACGACCGGTGACGTCAGGTGCGTACGAAGACGTCAGTTGCGTACGGCGGGGGCGATGGTCTCCTGGTTCGTACGCGCCAGGGCCGACTCCACCTCCAGGTCCGCGTCCGGTTCGTGGCCGCCGGTGGCGCGGGGCGCGCCGGTGATACGGCGTACGTGGCGGACGGGGACGAGCAGCGCCGCCAGGGCCGCGGCCAGGAGCAGCAGTGCCAGCAGCGTGAACCCGTGGGTGTAGCCGGAGGCCTCCGGCAGCCCCGAGGACTGCAGATGGCCGGTGACCAGGACGCTGGTGACCGCGGCGCCGATGGACCCGCCGATGGTGCGGATGTTGGCGTTCATCCCGGTCGCGGCGCCGGTCTGCTCGGCCGGGACGCTGCCGACGATCAGGTTCGCCATCGAGGCGAACGCGAGGCCGATGCCGAGGCCGAACACGCCTGACACGAAGGCGACCTGCCACTGCTCGTCGTGCCACAGGGCGAGGAATCCACAGGCGACCGCACCGAGCGCGGCACCGGTCGTGAGCAGTTTCTTGGCTCCCACGACGGGTTCCAGCCGGCCGCTCAGGATGCCCGAGAAGAACATGGCGACCAGCATCGGCAGCATGAGCAGTCCGGACGCGGTCACGCTCGCGCCGAACCCGTACCCGGCGGAGCTGGGTGTCTGGACGAAGGCGGGCAGGAAGGACCAGATCGAGTACATGCCCGCGCCGAACAGCAGCGCGGCGGTGTTCGTGGTCCACACGGCGGGCAGCCGCATGACCTTGAGGTCGATCAGCGGCGAGCGGGAGCGCGCCTCGGCGAGCAGCCACAGGACGAAGAGGACGACCGCGGCGGCGAACAGCCCGATGACCCTGCCCGAGCCCCAGCCCCACTGGGTCGCCTGGCTGAGCGGCAGGAGCAGCGCCACCAGCCATGCCGACAGCAGGATCGCGCCGAGCCAGTTCACGCGGCCCTCGGCGCGCCTGGGCGACTCGGGGACGTACCGGACGGCGATGAGGACGGTCACCGCGACGACTCCGACGGGCAGCCAGAACAGCCACCGGTAGTCGAGCGCGGTCACGATGGGTCCGGCCGCGACCATGCCGACACCGCCGCCCGCGGCGATCACGGCGGACAGGTTGCTGATGCTGGGGCTCACCCGGGACGCGGCGAACTCGTCGCGGATGATGCCGAAGGACAGCGGGAACAGTGCGCCGCCTATGCCCTGGACGACCCGGGCGACGATCAGTACCCCGATGTTCGGGGCGAGCGCGGCGATCAGACAGCCGATCATCACGGTCACCAGGACGGCGACCAGGGTGCGCTTCTTGCCGATGAGGTCGCCGACCCGGCCGAGGATCGGTGTGAAGACCGAGGCGGACAGCAGGTACGCCGTCATCACCCAGGTCGCGGTGGACTGCGAGGTGTGCAGTTCGTGCTGGACGGTCGGCAGGGCCGGCGCGATCAGCGACTGGAGCATGGAGAAGACGCCCGCACCGGTCGCGAGGACCGCGAAGGTGAGGCGGGTGGACTTGCGGGGCATGAAAAGCCTCTCCGAACTGGTTGCGGCCCCGGTCCTGTCGTCACGTTCGCGTCGTCCGCGCATGCCGGAGCGGCACGGGACGCGGCGGTGGTCGTGGGACGGGCCCCCTGTCCGAGCGCGGCCGGAAGCGGCAGCCGGGAGCAGGGGGAGGTCGCGGAAGGTGTCAGGGAGTGTCGGGTGAGCGGGCGGTGCGCTCGGCACGGCGCCCGGACGGAGACGGGGGTACGTCGTGCCGGTGGCGCGTGCGGCCGCACGTGTCCCCGGTGGACGCACCCCGCACTGCTAAAGTGGAGGTACCCCTCCACTGTAGCGGAGGCATACCTCCGCTTCAACCTCGTCCCGCCCGGGAGGCAGCAAGTGACCGCCCAGCCGTTCCCCATCAGCGAGATCGTCGCGACCCGGCGGCCCCACCGGAAGGACGCGGCCCGCAACTACGACGCGCTGCTCACCGCCGCCCGTGAGGCCTTCGCGGAGCAGGGCGCCGAGGCCTCTCTGGAGGACATCGCCCGTCGCGCGGGGGTCGGCATCGGCACGCTGTACCGCAACTTCCCCACCCGCAGACACCTCTTCGAGAGCCTGTACGCGGACGAGGTCAACTCGCTGTGCGAGGTCGCCGAGGAGGTCGCGGACCTCGCACCGTGGGAGGCGCTGACGGCCTGGCTGGACCGGTTCGCCGGCTACATGGTGACCAAGCGGGCCGTGCGCGAGGCCCTGAACGACGAGTCGGAGATCTTCGCCGCCTGCCGCGAGTCCATGTACGCGGCGGGCACCCCCCTGTTCGAGCGGGCCCAGCGGGCCGGCGAGGCCCGCACGGACATGACCTTCGTCGACCTGCTGCGCATGGTCGCCGGAATCACCGCGACGACCTTCGACGACGACACCCAGCGCGACCGGGTGATGGCCATCGCCCTGGACGGCGTACGCGTCACCCACTGACGTGCCCGCCCAGGGGTCCCGGCGGGCTCTCCTCCCTGCGGAGGATGCCTTCACGGAGGAGGCGGCCACGAACCGTTCCTCCCCAGGCCAGAGGGGCGGCCCCGGCGGTCCGTCTACCGTGGGGACCATGACCCTGATGGACTCGTTCGCCGGACGGCGCGTGCCCCCGGCCGTCACGGACGCGGGTCTGGCCCTGCTCTTCACCGCGGGCGCGTTCGTCCCGCTCGCGCCGATGCCGGCCGACGTGCCCGAGCTGCGCACTCCGGACGCCCTGTTCTTCGTACTCGCCCTGCTGTCCGCCCTGCCGCTGGCCGTCCACCGGCGGTTCCCCCTGCCGGTGCTGCTCGTCATGACGGTGGCGGTGGCCGCGCTCCAGGCACGGCACTACATCCCGCACCTCTCGGGACCCCAGGGCACCTCCATCGGGCCCTCCTACCTGGGCGTGGCCACGGCCGTCCTGCTGACCGCCCGGCGGGGCGCGCCCAGGACGGCCAGCCTGGTCGTGGCCGTGGTCATCCCGGCCGCGGCCGTCGCCGAGGCGGTCCTCGCCCCGCACGGGCACCGCATCGCCACCCTGCTGGCGGACGCCGTGCTGCTGGTCGGGGCCTGGGCGCTCGGCCGGCTGACCCGGGCGCGCGCCGCCATCCGCGACCAGGTGCTGGAGCGGGCCGCCGCGCTGGAACGCGCGCAGGAGGCCAACGCGCGCGCCGCCGTCATGGAGGAACGGGCCCGGATCGCCCGCGAACTGCACGACATCGTCGCGCACAACGTCAGCCTGATGGTCGTCCAGACGATCGCAGCCGACCGGATCCAGGACCGCGACGGCGACAAGGCCCACGAGCTGCACGGCACGATCGAGGAGACGGGCCGGGCGACCGTCACGGAACTGCGCCGGCTCCTCGACGTCCTGCGTACGGAGGACGAGGCGGACGCCGACCCGAGCAGGGAGCCGCCGCAGCCCACCGTGCAGGCCCTGCCCGCGCTGGTGGACGCGGTGCGCGCGGCGGGCCTCACCGTGGACTTCACGACGACCGGGGCACCCGCCGAACTGCCCGCGGGCTCGCACCTGACCGTCTACCGCGTCGTGCAGGAAGGGCTCACCAACACGCTCAAGCACGCGGGCCGCACCCACGCCGAGCTGACCGTCGCCTGGGAACGCAGGCACGGGCGGCTCACCGTCCGGCTCTGCGACGACGGGCCCCGGCCGGGCGAGGGGGCGGCGCCGCGCCCGGCAGGCCTGCCCGACGGGCCCGGTCATGGACTGCTCGGCATGCGGGAACGCATCGGGGCCGTGGGCGGTTCGCTGCACACCGGCCCGCGTCCGGGCGGCGGCTACTGCGTGCACGCGGTCGTACCGCTGCCGTCGTCGACGCCGACGCTGTCACCCGTACGAACAGAAGCACCGACACCGGCGGCATCGGCATCGGACGATCTTTCATTCGACCTCGCAGGGCACTACGAAGGGCATCCCCCGCATGCAAGCCATCCGCGTCCTGCTGGTCGATGACCAGCCCATGATCCGGACGGGATTCCGGCTCATCCTCGAAGCAGAACCGGACATCACGGTCGTCGGCGAGGCGGCGGACGGCGTCGAGGCCGTCGACAGCGCCCTGTCCCTGCTCCCGGACATCGTCCTGATGGACATCCGGATGCCGAACATGGACGGCGTCGAGGCCACCCGCCGTATCGCGGAGACGGGGTCACCGAGCCGCGTCGTCATCCTGACCACGTTCGACCTGGACGCACACGTGGTGGACGCCCTGCGCGCGGGGGCCAGCGCCTTCCTCGTCAAGGACGGACCGGCCGACTCGCTCGTCGGCGCCATCCGTACCGTGGCCGCCGGTGACGCCGTGCTCTCGCCCCGGGTCACCCACCGGCTGCTCGACCGCTTCGCCCATCTCGGCGCGCCCGCGACCCCCGACGTGCCGTCGCGCCTGGGCGCGCTCACCAGCCGTGAACTCGATGTCCTGCGGGCCCTGACCCGTGGACTGTCCAACGCGGAGATCGCGCTGGAACTGGGCGTGGGAGAGACGACGGTCAAGACGCACGTCGCGCACATCCTGGAGAAGTACGGGCTCCGCGACCGGGTGCAGGCCGTGATCCTGGCGTACGACTGCGGACTGGTGGTGCCCCGCAGTCCTCGGTGAGTCAGTACTCCAGTTCCGGCCGCAGGCGCAGTGGGCCGCCGACCGTGTGCAGATGCCTCAGCACCTGGGCGTACGAGTCGAGGAGGCTCGTCTCGTGGTACGCGATGCCGTGCCGGGCACAGAAGGTGCGGACGAGTTCCTGGGCGTGGCGCAGGCTGGGCCGCGGCATGGACGGGAACAGGTGGTGCTCGATCTGGTAGTTCAGTCCGCCGAGGGCCAGGTCGGTGAGCCGGTGGCCGCGGATGTTGCGTGACGTCAGCACCTGCCGGCGCAGGAAGTCGACCTTGTCGTCCTTGCCGAACAGGGCCATGCCCTTGTGGTTGGGGGCGAACGAGCACCCCATGTACAGCCCGAAGAGTCCCTGGTGCACCGCGATGAAGGCCACGGCCTGGAGCGGGGTCAGGACCAGGAACAGGGCGGCGAGATAGCCGCCGATGTGCGCCGCCAGCATGGCCGCCTCGGCGAGCCTGGCAGCGCGCCCGGTCCGCGTACGGCCGCGCTCGAAGGTGGCCTGTACGCCGGCGACCTTCAGGGCGAGGCCCTCAAGGAGCAGCATGGGGAAGAACAGCCAGGCCTGGTGGCGGCCCAGCCAGGCGTACGCGCCGCTGCGGACGCGGGCCTGGTCCTCGGTGAAGGCGATCGCGCCGTCGGCGATGTCGGGGTCGCGGTCGACGTGGTTGGGGTGGGAGTGGTGCCGGGTGTGCTTGTTGATCCACCAGCCGTAGCTGAGGCCGACCAGCAGGTCGGCGTGGACGCGGCCGAGCACGTTGTTGACGCGCTTGGAGGCGGCGATCTGGTGGTGTCCCGCGTCGTGCCCGATGAACGCGGTCTGGGTGAACATCACCGCGAGGAACGCGGCGGTCACCAGCTGCCACCACGACGGTCCGATCAGCGCGAAGGCGGTCCAGCCGGCGGCCAGCAGGAGCAGGTTCGCCCCGACCTTGACCGCGTAGTAGACCGGGCGCCGCTTCAGCAGCCCGCTCTGCTTGACCTCGCGGCAGAGCGCGGCGTAGTCGCTGCCCCGGCGGGCGGGAGGAGGCCTGGTCGTCCGGGCGGGATCCGCCGGATCGGCGCCCCGGTCGATGGTGTCGGTGGTGCTCACGTGTGTCCTCTCGGGGTGCGGCTCTTGTCGGCCCGGCGCCGGATGCACGCCGAGGCAGGCCCGCGTACGGGCCTGCCTCGGAAAGGGCCTGCCTTGTGAAAGAAGGCTCGGGAAGGGCGCTCCTCAGAGCGGGCGGACCTGGTCCGCCTGCATCCCCTTGGGGCCCTGGCTGGCCGTGAACTCCACCTTCTGGTTCTCCTCCAGGGAGCGGAACCCTTCGGTGTCGATGGCCGAGTGGTGCACGAAGATGTCGTCGCCGCCCTCATCGGGGGCGATGAAGCCGAAGCCCTTCTCCGCGTTGAACCACTTCACAGTTCCAAGAGCCATGTGATGTCTCCTTCGAGTCGAGATGCTGGTGGCCAGCTGTCGAAGAAAACCGTCGAAAACACTTCGCGAACTTCAACTACAACCACTCTCACAACGTCCGGTGTGCCGGATACGTTCCCGATGGGCGAAAAAGCCCAGGGGCCCGGCTTCGGCCCCTTCCCTGCGGGTCGGCGCCGAATGCGGGAGGGAGTACGGTTGCGGCACCGGGCGCACCTCGTACGCCGTCACCCGTTTCGGCGTCGCACTCGGAGAACGGCAATGGCCGACGCAGAACGATTCCGGCCGGAAATGAGCCGCACGATGCCTTCAGGCTCGTACCGCCCCGCCGTCTCCCCCACTCCGTTCCGCAGCCCCTTCCGCACCCGCCGATAGCGACCTTCCCCGCTCTGCGGCGAGACGGCCCTCCCGCCGGCCGAACGTGTGCGCAGGCACCGGCAAGACCGTTCCCGATCCGGTCGGTCCTGCGTTGCACACCCCGGACGGAACCAGCTCGACGATCGAAGCGGCACCACGATCGAACCAGCACGACGACAACGAAATAGAAGGACGCGCATGAGTCTGTTGAGTCTCGGAGTACTTGCCTCCTCCCGCAAGGAGAACGAGTTCCGGCTGCCACTGCACCCCGGTCACCTCGACCGGATCGCTCCCGACGTACGCGCGAAGATCTTCCTGGAAGAGGGTTACGGCAGCAGGTTCGGTGTCGGTGACGACGCGCTGCGGCCTTTGGTGGGCGGACTGCGCTCCCGTGAGCAGCTTCTCGACGAGTGCGATGTGCTCCTCCTGCCCAAGCCGATGCACGAGGACGTGGCCCAGCTGCGCCAGGGCCAGGTGCTGTGGGGCTGGCCGCACTGTGTGCAGGACGAGCGGATGACGCAGCTCGCCATCGACCGGCGGCTGAGCCTCATCGCGTGGGAGGCCATGAACCACTGGACCTCCACGGGCGCCTTCAGCGTCCATGTGTTCCACAAGAACAACGAACTGGCCGGCTACTGCTCGGTGCTGCACGCCCTGCAGCTCGGCGGACTGACCGGCAGTTACGGCCGCCGGATGCGCGCGGTGGTCATCAGCTTCGGGGCCACGGCACGCGGGGCGGTGACGGGTCTGGGAGCCATGGGGATCTCGGACGTCACGGTGCTGACCCAGCGTGCCGCCGCAGCGGTCGCCTCGCCGATGCCGTCGGTCGTGATGGGCCACTTCGCCGAGCGTGAGGACGACCCGTCCCGGCTGGAGGCCCTCACCGGGTCCGGCCGCGTGCCGCTCGCGGAGTATCTGGCCGGGTTCGACGTGATCGTCAACTGCATAAGGCAGGACACCGACGCGCCGCTCACGTTCGTCACCGAGGAGGAACTGGCCCTGTTCAGGCCGGGCACCTTCTTCGTCGATGTCTCCTGCGACGAGGGCATGGGCTTCGAATGGGCCCGGCCGACCACGTTCGAGGACCCGATGCCCGCGGTGGGCCCGGGCTGTCACTACTACGGCGTGGACCACAGCCCGTCGCATTTGTGGAACTCGGCCACCTGGGAGATCAGCGAGGCGCTTCTGCCGTATCTGCGCAAGGTGCTGAGCGGCCCGGCGGCCTGGGACGGTGACGCGACGGTCAAGAACGCCATCGAGATCCGCGACGGTGTCGTCCTGAATCCGAAGATCCTCTCCTTCCAGAAGCGGTCGGCCGTGTACCCGCACGCCGTCGAGGTCCCGGCCGCCGCGCTCCCGACGGCTCCGGTGCTTCCCCCTGCGCCGAAGGACGGAGTCACCTCTCCCGCGGGAGCGTCACCGGGCGGTCGTTCCTCAGCTCGGTGAAGAGGGTGCGGGCGCGGCGGTCGTCCCACTGCACCGCGCTGCCCTTGGAGGTGGCGAGCGCGGGGTCGGACACGGGCACGTTGAGCTGACGGCCGCCGCCCGCCGTGACGCCCCGCATCGCGCGGAACAGGGTCATGAGGTCCCGCAGGCCCGTGCCCTTGTCGACCACCAGCGTGTCCAGGCCCGCGCCGAGGGTCGGGAAGGACCTGGCGGGGTTGAGGAGGGTGCCGGGGGTGACCGCCTTCTCGGCGAGGGCGGTCAGGAACTTCTGCTGGTTGCGGGTTCGGCCCAGGTCGCCCTGGGCCTCCTGCTTGCGCTGCCGGACGAACGCCAGCGCCTCGGAGCCGTCGAGGGTCTGGCAGCCCTTCCGCAGGTCAGCGCCCGAGTTGGGGTCCTTGACGTCCCGGTCCAGGCACATGTCCACCCCGCCGACCGCGTCCACCACGCCGACGAAGCCCGCGAAGCCGATCTCCGCGTAGTGGTCGACGTGCAGCCCGGTGTTGCTCTCCACGGCCCGTACGAGCAGGTCGGGGCCGCCGAGGGAGAACGCGGCGTTGAGCTTGTTCGGCTCGGCGCGGTAGCTGCGGCCGGTCTCGGGGCGGACGTACGGCGGGACGGTCACCCAGGAGTCGCGCGGCAGGCTCAGCATGGTGGTGCCGTTGGCGCCGGTGTGCAGCAGGATCATCGAGTCGGTGCGGCGCCCCTCGGCCGAGCCGGTGCGCAGGTCCTTTTTGGCCTGCTCGGACAGGCCCGCCCGGCTGTCGGAGCCCACGATCAGGTAGTTGGTGCCCTTTCCGGCCGGTGCACGGTCCGGGAGCGCGCCCAGGTCGACCTCCTGGTCCAGCTCGGTGTCGGCCCACACGTAGGTGCCGGCGGAGGCCGCGACCAGCGCGGCGAGCAGCAGGACCGCCAGCCGCACGGCCCTGCGGCGCCGGGTGGGTCGGGGCTTCGGAGACCTGCCGCCGGTCGCGCTCCGACGGGGCAGGCCCCCGTCGTCCGTACGACCCTGGCCCGTACGACCCTGGCCCGTGCGGCCCTCGTGCGTACGGCCCGGGGTGGCCGGTGAGGGCATGCCGGGCAGTGGTGCCGTACGGGTCGAGGGCGGGGCGCCGTTCCCGCGCCCCGGCCACGCACCGTGGCCGGTCCCGTGGTCGGTCCGGTCGTTCATCCGCCTGTCCAGTCCCTCGGCGTCCGTCACCCCGGTCGCGGGGTCATCCCATGGGCACGCTCTTATACGGGGCGGGGTCGCCGATCTGTTCAGCGGCGGTGCCGGAACGCTTCATGATCTGCCATGTCAGCCGGCTGCCGAGCAGCACGGCGACCACGGACTGGATGACGACGAGATACATCAGCTGCCGGTAGACGACGAGTTGGAACGGCATCCACCACAGCGTCCGTACGCGCTCACCGTCGAGCCTCAACGCGTAACCGGCGCAAAGCAGTTGGACGCCCATGAAGGCGAACCACACCGCGGCCGAGGCGATCGGGTCGAGGAACAGCACGCCGTACAGGGCGAACACGTCGATGACCGGGGCGAGCAGCGGGAGCGCGACCTGGAAGATCGCGAGGTACGTGAGTCCGCGCCGGCCGAAGCGTCCGGCCACGCCCGTCTCCAGCACGGCGCCGCGGTGCTTCCACATGGCCTGGATCGTGCCGAAGCACCAGCGGTAGCGCTGGCGCCACAACTGCCGCAACGAGGTGGGCACTTCGGTCCAGGCGACGGCGGACTCCTCGTAGAGGACGCGCCAGCCGGCCCGCCACAGGGCCATCGTGAGGTCGGTGTCCTCGGCGAGGGTGTCGTCGCTGACCCCGCCGACCCCGGCCAGCGCGTCCCGGCGGAAGGCCCCGATCGCGCCGGGCACGGTGGTCATGCACTCCAGCACCTCGAACATGCGGCGGTCGAGGTTGAAGCCGAAGCAGTACTCCAGGTGCTGCCACTTGGCGAGCAGTCCGCGCCGGTTGCCGACCTTGGTGTTGCCGCTGACCGCGCCGACGGCCGGGTGCGCGAGCGGCTGGACGAGGTGGTGGACGGCGTCCGGTTCGAAGACGGTGTCGGCGTCGACCATCACGAGGATGTCGTGACGGGCGTACTCCAGGCCGGTGTTGAGGGCGGCGGCCTTGCCCGCGTTGGCCTTGCGGATCACCAGTACCCGCGCGTCACCGACGCCTTCGGCGAGTTCGGCCGTACGGTCCGTGGAGCCGTCGTCGATCACGACGATCTGCAGCCGGGGGTAGTCGGAGGCGAGCAGTGAGCGGAGGGTGGCCTCGATCCCGGCCTCCTCGTTGTAGGCGGGGACGAGCACGGTGACCGGTTCCGTCACCTCCCGCAGCCAGGGCGCGCCGGGCCGGGACCGTTCGAGCCGGCGCACATGGGCGCGGGCGAAGTGGACGAGCAGCAGCAGCCGCAGCACGCCGAGAGCCCCGGCGACGCCGAGCGTCCAGGTCATCGCCTCCGAGAAGGCGCGCCCCAGCCAGGCGGTCCTGATCAGGGCCGTACCGCTCCAGCGCTCGACGGCCGACACCCGCTGGTACGGCGCCAGCCGGGTCCCGGCCGAGACCGTCGTGTAGCGGTCGACGCCCGGGTTGCGGAGCAGCTTCTCGGTCTCCCGGTACGCGGTCGCCGTCTGGCTGAACTGGCGGACCATGCCCTGCGCGGGCTTGCGGGACGCCTTGTCGGCGGCGACCAGCACATAGCCCTGGGCGGTGGCCTGCCGGGCCGCCGTCCACTCACGGCCGCACAGGGTGTCGGGCGAGGTGGTCCGCGGCATCCGCAGCAGATTGGTGCGCAGGTCGGCGGTGCTCGCCAACACGCTCTGCGTCAGGTCCAGTTCGGCGGAGAAGCGGAGGGCTGACGTCTCGCCCAGGACGGCTCCGGTGTAGGTGTTGGAGCCGATCTCGTGGCCCTCGGCGCGGATCCGCCGTACGAGGTCCGGGTGGCGGGCCGCCCGGGAGCCCAGGAGGAAGAAGGTGGCGCGGGCCCGGTGCTTCTTCAGCAGGTCGAGGAGGCGCGGGGTCCAGACGGGGTCGGGGCCGCCGTCGAAGGTGAGCGCGACGGTGCGGGCGGGCATCGAGGCGGTCTGTACGCCGTTGCGGTTGATGCCGATGACGGGGCCGCCGCGGGCCACGGCGTCGGGGGCGGGCGAGGTGCAGGCGGAGCGGGTGTCGGCGGCGTCGACCTCGTGGTTGGTCCAGCCCTCGAAGAGGAGGGCGGCGAACATCGCGGGCAGGACGAGTATCAGCAACAGCCAGTGCCCTCGCGGATCGCGGGTCTGTTTGTGCCGGGCCCTCACCAAGCGCCGCCCCTCCGCCCGGCCGTTCCTCTGCCCTCCCCCGCGTCGGTGGCCGATGCGCCGGAAGAGGTCTGCCGGCAGTGGCCGGTGGGGCCGGAGTCACGCACGGGGCTACGCATGGGGCGCGAGTCTAGCCACAGCCCTGCGTCCGCACGGGGTCATTGCCGAGCCTCACAGGAAGGGAGGAATCCGGTTGGGTGCTGAGATATGAGACCAGCCGTCCCGTATCCTGAGACCCATGTTTGACATTAGGTGACCTTATGAACGATAAAGGACATGCTTTGACCATGTAATAACGATCCGTGTTCGCCCCACCGGCGATCCGGGATCGCCGCTGCCCTCCTAGTCGAATGAGCCCGCCGTGCCCCAGTCCACCGCCGCCCCGGCCTCCGTCGACCCCGGGGAGGAGTGGCAGGCCTGGCGCGCCGAGCGCCACAGCTCACTCACCTCGCCGACCGGGAACCTCGCCCTCGTCGAGACCCGCTGGCTGCCCGCCGGTGAGGAACCCGACGTCGAGGCCGCCCGCGCCGGGCAGCCGGACAGCGTGACGGTCACCACGCTCCGGCGCACCGACCTCGTCACCGGCGCACCCGAGCACGGCCTGCGCCTCTGGGACGCGGAATCGCCCGCCATCCGGCACTTCGAGGGCGTCAGTGCCTTCCCGTACGACCCGGCGTGGGTCCTGGAGGCGGCCTACACCCCCGTGTCCGGCGCCCGCCGCGTCGCGTTCGAGCATCTGAGGGACAACGGCGGCACCCGTGAGCTGGTCGTCCCGGGCGACATCACGCTCACCGTCGACGGCCGCGAGTACACCCTCAGCGCCTTCGACGACGACGGCACCCTGCTCCTCGTCCTCGGCGACCCCACGAACGGGGACACCACCTACGGGGCCGGCCGTTTCCTGTTCGTACGGCGTACCGAGGACGACAACCGGGTGATCCTCGACTTCAACCGGGCCTTCGTGCCGCCCTGCGGGTTCTCCGATCAGTACAACTGTCCGATGCCGCCGCGGCAGAACCGCTTCCACCTGGCCGTCCAGGCCGGTGAGAAGCTTCCCCTCTTCCGCGACGGCTTCCCGGACCGGCACTGATCGACCCTCCACACTGAATCCCGCAGCACCGGGCAGCTCCCGGCAGCACCCCGCGGCTCCTCGTAGCGAAGGCACCTGAACCCATGAGCAAGAACAGCAGGACCAGAACGTCCCTCTACGGCACCGCCACCGTGGCCACCCTCGCCCTCGGCCTCACCGCCTGCGGCGGCGGCTCCGGCGGCAGCGCCTCGTCCGGCACCTGGGACAAGAACGCCACCGTGAACATCGGCTCCCTCTACGAGCCGCAGAACCTCGACAACACCGCGGGCGGCGGCCAGGGCGTCACCGAGGCCCTGAACGGCAACGTCTACGAGGGTCTGTTCAAGCTCACGGACGACGGCAAGGTCGAGAAGCTCCTCGCCCAGAACCACGAGGTGAGCAAGGACGGCCTCACCTACACCTTCACCCTGCGCGACGGCGTGAAGTTCCACAGCGGCAAGGAACTGACCAGCGCGGACGTCAAGTACAGCCTGGAGAAGGTCCTCGGGAAGGACTCGCAGTCCGCCCGCAAGAGCAACCTCGAAGTCGTCAAGGACATCGCCACCCCCGACGCGAAGACCGTCAAGGTCACCCTGTCGAAGAAGTCGATCTCCTTCGTCTACAACCTCTCCTACGTCTGGATCATCAACTCCGAGGCCAAGAACCTCAAGACGACCGAGGACGGCACCGGCCCGTACAAGCTCGCCAAGTGGACCCGCGGCTCCGCGCTGAGCCTCGACCGCTTCGCCGGCTACTGGGGCGACGCCGCCGCCAACAAGAAGGCCGTCTACCACTACTACAAGGACGCCTCCGCGCTGAACAACGCGCTGCTGACCAACGCCGTCGACGTGGTCACCAGCGAGCAGTCGCCCGATGCCCTGGAGCAGTTCAAGAGCAACAAGAACTACAAGGTCAACGACGGCGACTCCACCACCAAGCTGCTCCTCGCCTTCAACGACAAGGCCAAGCCCTTCACGGACGTCAAGGTCCGCCAGGCCGTCTCCGCGGCCATCGACGACAAGAAGCTCCTCGAATCCGTGTGGGGCGGCTACGGCAAGCTCATCGGTTCGATGGTGCCGCCGACCGACCCCTGGTACGAGGACCTCACCGACGTCAACGCGTACGACGTCACCAAGGCCAAGAAGCTGCTCGCCGAGGCCGGCTACGCCAAGGGCTTCTCCTTCACCCTCGACACGCCGAACTACGACCCGCACCCCACGGCCGCGACCTTCATCAAGTCGCAGCTCGCCAAGGTCGGCATCACCGTCAAGATCAACACGATCACGCCGGACGAGTGGTACACGAAGGTCTACAAGAACCACGACTTCACGGCCACGCTCCAGGAGCACGTCAACGACCGCGACCTGGTCTGGTACGGCAACCCCGACTTCTACTGGGGCTACGACAACAAGCAGGTCACCCAGTGGGTCGAGCAGGCCGAGGAGGCCTCCACGACCGAGGAGCAGACCGAGCTGCTGAAGAAGGTCAACCAGAAGACGGCCGAGGACGCGGCCAGCGACTGGCTCTACCTCTACCCGCAGATCGTCGTCGCCAGCAGCAAGCTCTCCGGGTACCCGCTCAACGGCCTGAACTCGCAGTTCTACGCCTACGACATCAAGAAGAAGGGCTGATGGGGCGCTATCTCCTGCGCCGCCTCGCGTTCCTCCTGGTGTCGCTGGCCCTGGCGAGCGTGGTGCTCTTCGTACTGCTGCGCCTGCTCCCCGGCGACCCGGCCAACGCGCTCACCTCGGTGGGCGCCAGTCCGGAACAGATCGCCGCGGCCCGCCACTCCATCGGCTCCGACCGTCCGCTGCCCGAACAGTTCACCCACTGGCTCGGGCAGCTGACGAGCGGCGACCTCGGCACGTCGTTCGTCAGTTCGCTGCCGGTCGGCCCCGAGGTCAGCGCCCGGCTGAACGTCACCGTCCCGCTGACCCTGGCAGCGTTCGTGCTGGCCGTCGTCATCGCCGTACCGGTCGGCTTCGTGGCCGCGTACAAGCGTCACACCTGGTACGGGGCGGTGCTCAGCGGGATCTCCCAGCTGGGCATCGCCGTGCCGGTGTTCTGGCTCGGCATGATCCTCATCGCCGTGTTCGCGCTGAACGCGGGCTGGCTCCCGTCAGGCGGCTTCCCGCAGGACGGCTGGGACGCACCTGCCGAAGCCGTCCGCTCTCTGGTCCTGCCCGTGGTCACCATCGCGCTCGTGATGGGCGCCTCCCTGATCCGGTACGTGCGTTCCGCCACCCTCGACGTCCTCGGCAGCGACTATCTGCGCACCGCCCGGGCTCTGGGCGCGTCCTTCCCGCGGGCCATGTGGCGGCACGGGCTGCGGAACGCCTCCGTCCCCGTGATCTCCATCCTCGGGATCGAACTCGCCTCGACCCTGCTCGGCGCGGTCGTCGTCGAGTCGGTGTACGCGCTGCCCGGCCTCGGCTCGCTGCTCGCCACCGGTATCGCCCAGCACGACTACCCGGTCGTCCAGGGCGTCCTGTTCGTCTCGACCCTCGCCGTCCTCCTGATCGGCTTCGCCGCCGACCTGGTCCAGCGGATCATCGACCCGCGGCTGCGCGGACGGCTCTCCGGAGGTTCCCGATGACCCTGCCGGCCGCCCCGCTCAAGGAGACCGAGCCCACGGAGTCGACGACGCCGGTCTCCCGCCGCCGCCGTTCCGTCACACTGCTCGCGGGCTGCTCGCTGACCGCCCTGATCGTGCTGCTCGCCCTCGTCTCGCTCGTCTGGCTGCCCTTCGACACCGACGACACCTCCGGCGGCCGGCTCGCGGGCCCCGGCGACGGACATCTGCTCGGTACGGACAAGCTGGGCCGGGACCTGCTCACCCAGCTGATGACCGGCGCCCGTATCGCCGTGCAGGCCGGTCTCGGCTCCGTCGCCATCGCCGCGCTCGTCGGGGTCACCCTCGGCGTGCTCGCCGCGTTCGCGCAGGGCTGGCTCGACGACACCCTCGCCGCGTTCCTCGACATCCTCATCGCCTTCCCGACGCTGCTGCTGGCGATGCTCGTCGTCGCCGCCCGCTCGGCCACCCTCGGCTCCGCGATCCTCGCGATCGGCCTCGCCCAGAGCGCGGTGGTCGCCCGCCTCGTACGGATCCTCGTCAAGCGGGTCCTGGCGCAGGACTACGTCACCGCCGCCCGGACCTCGGGCACCTCCTGGCCGCGTACGGTCGCGGCGCACATCCTGCCGAACATCTGGCCCACCCTCGTGGTCAACCTGGCCCTCCAGTTCGGCCTCGCCGTGCTCGCCGAGGCCGGACTGTCCTACCTCGGCCTCGGCGCCCCGCCGCCCAACGCCTCCTGGGGCCGCATGCTCCAGGAAGCACAGGCCACCTTCACCACCGCACCCGCGGGCGCGCTGGCCCCCGGCATCCTGCTGGTCGTGCTCGTCGTCGGCGTCAACCTCGTCGCCGACGGACTGCGCGACACCCTCGACCCGGCGACCCGCCGGAGGCGCACATGACCCCCCGAGACACTCCCCCCGGCCCCCTGCTCGACGTACGCGGCCTGACCGTGCGCACCGACGACGGCCGCACCCTCGTCGACGGCCTCTCCTTCACCGTGGGCAGCGGCGAACGGCTCGGTCTGATCGGCGAGTCCGGCTCCGGGAAGTCCCTGACCACGCTCGCCCTGCTGGGTCTGCTGCCCGACGGCATGACCGCCACCGGCAGCGTCGAACTGGCCGGCACGCAGATCGTCGGTGCCCCCGAGAAGCGCCTCACCGCCGTACGCGGCCGGGACGCGGCCGTGGTCTTCCAGGAGCCCCTGACCGCCCTCGACCCGCTGATGCGCATGGGCCGCCAGATCGCCGAGCCGCTGGCCCGCAGGACCGGCCTCAAGGGCCGTGACCTGCGCACCGCCGTCACCGACGCGCTCGTACGGGTACGGCTGCCCGAGCCCGACCGCATCGCCCACGCCTTCCCGCACGAGATCTCCGGCGGCCAGCGCCAGCGCGTCGCCCTCGCCATGGCGCTGGCCTGCGAACCGAGCCTGCTCGTCGCCGACGAACCCACCACCGCGCTCGACGTCTCCGTCCAGGCCGAGATGCTGGAACTGCTCGACACCCTCGTCCGCGAACGTGAGATGGCCGTGCTGTTCGTCAGCCACGACCTCGCGGTGGTCGCGAAGGTGACCGACCGGGTGCTGGTGCTGAAGGACGGGCGGGCCGTCGAGGAGGGCCCCGTCCTGGACGTCGTCACCGCGCCGAAGGCCGAGTACACCCGGGCCCTCGTCGCGGGCGCCCGGAAACTGGAGTCCGCCCTGGACCTGAGGAGCCCGCGATGACCCCCGAGCCGAAGCCGACGGACGGGGCGCGGGCGACATCCGTGCTGGAGCTCACGGACGTGGCCGTACGCTACCGGGGCGCCGCCGCCGACGTCGTACAGGGCGTGTCCCTGGCCGTCGAGCCGGGGCAGTCGCTGGCCCTCGTGGGGGAGTCCGGCGCCGGGAAGACGACACTGCTGCGGATCCTGCTGGGGCTCGCCCGTCCCACCGCCGGTACCGTCCGCTTCGACGGTGAACCGCTCGCCCCGCGCGACCGGCGGCAGATGCGCCGCTTCCGGCGGGGTGTCCAGTGCGTGTTCCAGGACCCGTACTCCTCCCTCGACCCCAGCCGCCGCGTCGCCGCGATCGTCGCGGAGCCGCTGCGTTCCCTGGGGCTCGACTCCCGGACGAGCGCCGCGCCGAAGGTGGCCGCCGCGCTGGAACGGGTCGGGCTTCCGGCCGACGCGGCCTCCCGCTACCCGCACGAGTTCTCCGGCGGCCAGCGTCAGCGCATCGCGATCGCCCGCGCCATCGTGTGCGACCCGCGCGTGCTGCTCGCCGACGAACCCGTGAGCGCGCTCGACGTCACCACCCGGGTCAAGGTCGTCGACCTGCTGGCCGAGCTGAAGGAGGAGCGGCGGCTGACCCTCGTCATGGTCTCCCACGACCTGTCGGTCGTCGCCTCCCTGTGCGAGCGCACGGCGGTACTGGAGAGCGGCCGGCTCGTCGAACAGGGCGACACCGCCCAGGTGTTGGGCGACCCGGCCCACCCGTACACCCGGCGCCTGATCGACAGCGTGCCGCGGCTGCCGGTCTGAGCGGGGCACCGCACGAACAGCCGCCGCACGAGCAGCCGCCGCACGACGGTCCCGGTCAGGCGCCCGTGCCGCCCAGGGCGGGTGTCGGGGCGAACCGCACGGGCAGTTCGGTGAGGCCCCGCAGCCACGGTGACTGACGGCGCTTCAGGGACTCCGCCGGTACCGCGAGGTCGATGTCGGGCAGCCGGTCGAGGACGACCTCGATCCCCGTCCGCGCGATGACCTCCGCCACCTCCTGTGCGGGGAAGGGGCAGCGGTGTTCACCGTGACTGAAGGAGAAGTGCGCGTTGTTGCCGCCCGTCAGAGCGGCGTGGTCGGCGCGGATGTGCGGGTCCGAGTTGGCGGCCTGGAGTCCGAGGAGCAGCAGGTCGCCGGTGTTGATGCGGACGCCGCCGAGGTGGGTGTCGCGGGTGGCGTAGCGGCCGGGCATGTTCTGGGTCGGGGTGTCCTCCCAGAGGACCTCGTTCATGGCCTCGGTGACACTGCTCCGGCCACCGAAGAGGGAGGCCGCGAAACGGGCGTCGGTGAGCATGAGGTGGAGGGAGTTGCCGATCCAGTCGGCGGTCGGCTGATGGCCCGCCGACAGCAGGATCATGATGTCCTGGACGATCTCCTCGTCGCTGAACCCGCTCCGGTCGGCCAGGATGCGGGAGGCGACGTCGTCGCCGGGCGCGATGCGCTTCTCGGCCACCAACTGCTGGGCGGCGGTGTACAGATGCTGCTCGCCCGCCAGCGCCCTGTCCCCCGCGTCGATCATGTCGGTGAGGGAGGCGACCAGTGCCGTGGCCTTGGTGTCGTCCCAGCCGTAGATACGGGCCAGGACGCGGGCCGGGAGCAGCTTGGCGTACTGGCCGATCAGATCGCCGCTGCCGGCGGCGCAGAAGGAGTCGATCAACTCGTCGGCGAACTGCTCGGCGTGCGCCCGCAGTTCGGAGGGGTCGACGCCGTCCAGAGCGTTGCTCAGCATCGCGGAGCGGGTGCGGTGCCGTTCGCCGACGGTGTAGAGGATGGACGGCTGCTTGCGCCCGATGACCGGCGCCAGGGGCCAGTCCTCGGGAATGTTGTCCCACTGGTTCCACAGCTCGGAGTCCCGGCTGAAGAGCCCCGAGTCGCTGGTGACCTGGTGCAGTTCACGATAACCGAGCACCAGCCAGGCGGGGATGTCGCCGTCGAGGAGGACCGGTGCCACCGGGCCGTGCTTGCGCCGCATCTGCCGGTACAGCTCGGCCGGTTCCTCGTGCGAGCTCGGACCGCGCAGGGGGATGGGACTCACACCAGCTCCTGAGGCGAGTTGCGGACATGATCGGTGTGCAGTCGGTGGACGTACTCGACCAGGGTGATCAGGACCTGCTTGCTGGACTCGCGCGAACGGGCGTCGCAGCCGATCAGCGGGACGTGCGCGTCCAGGTCGAGGGCCTGGCGGATCCGCTCGGGAGAGTGCGCGGGGCCGCCGAAGTCGTTGCAGGCGACGACGAACGGGGTGCCGTGCTTCTCCAGGCGGTCGATCGCGTACCAGGAGTCGTCGATGCGCCGGGTGTCGACGAGGACGACCGCTCCCAGGGTCCCGTAGAAGAGGCGGTCCCACAGGAACCAGAAGCGCTGCTGGCCGGGCGCCCCGAACAGGTAGAGCACGTTGCGGGCGTCGAGGGTGATGCGGCCGAAGTCGAAGGCGACGGTGGTCGCGGTCTTGGCGCCGACGCCGGTGAGATCGTCGACGTCCGCTCCCGCCTGCGTCATCGTCTCCTCGGTGTTCAGCGGGCGGATCTCGCTGACCGAGCGCACCAGGGTGGTCTTGCCCACTCCGAAGCCGCCCACGACCACGATCTTCAGTCCGTTGTCGGCGGATGCGCTCAGGGGAGCGCTCGCTCTAGAGATTACGGAGTCCAACGAGCACCTGCTCCAGGATGTCGAGGTCGGGTAGGGCCTGCTGCCGGCGGGGGTGACGGGCGCTGACGCGGCCCGCCGCCAGGAGGTCGGACAGCAGGATCTTGGTGATGCCGACCGGCAGCCGCAGTTCGGCGGCGATCTCCACGACCGCGGTGGGGCGTTCGGTCATCCGCAGGATCGCCGCGTGCTCGGACTGCATGCCGGGCACGGGGTCGCACTCGGCGATCACGAGGGTCACCAGGTCCAGAGGGCTGTCCGCGCCGACCCGGCTGCGCCCCGAGGTCAGGGTGTAGAACCGGTCGGGAGCGTCGTCCCTGCCCGGCCTGCCGGCGTACGCGGTCATGAGGCCCGGGGCGGGGCCGTCAGGTGTTCGCCGAGTTGCTCGATCAACTCGCTCATGTTGTGTCCGATGAGGCCCGCGTCGGCGTCCTCGTCCGTGACGACGGCCAGATGCGCGCCCTGGCCCGCCTCGACGATGAACAGCACGCCGCCGTAGAACTCGGCCATGGCCGTACGGACGCCGCCGGTGCCGTCGCCGAACTCCACCGACGCGCCGTGCGACAGGGACTGGATGCCGGCGGCTATCGCGGCGAGCTGGTCGGCCTGGTCCGCGGAGAGTTCCGGGGTGCGGCACAGTTTCAGGCCGTCACGGGAGAGCACGAGCGCGTGCCGTGCGCCCGGGGTGCGCTTGAGCAGGCCCTCGATGAGCCACGTGAGTTTGTCGTCGGCGGTCGTCGTGCCGGTCATGAGGTGGTGTCGCCTTCCGGGTGAGACTGCGGGGGGACGGAGGATCTCGGGCGGGGAGCGTGCGGGCGGTGGTGCCGGGGGTGGCGGAGGCGGACCGGGCGGCCGGTACGTTCCCGGCCCGTCACGGCCGTTCCGGTTGTTCCGGCAGGGGCCGCCGTCGGACGAGGAGTTGTCGGGCGTCGGCCTCAGCCACTCATGGGGGCGGGTGGGGACTGACGGGTGTCGGGTGCGGTGGTGCTGGCGCTGGCACCGGGCTCGGTGGCGGGTGCGGTGCCGGGCGCGGGTGCGGTGCCGGACGGTTGGTCCGCCGTGCCCGCCGTGCCCGCCGTACCCGCAGTACCCGCCGTGTCCGCCCCGGCCGTAGCGCGCTGCTCGGCAGCGGCGGGAACCCCGCGCACGGCTTGGCGGAAGCTGCCGAAGCGGGCGGCGCGTACCTGTACGTCCACGGCGGACGGCGCGGTGTGCGGTGTGGTGGAGTGCGCCGCCACACGCGCCCGCTCGGCCTCGGCCTCGGCGAGGGTCCGTCCGCGGCGGCGCCGGGGCAGATCCTCCACCGACTCCTCCTCACCGATGGCCGGGCCAGGGGTGCCGGAGGGGGCAGGGGTGTCGGAGGTGGCGAATGCGTGCGCGGGGGCGGGGCCGGGGCCGGAATCGAGGTCACGGCCGGGCGCGAGAGCCCGTGCCGCGTCGGCACCCTTCTCCGGGGCGGGCGCCACGGACCCACCGTGGCGCCGGGGCAGTTCCGGGGCAGCGGGCGCGGTCGTGGTGCCCGCGGTGGCCGACGGCTTCCGGGCGGCCGGTACCTCCGGGGTGCGGTCGGCCGGCGGGATCGAGGTGCCCTGGACGACGAGGATGTCCTGCGGAACGAGCAGCAGAACGCCGGTGCCGCCGCGGGCCGAGGGGCGGAAGGAGATCTTGAGGCCGTACCGGTGGGCGAGCCTGCCGACGACGGCGAGGCCCAGCCGGGTGCCGGTGAGACCGCCGAGTTCGCTGCCCCGGCCGGTGACCGCCTCCTCGGCGCGGCGCAGTTGCAGGTCACTCATGACCAGGCCGCTGTCCTCGACGGACACGATGACACCGGCCGGCACCTCCTCCACGTAGACGTGCACCTCCGCGGTCGGCGGGGAGAAGTTCGCGGCGTTGTCGAGCAGTTCGGCCAGCGCGTGCATCACGGCCTCGGCGGCGTGCCCGGCGACGGCGGCCTGGCTGGCGGAGTGGACCCGGACCCGCTGGTAGCTGCCGATCCGGCCCATGGCGCCACGCAGGATGGACTCCATGCCGATCGGCCGCGCCCAGCGTCGGCCCGAGCGGGCTCCGGTCAGCACCGCGAGGGAGTCCGCGAGCCGGCCGGCCTGCGCGGTGCGGTGGTCGAGGTGGAGGAGGTCGGCGAGGACGTCCTCGTCGGCGTGCCGCTCCTCCATGGCCCGCAGGTCGGCGAGCATCGCGGTGGCCACGGCCTGCATGCGCCCCGCCGCGTTGGCGGTGGCGGAGACGGCGGCGGTGCGCGAGGCGTTCGCCTCCCGCAGCCGCACCGTGAGCTGCGCGTTCTCCTCGGCGAGCCGGGCACTCTTCGTGCTGTGCTCCCGGGCGAGATGGTCGCGTTCGGCAGTCAGCGAGTCGGCGAGCCGGGCGTGCTCCGCGCCCTGTTCCTGAACGATGCGGGCGCGTTCGGCGGCCAGCGAGTCGGTCAGCCGGGCGTGTTCCTGGGCCAGTTCCGCCGTCAGGCGGGCCCGTTCCCTCTCCAGCTCACCCGTCAGCCGCACGCGTTCGAGACGCGTGTCCTCGGTCAGCCGGACACGTTCCTGGAGCATCCGGCCGACGTCCTGGGTCAGCGTCTCCAGCCGCCGGCGCATCGTCCGGCCGGACAGGACTGCGTAGACGGCCACGACGACGGCCGCGCACAGCAGGAGGCCCGCCGCGCTGCCGCCCAGGGCGAGAGGCAGGCGCACGCCGGGCGGCGCGATGACGACCGCGCCCGCGACCGCGAGCCCGGACAGTACCGCCGTGAGCACGAAAGCCGTCAGCAGGCCGCGGGTGGCGGGCCGTTCGCCCGGGTGCGTGGGGGAAGTCATCGCTCGTTTCCTCGGTCGGTTCCGAGGGCGTTCACCGTGATCTCGGATGGCCTTCGGGTCGGTTCCTTGGGACAAGTCCCTGCAGCAGGCTGCCAGTAGTTTTTCGGCTCACTACATACAGGTGTGAGCCTTCACCTCTGCGCATCTGGCGGTCACTATATGGGACTTTACGATCACAGTGAAAAGGTCTTGGTCTTACTTTTCACATCTACACACACGTGTAACCAACGCGAACAGGTCGGACGCGGGAGGAGCGGCCCGGGATCGGAGGTGGCTGAAAGAGGTTCGTCCGGTCAGGAACACCGAGGGTGTCCTCGCCGGGCGACAAGCCGGCATCGGCGGACCCGGTCGTTCAAGAGGGCGCGCACTGGTTGCCTCTTGAACGCTTTCTTCGTCCTGTCGGTGTCCGGCCCTAGCGTGTGCACGTGACCCAACTCCCCCATCAAGCAACCGACTTGAGCCCATCGGCCGAGCACCCGCACGCAGCCGGACCCCCTCTCGCCCTGCGGAGCGCAGACGCAGCCGCAGATGTAGACGCAGAGACAGAGGCAGCAGCGGATGACGGAAAGGACGAAAGCGGCACGATGAGACTGGTCGAACTCGTGGAGGCCGGCGACCTCGCCGGAGTGGTCCGGGAGCTGGGCGCCCTGCCGCCGGAGCGGCGCGGGGCGTGCGCGGCCGGGCTGAAGGCCCACCGCGAGGCGATCTCCCGGCGGGTGAACACCGCGGAGGTGAAGGCATGCCTGTTCGCCGCCGAACTGGGCTGCCAGGTCACCCCCGGGGCCGCGGCGGCCTGGCTGCTGACGTACCGGTACTTCAAGGTGGACACCTGGACGGTGGACGTCCTGGACCTGTACCCCCTCGCCTGGCGCGCCGAGCTGGTGGCACGGCTCGGCGACAGCGCGACGGCCTCGGACACGGTGTATACGATCACCGAGCACCTCGTCCATGACACCGGCTGCCCGCTGCCGGCCTCCCGGAAGTTCGTCCTGGCCTGGCTCTCCAACCGCGCGAACGACCGGGAGCGGCCCGCGCGGGTACTGGGCGGGGTCCCGGGCGGCGACCTTCTGGAGCGGCTGCGCGCGGACGCCTTCACCCCGAAACTCGTACCCCTGGCCGTGGAGAGACCGGGGCGGGTCGTCTTCGGCCGTCCGGGGTGGCTGCTGGAAGCTCTCGTCGCCCTCACCGCCGAGGGGTTCGCCGACCGTGACGAGCTGGTCGACAACCTCTTCGCGGACCTGGTCGCCGATCCGCCGGACGGCGCCCAGGCGGCGGCCCTGCTGGAGACACTCGCGCTCACCCCGGCCGAACACGCCCGGGTGGCCCCCGCACGGGCCGCGCTGGCCGGACAGCTCCTCGGGCGCCTGCCGGCCGACGGCACACGCATGGAGACCGCGCCGTTCCTGGAGTTCCTGCGGGCCCTGAACTGCGCACCGGCCGAGAACGCGCTCCTGGTACGGGGCCATCTGGCGCTGCTCGACGGGTCGTTGCCGGTGGCCGCCCACGCCCAGGAGACCCTGACCGGCCTGGACGAGTCGGGCCTGCTGGAGCCCGGCGCGCTCACCGAAGCGTGCGAACGGGTTCTGGTCCGACCCGAGAAGAAGCTGGTCCGCGCCCAACTGACCTGGCTCGACCGCGCGATCCGGCGGGACCCGGCGCGCACGGACAGGCTGCTCGTCGACCTGTCCATCGCCTTCGAGCACCGGGATCTGGCGATACAGGAGCGCGCACTGAACCTGACAGCTCGTCACCTCCGTTCTGCCGGGGAGTCGGTGCTCCCGGAGCTTCGGCAGGCCGCCGAACGACTCAGTCCCGGACTCGCGGCGCGAGCCGCCGAGTTGTTCGGCCTGTCCGGCGCACACGAGGACCTGGGCGGCACGCCGGAGGCCGTCGCCACCGAGTCGTACGCGGACACGCTGCCCCCCGTGCCGGTTCCGAGCCCGGTGCCGGGGCCCCTTCCGACGGCCACCGAAGTCGCGCAGGAGGTCGCGGCGGTCGTCGCGGGCGACCAGGACGTGGCGGCCTTCGAACGCGCCCTCGACGGACTGATCCGCCACGCCCACCTGGACCGGCCCGCACTGTCCGACGCACTGGAACCGGTCATGCGCAGCCAACCGAAGGACGCCTACGACTGGGTGCCGGCGGACCTCTACGACGTGGCGGCGGCAGTGCGGGGCGACGAACCGCGGTCACGCGTCGGCCTGCTGCACCGGGTCGTCCACCTCGGCCGGACCCGCCCGAGCAGCAGCTTCTCCCTGGCCGGCTCGATGCTCGCCGCACGGCTGGCCGAGGCGATGGAGATCGTCGAGTCCGGCACACAGCCGTTCCTGCTGGCCGTGCCCACCCTCTCCACCGGCGCGCTGGACGCAGCCGTCCTCCTGGAACGGATCTCCGCGCTCGACGCACTCGGTGTCGACCCGGCGCCGGTCGACCTGGCCCAGGCCCTGCTGCGGGTCACCCCGACGGCGGACGACGAGGTGCTGCGCGCGGCCGGGGCCCTCGACTCCCCCGCCGGCCGGCGGCTGGCGCACTGGCTGCGCGCGGGCGGGCTTCCGCACCAGGACTCGGAGCCGAAGGGCCGGCCCCACTGCAAGCCGCCGAAGCCCGCCTCGCAGGGCTGGTGGACGCCCGCGCGGCCGGGGGCGGCCCTCGATCCCGAGTTCCCGTTGGCCGCGGCGGCGCTGGTCGGGCCGTACGCCGGCAACAACGGCCTCGCCGACCCGATCCGACCGTTCTGGGTGGCCCAGCTGCCGCACCACCGCGAGGAGTTGATGGCACGGGACTACTTCGAGTCGCGTACGTCCCAGACGGGGTGGCCCCGCGTCCTGCCGCACGTCGCGGAGTCCGGCGGACCGGCGGGTTGGTCGGTGCACCTGGCCGTGGCCTTCGGGCTGATCTGGCGCATCGACACCCCCGCGGTGGTGGACGCCCTGCTGGTCCTGGCCTCGCGAGGGCAGTTGGACAGCGGGCTGCTCGGACGGCAGCTGGAGGCGTTACTGAACGACGAGTGGCCCGGCGCGGGCCGGGCGGCCGAGTCGCTGCGGTTCGTCGCCGAGACGGGTGCGTACGCGACCGTGTGGTCCGTCCTGGCGGCGGCCCTGCCCGGCCTGCTCCGGGACACCCCGGTCCGGGGCGTGGGCGACCTGCTGGCGCTCGCGGTGGAATGCGTGTCGCGCTGCGGTGCGAAGGGCGCGATCCCCGAGGTCACGACGACGGCGGACCGCAAGGGGTCGAGCTTGCTGGTGAGGAACACGCGACTGCTGAGGGACGCGCTGCGCTGACCCCCGCGCGGTGACCGGCGGTCCCGCCCATAAATGGGCGGGACCGCCGGTCGGGGCGACGGGGCGGGGCCCCCGCCCCCGCCCCCGAGGCCGGGGCCGGGGCCGGGTCCGGGTCCGGGTCCGGGGCCGGGGCCGGGGCGTACCCCCGGGTGGGACACCCCCGCTCCGGAACACATCCGGATACCGGGGCGCGGGTACGCCCAGGCGCCAACACCGGGGCGTACCCCGGTGGGACACACCCCCTCCGGAGCCCGTCCCGGCTACCGGAGCGCGAGTGTCCCCGGCCCCGGCGCCAGGACGTACCCCGTGGGACGCACCCCGCTCCGGAGTCCGCCCCGACTACCGGGGTGCGGGTGTCCCCGGTGGCGGTGTCGGCGCCGGGGCGTACCCCGTGGGGCGGGTGGTGAAAACCCCCCGGCCCTGCGTGCGGCTTCGCAGGCGTGTCGCGTAGCCGAACAGCTCGGCCAGGGGCACCGTGGCTGTGACGATTGCCGCACCCGCCCGCGTGGCCGATCCGGTGACCCGGCCGCGCCGTGCCGCCAGGTCGCCGAGGACCCCGCCGACGGCCTCGTCGGGAGCGGTGACCGTGACCTCGACCACCGGTTCCAGGACCGCCATCGCGCTGGCCCGCAGCGCCTCGCGCAGGGCGAGCCGTCCGGCCGTCCGGAACGCCATCTCCGACGAGTCCTTCGCATGGGTCGCCCCGTCCCGCAGGACGACCCGCAGCCCGGTCACGGGATGCCCGCCGAGCGGACCCTCGCCCAGCGCGTCCCGGCAGCCGGCCTCGACGGCCCGTACGTACTCCTGCGGCACCCGGCCGCCGACGACGGCCGACCGGAACTCGAACCCGGTCACGCTGCCCCCGTCCTCCCGTTCGGCGTCGCCCTCCAACGGCTCCACGTCCAGCACGACATGGGCGAACTGGCCCGCCCCGCCGTCCTGTTTGACATGCCGGAAGACGAGCCCGGCGACCCCGCGTACGACGGTCTCCCGGTAGGCCACCCTCGGCCGGCCGACCCGGACGTCCAGCCCCTGGGCGCGGCGGATCTTCTCCACCGCCACCTCCAGATGCAGTTCGCCCATGCCGGACAGCACGGTCTGCCCGGTCTCGTCGTCGGTCCGCACCACCAGCGACGGATCCTCCTCGACGAGCCGTGCCAGCGCGGCCACCAGACGATCCGTGTCCGTGCTCGTCCGGGCCTCGACCGCCACCGAGACGACGGGTTCGGCGGTGGCCGGCGGTTCGAGGACGAGCGGGGCACCGGGCGCGCACAGGGTCGATCCCGCGCGGGCGGACTTGAGTCCGACCACGGCGACGATGTCCCCGGCCACGGCCAGGTCCAACTGGGCGTGCCGGTCGGCCTGGACCCGCAGGATCCGGCCGATCCGTTCGGTGCGCGTCGCACTCGCGTCCCGCACGGCCACCACTTCTCCCTTCCGGATCGTCCCGGAGTACACCCGCAGACAGGTCAGCCGCCCGGTGGCGGTGGAGTGCACCTTGAACGCCAGGGCCGCGAACGGCGCGTCCGGATCGGCGGCGCGCACCTGTTCGGCACCGTCCAGCGTGCCGCGTACGGCGGGCACGTCCGACGGCGAGGGCAGATACGCGACCACGGCGTCCAGCAGCGGCTCGATGCCCCGGTTGCGGTAGGCCGAGCCGCAGAGCACGACCACACCGTCACCGGTACGGGTCAGGTCGCGCAGCGCGCCCGCGAGGGTCTGCGCGGAGAGGCCCGCCGGCGTACAGAACTCCTCAAGGGCGCCGGGGTGGAGTTCCGCGACGGCCTCCTCCAGCAGCCGTCGCCGCCGGCCCGCCTCCTCCGACAGGGCTTCGGGTACGGGCCCTTCCTCGACCCCGCCGATCCTTTCGGCGCTCCCCGCACCCTCGGCCCAGACCAGCGCCCGCATCCGCACCAGGTCGACGACCCCGCGGAACCCGTCCTCCGAACCGATGGGCAACTGCACGACCAGCGGCGCCGGATGCAGCCGTTCCCTGATGGACGCGACCGCCGAGTCGAGGTCGGCCCCGGCCCGGTCCAGCTTGTTGACGAAGGCGATCCGCGGCACGCCGAACCGGTCGGCCTGCCGCCACACCGACTCGCTCTGCGGTTCGACCCCCGCGACGGCGTCGAACACCGCCACCGCCCCGTCCAGCACGCGCAGCGACCGTACGACCTCGTCGGAGAAGTCGACGTGCCCCGGAGTGTCGATCAGGTTGATCCGGTGCCCGTCCCAGTCACAGCTGACGGCGGCGGCGAAGATGGTGATCCCGCGGTCGCGTTCCTGGGGGTCGAAGTCGGTGACGGTCGTGCCGTCATGGACCTCACCACGCTTGTGCGTGGTCCCGGTGACATACAGGATCCGTTCGGTGACGGTGGTCTTGCCCGCGTCGACGTGGGCGAGGATGCCGAGATTGCGGACGGCACCCAGCGGGTCGTCGGGATGCGAGAAGCGATGGTCGAGAGGGTGGAGTTCGGTACGCACGGCCCAGGGCCTTCCAGGACTACTGATCCGGATGGGGTCGGCGCGATTCCCGTTCGAAGCGTGAAGTGACGTGTGAGCCCGCAGAAAGACGTACGCAGGTCAGGGTCAGACGTTCGAGACGGGCATCCGGTGCGGGCCGCGCAGCACGCACCGGTTCCGCGAAGACACGAGGATCACCTCGTACCGCGAGAGAGGAACGACGACAGCGGTGCGGTACCGCATGGCCGGGCTCCTCTCATTGGTCACGGGGGCGCGTCGCGGTGGTGTGCGGCGCGTGTTGTGGGGCGAGTGTAGGGAACCGAACTGGCCCGGTGCACCGGGTTATTCGCGTCCGGGCTCCACGATCCCTGGCTCGACGGTCCCGGGTTCCACAGTCCCGGGCTGTCCGTCCCGGCGCTGCTCGGTGCGGGCCGGAGCGATGATCGTGGGCGCGTACCCCTGCGGGGCGGGGCTGCCCGCACCGAGCACCTGACAGCGGGTGAGTCCGTGCCGGGACCACAGCGCGGCCGTCCACGCGCAGAGCAGCGCGTCGACGAGGTCCTCCCGGTGCTTGTAGTCGGCCGCCCGCTGGGGCGAAGGCTCCTCGGTCAGCCGGCGGGAGACGGGATGCGAGGCGAGCTGAAGGGGTGGGTCGGCGGTGGCGAGGCCCGCCACCCGGCCGATCAACTCGTCGCACGCCAGCGCGCGCACCGCTCGCCAGTCGGCCGACGGTACGCGCGCCGGGCGGCGTTTGTAGGTGGGGCGCTCCAGGTCGTAGCCCAGCTCGGCCGCTCCGACGAGTGTCGTGTACGGGTAGCACTCGGACAGGACGAGGCCGCCGGCCCGCGGGCCCTGCCTGCCGTCGTCGTAGGCCCAGCCCGCCTCTCGGAGCCGTTCCAGCAGGAGCACACCGGCTTGGCGCGGGGAGCCCAGGTTGGTGCTGTTCGCGCTCACCTTCCAACGGCCGTACCGCTGGCCCACCTCCCGCTCGCACGGGCGCTGACCTGCCAGGTTGTCGACGACCAGCGGCGCGTCGACGAAGACCAGGGTCGATCCGTCGACGGCCGCCCCGGCCAGCCATTCCGTCGTCTCGTCGAGGCCGCGGGTCCAGCCGCAGTCGATGACCGCGCCGGAGCCGTCGACAGCGGCGACGCCCGTCTCGTTGGGCCTGCGGGTTCCGCCGTGCGCCCAGGCCAGGTCGATGCCGATGAACCGCTCGATCACCATCTCAGGCCTCGCGCGTTCCGGTGACCGTCTCGACCAGGTCCGCCAGCGCGGCCGCCACGCGGGCGAGGCCGGGCCCCGCCGGGCCACCCGGCTCGGTCATGTAGACGTCGCGGCGGATCTCGATCATCAGGGCGCCGACCCGCCGGTCGGTGCCGTAGTACTTCAGCGGTACGTACGTTCCGGCGAAGGGGCTGTTGACACCCGTACCGCCGAAGCCCGCGAAGGCCTTCTCGGCGTGGGCGAGGAGGTCGGGCGGGGTGTGGAAGGCGTCGGTTCCGAGGCAGACGGGCGGGCGGGGGCCGTCGCCGTGGAGTTCGTACGGCAGCCGGTCCGTGGGGTAGGAGTGCACATCGATGATCACGGCTCGCCCGGCGGCTGCCAGCCGCTGCGTCACGGCGTCGGTCATGGCGGCGGCGTACGGGTGGAAGTAGCGTTCCAGCAGCGGCTGTTCGGCCACCAAGCCAGGGCGACCGGGGCGGTCCGGGTCGTCGACCGGTCGGAGCGGTTCGCCGTGCGTGGTGCGGGTGTAGACGGCGCCCATGCCCACCGCCCGCATCTCCTCCCGTTCGTCCGGGAAGCGTTCGGGGTCGATGACCAGCCGGGACAGCTGGTTGACGAACCGCCAGGGCGGCGCGGCACACCGGACGGCGGCCTCCGCGGCGATCCGCGCGGTGTGCGAGTCGGTGATGTGATCCAACTCCCGCTCCAGGACGGCATCGTCGAGCACGATGCCGTTCCGTACGTCCCCGGGGACGGTCCGCGAGGAGTGCGGTACGTGCAGGATCACCGGTGAGACGGGGTCGCCCGGTACGAGGGTGTACGGGTCCGAAGTGCCGTTCATCTAGGCACCCTTGGCCACGGTCACCGTCACGGAGAGGTCGCCGGAGTTGTCCGAGACGCAGCCGTTGTCGCCGTCGTTGATGCGCAGTTCGAGCGTGCCCCCGGCCGCCGCCTCGAAGGTCCACTGCTTCCCCACGATGTGGCTCTCCTCGCCCTCCCCGGCCTCGGTGAAACGCCCGAGGAGCGCGCCGAAGGGAGCCGATTCGTTGACCTTGCAGTCGGCCGCGGCGAAGGCGAGGGACTTGTCGGTCTCGGGGTCGTAGCCGTCAGGTCCTGTCAGTGGCATCTCGGGGTCGTCCACGGTCCACTGCCCCGAGGTGAAGCGGATGGTGACCGTGTCGCCGGACTGGATGGGGGTGTCGGTGACCCGCTGCCAGCCCTCGGCGGCGTGGACCACCGATTCGTTGACGACGGGCGTCGCCGGCAGGGGCGTACCGGCCGGGAGGGAGATGCCGGCTTCGCTGCCCGGTTCCTTGCCGTCCGACGCGTCGGCCTGGGCGGACCTCTCGAACGGCGGCACCCCGGCGAGGAAGAGGCCGAGACCGGTCCCCGCGAAGACGAGGGCGACCGAGGAGACCACCAGCCCCATGACCCGTCTGTCGCGCCGGATCTCGTCCCTGCGCATCAGCGCGGACGCGGTCGCGGCGTCGTACCGCGACGTGGGTGGTGCCACGTGGTCCGTCCACGGGACGTGCTGACGGGTCCGGGTCTCCGCGTCCGCGAGGGAGGTTCCGGCCGGGATGGCGATCCGGACGGTGGCCGACGGCAGCGATCTCGGGTCGGCCGCGAGTCCCTCGGCGGCGTGCCGCAGGGCGGTCGTCGCGTCGGGGATGGAGGGCCGCTCCTCGGGCGCCTTGCGCAGCAGTGCCTCGACGGCCGGCAGCAGCGGGCCCAACCGCGCCGGGAGGTTGGGCTGTTCGTACGCGACGGCGTGCAGGGTGGCCGCGTGCGCGGGGCGCCGGAAGGGGGACGCCCCGGTGGCGGCGGTGACGAGTGTCGCGGCCAGCGACCACAGGTCCGAAGCGGGCCCGACATCACCGCCGTTGACGCGTTCGGGCGCCATGTACTCGACGGAGCCCGCGAATTCGCCTGAGTTGGTGAGCGCCTCGCCGTCGTCGACGACGGCGATGCCGAAGTCCGTCAGGACGGCGCTGCCGTCGCGGCGCAGCAGGACGTTGGCCGGTTTGACGTCCCGGTGCAGGGCTCCGGCGGCGTGCACGGCGTCGAGCGCGCCGAGCAGCTGGGCACCCAGTTCGGCGACTTTCGTGGGCTCCAACGGGCCGTTCCGTGCGATGAGTTGGGCGAGTGAGGGGCCGTCGATGAGTTCCATGACGATCCACAGCCGGTCCTCGTACTCGACGAGGTCGTGGACTCCGACCACATGCGGGTGCGGCACCCTGGCCACCACCCGCGCCTCCCGTACGGCACGGCGCAGCCACACGCGGCGGTCCTCGTCGCCCTGGGTGAAGACGTGCAGTTCCTTGGCCGCGACATCGCGCGCGAGCAGTTGGTCGTGGGCCCGCCAGACGGTGCCCATGCCGCCCCGGCCGAGTTGGTCGGTCAGCCGGTACCGACCCGCGATCAGACGCCCGGCACCCCGTGCCGCGTGCGCCGCACCCTGCTGATCATCACTGCCGGACAACACGCCCGCCTCACGCCCCTCCCGATGGCGTCCTCGCCACCGGCCCCATGTATCACTCGAACACCGGCGAGCATAGCGGGGGGAACTGACGTCGGAACGACGGCCGAGGGAAGTGGGCCGCGGGGAGGCCGGACCGGAGCCGGGCCGCGTCGCGGGGCGGACGACAGGGCTACCGGACGTGCCGCACCCGTCACACCGCGGTGGTGGGGAACAGGGCGCGACATGGGTCCCATCAGCCTTCTTTTGCCGCTATCCGCGACACGTGTACGGGACAGGTTCCGGGACAACACTCCCCTCGGTGTGGGACGTGCGGTAGCGGAAGATGATGTTCCTGGTGGGGTGATCCCTCGCCGGGAACATTCCGTCCGCACACGACCGAAGGGACTGAAGACATGCTGGTGGACCTCATCGAGACCCCCGAGCTGGCTCCGCAGACGTACCTCGACGACGAGTCGCCGCTGGTGGCCGTCGACGCACCGGAGGAGCGCGCCTGGCTCCCGTCGTACCAGGCGGTCCGCGCCGCCTGACGTCCGACGCGTTCGGTCGGCACCGGACCCGTGACGGGTCCGGTGCCGGTCGTCCCAGGTCTCACGTCCGTCATCTCGCCCGCGCCCCCGAAGGACGGTCCGTCGTTGTCCTCCTCGCTCTCCGCCGCCCAGTCGGCCTCAGCCTCCACCGACCGGCCGGGTTCGCCGGCCCCCGCCGGACCGGTCGCCACTGAACCGGCCACCGCAGGACAGGCCACCGCAGGGCCGGCCGCCGACCGGGTGGCGCAGGCCGACGCTCTGCTCTGTGCCGACCGGCAGTTCGGCGACTCCCCCGCGATCGGCGAGCGCAATCTCGCCCGGTTCCGCCTCGGCCTCACCATGCTGGCGCGGCATGACGGCGAGGCCGCGGACGTGCTGCGGGAGACGGCCGCCGCATCCGACGAACGTCTGCGCCCCCTCCTTTACGACCCCGTGCTGCGCAACTGCTTCGAGGTCGACCTCGCGCGGCTGGACAGCGGCCGGTTCGAACACAGCTCGTTCGGTGCGTATGTGCGCGGCCACCTGACCGGTCCGGCCGCGGGCACGCCGACCGCGGGTACGCCCGCCACAGCTGCTCCGGCCACGGACGCGGCGCCCTCCGCAGGTCCCTCCGAAGCCCTCATGCGTCCGCACCGGCCCGCCTGGCCCGGTCTCGGGGGAGCCTGGGTACTGGCCGAACCCGCACCGCAGGGTGACGCGCAGAAGCTGCTGGCCGAGCGCCTCATGGAGCTGTACCGGGACGCGCTCGGCGACGGGCGGGCAGCGGGCCCCGTCGATCCGACGGACGAGACCCTCGCCGTTCTGCGGGACGGCGCGGAACTCCTCGCCACCCTGCTGCCCGCCGCCGGAGCCGGCGTGCTCGGACACGTCGGCGTGGTCGGCTTCACCAGCCGGGAGAGCGAGGAAGGTCCCCTGCAGTCCATGTCGGGCGGCGATCCGCTCCCCTCGACCGTGCTGCTCGCGCCCGAACGCTGCACGTCTCCGTGGCTCGCCGCCGAGAGCCTGCTGCACGAGGGCGCCCACCTCAAGCTCTTCGACGCGCTGCGGACGGGTTCCGTGGTCAGGAACGCCACCGAACAGGTCCCCATCCCGTGGCGGATCGGCTCCTGGACGGTCATCCGGGTGTTCGTCGCCCTGCACTTCTACGTGCACCTGCTGGTCTTCCGGGCGGCGGCCGACGCGGCAGGTGAAGCGGTCCGTGAGCGGTTCGGTCCGCCCCCGCCCGCCGAGGACCTCGACGAGCCGAGCGCGGGTACCCCCGCCGCCCTGAACGGCGAGTACCGCACCAGTGGGGAAAGGGCCCGCTACCTCGCCGAGTGCGTACTGTCGCTGCCGGACGAGGCACTCACCGAACACGGGCACCGGTTCGCCCGCTGGCTCCTCACCGCCCTGCGTCTGGTGGACGAGGACGCGCCGCAGCCTAGTGAGCGGGCGGCCACGACCCGGCCCGCCGAACCGGGGCCTTCTCAGCAGAGCGGTCCCACAGGCGCGCTCCAGCGCGTGACGCCGGTGGACGCGTGCGCCCTGCCCGGCCTCGGGCAACTCGTCGTCAGCCCCGCGCGGTCGGCCCGGATGCACTGGCTGAACGCGCGCTCCTGGACCGTCTACTCCCTGTGCGACGGACGCGACCTCGGCTCGCTGCACACCGCCTACGCGCGGGCGGCGGGTCTCACTCCCGGCTCGGAGGAGGTCGGCCGGCAGGTCGGCGACAGCCTGCGCCTGCTCGTGGCCTCCGGCCTGGTCACCCATGACGAGTGACACCTACACACCCACGGAACCCGTGTCCGGATAGGTCGTCTCCAGGCCGGTCAGCCGGGCGGACACGATGGCCTCCAGCCGGTTCGACACGTTGATCTTCGGCAGGATGGCGGAGACGTAGTTGCGTACGGTCTTCTCCGATATGAACAGCTCCTGGGCTATCCGGCGGTTGCCGTAGCCGAGGGAGACCAGTCGCAGCACTTCTCGTTCCCGGTTCGTCAGGGCCGGGAACGGGAGCGTCTCATCGGCCTCCGCCAGGCGCTTCAGCAACGTGAAGAGTTCGCTGCCGGTCCGGGGCCCCAGCGTGACGTACCCGCGTCGCACGGCTCGTACGGTACGCAGCAGGTCTGCCGTCTCCGTGTTCTTGAGCAGGTAGCCCGTGGCTCCCGCCATCAACGCGGTCAGCAGCAACTTGTCGTCGTCGTGGTCCGGGGAGACCATGGCGACCAGCCGCAGGGGCGGGCTCTGTCGGCGCAACTGCTGAAGCAGTCCGATTCCGGCGTGGGCCGGCAGGTCGAGGTCGACGAGGACCACGTCGGGCTTCTCCTCCCGGACCGCCCGGACGCCGGCGTGCGGATCGTGGGTGCCCGCGACGACGCCGATCCCGCCGTCCTCAAGCGCGGAACGCAAGCCGCTCAGGACCAGGGGAATGCTCTCTATCAACACCACAGACGTATCGGCGTCGTGGACCTCTTCGGCCATTCTCGTTCTTCCTCACACCCGGACTGGCGTGAGGCGTTACGGAGCGCTACCTCACGCCGTCATGATCAGCGTCCGGTTGCAGCGTAGAACTCCTGTCGCACGACGGGCTGTTGCGCCGCGACGGCAGTTCCGAGGACTCCGGGAAATCACGCGGTCCGGCAGGTGGGCCGTGGCGACGGCATACGAAAAGGGCCACGACCCTCAGGTCGTAGCCCTCATCCGCGTACCGCTGTGGTGAGTGTCCGAGGGGGGACTTGAACCCCCACGCCCGATAAAGGGCACTAGCACCTCAAGCTAGCGCGTCTGCCATTCCGCCACCCGGACCAGGTGTCTGCCGCTTGTACGGGGGTGTTCCCCGTGGCGACATGGACAACAATACCAAGCTTTCGGAGTGGCTTTCACCTGCGTTTCCGCGACCCGGCGGGGTGCCGCTCGGGGCGCGGACGACGCTCTAGGACCTCACTCTGGGTGACCGAAAAGCTACGGGCCGGGTGAGGATAGTCACGGCATCAGGGGTCACGGCGGGGTCACGGCATCAGGTGGTACTCCGGGAAGTTCCCCGGCAGCCGCTCCCCCGCCGGCCCGTGCGTGACGGCGCGCACCAGCAGTTCGCCGCCCACGAACGCGCCGCGCCAGGACGCGCCGAAGCCGCCGAACAGCTCGTCGCGGTCGCCCCGGGAGCGGGGCTTGCCGTGGCCGACCTTGAAGGCACGGATCTGCGGGGCCAGCCGCTTGTACGTGGCCTCGTCGTCCGTGGACAGGGTCGCGACCAGCGCGCCGTTCGACGCGTTCATCGCGGCCAGCAGTTCCGCCTCCGTGTCGACCAGGACGATCGTGTCGACCGGGCCGAAGGGTTCCGCGTGGTGGAGCGGGGAGGAGGGGGGCGGATTCAGGATCGTGACCGGCTGGACGTACGCCGAGGTGTCCTGGCCGGGCAGGAAGCGGGCGTCGGCGAGCTTGCCGCGGTGCAGGGGGACGGCGCCGCGGTCGATGGCCTCGGCTACCTGGTCGTGCAGTTCCTTCGCCTTGGCCGCGTTGATCACCGGCCCGAAGTCCAGCTGCGGGTACGGATCGTCAGGGTGCTCGACGGCCAGCGGGTGGCCGACGCGGAGGGTCTCGACCGCCGGGAGGTACGCCGCGAGGAACTCGTCGAACAGCTCACGCTGGACGACGAAGCGCGGGTAGGCCGTGCAGCGCTGCTTGCCGTAGTCGAAGAGCTTCGGGACGACGGCCGTCAGCGCGTCCCAGTCGGTGTGGTTCCAGATGCCCCAGGTGTTCAGTCCCTCCTGTTCGAGTACGTGCCGTTTGCCGAGGTCGGCGACGGCCGTGGCCACTGCGGCGCCCGTGTCCCGGCCGCCGACGAAGGAGACGCAGCCGATCTCGGGCGCGCGCACGAGCGCCTGGGACAGTTCGCCTCCGCTGCCGCTGACGAGGGTGACGGGTATCCCCTCACGGGCGGCGAGCGCGCAGGCCAGGGTGAGGCATGCGACGCCGCCGTCGGTCGGGGTCTTGGCGATGACCGCGTTGCCTGCCAGTGCCTGTACCAGCATTGCGTGAACGAGCACGCTCATCGGGTAGTTCCAGCTCGCGATGTTGGACACGGGTCCGTCCAGCGGGGTCCGGTCCGCGAGCATGGGTTCGATTCCGTCGACGTACCAGCGCACGCCGTCGATGGCGCGGTCGACGTCGGCCTGCGCGAGCCGCCAGGGCTTGCCGATCTCCCACACGAGGAGGAGGGCGAGCAGTTCCCGGTGCTGGGTGAGGGCGTCGAGGGTGGCCGCGACGCGGGCCCGGCGTTCTTCGAGGGGTACGTGGCGCCAGGCGCGGTGGTGGTCGAGGGCGGCACGGACGGCCTGGTGGGCCGTGGCGCCGTCCAGTCGCGGCGGTCCGGCGATGGGACTGCCGTCGACGGGGCTGGTGGCGGGCAGTGTCCGGCCGTCCGCCTGCCAGGCGGCGCCCCAGAGGTTGCGGACGCGGTCGTCCTGGAAGGCCTCGGGTGCCACGGCGAGGCAGCGCTGCCAGGCGTCGGTCCACGAGGTGTGGGCCTTGAGGGTGAGGGTGGGCGTGAGGTCGGGTGTGAGGGTGGGTGCCATTCGGTTGCTCCGCTCTCGGTGCACAGTCGGGGGCGGTCGTTCATGGCTGGTCCCGCGTGCGCGAGCACCGGCGGTGCGTGCTCGGCACGGAGACGTCGTACGGGAACGTCGTGCTGGAAGGTCGTCAGGGAAAGCCGTCAGGGACTACGGACCCGCGTACCTTCGTAGCTTCGTACCGGCGACGCTAGCGACGGATCATGGCGTCCATAAGTGACGTCAGGTCAACTATGAGTGACATCACGTTCCGCTTCGAGGCGGGCCAGTACCAGCCGGGCCGTCTCGGTCGGGGTGCCGCCCACCTGGACGCCGGCCGCCTCCAGGGCCTCCTTCTTGGCCTGGGCGGTGCCGGACGAGCCGGACACGATGGCGCCGGCGTGGCCCATGGTCTTGCCCTCGGGGGCGGTGAAGCCGGCGATGTAGCCGATGACGGGTTTGGTGACGTGGTCGCGGACGTACGCGGCCGCGCGTTCCTCGGCGTCGCCGCCGATCTCCCCGATGAGGACGATGAGTTCGGTGTCGGGGTCGTCCTGGAAGGCGGCGAGGCAGTCGATGTGGGTGGTGCCGACGACGGGGTCGCCGCCGATGCCGACACAGGTGGAGAAGCCGATGTCCCGCAGCTCGTACATGAGTTGGTAGGTGAGCGTGCCGGACTTGGAGACCAGACCGATACGGCCGGGCTTGGTGATGTCGGCGGGGATGATGCCCGCGTTGGCCTGGCCCGGGGTGATCAGACCGGGGCAGTTGGGGCCGACGATCCGCGTGCCCTTCGACTTCGCGTACGTCGTGAAGGCGACGGAGTCGTGGACCGGGATGCCCTCGGTGATGACGACGGCGAGGCCGATGCCCGCGTCGGCCGCCTCGACGACTGCCGCTTTGGCGAAGGCCGGTGGGACGAAGACGACACTGACGTCGGCGCCGGTCGCCTCGATGCCTTCGCGTACGGAGCCGAAGACGGGGACGGCACGGTCGTCGAAGTCGACGCTCCGGCCGGCCTTGCGCGGGTTGACGCCGCCGACGACGTCGGTGCCCGCGGCGAGCATGCGCCGGGTGTGCTTCATGCCCTCGCCGCCGGTCATTCCCTGGACGAGGACCTTGCTCTCTTTGGTGAGGTAGATGGCCATGTCCCGCTCCTTCAGGCTGCGTCGGCGAGTTGGGCGGCGCGGCGCGCGGCGCCGTCCATGGTGGTGGCCTGCTGGACCAGGGGATGCGCGCGGTCGTCGAGGATCGCGCGGCCCCGGACGGCGTTGTTGCCGTCGAGCCGGACGACCAGCGGTTTGGTCAACTGGACGGTGTCCAAGGCCTGCACGATGCCGTCGGCGACCGCGTCGCAGGCGGTGATACCGCCGAAGACGTTGACGAAGACGGACTTGACGGCCGGGTCGGAGAGGATGACGGAGAGGCCGTCGGCCATGATTTGGGCGGAGGCGCCGCCGCCGATGTCGAGGAAGTTGGCGGGGCGCGCGCCGCAGCCGGCGACCACGTCGAGCGTCGACATGACCAGACCGGCGCCGTTCCCGATGATGCCGACCTCGCCGTCCAGTTTCACGTAGTTGAGGCCCTTGGCCGCCGCGGCCGCCTCCAGCGGGTCGCCGTGCGCCGCCTCCTGACCGCCCCAACGCGCCTGCCGGAAGCGGGCGTTGTCGTCGAGAGTGACCTTGCCGTCGAGGGCGAGGATCTGCCCCTGTGCCGTACGGACGAGAGGGTTGACCTCGACGAGTACGGCGTCCTCTCGGGTGAGTACGTCCCAGAGCCTGACCAGGACGTCGACGGTCTGCGGGGGCAGCCCCGCGGCCTCGGCGATCTCGGCGGCCTTCGCCGAGGTGACGCCCTCGGCCGGGTCGATGTGGATCCGCGCCACCGCGTCGGGGCGGGTGGCGGCGACCTCCTCGATGTCCATGCCGCCCTCGGCCGAGGCGATCGCGAGGAACCGGCCGGCCGCGCGGTCGAGTACGTAACTGACGTAGAACTCGGCTTCGATGTCGACCGGTTGGGCCAGCATCACCTTGCCGACCGTGTGGCCCTTGATGTCCATGCCGAGGATCTGGCGTGCCGTCAGCTCGGCGGCGGCCGGATCGGCGGCCGGTTTGACGCCGCCCGCCTTGCCCCGCCCACCGGTCTTCACCTGCGCCTTGACGACGACACGGCCGCCCAGCCTGCGGGCCATCTCGCGTGCCTCTTTGGGCGAGTCGGTGACCTCCGCCCTCGGCACCAAGATGCCGTGTTCTTCGAAGAGTTCCCTTGCCTGGTGCTCGAACAGGTCCATCTCGGCTCCCTCTTAAAAGTGCCGCACGCCCCCTGGACACCACCCACCGGATGCGGGATAACAAGCTTCATACAGTATTCGTCGACTGTATGCAATGTACCGCGACGGCATCCACGAACAGTGCGCGCACCCCGTATGAGCTGCGTTTCCGCGCGCCACATCCCCTACGAAGGGACAGGACTTCGCCATGCCCGACGACAACAGCCAGAACCTCATCTCCGGTGGGCACCTGGTCGCCAAGGCACTCAAAGCGGAGGGTGTGGAGGTCATCTACACCCTCTGTGGCGGCCACATCATCGACATCTACGACGGCTGCGTCGACGAAGGCATCGAGGTTGTCGACGTACGCCACGAGCAGGTCGCCGCCCACGCCGCCGACGGTTACGCACGCATCACCGGCAAGCCCGGCTGCGCCGTCGTCACCGCAGGCCCCGGCACGACCGACGCCGTGACGGGTGTCGCCAACGCCTTCCGCGCGGAGTCCCCCATGCTGCTGATCGGCGGCCAGGGGGCCCACACCCAGCACAAGATGGGGTCCCTGCAGGACCTGCCGCACGTCGACATGATGACGCCGATCACCAAGTTCGCCGCGACCGTGCCGGACACCGCGCGGGCCGCCGACATGGTGTCCATGGCGTTCCGCGAGTGCTACCACGGGGCGCCGGGCCCGTCCTTCCTGGAGATCCCGCGCGATGTCCTGGACGCCAAGGTGCCGGTGGAGAAGGCCCGGGTGCCCGCCGCCGGGAAGTACCGGGCCTCGACCCGCTCGGCCGGTGACCCCGAGGCCATCGAGAAGCTCGCCGATCTCCTCGTGCACGCCGAGAAGCCGGCGATCCTGCTGGGCAGCCAGGTGTGGACGACCCGGGGCACCGCGTCCGCCATCGATCTCGTACGCACCCTCAACATCCCCGCCTACATGAACGGCGCCGGACGCGGCACGCTGCCGCCCGGCGACCCGCACCACTTCCAGCTCTCGCGCCGGTACGCCTTCTCCAACGCCGACGTCATCGTGATCGTCGGCACGCCCTTCGACTTCCGCATGGGCTACGGCAAGCGGCTGTCGCAGGACGCGACCGTCGTGCAGATCGACCTCGACTACCGGACCGTCGGCAAGAACCGGGACATCGACCTCGGCATCGTCGGGGACCCGGGGCTCGTCCTGAAGTCCGTCGCGGAGGCCGCCTCCGGGCGCCTCAACGGAGGTGCGTCGAAGCGCAAGGAGTGGCTCGACGAGCTGCGCGCCGCCGAGCAGACCGCCATCGAGAAGCGGCTGCCGAGCCTGAAGTCCGACGCCTCGCCCATCCACCCGTACCGGCTGGTGAGCGAGATCAACGACTTCCTGACCGAGGACTCCATCTACATCGGCGACGGCGGCGACATCGTCACCTTCTCCGGGCAGGTCGTGCAGCCCAAGTCACCCGGGCACTGGATGGACCCGGGCCCGCTCGGCACGCTCGGCGTCGGCATCCCGTTCGTGCTGGCCGCCAAGAAGGCGCGGCCCGACAAGGAGGTCGTCGCCCTCTTCGGGGACGGCGCGTTCTCCCTCACCGGCTGGGACTTCGAGACCCTCGTCCGCTACGACCTCCCCTTCGTCGGCATCGTCGGCAACAACTCCTCCATGAACCAGATCCGCTACGGCCAGGCCGCCAAGTACGGCCTGGAGCGCGAGCGCGTCGGCAACACCCTCGGCGACGTCCACTACGACAAGTTCGCGCAGATGCTGGGCGGTTACGGCGAGGAGGTCCGCGACCCCGCCGACATCGGCCCCGCCCTCCAGCGCGCCCGTGAGTCGGGCAAGCCGTCGCTCATCAACGTCTGGGTCGACCCGGACGCGTACGCCCCCGGAACCATGAACCAGACGATGTACAAGTGAGGTGGAACCGTTGACCACAACGACAGCGACGATGCCCACGGCGACGCCGGCGGCCTCGGCCAAGGCCCTAGAAGGCGTCCGTGTCCTCGACATGACGCACGTCCAGTCCGGTCCCTCCGCCACCCAACTGCTCGCCTGGCTCGGCGCGGACGTCGTGAAGCTGGAGGCGCCGACCGGGGACATCACACGCAAGCAGCTGCGCGACCTTCCCGACGTCGACTCCCTCTACTTCACGATGCTCAACTGCAACAAGCGGAGCATCACCCTCAACACCAAGACCGAGCGCGGCAAGGAGATCCTCACCGAGCTGATCCGGCGCTCGGACGTCATGGTCGAGAACTTCGGACCGGGCGCCGTCGACCGCATGGGCTTCACCTGGGACCGCATCCAGGAGATCAATCCGCGGATCGTCTATGCCTCCATCAAGGGGTTCGGGGACGGCCCGTACACCAACTTCAAGGCGTACGAGGTCGTCGCTCAGGCCATGGGCGGGTCGATGTCGACCACCGGTTTCGAGGACGGGCCGCCGCTGGCGACGGGAGCCCAGATCGGTGACTCGGGCACGGGCATCCACGCGGTGGCCGCGATCCTCGCCGCCCTGTTCCAGCGGGAGAACACGGGACGCGGGCAGCGCGTCAACGTGGCGATGCAGCACGCGGTACTGAATCTGTGCCGGGTGAAACTGCGGGACCAGCAGCGCCTCGGGCATGGGCCGCTGGCTGAATATCCCAACGACGACTTCGGCGACGAAGTTCCCAGGTCCGGAAACGCGTCCGGCGGCGGCCAGCCCGGCTGGGCCGTCAAGTGCGCGCCGGGCGGCCCCAACGACTACGTCTACGTCATCGTGCAGCCCGTCGGCTGGAAGCCGCTCTCCGAGCTGATCGGGCGGCCGGAGCTGGCGGACGACCCCGAGTGGGCCACGCCGGAAGCACGCCTTCCCCAGCTCACCAAGATGTTCCAGTTGATCGAGGAGTGGTCGTCCACGCTCCCCAAGTGGCAGGTGCTGGAGAAGCTCAACGCCCACAACATCCCGTGCGGCCCGATCCTCTCCACCAAGGAGATCATCGAGGACGAGTCGCTGGTCGCCAACGAGATGGTCGTGACGGTGCCGCACCCCGAGCGGGGCGACTTCGTGACCGTGGGCAGCCCCCTGAAGCTCTCCGACTCCCCCGTGGACGTGACCAGTTCGCCGCTGCTCGGCGAGCACAACGAAGAGGTGTACGTCGGCGAGCTCGGGCTCGGCGACGAGGAGCTGCGCCTGCTCAAGTCGAACGGAGTGATCTGATTGATGGCCGAAGACCGGGTGCTGAGGGTACGCAGGCTCCTCGACGCCGTGCGGGCTTCAGGACGGACGGCGCTGACCGCACCCGAGGGCAAGGTGGTCGCCGACGCGTACGCGATCGCCGTTCCGGGTGAGGAGCTGGCGACCGACGTCGACGAGGCGGTCGCGTACGCGGCGCGCTTCGGCGGTCCCGTCGTGATGAAGATCGTCTCTCCGGACATCCTCCACAAGACCGACGCGGGCGGCGTGATCGTCGGCGTGGAGGGCGCGGCGGACGTACGCGCCGCCTTCCACAAGATCGTCGAGAACGCCCGGGCGTACGACGCGCAGGCCCGCATCGAGGGCGTACAGGTGCAGGAACTGCTGCCCCAGGGGCAGGAGGTGATCGTCGGCGCGGTGACCGATCCGACGTTCGGGAAGGTCGTGGCGTTCGGGCTCGGCGGTGTGCTGGTCGAGGTCCTGAAGGACGTCACGTTCCGGCTGGCGCCCGTCGACCCGGACGAGGCGCTGTCGATGCTGGACTCGATCCGGGCCGCGGAGATCCTGCGGGGGGTACGGGGCGCGCCGGCGGTGGACCGGTGGGCGGTCGCCGAGCAGATCCGCCGGGTCTCCGAACTGGTCGCGGACTTCCCCGAGATCGCCGAGGTGGACCTGAACCCGGTGATCGCCACCCCGGAGGGCGCGATGGCCGCGGACATCCGGGTCATCCTCGCCGAGTCGGTGCCCAAGCCCCGCCGAAAGTACGGCCGCGACGAGATCCTCACTTCGATGCGCCGGTTGATGCAGCCGTCGTCGGTGGCCGTGATCGGCGCCTCCAACGAACAGGGCAAGATCGGCAATTCGGTCATGCGCAACCTCATCGACGGCGGTTTCTCCGGAGAGATCCATCCGGTGAACCCCCGGGCCGATGACATTCTCGGCCGCAAGGCGTACAAGAGTGTCACCGACGTTCCCGGTGAGGTGGATGTGGCGGTCTTCGCCATCCCGGCCAAGTTCGTGGCCTCGGCCCTGGAGGAGGTGGGACGCAAGGGGATCCCCAACGCCGTACTGATCCCCTCCGGCTTCGCGGAGACCGGTGAGCAGGGACTCCAGGACGAGATCGTGGCCATCGGCGAGCGGTACGGCGTCCGGCTGCTCGGGCCGAACATCTACGGCTACTACTCGACGTGGCAGGACCTGTGCGCCACGTTCTGCACGCCGTACGACGTGAAGGGCGGTGTCGCCCTCACCTCGCAGTCCGGTGGCATAGGGATGGCCATTCTGGGCTTCGCGCGCACCACGAAGACAGGTGTTTCCGCGATCGTGGGGCTCGGCAACAAGTCGGACCTCGACGAGGACGACCTGCTGACCTGGTTCGGCGAGGACCCCAACACCAAGTGCATCGCCATGCACCTGGAGGACCTCAAGGACGGGCGGGCCTTCGTGGAGGCCGCGCGGGCGACCGTGCCCAAGAAGCCGGTGGTCGTCCTGAAGGCGGGCCGTACGGCGGCCGGGGCGAAGGCCGCGGGCTCGCACACGGGCGCCCTCGCGGGCGACGACGCCGTGTACGAGGACATCCTGAAGCAGGCCGGTGTCATCAGGGCGCCCGGCCTGAACGAAATGCTGGAGTACGCGCGCGCGTTGCCGGTGCTGCCGACTCCCCGGGGCGACAACATCGTCATCATCACGGGCGCCGGCGGCAGTGGCGTACTGCTGTCCGACGCGGTGACCGACAACGGCCTGACCCTGATGGAGATCCCGCCGGACCTGGACGCCTCCTTCAGGAAGTTCATCCCGCCCTTCGGGGCCGCCGGCAACCCGGTGGACATCACGGGCGGCGAGCCCCCGTCGACGTACGAGGCGACGATCAGGCTCGGTCTGGAGGACCCGCGGATCCACTCGCTGGTCCTCGGCTACTGGCACACCATCGTGACCCCTCCCATGGTCTTCGCCGAGCTCACCGCGCGCGTGGTGGCCGAATTCAGGGAGCGCGGGATCGAGAAGCCCGTCGTGGCGTCGCTCGCGGGCGACGTCGAGGTCGAGGAGGCCTGCCAGTACCTCTACGAGCACGGGGTCGTGGCCTACCCGTACACCACGGAGAAGCCGGTGGCGGTGCTCGGTGCGAAGTACCGCTGGGCGCGGGCGGCGGGGCTGTTGGGGGGCGGTTCATGACCTGACCCGGTGAAGGGGCGGGCCGACGGTGCGCGTCGGCCCGCCCCGGGACCCGTGCGCACACGAAAGGCATTGGACAGGGGGCGCTGGCCAGATCTTTCGACGCAAGGGGTGCTACGAGACATGACAACCACCGACTTCACTACACCCGTCCCCTACAGGGAGGTGACGGACCGCAACGGCCGCCTTTACCGGATCGGCGAGACCGACCGGGACATCATGGGGCGACCACGCTGGACCATGGTGCTCTTCCCTTGGATGGGCATGCTCGGCATCAGCTCCTCGGAGTACGCGTTCACCTCCGCCGAGGACACCCTGCACGAGGCCCACCTCTGGAACAGTGGGCACATCTTCTGGCTGATGGGCGTCTGGATCTTCTTCCAGGCGGCCGTGGCCTTCCCGGCCGGCCAACTGCGCGAGAGCGGACGGCTCCCCGCGCGGTACGCCATGATGCTGGGCGCGTGCGGCACACTTCTGGGCTATCTCTCGCTGGCGTTCGCGCCACATGTGATCGTCGCCTACATAGGCTTCGGCATGTTCAGCGGCATCGGCGCCGGACTCGTCTACGCGACCTGTGTGAACATGGTCGGCAAGTGGTATCCGGAGCGCAAGGGCGGCAAGACCGGCATGGTCAACGGCGGTTTCGCCTACGGCTCCGTGCCCTTCGTGTTCCTGTTCACCTCGTACATGGACCTGTCCAACTACGAGACGGTGCTCGTCTTCGTAGGCGTGATCTGCTGCACGGTCGTCGCGTTCGCCGGCTGGTTCTTCAAGGACCCGCCGAAGAACTGGTGGCCCGCGCACGTGGACCCGCTGAAGACCTCGACCGACCCGCGGGTCGTACGGGCGCTGGCGAAGAACCCGCCGGCGGTCAAGCAGTACACACCGCGCGAGGCAGCCAGGACGCCCGTGCTGTGGATGATGTGGTTCTGTCTGCTGTGCACGGCCGGCATCAACATCTTCGGTATCGCCATGCAGGTCCCCTTCGGAAAGGAGATGGGGTTCGCCGGCGGCATCGTGGCCACCGCCATGTCGCTCAAGGCCATCGTGAACGGCACCGGACGGGGTGTCATCGGCTGGATCTCGGACCGCTACGGCCGCCGGAACACCCTCGTCATCGTCTGTGTCGTGCTCGGCTGCTCGCAGTTCGGCGTGTTCTTCTCCGGGAACCTGGGCTCGATGCCGTTCTTCCTGGTCTGCTCGATGATCTCCGGCTTCGGCGGCGGCGCTATCTTCCCGCTGTTCGCGGCGATGACGGCGGACTACTTCGGAGAGAACAACAACGCCTCCAACTACGGCATGGTCTACAGCTCCAAGCTCATCTCCGGTCTCGTCGGCTCCGGCGTGGGGGCGATCGTCGTGAGCGCCTGGGGCTACGGGGGCGCCTTCGCACTGGCCGGCAGCATCGGCCTCGGCTCCGCGGTCCTGGCGCTCTTCCTGCGGGCTCCCGGCCGTCCCAGCGCCAAGAGCGTCGTACCCAACCCGCACCCCATCGGTGAGGAGATGGCCTGACCGGTGTTCCCCACGCCGCATCCGTCCCCGACATCCGGAAACCCCGAGATCCGCTTCAGTTCTTGAGAACGACGGCGGTCCTCCCCACGACAGTGCGTGGGAAGGACCGCCTGTTGTACGTCCGGCCGTGGTACGTCCGGCTGTTGTACGTACGGCCGTTGTACGTCCGGCCTTTGCATGTCCGGCTGTTGTACGTCCGGACTGCGCCGTGCGGGGTGCGTGCGGGACGCGCCCCGGGTCAGTGCTTCTTGGCGCGCAGGGCCGCGAGGTTGTCGTAACTGATCTTGGCCTCGCGCAGCGACTGCGCCGGGTCGGTGGCACTGGGCGAGTTGTCGTCCTCGACCATCGGGTTGTGGTAGTTCCGCTCGCCGACCCGCGAGAAGAACGTGGTGTAGTCGATGACGCCTGTTCCGAAGGGCACCATGTCGTAGCCCATGCCGTTGGTGGTGCTCACGACACCGTCCTTGGCGTGGAACAGCGGGTAGCGCTTGTTGTGACGGGAGACGAGCCCCGCCGGGTCGAAGACCTTCTCGCGGGTGGAGCCGTCGTGGGCGGTGTAGGTGTGGAACTTGTACTGGGCCACGTGCGCCCAGAAGATGTCCATCTCCAGCCAGACCAGCTTCGGGTCGGTGACCTTCAGGAAGTACTCCAGCTTGCGGATGCCGGAGCTGCGTGTGGGCCGGCCCTGTGCGTCCAGCGGGCCCCCGTCGAGCAGGAAGCCGTACGCCGCGTCGTGGTTGTGCGTGTACAGCTTGATGCCCTCGCGGCGGGCGATCTTGCCCAGCGCGTTCCACTTCTCGGCCGCCACGTCCCAGTCGGCGCGGTAGGAGCTGCCGGTGGGGTCGCCACCGGTGCCCATGTGGTCCATGCCGAGGATGTTGGCGATCTCCAGGTGCTTCTTGAAGGTGTCCAGGTCGGCGCTGGTCAGCGGCCAGGAGGGCGGTATGAAGCCGTGGTTGCCCTGAGCGCGCAGCCCGTACTCGTCGAGCCAGGAGCGCAGCAGCCTGGCGCCGGCGACGGACTCCAGGCTGGCACCGCCGGGTGCGTTGGCGTGCTGGTTGTAACCGGCGAACTCCACCTGGCGGTACCCGTGACGGGCCAGCTGCTTGAACACCTCGCGGAAGCCGGAGGGCAGGTCCGAGGCGAGCGGGTCGCGGGCCGTGGCGTCACGGACGGTGTAGAGGATGATGCCGCGCTTGCCCGCCGGGACGAGGACGTGCCCGCGGCCGTGACCGTGGTCATGGCCGTGGCCGTGGCCTCTGCCCCGGTCCTGGGCCAGGGCGGGTGAGGCTCCCAGCACCGGGGCGGCGACCGCCCCGGCGGCGACGGCGGTGCAGGTGCTGAGGAAGCGGCGGCGGTGGACGCCGAGCGTGCGGCGCAGGGCGTCGCCGGATCCGGATTCGTCGTTGAACGCGGTCACGGTGTCTCTCTTTCGGTTGGTGCACGACCGTGTACGGCCGTGTGCGGGATCGGCGTCCGGCTGGGACGGTAAGCCTCTGGCCAGGGGAAACGGCGAGGCGTACGAGAGTTATCCACAGGCCGGGCACGGTGTCGGTGCCGTGTGTTTCACTTTTCGTGTTCGCCCGTCCGGTCGTTCCCGGGTGCTGTCACCCGAGGCCGGCCAGATCGAGCAGCAGGGATTTCACATCGGTGGCCGCGACGCGGTCGCCGACAGCGCGGGGGGTGGAGCAGATGATGAGCGGACCTTCGTCGTCGCTCAGGGGGAGGCGGCCGTGGCTGCCTCGAATAGGTGAGGGATCGAGGGGCACGACCGCCATGCGGTAGCGCATGCCGAGCTTCTTGCGGGCCAGCGCGCCCGCGGCCTTGACCTTGACGTACGGGTCGAGCGGATCCATGAAGAGCTCGACCGGGTCGTAGCCGGGTTTGCGATGGATCTCGACGAGCTGCGCGAAGTCGGGCGCGCGGGCGTCGTCGAGCCAGTAGTAGTACGTGAACCAGGCGTCCGGCTCCGCGACGGCGACCAGTTCGCCGGAGCGGGGATGGTCGAGGTGATGGGTCTTCTTGCCCTCGTCGTCGAGGAGTTGCTCGATGCCGGGCAGGTCGGCGAGCGCCGCCCTGGTGGCTTCCATGTCCTCGGGGCGGCGCACATAGACATGGGCGATCTGGTGGTCGGCGACGGCGAAGGCCCGTGACGTCATCGGGTCGAGGTACTCCATGCCGTCCTGGGTGTGCACCTCAAGGAGTCCGGCGCGGCGCAGTGCGCGGTTGATGTCGACGGGACGGTCCGCGCGGGTGATGCCGTACTCGGACAGGGCGACGACGGTACGGCCTTCCGCGCGGGCGTCGTCGAGCAGTGGGGCCAGGGCCGCGTCCAGGTCCGCGGCCGCTTTCAGGGAGCGCGGGTCGTCGGGGCCGAAGCGCTGCAGGTCGTAGTCGAGATGAGGGAGGTAGCAGAGGGTCAGGTCCGGCCGGCGGGTGGCGATGACGTGACGGGTGGCGTCGATGATCCACTGGCTGGAGACGAGGTCGGCGCCGGGACCCCAGAAGTGGAAGAGCGGGAACGTGCCGAATTTCTCGGTGAGTTCGTCGTGCAGGGCCGGGGGCCGGGTGTAGCAGTCGGGTTCCTTGCGGCCGTCGGCGTAGTAGACCGGACGGGGGGTGATGGTGATGTCGGTGTCGGCGCCCATGGCGTACCACCAGCAGATGTTGGCGACCGTGTAGTCGGGATGGACGCGTCGGGCGGCGTCCCAGATCTTGTCCCCGGACACCAGGCCGTTGTGCTGGCGCCACAGCAGGACGTCACCGAGGTCGCGGAAGTACCAGCCGTTGCCGACGATGCCGTGCTCGGAGGGGTGGGTGCCGGTCAGGAACGTGGACTGGGCGGCACAGGTGACGGCGGGCAGGACGGTCCCCAGGTGGGCCTTGGAGCCGGACTGGGCCAGGGACTTGAGGTGGGGCATGTGATCGAGGAGCCGGGGGGTGAGGCCGACCACGTCCAGGACGAGGAGGGGAGTGGGGGAAGACGGGGCGGCGGCGGTGGCAGTCGGCTCGATCCGGGGCTCGGCTGCGTCGGCGGCCGGCGACGAGGTCACGGTCCCGGACTCGGTCGCGGCCCCGGTCTCGGCCGGGGATTCGGGGATGCTCACGGCAGCTCCTTCAGGCCGAGGTCCGTCAACAGGTCGCGGACGAGCATGAGTTCGGCGGCGATGCCGTCGGCGAGCTGGGCCCGTGCCCGGGGGCGCAGTTCCGGCGGGAGCGCCTGCCAGGTGTAGGTCTCGACCTCAAGGTGGTGGGTGAGCGGCTGCGGGCCGCCGACCAGCCGGGTCAGCGTGTCCTTGAGTACGGGCAGCGTGGAGGTGAGGGGCGCGGCGGGGGCCGCGTGCAGCGGCACGTGGAAGTGGGCTCGCCACGGGGAGGCGTCGGGCAGCGCGTCCTCCTTGATGGCCTCGCCGAGGTCGTCGGTGCCGCGGAGCCCGGCGGCGGTGAGGGTGCGGGTCTGGTGCAGGAAGCGGGGTTCGTCGAAGGCGGCGAGGGCCTCGCGGACTTCGGGGAGGTGAGGGTGTTCGGCGTGCAGGGCGGCCGACAGCTGGGACTTGACGACAGGGACGCCGGCGGCGGCCAGCCGGTCCAGGGCGGTGTGCGGATCTTCGAAGGAGGTGGCGAGGTGGCAGGTGTCGACGCAGATGCCGATGCGGTCGCGGCCGATGGCGGCGAGCGGGGCGATGGCGTCGGCCGTGGTCTCGACGGTGCAGCCGGGTTCCGGTTCCAGGCCGATGCGGATGGAGCGGCCGGTCAGCTCCTCCAGTGCGTCGAGTCGTTCGGCGAGCGTGCGCAGGGCCGTGTGGGCCAGGGCGGCGCGGTCGTCGTCGTACACGGTGCGCCAGGCGAGCGGCAGGGTGGAGATGGTGCCCTCGGTGACATCGTCGGGGAGCAGTCCGGCGAGCAGGCGGGCGAGGGCCGTCGTGTGGTCGAGGCGTTCGGGGTCGGCCCAGTCCGGCTTGTAGACGCGGTACTTGACCTCCTCGGCACCGAAGCCCTCATAGGGGAAGCCGTTGAGGGTGACGACTTCGAGGCCTCGGCTGTCGAGTTCCGCACGCAGGCCGCGCAGGGCGGACGGGTCGGTGACGAGAGCGCGGGCGGCGTCCTTGGCGAGCCACAGGCCGATGCCGAGCCGGTCGCGGCCGAGCCGCTTGCGCACGGGTTCGCAGTGGTCGCGGAGCTGGGCGCGGACCCCGGCGAGGGTTTCCGCGGGGTGCACGTTGGTGCAGTAGGCGAGGTGGACGGTGGAGCCGTCGGGGTGGCGGAAGCGCATCGGTCACGCCTCCGTGGTCGCGGGCTCGGTCCCGGTCCCGGTCGGGGTTTCCGGGGTGGATTTCGGGACTCCTCGGAGGATGGAGTTGCCTTCGTGGGTGGCGTCCGTGCCGGCGATGTCGAGATCGAGGCGCCCGCTGAGGCCGTAGAAGGCGACGGGGTTGCGCCACAGCACCTGGTCGACGTCGTCCTCGGTGAACCCGGCCTTCAGCAGGGCGTCGGCGACCTTGCGGGTCTTCAGGGGATCGCTCTTGCCCCAGTCGGCCGCGGAGTTGACCAGCACCTTCTCCGGTCCGTACTCCTGCAGGACCGCGACCATCCGCTCCTCGTCCATCTTGGTGTCCGGATAGACCGAGAAGCCGAGCCAGCAGCCGCCGTCCTTGGCCTCCTTGACCGTCGTCTCGTTGAGGTGGTCGATCAGGACGTGGTCCATGGGCAGTGCGGACTCCCGGACCACGTCGAGGGTGCGGCGCAGGCCCGCCAGCTTGTCGCGGTGGGGCGTGTGGACCAGCGCGGGCAGCGCGTACTCGGCGGCGAGCTGGAGCTGTGCGGCCAGCGCGGTGTCCTCGGCGGGCGTCATCGAGTCGTAGCCGATCTCGCCGACGGCCACCACGTGGTCCTTGACGAGATAGCGGGGCAGTTCGTCGAGGACGGGCATGCAGCGCGGGTCGTTGGCCTCCTTGGGGTTCAGGGCGATGGTGCAGTGGTGGGCGATGCCGTACTGGGCCGCACGGAAGGGCTCCCAGCCGAGGAGGGCGTCGAAGTAGTCGAAGAAGGAGGCGGGTGAGGTGCGCGGCTGCCCCAGCCAGAAGGCGGGTTCGACGACGGCACGGACGCCGGCGTCGTGCATGGCCTCGTAGTCGTCGGTGGTCCGTGACGTCATGTGGATGTGGGGGTCGAAGATGCGCATCAGGACTCCTTGCCTTCGGTGCCGCGCACACCGTCGGGGGTGGTCGGGTCCCCCGGTGTGTCGGTTCCGGTGGGGGTGGCCGGGTGCCCGGTGAGGGCCAGGACGCGGTGCAGGTCGTGGGGGACGGGACGGTCGGCGGCGGTGCGTTCTGCGGCGTAGTCGCCGAGCATGCGGGCGAGTTCGGCGTCGTCGCGGGCCCGGTCGGGGAGGTCGGCAACGGCGTCCACGGGCACCCCGGTGAACAGGCACTTCAGGACGGCGTGCCGCCAGTTGTGGGCGTCCAGGTGCCGGGCGGCGTACGGGCCGACGGCTGCGGCCACCAGCCGGGTGTCGTTGGTGCGCAGGGCGTCCTCGACGACCGGCAGGCCCTCGGGTCCGGTCACCAGGTGAGGCAGTGCCTCCAGGACGGCCCGGCGTTCGTCGGCGGTGCCCTGGCGGTAGACGCGGGCGAGTGTGGGGGCGTCGGCTCGGGCCGCGTACAGGAGGAGCACGCGGGCCGCCTCCGCGTACTCGGGTCCGCAGCGCCGGCCCGCCTCGGCGATGCGCAACTCCCATACGGAGATGGGGCCGTGGGTGCCCGGGTGGGCGGCAGCCTCGTCGAGGGCCTGGTCGAGCCAGGCCCGGGCGGCGCCGCCGAGGACGGAGTTCAGGCGGGCGTGCAGCGTGGTGAGGGCGGGCGGGGTCTCCGCCGGGAAGGGGGTGCGGGCGGCACCGGGGGCGTCGTGGAGGTCGTTCACGAGGTTCTCCCTTCAAGGACGCCTTCGGCGGCCGGCCGGGGGTGGTCAGGGAGGCCCTGGGGGACGAAGGACGAGGCCGCGTGCCGGAGGAACGGGAGGGACTGCTGGGCGAAATGAGGGCCGGCGTGGGAGTGGCGGGGCAGTTCGACGGAGACCAGGCCCTGGTAGCCCACGGCGGCGAGGGCTTCGAGTACGGGCGGGAAGTCGATCTCGCCGTCGCCGAAGGGGAGGTGTTCGTGGACGCTGCGGCGCATGTCCTCGATCTGGACGTGCTTCAGCCAGGGCGCGGCGGCGCGTACGCAGTCGGCGGGTGACTGCGGTTCGAGGCACTGGCAGTGGCCGATGTCGAGGGTGAGTCCGAGGGCGTCGGGGCTGCCGAGTGTGGTGCGCAGACGGTGGAAGTCGTCGAGGGTGGCGAGGAGGTGACCGGGTTCGGGTTCGACGGCCAGGGGGATTCCGGCGTCGGTGGCCACGTCGAGGACGGGGGTGAGTGCTTCGGCGAGACGCTTCCAGGCGGTGTCCTCGGCGACCGCTCCGGACTCCTCCTTCGGGAGGACGCCGCTGAAGCAGTGCACCGCGTGGGCGCCGAGGTCGCCCGCGATCCGGACGGCACGGACGAGGAGGTCGACGCGCCGGGCCCGCTCGTCCGGGTCCGGGTCGAGCAGGGACGGGCCGTGCTTGCGCCTGGGGTCGAGCACGTAGCGGGCGCCGGTCTCCAGGGTGACGCCCAGGCCCAGTTCGTCCAGCCTGCGGGCGATCCCGTGGGTGCGGGCGGCGAGGCCGGGAGCGAACGGGTCGAGGTGCATGTGGTCGAGGGTCAGTCCCACGCCGTCGTAACCGAGGTCGGCGAGAAGGGAGAGGGCGTCGTCCAGGCGCAGGTCGGTCAGACCGTTGGTGCCGTAGGAGAAGCGGAGGGGGTGGGAGGTCGGCCGGGCGGCGGGGGCAGGGCTCGGCAGAGGGCTCGGCGGAGGGGTCATGTCACGCTCACCTTTCGGCTGAACCTGCGGGCGGCCGGGGCGAGGGCTGCCGTCAGCAGGGCCGTGACGGGGGCTCCGGAACGGGCGGCGAGGGCCGCCTGGAGCGGGATCATGGCGCGGATTCCGCCGCCGACGGCCCTCTGTGTCAGTGGGGGCGACGGGTTGAGGGCGGCATGGAGGAGGGGGCGGGCGGAGGTCACGGCGTAGAGGGTGGTGAGTGCTCCGCTCAAGGTGGCGATGTTCAGGGTGACTCCCCTGGACCTGGGAGGAGGGGGGTGCCTGAGGCTGGGAGCGCCCGGCGGGGCGTGCTCCAGCAGCCGGCCGCCGGTACGGGTGGCGTTCGTACGGGTGGCGCCCCTCCGGTCGTCACGTGTCAGGTCGTCACGCGTCAGGGCGGCGCGCGTGCGGTCGGCGCGTGACAGGTCATCGCGGGACAGGTCGGCGTTCGTCCGGTTGTCGCGTGTCAGGGACCAGGTCAGGGCTGTCGTCGTGGCCAGGGCGGTCAGCGGGGCCCAGGCGGAGCCGCCCTGGGTCTCGTGCCGGGAGACCGTGGTAACGGCCAGGGTGTGGGTGGCCAGGGTCAGGGCGGACGGCACCGCCTTGCGGGTGTCGCCGCCCGAGGCCACCCCGCCGAGGAGGAGGTCCAGGCCCCGGGCCGCGGCCATCGCCACGGGGCCCGCGGGCGTGCGTTTGAGGACCAGGTCGTACGACCAGACCGTGGCCGCCAGGGCGCCGGCGACCGCGAGCGGTCGGCGGCCCGCGCGGGACGCGAGGGCCAGGCCCGCCAGGGTCAGGCCCCCGGCTGCCGCGAGGGCGGCGGCCGGCTTCACCCGGCCGGAGGGCAGCGGGCGGTGCGGGCGGTCGACGGCGTCCTCGGCGCGGTCGGCCCAGTCGTTGAGAGCCATACCGGCTTCGTACAGGCAGAGGGAGGAACCGATGGCGAGCAGGGTTCGGGGGTTCGGGCGGACCCCCGCTGCGGCGGCGCCCGCGAGCGCGTCGCCGGGGACGGTGAACAGGGCGGGCAGGCGCAGGAGTTCCACCCAGGCGCGCAGTCCCGAACCCGCCGGGCGCGGACCAGGCCTTGGCCGCTGCCCCGGTATCGGCGACTGCCCAGCCGGCCCTGTCTTCGGCGCAGCAGTCGCAGTAGCAGTCGCGGTCGCGGTCGGCTCGGCGTCGGGCTGCCGCGGTGCCCCCGCGACGGCGACAGCGACGGCTTCGGGCCGTCGTGGTGTTCCGGGACCGGAGCCGTTCGGTGTCCCCTGCCCGGCGGGCCACCCGAGCCGCTCCCGCCATCCGGACCCACCCCCCGCCCCGGACGCGCCACGTGCCCCGGGCCCACCACTGGCCCCGGGTCCCGCACCCCGTCCGGGTCGTATCAGCCCGCGCAAGCCGGTCATCGGGGCTCCCCCGCTGTCCCTTGCGGGGTCGTGCCGTCCGGGTTCGCGTGGTCCGCCGCGGGAACCCCCCGCCCCGGCGGTTGCGCGAGTTCGCGCAGGCGGTCGGCGAAGCCGATGAGGTGGGCGTACTGCTCGCCCAGGGACGCGGGGCCCTCCCCCACCGGGTCCTTGAAGTAGAAGCCGAGTTCGGCGACCGGGCCCGAGACGCCCAGCTCGTGGGCGCGGGCGACCAGGCGGGCCAGGTCCAGGATCAGGGGGGCGGCGAGGGAGGAGTCGCAGCCCTGCCAGGTCGTCTGGAGGACCATCCGGGTGCCGAGGAAGCCGTCGAAGGCGATGTGGTCCCAGGCGGTCTTCCAGTCGCCGAGGGACGGTACGTCGTCGATGTGGGTCTCGCCCTCGGGGACCGTGCCGAGGGTGTCGGCGAGGACGCGTTCCTTGCCGGCGTTCTTGGCGGCTGCGGCGGCCGGGTCGGCGAGGGCCGCGCCGTCACCGCCGCCCAGCAGGTTCGTACCGGACCAGGCACGGACGGCGAGCGCGCGCTGCGCGAACATCGGGCCGAGGACCGACCGCAGCAGGGTCTGGCCGGTCTTGCCGTCGCGGCCGGCGTACGGCAGTCCGGACGAGGCCGCCGCCGGTGCGAGGCGCGGGTGGTGCAGGCCTGCGGACGGTGTGAAGTTGACGTACGGGCAGCCGGCCCGCAGTGCGGCGGCGGCGTACAGGGAGCTGGCGGGGAGGGCGTCGCCCTCGGGGACGGGTTCCGTGGAGGACACGTTGACGACGACGGTTCTGGCGACGCCGCTCCGGTGGGCGAAGTCGCGGATGTCCTGGGCGAGGGCCTCGATCAGTTCGTCCTCGGTCCGGGTGTCGCCGGGGAGAGGGCCGCCGATCCTGATCTCCCGGTCGGCGGCGGCCAGTTCGGCACCGACGGCGGACGGGAGGTCGTGGGGCAGGACACCGCCCGCGGCGAGGGACTCGGCCCTTTTCGGGAGTGGGCAGTCGACGACGTCGTGGCCGCCGAAGACGAGCGAGGGCAGGGAGGGCAGGCCGGCCTCGTGGAAGGCGCCGGTCTCGGTCACCATGCCGGTCGGTGGATGGAGCCCGGCCGTGACGGCCGCGCAGCCCGCGACGGCGGTCGTGGCGACGGAGCCTCGCGCTCCGATCAGCCACACTCCGACCCGAGAAGGGGAAACAGACGGTTCGGCGGACATGGGCAGCCTCCCTCTCAAACGCGAACTCGGCGCGAACGCAACGCGGAAAAGCCGGTGCCGGAGGGTGGAGGTGGAGAGGTCAAGACGGCGGGCGGGGGTCCGGCGTCCCCCGCCCGCCGCCGCTCAATCGCCCTGTGCGGCGGTTCGCACCGATCGCACCGGCAGTTGCTTGATCCGGACGTCGCGGAAGGACACCCGGTCGTCGGCACCGTGGTTCTGGATGCCGACATGACCGTCCCGCAGGCTCCGCGCCGGATCGGTGTTGGTGTAGTCGTTGATCTTCACGCCGTTGAGCCAGACGCGGAGTCGTTCGCCCTCCACGCGGATCTCGTACGTGTTCCACTCCCCCGGCGGGTTCAGCGCACGGTCGCGCTTCTTGATGTCGGCGGACTGGAAGCTGTACACGGCCCCGGTGGTGCGGTCGGGGGCGTCGGTCGCGTCGATCTGGATCTCGTACCCGTTGTCGACGGCCGACCACGGGTCGTCGGAGGCCGGGAAGCCCACGAAGACACCGGAGTTGTCGTCACCGGAGGAACTCGCCATCCTCCAGTCGAGTTTCAGCGAGTACGAGGTGAACTCCGAGGCGCCGTACCAGAGCATGCCCAGGCCGCCGGACGACGTGAGTGTCCCGTCGTCCGAGAGCGAGAACGCACCAGGTCCCGCCTGCTTCCAGTCGGCCAGCGACTCGGCACTCCCGTCGAAGAGGGGCGTGTAGCCCTTCTCCGGACGGCAGTCGGCCTGGGTGTCGCCGACGGCCCAGCGGATGCCGCCCAGCAGATGCTGCCGGAAGGCGGGATCGGCGTACGACTCCTTGGTGTGGCCGCTGCCCGTGTAGAAGGAACGGCCGCCCCGGTACTCCTGGCACCAGGCGATCGGATGGTCGCCGCTCATCGTGCCGCCGGTGTACGACGACTCGTCGAGCGAGGCCAGTACATGGGCCCGGTCGCGCGGGTTGGAGCGGTAGTTGTACCACTCGTCCGTGCGGTTCCAGGACTCCCCGAGGTGCGAGGTGGCCGGGTGGGCCCGGTCCTCGACCTCGACGCGGGCGGGCTGGATCGCCGGGTGCGACTGGAACCAGGCGCCGGCGAGGCCGCCGTAGAACTCCCAGTCGTACTCGGTGTCGGCGGCGGCGTGGATGCCCACGTAACCGCCGCCTTGCCCGATGTACCGCTCGAACGCCTTCTGCTGTCCGTCGGTGAGGACGTCCCCGGTCGTGGAGAGGAACACCACGGCGTCGTACCGGGCGAGGTTTCGCGCGGAGAAGGCGCGCGAGTCCTCGGTGGCGTCGACCGCGAAGCCGTGTTCGGCTCCGAGGGCCTTCACCGCGGCGATGCCCTCGGGGATGGAGTCGTGCCGGAACCCGGCGGTCTCGGAGAACACCAGGACCCGGTCGCCGGCCGAGTGCCCCTTCGGCCCGTTCGGTCCCTTCGACGCCGCCGGGCCCGACACACACCCGATGAGCAGGGCGGCGCCGACCACCGCGGTCACGGTACGGCCAGTTGCTCGCATGAAAGACCTCCCTCAGCGAATCAGCGGATCGGCGGTCAGCGGGTCGTGAAGGTGAAGTCGTCCACGTCGTACAGGGCCCCGGTGCCACGCCCCTTGAAGACGAGGTAGAGCGTGGTCGTGCCGCGCGGTGCCTTGGACAGGGAGGCGGTGACGTCCTGGAAGGTCTCCCAGCCGCCGGTCACCGGGACGGTCGCGCTGCCCAGGAGGCGTCCGGTGGGCGAGCCCGCGCGGACTTCGAGTTTGCCGCCCGTGCCCGCGGAGGAGACGCGTGCCGTGAGCTTCGTGGCGTTGCTCAGGACGTACGGCTCGAAGGAGATCCAGTCCTTGTTGTTGATGTCACCGACGGTCTTGCCGCCGTGTGCGCCGGTCCTGGCCGTGACGGTCACGCCCTCGGACGTGCCGAAGTGCTCGGCCTGGCGGTGCTTGGGCTGGACGACGGACTGGTCGTGGGTGGTGAGCGCCTGCTGGCCGCCGCCTCCGCCGTCGGTGTACTCCGCGTCGAAGACACCGAAGATGTTGGCGTCCTCGTCGTGGCCGCCGTCGGCGCTGGTCTGGATGGTGCCGGAGCAGCCGTTCGCCGAGGTCACCGGGTGGCCGTGGCTGTCGTGGCCGAGGACGAAGGTGACCTTCACCTTGGCACAGTCGATGGTGCCGTCCTCCGGGTCGGTCACCTTCACCTTGAAGGGCACCGCGTCACCGAAGGCGAACAGCTGGCCGTCCTCGGGGAGTTGGAGCGTCACCTTGGGCGCGGTGTTGCCGACGACGATCTGCACGCTGGAGCTGCCGGTGCGGCCGTCGGGGTCCTTCGCCGTCAGGGTCGCGGTGTAGGTGCCGTTCGTCTTGTACTTGTACGTCGGGTTGGCCGAGGTGGATGTGCCGCCGTCGCCGAAGTCCCAGCTGTACGTGAGGGTGTCGCCGTCGGCGTCCGTGGAGCCGGCCGAGGAGAACGTGACCTTCAAAGGCGCCTGTCCGGACTGTTTGTCGGCCGTGGCCTGGGCGACGGGCGAGTGGCCGTCGGTGGCGTTCTCGATGCGGTACAGGGCGGAGTTCTCGTCGCCGCCGAACCAGGACACGCCGTAGTCGAGGACGTAGAGCGCGCCGTCCGGGCCGAAGGCCATGTCCATGACCTGGGTGCCGGTCCACGGCACGTCGTTGATGGACTGCACGGTGCCGTCGCCGTCCGACGAGATCCGCTTGATCCAGCGGCGGCCGAACTCACCGGCGAAGAAGTCGCCGTCGTACGCCTCGGGGAACTTGACCGGCGAGTCGAGGGAGGGGTCGAAGTGGTAGACCGGTCCGCCCATCGGGGACTCGGAGCCGGTGCCGAACTCGGGCACGGAACCGCCGTCGTAGGGGATCCAGGCGGCCTGGGCCGGCGGCAGGTCGGTGAGACCGGTGTTGTTCGGCGAGGTGTTCTTGGGCGCGGCGCAGTCGAAGGCGGCACCCGAGGTCTTCGTGGCGAAGTCGTAGTCGACGTAGGCGTCGTTGTCGCCGGTGCAGTACGGCCAGCCGAAGTTGCCGGGCTCGGTCACGCGGGCGAACTCGACCTGTCCTGCGGGGCCGCGCGCGGGGTCCGCGGCACCGGCGTCCGGGCCGTAGTCACCGACGTAGAGGATGCCGGTCTTCTTGTCGACGCTGAAGCGGAACGGGTTGCGGAAGCCCATCGCGTAGATCTCGGGCCGCGTCTTGTCCGTGCCGGGCGCGAAGAGGTTGCCGTCAGGGATGCCGTACGAGCCGTCGGCGTTCACCTTGACGCGCAGGATCTTGCCGCGCAGGTCGTTGGTGTTGCCGGAGGTGCGCTGGGCGTCGAAGACGGGGTTGCGGTCGGCGCGCTCGTCGATGGGCGCGTAGCCGTCCGACTGGAACGGGTTGGAGTCGTCGCCGGTCGACAGGTAGAGGTTGCCGTCCGCGTCGAAGTCGATGTCGCCGCCGACGTGGCAGCAGATGCCGCGGGTCGCGGGGACGTCGAGGACCTTCTTCTCGCTGGCGTTGTCGAGGGTGCCGTCGGCGTTCAGGACGAAGCGCGAGAGGCGGTTGACGCCGTCGAAGGGCGCGAAGTCGGCCGCGGTGCCCGTCTCGGGGGCGTCGCCCGCCGGGGTGTCGAGCGGCGGGGCGTAGTAGAGGTAGATGAAGCGGTTGTCGGCGAAGCCGGGGTCGATGCCGACGCCCTGCAGGCCTTCCTCGTCGTGCGAGTAGACGTCGAGCTTGCCGGCCAGGCGGGTGTTGCCCGCGCTGTCGGTGATCCGCAGCTCGCCGTCGCGCGAGGTGTGCAGCACCGAGCGGTCCGGGAGGACGGCGAGCGACATGGGCTCGCCGGTCTCGGGCTCGCCCTTGGCGAGGGTGACCTGCTGGAAGTCCTCCGCGGCGACCGGCGCGGCGGGCGCCGCGCCCGGGTCCGCGGTGGCCGCGCCCGCCGGGGGTGTGGCGAGGGTGAGTGAGGCACCGGCGAGGAGTGCGCCGGTGAGCAGGGCCAGCGCCTTGCGGACCCGTATCTTCGGGCGGCCTCGGCGACTGTCGGAGCCATGGCTGTCGGCTCTGTGACTCTCGGCTCTGTGGCTGTCGGTTCTATTGGTGCTGGTGGGGTCGTTCGCGTGCACGGGTGCCTCCAGAATGGGGCTGGTGGTACATGCGGGTGCGATACGCCGGGGTGCGCCGTCACCCCGGAGAGAACTCTGCGAGGGGGGTGGCTAGTCGTTGCCGCCGAATGCCGCGTCGAAGGACGCGGTGGGCGGGTCGAAGTCGAAGGCCTTCAGCCGGGTGAGTGCCTCGGGGGCGCCCTGGAGGCGGTCCATGCCCGCGTCCTCCCACTCGACCGAGATCGGTCCCGTGTAGTCGATGGAGCGCAGCATCCGGAACACGTCCTCCCACGGCACGTCGCCGTGGCCCGCGGACACGAAGTCCCAGCCGCGGCGGGGATCGCCCCACGGGAGGTGCGAGCCGAGGCGGCCGTTGCGGCCGTCGAGGCGCTTGCGCGCCTCCTTGCAGTCGACGTGGTAGATCCGGTCGCGGAAGTCGTAGAGGAAGCCGACCGGGTCGAGGTCCTGCCAGACGAAGTGCGACGGGTCGAAGTTCAGCCCGAAGGCCGGCCGGTGGTCGACCGCCTTGAGCGCCTCCTTGGTCGTCCAGTAGTCGTACGCGATCTCGCTGGGGTGGACCTCGTGGGCGAACCGCACGCCCTCGTTGTCGAAGACGTCGAGGATGGGGTTCCAGCGGTCGGCGAAGTCCTCGTAGCCGCGCTGGATCATCGACTCGGGGGCCGGCGGGAACATCGCGACCAGGTGCCAGATCGCGGAGCCGGTGAAGCCGATGACGGTGTCGACGCCGAAGGCCGCGGCGGCCCGCGCGGTGTCGGCGATCTCGGCCGCCGCCCGCTGCCGTACGCCCTCGGCCTCGCCGTCGCCCCAGATGCGGGCGGGCAGGATCGCCTGGTGGCGTTCGTCGATGATGGCGTCGCAGACGGCCTGGCCGACCAGGTGGTTGGAGATGGCCCAGCACTTGAGGCCGTACTTGTCGAGCAGTTCCCGCCGCGAGTCCAGGTATCCGGGGTCCGCGAGAGCCTTGTCGACCTCGAAGTGGTCGCCCCAACAGGCGAGTTCGAGGCCGTCGTAACCGAAGTCGCGGGCGAGGCGGCAGACCTCTTCGAGCGGCAGGTCGGCCCACTGGCCGGTGAAGAGCGTGAAGGTGCGCGGCATCGGGACTTGCCCTCCTCAGCTGGCTATGGGGGTGAAGACGGAGTTCTTCTCGGCGCTCTCCTCGACCGCCGCGAGCACGCGCTGCACCTGCAGCCCGTCGGCGAAGGACGGCAGTGGCCGGCCGCCCCCCGCGATCGCGTGGACCAGGTCGCGGGCCTGGTGCACGAAGGTGTGCTCGTAGCCCAGCCCGTGGCCCGGCGGCCACCAGGCCTCCAGGTACGGGTGGTCGGGTTCGGTGACGAGGATGCGGCGGAAGCCCGCGTGCGTGGCGGGCTCCGTGCCGTCGTGGTACTGGAGTTCGTTGAGGCGTTCCAGGTCGAAGGCCAACGAGCCCTTCTCGCCGTTGAGTTCGATGCGCAGGGAGTTCTTGCGGCCGGTCGCGAACCGGGTGGCCTCGAAGGACGCGAGGGCTCCGGAGGCGAACCGTCCGGTGAACAGGGCGGCGTCGTCGACCGTGACGGGCCCGAGTTCGCCCCCGCCGGCCGCCGAGAGGCCGCTGGACGCCCCGGAGAGCAGTGGCCGCTCCCGTACGAACGTCTCGGTGAGCGCGGACACCCCGGTCACCGGCTCGCCCGCCAGGTACTGCGCGAGGTCGACGATGTGGGCGCCCAGGTCGCCGAGCGCGCCCGAGCCCGCGGTCTCCTTGCGCAGCCGCCAGGTCAGCGGGAACTCCCGGTCCACCAGCCAGTCCTGAAGGTACGTCACCCGTACGTGCCGCAGTGCGCCGATGCGGCCCTCGGCGACCATCTTCCTGGCCAGCGCCGTAGCGGGCACCCGGCGGTAGTTGAAGCCGACCATCGCGACCTGGCCGCGCGCCTCGGCGGCCTCGGCGGCCGCGGTCATCGCCTCGGCCTCCTCGACCGTGTTGGCGAGGGGCTTCTCGCACAGCACGTGCTTGCCCGCCGCGAGCGCGGCGATGGCGATCTCGGCGTGGCTGTCGCCGGGGGTGCAGATGTCCACGAGGTCGACGTCGTCGCGGGCGATCAGGGCGCGCCAGTCGGTCTCGGCGGCGGCCCAGCCGAGCCGGTCGGCCGCCGTTCTCACGGCTGTCGCGTCACGGCCGCAGACGGCGGCGAGGACGGGTCGGAGCGGTAGCTCGAAGACGCGGTCCGCGGTACGCCAGCCCTGGGAGTGGGCGGCGCCCATGAACGCGTATCCGACCATGCCGACGCCCAGCGGGGGTCTGCCCGTCTGTGCCCCGGCTTGCGCCCCGGCCTGTTCCTCGTCAGGCTGCTGCGGCTGTCCCATCGGGAGGTCCTCCTCTTCGTCATGGCGCGGTGGGGGTGTACGGAGCGCTCCGCGGGTTACGGCGGGTGGGGACCTGCGGGTTCGTCATGGCAGGTCGCGCAGTTCCCCGCGCCCCTCGAGGGCGCCCCTGGCGGGCGCCCTCGACGAGGCCGGGCTCTACTTGAACCCCGTGGGCAGGTACGTCTTGACGTTCTCCTTGTCCACGACCGCCGAGTAGAGCGTCAGGGACGAGGGGATCTCGAACTCCGCGAGGCCGCTGATGCCCTTGCCCTGGCCGAGCGCGCGGGCGAGGTCGATCGCGGACGCGGCCATGGTGGGCGGGTACAGGACGGTGGCCTTGAGGACGCTGTTGTCCGACTCGATGGCCTGCATGGCGGACAGCGCGCCCGCTCCGCCGACCATCAGGAAGTCGTCGCGGCCGGCCTGCTCGATGGCGCGCAGGGCGCCGACGCCCTGGTCGTCGTCGTGGTTCCACAGCGCGTCGAAGCTCGACTGGGCCTGCAGCAGCTGGGACATCTTGGCCTGTCCCGACTCGACGGTGAACTCGGCGGCCTGGCGGGCCACCTTCTTGATGTTCGGGTAGTTCTTGAGGGCCGCGTCGAAGCCGGCCGTGCGCTGCTTGGTGAGTTCCAGGTTGTCGAGTCCTGCCAGCTCGATGACCTTGGCGTTCTTCTTGTCCTTGAGCTTCTCGCCGATGTAGTGACCGGCGTTGAGACCCATGCCGAAGTTGTCGCCGCCGATGTAACTGCGGTACGCCTGCGGGGAGTTGAAAATGCGGTCGAGGTTGACCACCGGGATGCCGGCCCGCATGGCCTTGAGGCCGACCTGGGTGAGGGCCTTGCCGTCGGCGGGCAGGATGACCAGGACGTCGACCTTCTTGTTGATCAGCGTCTCTATCTGGCCGATCTGGGCCGCGGTGTCGTTGGAGCCCTCGGTGATCTCCAGCGTCACGTCCTCGTACTTCTTGGCGCGGCTCTTCGCGTTGTCGTTGATCGCGTTGAGCCAGCCGTGGTCGGCCTGCGGGCCGGCGAAGCCGATGGTGACCTGCTTGCCCTTCTTGTCGTCGGCGGCGGGCTGGTCGTTGGAGGCCGGCTCGTCGTCGGAGTCGTTGCTGGTGCAACCGGCGAGGAGGACACCGGCCGAGACGGCGGCGGTGCCGAAGAGCAGTCCTCTGCGGCTCGTGAGCTCTGGCATGGCGGTGGTCCCTTTCCTCAAGGCGAGTCCCTCGGGTCGTGCAGGGCGGTGCTGTGCGGAGTGCTTCGTGTGCTGCTGCACGTACTGCTTGGTGTGCTGCTTCACCTGCGGCTCTACGTGGTGTTCGCGGTGCGGCGCTGGACGAGTACGGCGGCGACGATGATCGCGCCCTTGGCGATCTGCTGGACGTCGCTCTGCAGGTTGTTCAGAGCGAAGATGTTCGTGATCGTGGTGAAGATCAGCACCCCGAGCACCGAGCCGACGATGGTGCCGCGTCCCCCCGTGAGCAGGGTGCCGCCGATGATCGCGGCGGCGATCGCGTCGAGCTCGTACAGGTTGCCGTTGGTGTTCTGGCCCGAGCCGGACAGGATGATCAGCATGAAGGCCGCGATGCCGCAGCACAGTCCGGAGAGCAGGTAGAGGTAGAGGCGCTGGCGGCGTACGTCGATACCGGCGAGGCGGGTCGCCTCCGCGTTGCCGCCGACGGCCACCGTGCGCCGGCCGAAGGTGGTGCGGTTGAGCACGAGCCAGCCGATGATCGTCACGACCGCGAACATCAGGACCAGCGGCGGGACACCGAGGATGTAGGAGTCCCGCTCGCCGAGGTCGAGGATGCCGTCGATGGTGACGACCTGGGTGTTGCCGTCGGTGATCTGCAGGGCGAGGCCGCGGGCCGAGGCGAGCATGGCGAGGGTCGCGATGAACGGGACCATGGCGCCGTACGCGATCAGCACCCCGTTCACGAGGCCGCAGCCGACACCGACGAGCACCGCCGTGAAGAGGACCCCCATGAAGCCGAAGTCCTGGGTGGCGACGGTGGTCGCCCAGACCGAGGCGAGGGCCACGATCGCGCCGACGGACAGGTCGATGCCGCCGGAGATGATGACGAAGGTCATCCCGACGGTGACGACACCGATCACCGAGGCCTGGGTGAGGACGAGTTGGAGGTTGCGGGTGTCGAGGAACTCGTCGGGCTTGGTGATGCCTCCGATGAGGATCAGGGCGGCGAGCACGCCGAGCAGTGACAGGGTGCGGACGTCGGCGCGGGCCACGACCGCCCGCCAGGGGCTGCGCTCCGCCTGCGATGACAGCTTCGGGGTGTCGTCCCGGGGCGGGGACACGGGCTGCGTCATGACGCCGGGCTTCCTTCCATGACGAGGTCGAGTACGCGGTGTTCGTCGAGCTCCTGGGCGGGCGCCCGGTGGATGACCCGGCCCTCTCGGAGCACCAGGACGCGGTCGGCGAGGCCGAGGACCTCGGGTACTTCACTGGAGACCATGAGCACGGCCAGGCCTTCGTCGGCGAGGCGGCGGATGACGGCGTACAGCTCGGCGCGGGCGCCGACGTCGACGCCGCGGGTGGGTTCGTCGAGCAGCAGCACCCGGCAGCCGCGCAGCAGCCAGCGGGCGAGGACCGCCTTCTGCTGGTTGCCGCCGGAGAGGGTGCGGATCAGGGCGGACGGGTTGTCCGGGCGCAGCGACAGTTCGCGGGTCGCCTTGCGCGCCGCGTCCCGTTCGGCGGTCCGGTCCAGCCAACCCCCGTACGAGAACCGGGACATGGAGGACACGGAGACGTTCCGGGTGACGGACTCCAGCATCAGCAGGGCCTGCGCCTTGCGTTCCTCGGGGGCGAGGCCGAGTCCTGCGGCGACGGCGGCCCGGACGCTGCCGGGCTTCAACTGCTTTCCCTGCACCCGTACTTGTCCGGTGCTGGGCTTACGGGCGCCGTAGATGGTCTCCAGGATCTCGGAGCGGCCGGAGCCGACGAGTCCCGCGAGGCCGACGATCTCGCCGGGGCGCAGGGTGAGGTCGAGCGACTCGAACTCGCCCTGACGCGAGAGACCTTGGACCTCAAGCACCGGCTCGGGCAGGTCCTGGTGCCCCGGGCGCGGCGGGAAGACGTACTCGACGTTCCGGCCGGTCATCAGCGCGACGACCTCACGGGTCGGCGTCGACTTCGCGGGCAGGCCGTTCGCCACCGCGCGGCCGTCCTTGAGGACGGTGACCCGGTCGCCGATGCGGCGGATCTCCTCCAGGCGGTGCGAGATGTAGACGACGGCGACGCCCTCGGCGGTGAGGTCCCCGACGATGCGGAAGAGGTTGTCGACCTCGTCCGGGTCCAGGGCCGCGGACGGTTCGTCCATCACGATGAGGCGTACGTCGTGGGAGAGCGCCCGGGCCATGGAGACGATCTGCTGGTGGGCGGCGGACAGTTCACCGACGAGCCGCCCCGGATCGATCTCGGGGTGACCGAGTCGCTTGAGGAGCGCGGCAGTTGAGGCCCGTGCGTCCTTGCCGCGTACGACGAATCCGGCGGAGGTCGGTTCATGGCCGAGGTAGACGTTCTCGGCCACCGACAGGCCCTCCACCAGGTCGAGTTCCTGGTAGATGGTGGCGATGCCCAGGCGCATGGCGGCGATCGGCGAGCGCAGGGTGACCTGCTCGCCGCGCCAGCCGATGGCGCCGTCGTCCGGCTGGTGGGCGCCGGCCAGGACCTTGATGAGCGTGGACTTTCCGGCGCCGTTCTGGCCGAGCAGGCAGTGCACTTCGCCGGTCAGGACGTCGAGGTCGACGCCGTCGAGGGCCCGGACACCGGGGAACGACTTGGTGATGCCGGACATCGTGAGAAGGGGTGGTTCTGGTGCCATGACGGTTCCCCTCGGCATGTGGGCCGGTTTCAGGGCAGGGCGGAGTGAGGCAGGGCGAAGCCAGGTGGGTGGCGGCTCGGAAGGAATGCGGCTCGGGAAGAGTGCGGCTCTGGGAGAGACGCTTACTGGTGACTGGCTGCTGGTTCCGGGGTCGGCTCAGGGAGAAGTGGCGTGTGTGCGGCTCTGGAAGCGGGTGTTACGCGGGTGAGAACAGGTGGTCGCTGATGAGGCGGGCCGCGCCGATGACTCCGGCGGTGGGGCCCAACTCCCCCAGGACGATGGGCAGATTGCCGGTCGCGAGAGGCAGCGACTGGCGGTAGACCTGGGTGCGGATCGCGGCGAGCAGGGTGTGGCCGAGGCCGGTCACTCCGCCGCCGATGACCACCAGGCCCGGGTTGAAGAAGCTGACGAGTCCGGCGATGACCTGGCCGGTGCGGGTACCGCCCTCGCGGATCAGATCGAGCGCGGTGGCGTCCCCCGCGGCAGCGGCGGCGGCGACGTCGATGGCGCTCAGGGCGCCCGCCGCCTCCAGTCGTGCCGCGAGTTCCTGGGAAAGTCCCTGGTGGGCAGCGTCCGTGGCGTCGCGGGCCAGGGCCGCTCCGCTGAAGTGGGCCTCCAGGCAGCCCCGGTTGCCGCACGCGCACGGGCGGCCGTCCGGTACGGCCTGGATGTGGCCGATGTCGCCCGCGCTGCCCGTCGTACCGCGGTAGACCTCTCCGCCGACGACGATCCCGCAGCCGATACCGGTACCGATCTTGACGCAGAGGAAGTCGCCCACGGAGCGGGCCACGCCCGCGTGCTGCTCCCCCATCGCCATCAGGTTCACATCGTTGTCGACCATGACGGGGCAGCCGAGGTCCTGACTCAGCGCCTCGCGGACGGGGAATCCGTCCCAGCCCGGCATGATCGGCGGGGCGACCGGGACACCCTCGGGGAAGCGAACCGGACCGGGTACCCCGATGCCGGCGCCGTCGAACCCCTCGGCGAGTCCCGATGCCTTCAACTTCGCCGCCATGGACAGGACCTGCTCGAAGACCGCGACCGGGCCCTCGCGTACGTCCATGGGCTGGTTGATGTGTCCCAGCACCTCCAGCTCCGCGTTGGTGACGGCGACGTCTATCGACGTGGCCCCGATGTCGACGCCCAGGAAACGCAGCGCCGGAGCGAGCCGGATGTTGTGGGACCTGCGGCCGCCGCGGGAGGCGGCGAGTCCGTCGGCCACCACGAGGCCGGTCTCCAGGAGCCGTTCGACCTCCACGGCCAGTTTCGACCGGGAGAGATCGACCTGATCCCCCAGCTGCGCCCGTGAGTTGGGGCCGCCGTCACGCAGCAGTCTGAGCAGGCGCGCCTGGTGGGCGTTCCCGGGTCGCGCTGTCATACGTCTCACGAGCCCCTCCCCGCCTCATCGGCACCGCCGTCGTTGTCTTTCGAGGGGAACGTAGCAGTGGCTGCCGGGGGTGGGAAGAAGTTGCGCAGGAATTACCTCCTACTTTTTCCACTGAGTGGACAAAGAAGCGTGCGCCGGGGGCTCGCGGGGCAGTTCGGGCTCCGCCCGGGGGTGGTTTTTTGGCTGCGGGTGCGTCGGGGCTGGTCGCGCAGTTCCCCGCGCCCCTGATGGGGTGCAGACCGGCGCGAATCGACCATCCGCGAGGTCGCCACTGTGATTTACGACACGTTACCGGGGGTATCTGAAACATGGTGTCGCAGGTAAATTGCGGGGAGCGCGCTGAAGTCGAGCCATGTTTCTGAGTAGCCGTCAGTCGTCAGTCGTCAGTGAGGATCCTTCGCGATGGAGCAGCAGCACGTCGACGTCCTGGTCATCGGCGCCGGAATCTCCGGTGTCAGTGCCGCATGCCACGTACTGCGTGCCGTCCCGGGCGCGTCGCTCGTCGTCCTGGAACGCCGTGCCCGCGTCGGTGGCACCTGGGACCTCTTCCGGTATCCCGGTGTCCGCTCCGACTCCGACATGCACACCTTCGGATTCGGGTTCCGCCCCTGGCACGACGCGCGCATCCTCGCCGAGGGCGCGCAGATCCGGCAGTACGTCGAGGACACCGCGGCCCACGACGGTGTGCTGGAGCGCATCCGCTTCCGCCGCCGGGCGATCGGCGCAGACTTCTCGCACGCCACCGGCCGCTGGACCGTCGAGGTCGAGGACGAGAGCACCGGCGCGCGCGAGTCCTACAGCGCGGGCTACGTCATCGGATCGACCGGCTACTACGACTACGACACCCCCTATCGGCCGCAGTTCCCGGGCGAGGCCGACTACCGGGGCACCCTGGTCCATCCGCAGCAGTGGCCGGCCGATCTCGACCACCACGGGCAGCGCGTGGTCGTCATCGGTTCGGGGGCCACCGCCATCACCCTGCTGCCCGCGTTGGCCGACGACGCGGCACACGTCACCATGCTGCAGCGCTCCCCCACGTACGTCCTCGGGCTGCCCGAGATCGACCCGCTCACCCGGGTCCTGCAGCTGCTGCGCGCCCCGGCCCGGCTGACGCACAGGATCGCCCGCGCCCGCAACATCGCGCTGCAGCGCGGGAGTTACGTCTTCTGCCGCAAGTACCCCCGTCTCGCCCGCAGGATTCTTCTCGGGCTGGTCCGGGTCCGGGCCGGCAAGGGCGTCGACATGCGCCACTTCAGCCCGGCGTACAAGCCCTGGGACCAGCGGCTGTGCGTCGTCCCCGGCGGCGACCTGTTCAAGGTGCTCAGGAGCAGGAAGGCGTCGATCGCCACCGGCCACATCGACACCTTCACCGCCGACGGCATCCGGCTGAAGTCCGGCGAGGAGCTGAAGGCCGACATCGTCGTGACCGCCACGGGCCTGAACGTCCGCCTCCTGGGCGGCATGGCGCTCACCGTCGACGGCCGCCCGGTGGACGTCAAGGACCGCGTCCTCTACAAGGCGGTCCTGCTGGAGGGCGTCCCCAACATGTCCCTCGTCATCGGCTACACCAACGCCTCCTGGACCCTGAAGGCGGACCTGGCGGCCGACTACACCGCCCGGCTCATCGCGCACATGCGGCGCGAAGGGCATGACGTGGCCACCCCGGTGGCCTCCGACGGTGACCGCTCGGCGGCCTCCGTCATGGGTGAGGCGCTGACCTCCGGCTACATCACCCGCGCCGACGAGGTCATGCCGCGCCAGGGCACCCGCGCCCCGTGGCGACTGTGGAACAGCTACTACCGCGACCGCGCCATGCTCCGGGACGCCCCCATCGAGGACGGCCCGCTGCACTTCACCACGGCGGGGCCGCAGACCTCCGTACGCACGCCCGCGACGGACACCGCGGCCGGCGCCCAGGAAGCCCCCCGCGTCGCCTGACCGTCCGACCCGCCCCCCAAAAAAGAACCCCGCCCCCAGCCCCGTACGACTGCACAGCAACGCACCGGCCCGCGCACCCGCCTCCCCCCCCATGGCGGCCGAGCAGACAACCGAGGACGAAGATGACAGCGCACCTGACCAGGAAGCTCTACGACGAGCGCCTGCGGACCCTGTCCGAGGGCTCCGTGAACGTCAACTTCAACGCCTTCGTCGACATCAGGTGGGACGACCCCGAGTTCGCCGTGGACCTCGACGACCCGCGCTGGGTGCTCACCAGCGCGGACGCCCTGGGCGCCCACCCCTGGTACCAGGAGCAGTCGCTCGAAGCCCGCATCCGGATCGGGATCTGGCGCTGGGCGGTGATCGCGAAGGTCGGCATGCAGTTCGAGAACCTCCTCATGCGCGGAGCCCTCGACTACATCTACCAACTGGACAACCGGGACCAGGAGTTCAGGTATCTCACCCACGAGATCACCGAGGAGACCCACCACACCCAGATGTTCCAGGAGCTGGTCAACCGCACCGGCGTGGACACCGCGGGCGGCAAGCGCTGGTTCCGGCAGCTCAGCCGCATCCTGCCGCTGGCCGGTTCGCTCTACCCCGAGGCGTTCTTCACCGGCATCCTGGCCGGCGAGGAGCCCATCGACCATCTGCAGAAGGGCGCCCTGCGCAGCGGGGAGCCGGTGCACCCCCTCCCGCAGCGGATCATGCAGATCCACATCGCCGAGGAGGCCCGGCACATCTCCTTCGCGCATGAGTTCCTGCGTCTGCGGGTGCCGCGCTTCGGCAAGGTCCGCCGCGGCGCCCTGTCCGTCCTCTTCCCGCTGATCATGCGGTCCCTGTGCGACGTCATCATGATCCCCGACCGGAAGTCCGCCGCGCAGGTCGGCATCCCGGCCTGGGTGGTCAAGGACGTCTTCTGGAAGTCCGAGGCCGGGCAGCGCATGCTCCACGACCTCTTCTCCGACGTGCGGATGCTCGCCCAGGACATCGGCCTGATGAACAAGGTGTCCCGGCCCCTGTGGAAGGCCCTGCGCATCGACGGCCGCCCGGCGCGCTTCCGCGGTGAGCCCGCCGCCCTGCACACCGACTGAGCCGCCACCAGTCGCGCCTCGCCTTTCCCCCGAACGGAGACCAGCCCGCCGTGCCGTACGTCGTCACCCGATCCTGCTGCGCCGACGCCTCCTGCGTGCTGGCCTGTCCGGTCAACTGCATCCACCCCGCGCCGGGCGAAGCCGGGTTCGCGACGGCCGAGATGCTGTACGTCGATCCGCTCACCTGCGTGGACTGCGGCGCCTGCACGACCGCCTGCCCGGTGGACGCGCTCAAGCCCCATACGGCCCTCGGCGAGCCCGAGTTGCCGTTCCTGGAACTGAACGCCTCCTACTACAAGGAGAACCCGCACGCCGACCGCACACCCATGTACGTCGTGCCCCGGCAACGCGCGCTCCCGGCGGGCGAGTTGTCCGTCGCCGTCGTCGGCGCGGGTCCCGCCGGTCTCTTCGCCGCCGACGAGCTGCTGCGCCATCCCGGTGTACGCGTCACGGTCCACGACCGCCTCCCCACGCCGTACGGTCTCGCGCGGGCCGGTGTTGCACCGGACCACCAGGACACCAAGCAGGTCACCCAGCTCTTCCGGACCATCGAGTCCCAGCCCGGCTTCGGCTACCGCCTCGGCGTCGAGGTCGGTACCCACCTCACGCACGCCGATCTCCTGCGCGAGCACCACGCGGTGATCTACGCAGTGGGCGCCGCGACCGACAAGCGCCTCGGTATCGAGGGCGAGGACCTGCGGGGCAGCGCCTCCGCGACGGACTTCGTCGCCTGGTACAACGGCCACCCCGACCGTGCGCACGACGCGTACGACCTGGACACCGAGCGGGCCGTCGTCATCGGCAACGGGAACGTCGCTCTCGACGTCGCCCGCATCCTCACCGCCGACCCCGACGTCCTGGCCCGTACCGACATCTCCGACCGCGCGCTCGCCGCGCTCCGCGCCAGCAAGGTCCGTGAGGTCGTTCTGCTGGGCCGGCGCGGCCCCGCCCAGGCGGCCTTCACCGTGCCCGAACTCCTCGCCCTGTCCGCCATCGAGGACGTGGACGTCCGCGTCGAGGGCTGGCCGGACGGCCTGGACCCCGCCGCCACCGAGAAGACCCGGCTGCTGTCGCGGCTGGCCGCCAGGACGCCGGCCGGGGGCCGCCGCCGTATCGTGCTGCGCTTCCTGACCAGTCCCGTCCGGCTCACCGGAGACACCTCCGTCCGGGCCCTGGAGGTCACCGCCACCGCGCTGCACACGGACGAGGACGGCTCCGTACGCGCCCTGCCCACCGGCGGGACACAGGCCCTGGAGACCGGCCTCGTCCTGCGCTCGGTCGGCTACCGCGCCCGGCCCGTCCCCGGCCTGCCCTTCGACGAGGACAGCGCGACCGTCCCCCACGAGGGCGGCAGGGTCGAGCCGGGCGTCTATGTCGCGGGCTGGATCAAGCGCGGGCCCACCGGCTTCATCGGGACGAACAAGACCTGCGCCCACGAGACGGTCGAGTCCCTCCTGGACGACTTCGCCGCCGGTCGCCTGACACAGCCGGTGCGCGGCGGTGTCAGCACGTCGGCGGACGCGTTGGGAGTGGACGCGCTGGGTCTGGACGCCTGGCGTGCGATAGACCGCGCGGAACGGGCGGCGGGCGAGGCCCAGGGCCGTCCGCGTGTGAAGTTCACGGACACCGAGTCGTTGCACCGGGCCGCACAGGCCGTCCCGGCGACGGCGGCACGCGGCTGAGACCCACAAGGCCCGGGGAGCACGCGGCCGGCACCCACGCCGACCCCGCACAGTCCGGGGCGGAAGGCTCAAGCCCACCGCCGATCCGGCTGAAAACGCCTACAGATCCGCCACGCGCTGCTGCGGCGACAGTTGCACGCCCAGGTTCCGCAGTGTCGCGTCCAGCACGGCCCAGACCGAACGGCACAGCATCTCGCGCAGCTCCTCCTCGGACAGCTCGCGCTGCTCGTCGCGCACCCACTGGTTGACGGAGGTGTCCACGAAGCCCACGATGCCGATCGCCACCGAACGGATCGGCGCCTCGGGCACCCCCAGTGCCTTGAGCACGTCGCCGAACCGGTCGCTGAGCATCAGCGCGATGGCCGCCTTGGTGTCCGCGACCAGCGACCCGTCGCCCATCGCGTGCTCCCCGACGCCCATGTAGGCGTACAGGCGCGGGTGTTGGGACACCCAGTCCAGATGTGCGCCCACCACGCGCCGTACGGACTCCTCGATCGTCCCGTCGAAGGTGAGGGTGGGTTCGATCCCCCGCATGAACGACTCCACCACCCGTCGGCGGATCAACTCGTCCAGCGTGGCGCGGTCCTTGAAGTGGCGGTAGAGCACCGATCGCGGCAGCCCCACGCGCTCCGCCAGCCGCTGCAGTTTGAAGCGCGTGCCCTCGTCCTCGATGAGGGCCACCGCCGCGTCCACCAGGTCGAGCTGTCGCTGCGCCTTGTGGTCGTCCCAGCGGGTGGAGCGCCCGTCGGTCTGCGGCTCGCCGCCGGTTCTGTCAGCCATCTCGCCACACTATCGACGTCCCGGCGAGGGCACGGACGCGACGAACCACTACTGGTCACGCGGGCGGGCGTGGTACGTCGTGCGGGTGTGTTCGGTGTGGGTGCGCATGACCTCGGTCGCGCGCTGTTCGTCGCGGGCCGCGATCGCGGCGATCAGGTCGCGGTGCTCGATCCAGGACTGCTGCCCGCGCTGCCGGGCGACCGGGGTGTAGTACCAGCGCACGCGCCGGTCGACCTGCGCGGCCAGTTCGGCAAGGACCGTGTTCCCGGCGAGGTCCATGACCTTGGCGTGGAAGCGGGCGTTCGTCGCGACCGCGGCGTCCACGTCGTCGGCGGCCACGGCCGCCTCGCCCTCGGCGCACAGCGCCTCCAGGTCGGCGATGCCGGAGGTGCCCGTGTTGGCCGCCGCGAGCCGCGCGGCCTCGGCCTCCAGCAGCGTGCGCACGGTGAGGAGTTGGTCCGCCTCCGCCTCGGTCGGCTCGTGCACGAACGCGCCCTGGGCGGGCCGCAGATCGACCCACCCTTCCGTGTTGAGCCGTTGCAGCGCCTCGCGCACGGGCTGCCGGGAGACGCCGAGGTGGCCGGCCAGTTCACTCTCGACCAGGTGCTGACCGGGCTGGAGGGCGCGTGTCGTGATCAGTTCGAGCAGGGCCTCGTAGACGCGGTCCCTGAGCGGACCCGGCCGTTCGAGCTTCGGCACGGACCCCTGCGGCAGTCCGGTCGACAACATCGCGGTCCCCCTCCTGGGCAGTGGCGGCGTGTGCGCCGACGGCACGGCAGCCTGAAAGCCAGTATCAATTGTCTTTCGTCTACAGTCTACGGCGCACAAGGGCCAGGCCGAGGGGGAGTTGGCCTCGTCACACTCCGCAGGACCCGCAGGTCACGGGCAGTGGATGACCTGACCCGCGTACGAGAGATTGCCGCCGAAGCCGAAGAGGAGGACGCGGTCGCCGGTGGAGATCTCGCCGCGTTCGACGAGCTTGGACAGGGCCATCGGGATGCTGGCGGCGGAGGTGTTGCCGGACTCGACGACATCGCGGGCGATGACGGCGTTCACGGCGCCGATCTTCCCGGCGAGGGGCTCGATGATCCGCAGGTTCGCCTGGTGCAGCACGACCGCGGCGAGGTCCTCGGGGGTGACTCCGGCGCGCTCGCAGGCCTTGCGCGCGATGGCCGGCAGTTTGGTGGTGGCCCACCGGTAGACGCTCTGGCCCTCCTGCGCGAACCGGGCGGGGGTGCCCTCGATGCGTACCGCGTGCCCCATCTCGGGCACCGAGCCCCACAGCACCGGTCCGATGGCGGATTCCTCGGCGGCCTCGACGACGGCGGCGCCCGCCCCGTCCCCGACGAGGACGCAGGTCGTGCGGTCCGTCCAGTCGGTGACCTCGGACATCTTGTCGGCGCCGATCACCAGGACGCGGGTCGCGCCGCCGGCCCGTACGGCGTGGTCGGCGGTGGCCAGCGCGTGGGTGAAGCCCGCGCACACCACGTTCAGGTCCATCACGGCCGGTGACGGGATGCCGAGGCGGGCGGCGACGCGGGCGGCCATGTTCGGCGAGCGGTCGACGGCGGTGGAGGTGGCCACCAGGACGAGGTCGATGTCCTCGGGGGTGAGGCCGGCGGCGGCCAGGGCCTTGGCGGCGGCGTGCGCGGCCAGCTCGTCGACCGGTTCGTCGGGTCCGGCGATGTGGCGGGTACGGATGCCCACCCGGCTCGTGATCCACTCGTCGCTGGTGTCGACCAGCTCCGCCAGGTCCTCGTTGGTGAGAACCCTGGCGGGCTGGTAGTGGCCGACGGCGGTGATGCGTGAGCCGTTCATGGGCGGTCCCTTGCTTGCCGGGGTAACGGGACTCACCAGTCTGATCAGGTACTCACGGGTACGCGGGCACGTAAAGTCACAGGATTGCCGCGTCACCCTTGTCGGCTTCCGTCAGACCCTCGGACGCCCGAACACCCCTCCAGCGGACGTTCGGGTACCTATCCCATGATCACGCCCGGCGGCCCGCCCATGATCGCGTACGGACACTTATCCCGTGAACAACTGGGTCGCTTTCTGTACGAGCTCGTACAGACCATAGGCCAGCGGCGCTCCCACCCAGACCCAGGCGAAGACGATCAGCGGGCGGCGGTCGGGCACCGGGCCGTCCGCCGCGGCACCGCCCGGCGGGCTGCTGTCACTCGTGGACATCGGCGGCCTCCTTCTTCTTCTGGGCGGGGAGGTGATGGCGGGCGTCGACGGGCCGGACGAGTTCGTTGGCGACGAAGCCGACCGCGAGCAGCCCGATCATGATGACCAGTGACAGTCCGTAGAGGGACGCTCCGGATTTGCCGGCCTCCTCCTGCCGGTCCGCGATCCAGTTGACGATCAGCGGTCCGAGGACCCCGGCCGTGGACCAGGCGGTGAGCAGCCGCCCGTGGATGGCGCCGACCTGGTAGGTCCCGAAGAGGTCCTTCAGATAGGCGGGGACGGTCGCGAAGCCGCCTCCGTAGAAGGAGAGGATCACCAGCGCGGCGATGATGAAGACGGGCTTCGAGGAGTCCCCGACCCAGGCGATGAGCGCGTACATCAGCGCGCCGACGCCCAGGTAGACGCGGTAGATGTTCTTGCGCCCGATCAGGTCGGACGTGGACGACCAGCCGATGCGGCCCGCCATGTTCGCCGCCGAGAGCAGCGCGACGAAACCGGCCGCCGCCGACACCGAGACGGGGGTCGAGGTGTCCGCGAAGAAGTCCGTGATCATCGGCGCGGCCTTCTCCAGGATGCCGATGCCCGCGGTCACGTTCATGCAGAGCACGATCCACAGCAGCCAGAACTGCGGGGTGCGCACGGCACTGTTCGCGGAGACCTGGACGCCCTCCAGCGGGGCCGGGGTGCCGTCGGCCGCGGTCTTCGCGGGGCGCGGCACGCGCACGAGCAGCACACCGAGCGACATGAAGACGGCGTACGTCAGTCCGTGCACGAGGAAGGCGAGCGCGATGCCCGAGCTGTCGGAGCCGAAGGACTCCAGCATCTGCGCGGACCACGGCGAGGCGATCAGCGCGCCGCCGCCGAAGCCCATGATGGCGATGCCGGTGGCCATGCCGGGCCGGTCCGGGAACCACTTGATGAGCGTGGAGACGGGCGATATGTAGCCGATGCCGAGGCCGATGCCGCCGACGAAGCCGTAACCGAACACGATCAGCCAGTACTGCTCGGTGGCGGCGCCGAGGGCGGATATCAGGAAGCCCGAGGAGAAGCAGATCAGGGCGACCGTCATCGCCCAGCGCGGCCCGTTGCGCTCCACGAGCGTGCCGCCGAACGCGGCGGACAGGCCGAGCATCACGATGCCGAGCTGGAAGGGCAGGGCGCTCTGGGTGCCGCTGAGGTCGAGCGCGGACTCCAGGGAGGGTTTGAACACGGACCAGGCGTAGGCCTGTCCGATGGAGAGGTGGACCGACAGGGCCGCGGGCGGGACCAGCCAGCGGCTCCAGCCCGGTGGGGCTACAGGGGGACTCATGATCCCGGACGATAGGAAGCGGTTGTTCAGTTGGGAAGGCGGTCCGCCCCAACTGGTCGACCGTATGCGGTGAACGGTATGCGGGCTGCGGTGAACGGTCGGTTTCGGCCGACGAACGGTGTTTCCGGCCGAACTCCGTCTCTCTACCAAGGGTGTTCGGCAGGCAACCCTCAGCGAGCCCTTGAGCCGGCTCCAACCCGCGGGGGCGCCCGCGGACGCCTCGTCCCAGGTGCTGCGCGAACCCTTGCTGCCCCAACTCCCATACTGTAGACAATATTCAGTCGACATGGTTCATCACGCTTCAACGCTGTTCAGCGTCTCCTCGGTACCCTCGACCGAACGGAGCCCCTCAAGTGAAAGTGGCAGTTCTCGGCGCCGGTGCGATCGGCGCCTACGTCGGAGCCGCGCTGCATCGCGCGGGTGCCGATGTGCACCTCATCGCCCGTGGACCGCATCTCGCGGCCATGAGGCAGCACGGTGTGCGCGTGCTCAGCCCGCGCGGTGACTTCACCGCCCGGGCCCACGCCACCGACGACCCGGCCGAGGTAGGCCCGGTCGACTTCGTCCTCCTGGGCCTGAAGGCCAACTCGTACGCGGCGTGCGGGCCGCTCATCGAGCCCCTGCTCCACGACTCGACCGCGGTGATCGCCGCGCAGAACGGCATTCCCTGGTGGTACTTCCACCGGCACGGCGGCCCGCACGACGGCCACCGGGTCGAGAGCGTGGACCCCGGCGGCGCGGTCAGTGCGGTGATCGCGCCCTCCCGGGCCATCGGCTGTGTCGTCTACGCGGCCACCGAACTGGCGGGCCCCGGAGTGGTCCGCCATCTCGAAGGCACCCGGTTCTCCATCGGCGAACCCGACCGTACGGTCTCGGTGCGCTGCAGCGAGTTCGGCGAGGCCATGGTGGCCGGCGGGCTCAAGTGCCCGGTGGAACCGGACCTGCGCAACGACATCTGGCTCAAGCTGCTCGGCAACATCTCCTTCAACCCCATCAGCGCCCTGGCCCGGGCCACCATGCGGCAGATGTGCCTGCACGGCGGCACCCGCCGGGTCATCGAGATCATGATGACCGAGACGCTCGCGGTCGCCGAGGCACTGGGCTGCCGGGTGGGTGTCTCCATCGAGCGGCGCCTCGCCGGCGCGGAACGGGTCGGCGACCACCGCACCTCGACGCTCCAGGACCTGGAGCGCGGCAAACCGCTCGAACTCGACGTGCTGCTCGCCGCCGTCGTCGAACTGGCGGAGATCACCGACGTCCCGGTGCCCACACTCCGCACCGTCCACGCCATCTCGGACCTGCTCGCACTGAGGACCGCCGCATGAGGAGCCCCATGCAGAACCTGAGGACCGCCGTATGAGGAAGCGAGACCGAACTCCCAAGGTCTACACCCGACTTCAGTACCCCATGGTCCGTGACTCCCGTGACGAGCCCTTCCGCAGGGCGAGTTGGGACGAGGCCCTGGACCGGGCCGCCCGGGGCCTGGGCGCGGCGCGCGACGCGTTCGGCATGTTCTCCTGCGCCCGCGCGACCAACGAGATGAACTACGTGGCGCAGAAGTTCGCCCGCGTGGTCATGGGCACCAACAACGTCGACTCCTGCAACCGCACCTGCCACGCACCCAGTGTGGCGGGCCTGTCGGCGGCCTTCGGCTCGGGCGGCGGCACCTCCTCGTACGCGGAGGTGGAGCACACCGACCTGGTCGTGATGTGGGGCTCCAACGCCCGTTTCGCACACCCGATCTTCTTCCAGCACGTCCTGAAGGGCATCAGGAACGGCGCCCGGATGTACGCGGTCGACCCGCGCCGCACCTCCACGGCGGAGTGGGCCGAGAGCTGGCTCGGGCTGAACGTGGGCACGGACATCCCGATGGCCCACGCGATCGGCCGCGAGATCATCCGGGCGGGTCTCGCGAACGACGCGTTCATCGCGCGGGCGACCACCGGTTTCGAGGAGTACAAGCAGCTCGTCGAGCCGTGGACGCTGTCGCTCGCGGAGAAGGTGACGGGCGTACCGGCCGCCGCGATACGGGAGTTGGCGCACGCCTACGCCCGCGCCGAGCGCGCCCAGCTGTGCTGGACGCTCGGCATCACCGAGCACCACAACGGCACGGACAACGTCCGGGCGCTCATCAATCTGTCGCTCCTGACCGGGCACGTGGGCCGCTTCGGTTCCGGGTTGCAGCCCCTGCGCGGACAGAACAACGTGCAGGGCGGCGGTGACATGGGCGCCATCCCGAACCGGCTGCCCGGCTTCCAGGACATCCTCGATCCGGACACCCGGCTGAAGTTCGAGTCGGCGTGGGACACCGTCATCCAGCCGCACTACGGGATGAACCTGACGGAGATGTTCGAGGCCATGGAGGAGGGCTCGCTCAGGGCCGTCTACTGCATCGGGGAGAACCCGGCGCAGTCGGAGGCCGACAGCGAGCAGGCGGTACGCCGTATGAAGGCCCTGGACTTCCTCGTCGTCCAGGACATCTTCCTGACGAAGACGGCCGAGCTGGCGGACGTGATCCTGCCCGCGACGGCCGGCTGGGCGGAGACCGAGGGCACGACCACCAACAGTGAGCGGCGGGTCCAGCGGGTGCGGCGGGCGGTCGTCCCGCCCGGCGAGGCCCGCGAGGACATCGACATCCTCTGCGACCTCGCCTCCCGCATGGGACACGAGTGGAAGTACGAGGACTCCGAGGCGGTGTGGGACGAGCTGCGCTCGGTGTCCCCGGACCACTACGGGATGACGTACGAGCGGCTGGAGGAGCATCAGGGCATCCAGTGGCCGTGCCCGCAGACGGACCGGATCGAACCGACCTATCTGCACGGCAGGTTGTGGGAGTCCGACCCGGCGGCGCGGGGACGCCTCGCGCCCTTCGGGATCGTCCAGCACGATCCGCCCGTCGACCTGACGGACGAGCGGTTCCCCATCCGGCTGACCACCGGGCGGCGGCTCGACTCGTACAACACCGGGGTGCAGAGCGGTGGTTTCGCCTCGCCGATGCGGCGGGGGGAGTTCGTCGAGCTGTGCCCGGAGGACGCGGAGCGCTACGGCGTGGTGGTCGGCGAGCACGTCCAGGTCTCCTCGCGGCGCGGTGCGGTGGTGGCCCCGGTGTGGGTCGACACCGCGCTGCGGCCCGGGCTCGCGTTCATGACCATGCACTTTCCCGACGAGGTGGACACCAACCAGCTGACGATCGAGGCCAATTGCCCGATCGCGGGGACGGCGGAGTTCAAGGCGTCGGCGATCCGGATCGAAAAACTGCCGGTCGCTACTCAAGTGAGGTGATGTCAAGTGGACCTGCACTTCGGTGACAGCAAACCGACGGACGAGGAACGGGCGGCGATCGACACGCTGCTCGGCCCTCCGGAGTCTTCGTGGGAGGGCGCCGACCGGTCCGACGCCGACCTGAGGTGGGCACGCGGCGGGCGAGAGGCCCGGGAACGCCGTGACCTGCTGTTGCCGGGGCTGCACGCCGTCCACGACCGGATCGGCTGGATCAGCGAGGGCGCCCTCGACTACCTGTGCCGGCGGCTCACCGTGCCGCCGGCGGAGGCCTACGGGGTCGCCACCTTCTACGCGATGTTCTCGGTGAAGCCGCGCCCCGCGACGGTCCTGCACGTGTGCACGGACCTCGCGTGCGCGGCGGCCGGGGCATCGGAACTGTGCGCGGGCGTCGAGGCCCGGCTCGGTCTCGGCAGCGGGGTGAGCGTCGAGCGCAGCCCCTGCCTCGGCCTGTGCGAACGGGCCCCGGCCGCGCTCGCGGTCAAGGCCGGGGACCCGGTGCGTACGGCCGTGTCGGCGCCCGCGACCGTCGAGCGGGCCGTGCTCGCGGCGAGCGCACCCGACTCGGCGCCCGAGGAACCGGCCGCCGCGCTGGCGGTCCCGCAGGCCGGGGACCCCTCGCTGATGCTCCTGAACCGGGTCGGCGTGGTCGATCCGGCGTCGCTCGACGACTACCGGGCGCACGGCGGTTACACGGCCCTGCGGCAGGCCTTCGCGATCGGCCCCGCCGGGGTCATCCGCGAGGTCACCGACGCGGGCCTGGTCGGGCGCGGCGGCGCCGCCTTCCCCACCGGCCGCAAATGGCAGGCCACGGCGTCGCAGCCCGACCACCCGCACTACCTCGTCTGCAACGCGGACGAATCCGAGCCGGGCACCTTCAAGGACCGTGTGGTCATGGAGGGCGACCCGTACTCCCTCGTGGAGGCGATGACGATCGCGGCGTACGCGGTCGGCGCGCACAAGGGCTACCTCTATCTCCGCGGCGAGTACCCGCGGGCCCTGCGCCGCATGGAGCACGCCGTCGGACAGGCCCGCACGCGCGGCCTGCTCGGGGACGACATCCTCGGCCAGGGGTACGCCTTCGACATCGAGATCCGGCGCGGCGCGGGCGCGTACATCTGCGGTGAGGAGACCGCCCTCTTCAACTCCATCGAGGGGTACAGGGGTGAGCCGCGGTCGAAGCCGCCCTTCCCCGTGGAGAAGGGCCTGTTCGGCAAGCCGACCGCCGAGAACAACGTCGAGACCCTGGTCAACGTCCTGCCGATCCTCACCATGGGCGCCCCGGCGTACGCGGCGATCGGCACCGGCACGTCCACCGGACCGAAGCTGTTCTGCGTGTCCGGCAGCGTGGACCGGCCCGGTATCTACGAGCTGCCGTTCGGCGCGACGCTCGGCGAGCTGCTGGAGCTCGCGGGTGTGCGCGAGAGGCTGCGCGCGGTGCTGCTGGGCGGCGCGGCCGGTGGCTTCGTACGGCCCGACGAGCTGGACATCCCGCTCACCTTCGAGGGCACGCGGGCGGCCGGCACGACGCTCGGCTCCGGGGTGGTGCTGGCCTTCGACGACACCGTGCCGCTGCCGCGGCTGCTGCTGCGGATCGCCGAGTTCTTCCGCGACGAGTCGTGCGGGCAGTGCGTGCCGTGCCGGGTCGGGACCGTGCGCCAGGAGGAGGCCCTGCACCGCATCGTCGAGCGGACCGGAGCCGACGCGGCGGCCGACATCACGCTGCTGCGGGAGGTGGGCCGGGCCATGAAGGACGCCTCGATCTGCGGTCTGGGACAGACCGCGTGGAACGCCGTGGAATCCGCCATCGACCGCCTGGGGGCGTACGAATGACCGTGACATCGCTGGGGATCCCCCGCCGTCTGCTGGAGTTCCGGATCGACGGCGAGCCCGTGCGGGCGCCGGAGGGCTCGACGATCCTCGACGCCTGCCGGTCGGCGGGCAAGGACGTGCCGACCCTGTGCCAGGGCGACACCCTCACCCCCAAGAACGCCTGCCGGGTCTGCGTCGTCGAGGTCGAGGGCGCCCGCACCCTCGTCCCGGCCTGTTCCCGCAAGGCGGAGGCGGGCATGCAGGTGCGCACGGACACCGAGCGCGCCAGACACAGCCGCAAGATCGTCCTGGAGCTGCTCGCGTCCTCCGTGGACCTGTCGACCACACCGGAGGTCGCCGGCTGGCTCAAGGAGTACGAGGCCAAGCCCGACCGGTTCGGCCCCGGCGCGGCCCGCCTCGACGAGGAGCCGAGGATCGACAACGACCTCTACGTCCGCGACTACGACAAGTGCATCCTCTGCTACAAGTGCGTGGACGCCTGCGGGGACCAGTGGCAGAACAGCTTCGCCATCTCGGTCGTCGGCCGCGGTTTCGACGCCCGGATCGCCGTGGAGCACGACGGACCCCTCACCGATTCGGCCTGCGTGTACTGCGGCAACTGCATCGAGGTGTGCCCGACGGGTGCGCTTTCGTTCACATCGGAGTTCGACATGCGTGCGGCGGGTACGTGGGACGAGTCGGCGCAGACCGAGACGACCACGGTGTGCGCCTACTGCGGAGTGGGCTGCAACCTCACCCTGCACGTACAGGACAATGAGATCGTCAAGGTCACCTCGCCGCACGACAACCCGGTGACCCACGGCAACCTCTGCATCAAGGGCCGCTTCGGCTACCAGCACGTACAGAACCGGGACTGATCAGGACATGGGACGAGTCACGGAACGACGCAAGGTGATCCGCATCCGCGACGGGGTGGTCTCCGCCCGTCCGGACACGCTCGTCGCCGAGGAACCACTGGAGATCCGCCTCAACGGAAAACCCCTCGCGATCACGATGCGCACCCCGGGCGACGACTTCGCGCTCGCGGCGGGCTTCCTGGTCAGCGAGGGGGTGCTGGGCGCGGCGGACGAACTGCAGAACATCGTCTACTGCGCCGGCGCCACCGTGGACGGCTCGAACACCTACAACATCGTCGACGTACGGACGGCGCCCGGCGTCGTCATCCCCGACATCACGCTCGAACGCAACGTGTACACGACGTCGTCCTGCGGGCTGTGCGGCAAGGCCAGCCTGGACGCGGTCCGTACGACGGCCCGCTGGACGATCGACGACACGCACGGCGACACGACTCCCCCGGTACGGCTCGGGCCCGAACTGCTCGCGAGCCTCCCCGACCGGCTGCGCGCGGCGCAGCGCGTGTTCGACCGGACCGGGGGTCTGCACGCGGCGGCCCTGTTCACCGAGGACGGCGAGCTGGTCGACATCCGGGAGGACGTGGGCCGGCACAACGCGGTCGACAAACTGGTCGGCCGCGCCCTCCAGAACGGCTCGCTGCCGCTCTCCCGCACGGTCCTGCTGGTCTCGGGGCGTGCCTCCTTCGAGCTGGCCCAGAAGGCGGTGATGGCGGGCATCCCGGTGCTCGCCGCGGTCTCGGCGCCGTCCTCGCTCGCGGTCGACCTGGCCGCCGAGTCCAATCTGACCCTCGTCGGTTTCCTGCGGGGCACCTCCATGAACGTGTACGCGGGCGAGCACCGCATCGCTCTGCAGGCCGCGGCCGCCCAGGGCTGACCGGTCTCCCCGCTGCACGGCGGCGGGGCCCCGATCCGGCGGGGAGCGCCCCCTGCGCCGGAGGGGCCCCGCCTCACACCCACAGAGCGGTGGTACGCGCCGATCTGACGCTCCATCAGCACCCATCCGGAGGTACCCGCGCGGCGGGCGCGTACCCCGGTGGCCCCCGTCTCGTTTTCCTGACGACCTCGAACGGGCCGCCATACGGCCCGTCGTCCGGGTAGGAGGCGGTTACTTGGATGCCGGCACGACCCTGTTCGGTTCGTTACTTGCCTGCGTGGGCGTGCTGGGCGCGGCCCTCGTGGCATATATGGGAAAGCGGGGCGAGAACGCCCTGAACGGATTTTCGAGCCTGACCGAGAAGCTGCAGTCCGAGCGCGACCGGTTGGAACGGCAGATCGCCGAACGCGACACGCGCATCGACGAGTTGGCGACGATGCATGTCGCCGACCAGTCGGAGATCGCTCGCCTCCGCCTCGACATCGACCGACTCGGAGGGGCTCCGTGACCAGGTTCCAACGGGTGCTCGCCGTGCGCTGGCGCAGCATGTTCCTCGTCTGTGTGCTGATCGCGCTCAGTGGCGTCGCGGTGATCCTGTGGGCGCGGATCGACGCCGGTGACCGCAGGGCCGACGAACTGCGCGCCGAGGCGGACCGGCGCGGTGACGCCGTGTCGACGCTGGCGCAGGACGTACGCGCGCTGCGCGCCCAGGTCGAGGCGGGCGGCGGCACTCCCGCGGCCCCCGACCCCTCCGACGCGGTGGACGACCTCCTCGACCGGGTGCGGGTGCCCACCGCGGCCCACGGCCGGCCGGGCGCCAAGGGCGAGCGCGGCGCGACCGGGGCGGGCGGGGAGGCCGGGGCCGGCGGGAAGCCGGGGCCGGGCGGGGAGCGCGGAGCAAGCGGATCGCGCGGCGAACCCGGGCCGCCGGGGCCGTCCGGTTCGCCGGGACCCTCGGGGCAGCCGGGCGAGCCCGGCTCCCCGGGGGCCGACGGTGCGGACGGTACCGACGGCACGAACGGGAACAACGGCGCCGACGGGGCCGGAGGACCGGCGGGGCCGCCCGGCCCCGACGGCGCCCAGGGCTATCAGGGCACCAGAGGGGACTCCGGGCCCCGGGGAGAGAAGGGCGAGAAGGGCGAGAAAGGGGAGAAGGGCGACCCCGGTCCCGGCTGCCCGGACGGCTACAGCTTCCAGCCGTCCGCGAACGACCCCGACGCGCTGGTCTGCCGCAAGGCCGCGGCCCAGGCCCCGCCCGTCGACCCGTCGGGAATCCTGCCGGTGCCACCGCCGCTGTTCCGGCGCAGGCGACGGACAGTCAGCGACTAGGACCTGTCCGGTCGATCACGGCGAAGGGAAGCTGCGGTGCCTTGTGGGCGCCGGTGAGCGGGGTGTGGTGCGTGCAGCTGCAAGGCGGAGGAGGGCGTCGACGCGGAGCGTCGGCAACCGACGACAACGCCGCAGATGTGCGCACCACACCCCGCGTCTTCGCCGTGATCGACCGGACAGGTCCTAGACGGACACGAGGACTTGCCGACGGGCGGTGACCGCCCGCGGGCCGACGCCGGTGTGCGGCAAGTTCTCGTGCCACGGCCGTGCGCGCTTCTTGTGAGGTGCCTGGGAGCCCAGTAGCGTCTGTGGCGCGCAGTCAGGACGTGGGATGTCCAGATGTTCGGATGTCCAGATGTCCCGGTGCATGAGGCCCATGAGACCCATGAGTCGCAAGAGAGCCACGAGTCGCACGAGTCGCACGAGACGCATCAGACGCATGAAGGGCAGGTCGCACCATGCCGTCAAGTCTTCGCGCACGCCCCCGAACCCCCCGTACGGCCAGACCGTGGAGGACCGCCGTCACAGGCGCCCTGACGGCGGTCCTCACCCTCACCGCGCTGCTCGGGCTGCCGGGCACCGGACACGCCGGGACCGCCGCCGAACCCGCCGCGGCAGGCAAGGCCGCCGCGTTCGAGCAGCAGGTGCTCTTCAAGGCCTCCCAGGATCCCGGATACGCCTGCTTCCGGATCCCGGCCGTCGTCAGGACGACGAAGGGCACCCTGCTGGCGTTCGCCGAGGGCCGGGTCAACGACTGCAGCGACGCCGGTGACATAGACATCGTGCTCAAGCGCTCCACCGACGGCGGCCGCACCTGGGGCCCGCTGCAGATCGTCAACGAGGGCGCGGGCGACACACACGGCAACCCCGCCCCGATGGTGGACGGGAGGACCGGCCGGGTCGTGCTGGCCGAGACGTACAACACGGGCCGTACCGACGGCGGCAACTGCGCCGTCCCGTGCGACCGCACCCCGCACCTGCAGCACAGCGACGACGACGGGCTGACCTGGTCCGAGCCCCGCGACCTCAGCGACGAGATCCTGCCCGCGCACTGGAACTCCTGGTACGCGACCGGGCCGGTGCACGGCATCCAGCTGACCCGTGGCAAGCACGTGGGACGGCTCGTCTTCGCCGTCAACACCGAGACGTGGGACGGCAGTCGTGTCACCGCCAACCACGCGGCGCTCATCGTCAGCGACGACGGCGGCGACCACTGGCGGATCGGCGCCACGGACTCGTGGCCGATCGCGGCCGACGGCACGTTCCGGCAGAAGCCCTCCGAGATGACCGTCACCGAGCGCGCCGACGGCACGGTCCTGGTCAGCGGGCGCGAGCAGGACGGCACCGATCTCGGCCACCGCACCCAGGCGTTCAGCACCGACGGCGGCTCCAGCTTCACCTCGCACTTCAAGGCCCTGCCCGACCTCTACACACCCCAGGTCCAGGGCTCCACGCTGCGCATGGGCGACCGCATCCTGCTCGCCTGCCCCGGCGACCCGGACCGCCGCCGCACGATGATGATCCGCTCCTCCTACGACAGCGGCCGCACCTGGGACAGCGTCGACCGCGGCACGGTCGTCACGACGGACTGGTCCGGCTACTCCGACCTGGTCGGCATCGGCGCCGACACGGCGGGCCTGCTGTACGAGGGCGGCGCCGTGGACGCGCGCGACGAGATCCGCTTCGCACGGTTCACCGAGGACTGGCTGGCCCCGCGCCGCGGCCCCGACCCGACCACCCCCGACCTGGCGCCGCGCGCACCCGGCGCGGCGGTCCTCGGCGGTGCGACGGGGACGGACGGGGTGTTCGGCGGCGCCCTCGCCTTCGACGGCACCGACGACGCCGTACGCCTGCCCTACCGGACCCGACTGCCGCTCGGGAACAAGGACTTCACGGCGTCGCTGTGGTTCCGCTACACGGCCACCACGGGTGAGCAGCCGTTCCTGTGGATGGGCGGGGTCGGCACCACGCAACCGCAGGTGTGGCTGCGCGGCGAGCCCGCGAACAACCGGGTCCAGGCCCTGATCACGGCCCGGGACGGCGCGAGCGCCCCCCGCTCCGCGTCCGTGCGCACCACCGGCGCGTACAACGACGGTCAGTGGCACCATCTGGCGCTGCGCCGGGGCGCGGGACAGCTGACGCTGTTCATCGACGGGACCGTGGCAGCGACGACGGCGGACGTACCGGGATCGGTGAGCCGGAACTCGCCGTTCGGGGTGCACGTCGGCCAGAAGCTGGACAGCCGCGCCCACTTGACCGGCGCGATCGACGACGTCCGGGTCTACGACCGCGCCCTGAGCGACGACGAACTGGCCGGCGTACGCACCGGGGACACGGCGGTGACCGGGAACCCGGTCCTGTGGCTGCCCATGGACCGCGTGGCAGCCAGCCACTAACGTCCCGTGGGTGCCCGACGACACACGAGCACGACAGCGCACGGGGACCGGGCTGGGGGTACTCCTGGCCCTGGTCCTCGGGGCGGTGCTGCTCACCGCACTCCCCGAGGACGACAGTGGGGAGGCCGCCTGCCGCGCCCGTACGGTCACCTCGTGGGCCGCGGACACCGGTGTCACGGAGGAGTTCGCGCGGTACGGGGACGACGCCTCGCGGGCCGACGACTGGACCGGCGGCGACGGTACGCACTCGGTGCGGCTGCCGGACGGGCGGGTGCTCTGGCTGTTCTCGGACACCTACCTCGGCCAGGTGTACCGTCCGCCGAACCCGGCGGGCGAGTCCTACGCCTGGCGGGACACGACCGCGCCGCTGGTGCGCAACTCGGCCGTGGTCATGAAGGACGGGCGCCTGCAACACACCCTGCCCGCCCCCTTGTTCGCCGACCCGGCGCCCGGCCAGTGGCGCTGGCCGGTGGCGGCCCGCGTCGAACCCCGCTCCCCCGGCTCGTCCGAGCAGGTCGTACGGGTCGTGCTGTGGACCCGCACGAACGGCTCGTACCCGTGGATCTACGGGGTGCCGACCGCCACCGAGGTGGCCACGCTGTCGCTGCCCGGTCTGCGGCTCGAAGGCATCACCCAGGTCCTTGACCAGCGGCAGGTCGGTGATCCGGCGCGGCGGGTGCTGTTCGGCACGACCGCGCTGACCCACGACGAGGACTGGACGTACGTGTTCGGCGGCGACGACGCGCGGGCCGCCGCCCGGCCCGTGTCGCACGCGTACGTCGCACGCGTGCCCCGGGGACGGCTCGCGGACCCGGACGCGTGGCGGTACTGGGACGGCGAGCGCTGGACCATCCCCTCACACATGAAGCCCGTACTGGGAGGCGGCGGGCGCGGCGCGGACAAGGGCGTGGGCAGCGCGTTCACGGTGACCCGCGACGGGGGGACGTACGTCCTGTTCACGATGGCGGCGGGCACCGAGGGACTGACGACCGTCACCTCGTACTGGGCGTGCTCCCCCACCGGGCCCTGGCACGGGCCCGGTGGGGGCTTCAGCCCGCCGCTGCCGGAGCGGGGGGCGGGCGTGGCCGCGTACAACCCGCAGGTCCATCCGGCGATCGGCGGGGGCAGGCTCGTGCTGAGCTACGACGTCAACTGGCTGGACGCGAACGGCGGGGCGGCGGCACAGGCCAACCTCAGCCGGAACGTGTCCCTGTACCGACCGAGATTCGTGACGCTGCGGCTGGGTCCGGGCTGAGGGGCCGCTCCGACTGCGGTTCCGGCTCGGCCTCCGGGTCGCGGGAGCGGCGCTTGGCGATGACCGCGCAGACCATGAGCTGCATCTGGTGGAAGAGCATCAGCGGCAGCACAGCCAGCGAGGCGTGGGCGCCGAACAGCACGCTCGCCATGGGCAGTCCGGACGCCAGCGACTTCTTCGACCCGGCGAACTGGATGGCGATACGGTCGCCCCGGCCGAACCCGAGGGCCTTGGACCCGTACCAGGTCGCCGCCAGCATCACCGCGAGCAGGACCACCTCGACCGCGAGCAGGCCGCCGAGCCGCAGCGGGCTGACCTGGTGCCAGATGCCCTGGACCATGCCCTCGCTGAAGGCGGTGTAGACGACCAGCAGGATCGAGCCGCGGTCCACATAACCGAGGATCTTCTTGTGGCGTGCGACGAACCCGCCGATCCAGCGGCGCAGGAGCTGCCCCGCCAGGAAGGGCACGAGCAACTGCAGCACGATCTTCAGGAGCGAGTCCGCGGAGAACCCGCCTCCCGTGCCGCCGAGGAGCGCCGCGGCGAGCAGCGGGGTGAGCACGATGCCCACGAGGGAGGAGAAGGAGCCCGCGCAGATGGCGGCGGGCACGTTGCCGCGCGCCATGGAGGTGAAGGCGATGGACGACTGGACCGTCGAGGGGACGAGGGTCAGGAAGAGCAGGCCGGTGTAGAGGTCATGGCTCAGAAACACCGGTTCAAGACCGCGGGCGGCCAGCCCGAGCAGCGGGAACAGAAGGAACGTGCAGGCCAGGACCGTCAGGTGCAACCGCCAGTGCCGTACGCCGTCCATCGCCTCGCGGGTGGACAGACGCGCGCCGTAGAGGAAGAAGAGGAAGGCGATCGCCGCGGTGGAGGCACCGGAGGCGACCTCGGCACCGGTCCCCCGGGCGGGCAGCAGGGCGGCGAGGCCCACCGTCCCGAGCAGTAGCAGGATGTACGGGTCTATCGGCAGCCAGGACGGCCACTTCAGGCGTTTCACGGTGCTCCGATGGTGCTGGGGACTGGTGTCACTGGGCTCGCCGGCCCCGGTCGTCGTTCTCCGGACGGGGCGAGCCCTCTCCATCGTCCTCCTCCGACCCTTGATCGGGAATCCGGTACACCGCTCTGACTGTCATCACGAAACGCGATGACGCGGTAGCCTCGGGCCCGTGTACGACCCCTCGCAGCTGCGTACCTTCCTCGCCGTGGCCCAAACGCTGAGCTTCACGCAGGCGGCCCGGCGGCTCGGGCTGCGCCAGTCCACGGTCAGCCAGCATGTGCGCCGCCTGGAGAGCACCGCCGGACGGCAGCTGTTCACCCGGGACACCCACTCCGTGGAACTGACGGAGGACGGCGAGGCCATGCTCGGGTTCGCACGCCGGATCCTGGAGGCGCACGAGCAGGCGGCGGCGTTCTTCGGCGGCACGCGGCTGCGCGGGCGGCTGCGGTTCGGCGCCTCGGAGGACTTCGTCCTGACCCGGCTGACCGAGATCCTGGAAGCGTTCCGCCACGACCACCCCGAGGTCGACCTGGAGCTGACCGTGGAACTCTCGGGCACCCTGCACGAGCAGCTGGCCAACGGGCGGCTCGACCTGGTGCTGGCCAAGCGGCGCCCCGAGGACCCGCGCGGCGAGCTGGTCTGGCACGACCGCATGGTCTGGATCGGCGGGGAGCGGTTGCGGCTGGATCCCGACCGTCCGGTCCCGCTGATCGTGTACCCGCCGCCGGGCATCAGCCGGGCGCTGGCCCTGGAGGCGCTGGAGCGCCAGGGCCGGTCCTGGCGCGTCGCGTGCACGAGCGGCAGCCTGAACGGCCTCATCGCGGCGGCCCGCGCGGGACTCGGCGTGATGGCCCACACGCGCGGCCTCATCCCGCCGGGCCTGGTCCGCGTCCCCGACCGCGCGGGGCTCCCGGAACTCGGCGAGGTGGACTTCGTCCTGCTCCACGGCAGACGCCACGCGGCGTCCCGCGGAGCGGCTGACGCGCTGGCCGCCTCGATCCTGACCTCCCCGGACCGCCTCCACCGGGCCCGCTGAAACGGGCCCCGCAGGGGCGCGAGGAACGGCGCGGCCCACCCCCACCGACCCGCAGCCGACATCGGCGCAGACCCCACCCCCAGGGGCGCGAGGAACGGCGCGGCCAGCCCCCACCGAACCCGCACCCGACATCGAGACGGGCCCCACCCCAAGGGGCGCGGGGAACTGCGCGGCCCGCCCCCACCGGCCCGCAGACCAATCCGCCCCCCGTGCCGGGCCCCGTAAGGGTTTCGGACACACCTGCGGGCCGGTGGGGGCTTGTCGCGCAGTTCCCCGCGCCCCTAGGGGGGCGGGCGCCCGGACGGAAGCTGCGGGTTCGGTGGGGGTCGGGCGCGCCGTTCCTCGCGCCCCTAGGGGTGACGGGTGCCCGGAGGGAAGCTGCGGGGTCGGTGGGGCGTCGCGCGCGCCCGGACCCCGGTAAGCGCCCCGTACAGATTCCGTGGAGATTACGGAACCGAAACTTACGGAAGAGTAAGGATTCTGTCCCGGCCTCCCCCCTTGTGGCCGGATTTCAGGGGTTGACCTGTGCGTACGTCACCCCCGACCCCCCTCCGCCACCCCTCCCGCGGCAGCGGCACGTGGGGTAGCTTTCACCGCCTGCGGAGCACCTTCAAGGAGCGGGGATTGAGCGAGTTCACCAACCCTCCCCTGGCGTCGGCACCGCCGGTGGGCGGCCTGGCCGATGCCGTGTTCGAGTATGCCCAGGAGGACCCCCTCTACATCGCGCTGGGCCGCAAGGACGAGCGCGGCAGATGGCGGGACGTGACGTCCGCCGAGTTCCGCGACGAGGTCCTCGCGCTCGCGAAGGGCCTGCTGGCCCACGGCATCCGCTTCGGCGACCGCGTCGCGATCATGTCCCGTACGCGCTACGAGTGGACCCTCTTCGACTACGCGCTGTGGTCGATCGGCGCGCAGGTCGTCCCGATCTACCCCACCTCGTCGGCCGAGCAGGTCTTCTGGATGCTGCACGACGCCCAGGTGTCGGCGGCGATGGTGGAGCACGAGGACCACGCGATGACGATCGCCACGGTCATCGACCGCCTGCCGACGCTGCACAAACTGTGGCAGCTCGACACGGGCGCGGTGCAGGAGCTGTACGAGGCCGGCGGCCACATCGACGACGAGGTGGTGCACCGGCACCGCCGCGCGGTCACCCCGGAGTCGACGGCGACGATCATCTACACGTCCGGCACCACGGGCCGCCCCAAGGGCTGCGTCCTGTCGCACGCCAACTTCATGTTCGAGACGGACACGGCGATCGGACGCTGGGAGCCGCTCTTCCATTCCAAGCGCGGCGACGAGGCGGCGACCCTGCTGTTCCTGCCGCTCGCGCACGTCTTCGGGCGGATGGTTCAGGTCGCCGCGGTCCGGGGGAAGGTCAAGTTCGGCCATCAGCCGCAGCTGAACGCGGCGGCCCTGCTGCCGGATCTGGCAGCGTTCCAGCCGACGTTCTTCCTGGCCGTGCCGTACATCTTCGAGAAGGTCTTCAACGCGGCCCGCCGCAAGGCCGAGAAGGAGGGCAAGGGCGGCCCGTTCGAGAAGGCGGTCGAGGTCGCGGTGCGTTACGCGGACGCGGTCGAGGCGAAGGCCTGGGACATCGGCCCCGGCCCCTCGGCGGCCCTGCGCATGCAGCACCAGCTCTTCGACAAACTCGTCTACTCCAAGATCCGTAACGCGATGGGCGGACGCGTGCGGCACGCGATGTCCGGCGGTTCGGCGATGGACCGCCGCCTCGGCCTGTTCTTCGCGGGCGCCGGCGTGCAGATCTACGAGGGGTACGGGCTCACCGAGTCCACGGCCGCGGCGACCGCCAACCCGCCCGAGCGCACCCGGTACGGGACCGTCGGCCAGCCCATCCCCGGCACGACCGTGCACATCGCGGACGACGGCGAGATCTGGCTGCACGGCGACAACGTCTTCCAGGGCTACCTGAACGACCCGAAGGCCACCGACGCGGCCCTGCACGACGGCTGGCTGGCCACCGGTGACATCGGCGTGCTCGACGAGGACGGCTATCTCACGATCACCGGGCGCAAGAAGGAGATCCTGGTGACCTCCGGCGGCAAGAGCGTCTCGCCGGGCGTCCTGGAGGAGCGGGTGCGCGACCATCCGCTGGTCGCGCAGTGCATCGTCGTCGGCAACGACCGGCCGTACATCGCGGCGCTGGTCACGCTCGACGGCGAGGCCGTCGACCACTGGCTGCAGATGCGCGGCAAGTCCCCGCTCACCCCCGCCCAGCTGGTGCGGGACCCCGACCTGGAGACCGAGGTGCGGCGGGCTGTGGTGGCCGCGAACACCCTGGTCTCCCAGGCCGAGTCGATCCGCACGTTCCGGATACTGGCCCACCAGTTCACCGAGGAACACGGTCTGCTGACCCCGTCCCTGAAACTGAAGCGCAAGGCGATCGAGAACGCGTACGCGACAGAGGTGGAGGCGCTGTACCGCGCGTAGCACGTCAGCGGGGGGGCGCCCCGAAGGGGCGCGGGGAACTGCGCGACCAGCCCCCACCGGACCCGCACCCGGCCCATCAGCTGTTACCTGACACCTCGTCAGATACAAGCGCATCGCATATTGACGATCCGTCAGATCCGCCGGATCATTTCGGTCACCCGAGTCACCCGACCAAGGGGAGACCGACCGTGCCGCGAAAGACCCGCGCATTCGCCGCCGCGACGGCCGCCACCGCCCTGCTGCTGACCGCCGCCTGCAACTCGGCTTCCACCGGTGGCACTTCGAAGGACGCCGACTCCGTACGCGGGGTCACGGACACCCGAATCAAAGTCGGCGGCATCGTCTCGATGACAACGGCGAGCGGCTACTCGAAGAAGGACACCGACCTCGGCGCGAAGGCCCGTTTCGACCGCGCCAACGCCGAAGGCGGCCTGCACGGACGGAAGATCGACTACCTCGGCGCCGAGGACGACGGCCAGGACCCGTCCAGGAACCTCGCCGCGGCCCGCAAACTCGTCCAGCAGGACAAGGTGTTCGCGATCGCGCCGATGAGCTCGACGACCTTCTCCGGCGCGGACTTCCTGCAGAAGCAGCGCGTCCCCACCTTCGGCTGGGGCACGCTGCCGTCGTTCTGCGGGCCGTCGTACATCTACGGCTTCGGCGGCTGCATGGTGCCGACGCCCGGCGGCACCATCTCGCAGACCTGGCCCGAGGGCCTCGAACAGGTGATGGGCGGCGCGAAGGGCCGGAGCGTGGCGATCCTCGCGAATGACAGCGACGCCGGGAAGTTCGGCATCCGCACCTACCGGCAGAGTTTCGAGTCGGCCGGGTTCACGGTCACGTACGCCAAGCCGTCGGTGTCCGCGGCCTCCGTCCCGAGCGACTGGTCGGCGTACACGAAGGAGATCCTGCGCAGCGACGGCGGCAAAGCGCCGGACGCGATCGTCTCCGTGATGCAGACCCCGTACAACATCGGGCTGTTCACGGCGGTCAAGCGGACGGGGTACCGCGGTGTGCTCACCGATCCGACCGACTACGACCCGGGACTGCTCGCGAAGAGTGCGACGCGGAAGGCACTCGACGGGGTGCATGTCCTGACGTCGTTCCAGCCGTTCGAGCAGCGGAGTGCGGCGATGACGCGGTTCGGGAAGGACATCAGGAAGGCCGCGGGCAAGGACGTGCCGCTCAATATCCATATGATGACCGGCTACATGTCGGCCGATCTGTTCCTCGCCATCGCCGGGAAGGCTGGCAAGGACCTGACGGTGTCGTCCTTCCAGAAGGCGGCGGACGGGTTCGCGGACACCGGCACGCTCGTCGGGGACCGGGCCGAACGGAAGGGCCAGAAGGAGTCGTTCGGGTGCGGGGCACTCGTCCAGCTGAAGGGCGGCGAGTACGTGGTGTCGGCGCCCTTCACGTGCTATCCGCCGATCCCCTTCACGTAGGGCACGCGGCATGGCCGACCTTCTCGGATTCGTGCTGAGCGGACTGGTGTCGGGCGCGCTGTACGCGCTCCTGGCGACCGGTCTCGTGCTGTCCTACTCCGCCTCGGGCCTGTTCAACTTCGCGCACGGCGCCACCGCCTACCTCTGCGCCCTCGCCTTCTACGAACTGCACTCGGGTTTCGGCCGGCCGGCCGTGCCGACGGCGGTGCTGCTGGTGTGCGTACTGGCGCCCGCGCTGGGGTGGGGCCTGGACCGGCTGATGTTCCGCAAGCTCGCGCGGGTCGGTGAGACGGCTCAGATCGTGGCCACCATCGGGCTGCTGGTGGCGCTGCCCGCGCTGGGGCTGTGGATCGTGGAGCTGCTGGCGGACGCGGGCACGTCGGTGAAGCCCGCCGAGAACCAGTTCGGGCTGCCGGGGGTCGGGCCCAGTCCCGCGAAGTCCTGGCAGCCGGTCGACGGCGTCGGCATCGACTCCGACCAGCTGATCATCTGGGCCGCGACGGCCGTGGCCGCCCTCGGCCTGTGGGTCCTGATGCGGCACACCCCGCTGGGGCTGCAGCTCAGGGCGGCCGTCGACAACCGTTCACTGGTGGAGCTGCGCGGGCTGAGCGCGGACCGGCTGTCGTCGATCGCGTGGATGCTGTCGTCGGGGCTCGCGGGCCTGGCGGGCGTACTGGCGACCCCGCTCCTCGGCCTCTCGGCCCACGACTTCACGCTCTTCCTCTTCGTCTCGGCGACGGCGGCGGTGCTCGGCCGGTTCGTCTCGGTACCGCTGGCGTTCGTGGGCGGGCTCGGGCTCGGGGTGCTGCAGAACCTGGTCGCCGGGTACGCGGACTTCGCCGAGCCGATCACCGGGTTCCGTACCGCCGTACCCTTCCTGATCCTCTTCGCCGGACTGCTGCTGCTGACGCGGCGCAGGCGCACGGCGGGCACGGCGGCGGTGGACCCGCCGCCGGTCGACTATCTGACGGGGCGGTCCCGGCTGCGGCGGTGGGGCCCGTGGACGGTGGCCGCCGTCCTCCTCGCGACCTCCTTCTACACGGTCACGACCCCCTTCTGGAGCGGCCTCCTGGCCCAGGGGCTGGCGCTGTCCCTCGTCTTCATGTCCTTCACGGTGGTGACGGGGCTCGGCGCGATGGTGTCGCTGGCGCAGGCGACCTTCGTGACGGGGGCGGCGCTGGTGGCGGGGCTGCTGCTCAGCCATGGCTGGCCGTTCGTGGCGGCGGCGGCCGTGGGCACGTGTGCGGCGGCGGTGCTCGGGGCCCTGGTCGCCCTCCCCGCGCTGCGGCTCGGTGGCCGCTCGCTCGCGCTGGCGACCCTCGCGCTGGCCTTCCTCGCCGACCAGGTCCTGTTCCAGATCGGTCGGCTGCGCAACGGCGACACGGGGTGGGCGGTTCCCCGGCCGGTACTCGGCCCGGTGGACCTGGGCGACGACCGGGCGCTCGGGGTGGCGCTGACCGTGCTGGTCGCGGCGGTCGTCACCGCGCTGAGCGCGCTGCGGAACTCACCGTCCGGCCGGGCGATGCTCGCGGTGCGCTCGGCGCCCGCGGCGGCGATGGCGTCCGGGGTGTCGGTCGTCCGCACCAAGCTGGTGCTGTTCACGCTGTCCGCCGGCCTCGCGGGCTTCGGCGGCGTCATGTACGCCTCGTACAACACCCGCGTCACCGCGACCGACTTCACCGCGATGACGGGCCTGATCTGGCTCGCGGTGGTCGTGGCGGCGGGCCTGCGCCGCCCCCAGTTCGCGGTGGTGGCCGGCCTGGTCTACGCCCTCGTACCGCACCTCCTCTCGGACTACGTCACCGAGTCCGTACACCTCCCGGTGATCCTCTTCGGCCTGGCAGGCCTGGCCCTGGCGAACGACCCGGACGGCTACTGCGCGGCGGTCCCGTCGCGCTTGCACCGCCGCAGGCTGACGGGGTCGGGCGCGGGTACGCCGCCCGCGGCTCCGGAACCTGGGCCGCCCACCGCGCTGCCGGGCGGCACGGCAGAGGGCGACGGGGTGCCGGCCGACATGACGACGGCGGGCACGACGGCGGCGGGGACGACGGCGGCCAGCACAGCGGCGGCGACCGGCGCGGTGGCGGCCGGCACGGTCCCGGCCACGGCGGGCCCGACCAGCCCCGTCGACCCGGGCGGCGCGGGCGAAACCAGAGCGGCCCCGGCCGACGCGGGCTCGACCGACGCGGGCTCGGCCAGCGCCATGACCGCCGGCGCCATGGCCTCTGCGGCTCTGCCCGCGCGAGCCATGCCCGGAGCGGTCGTCGCCGGGGAGGTGGGACCGTCGGTCGGTTCCGGCGGACAGCCGTTCCCGGCCGCCCTGTGCCTGCGCGGCATCCGTGCAGGTTACGGCGGGGCGGCCGTGCTGCGCGGGGTCGATCTCGTCGTGCGGGCCGGGGAGATTCTCGTACTGCTCGGCCCGAACGGGGCCGGGAAGTCGACGACGTGCCGTGTCGCCGCGGGCCTGGTGAGCCCGCTCGCCGGGCAGGTGTACGTGGCCGGACGCGACGCCACCCGGGACGGTGCCGTGCGCCGGTCACGAGCCGGAGTCGTGCTCGCGCCGGAGGGCCGGGGGATCTTCCCGGCTCTCACCATCGAGGAGAACCTCGGCCTGTATCTGCGCGGCCGGGACGGGCGGAACGCACGCGACGCCGTGTACGAGCGCTTCCCCGGGCTCGCCGGACGGCGCGGCGTCCCCGCCGGTGCCCTCTCCGGAGGGGAGCAGCAGATGCTCGCCCTCGCCCCGCTCCTGCAGCGTCCCCCGAAGGTCCTGATCGCCGACGAACCCTCCCTCGGCCTCGCACCCCGGGTCGTCGAGGAGGTCTTCCGTCTCCTCACCGAGCTACGCGACCACGGAACGGCCCTGCTCCTCGTGGAGGAGAAGGCCACCGAGGTGCTGAAGGTCGCGGACACGGTCGCGTACCTGGCGCAGGGGCGCGTGACGTGGTGCGGTCCGCGCGCGGCCGTGGAGGCGGACCGCCTGACCGAGGCGTATCTGGGACTGGCGGCGACACACGAGAAAGCGGCCCGCCCATGACGAGCACGAGCACGAGCCCGGTCCTGCGTGCCGACCGCGTCGCCGTCCGCTTCGGCGGCGTACGGGCACTGGACGAGGTGAGTCTGTCCCTGCGCTCCGGCGAGATCTGCGGGCTCATCGGCCCCAACGGCGCCGGGAAGACCACCCTCTTCGACGTGCTGTCCGGCATCCGCCGCCCCGACGCGGGCCGTGTCCACCTCGACGGGACGGACGTCACCCGCCGCTCCCCCGTGTGGCGCGCCCGCCACGGAATGCGCCGCACGTTCCAGCGCCAGCAGTTGTTCGGGCAGCTCACGGTGGCCGACAACCTCGTCGTGGCCCAGGAGTGGCGCGGCGGCGGAGGCGGACTCACGGCCGACCTGCTGGGGGCGCCCACCCGGCGTACGTACGAGAAGGAGCGGCGGGTCCGGGCCGCCGAGATCCTGCGCGCCTGCGGACTCGACGGCCTCGGCGACACCTGTGCCGCCGCGCTCCCCGTGGGCCGCGCCCGCATGGTCGAACTGGCCCGCGCCGTCGCGGACCGGCCCCGGGTCCTGCTCCTCGACGAACCCGCCGCAGGGACGACGACCGAGGAGAGCCGCCAACTGGCCTCCGTCATCCGCCGGTTGTCCGAACAGGAGGGCTGCGCGGTCCTCCTCGTCGAGCACGACGTCGCCTTCGTCATGGAGGTGTCCACCCGGATCGTCGTACTCGACCTGGGCCGGGTGCTCGCCGAGGGCACTCCCGCCGAGGTCCGTGCCGACGGGCGGGTGCGGGAGGCGTACCTGGGCACGACGGCCGTCGCAGGAGCCGGTGACGCACCGGCCTGACCGCAGGCCGTCCATCGTTCGGACGTGGTGCGGACGTGGTGCGGACATGGTTCGGACCCGGCAGAGCGGGTACTTTCCGGCCAATCTCCCTTACGGTCTCCCTTTCGACCGGCGAACGCACGGGACAGGAATGCACGACAGCCCGTGATCGTTCACGATGGAGTACCACCCGACGACGTAAGGATCGAAAGCTCGTGAGCAAGGTCCCCCCGATCACCCTGAACAACGGCGTCGAGATGCCCCAGCTGGGCTTCGGTGTCTGGCAGGTGCCGGACGACGAGGCCGAGCGAGCCGTCTCCACCGCGCTGGAGGCCGGGTACCGCAGCATCGACACCGCCGCGATCTACGGCAACGAAGTGGGCACCGGCAAGGGCCTCGCCTCCTCCGGCATCGCCCGCGAGGACCTCTTCGTCACCACAAAGCTCTGGAACGCCGAACAGGGCTACGACTCGACGCTGCGCGCCTTCGACGAGTCCCTGGAGAAGCTCGGTCTCGACCACGTCGACCTGTACCTCATCCACTGGCCGATGCCGGACCGGGGCACGTACATCGACACGTACAAGGCCTTCGAGAAGCTGCACGCGGACGGCCGCGCCAAGTCCATCGGTGTCTCCAACTTCCACCCGGAGTACCTGGAGAAGCTGCTCGACGCGACGTCCGTCGTCCCGGTCCTCAACCAGGTCGAGCTGCACCCGCACCTTCAGCAGTCCGCCCTGCGCGAGTTCCACGCGGAGCACGGCATCGCCACCGAGGCCTGGTCCCCGCTCGGCCAGGGCAAGGGCCTCCTGGAGGTCCCGGCCATCGTGGCAATCGCCCGCAAGCACGACCGCACGCCCGCCCAGGTCGTCCTGCGCTGGCACCTCCAGCTGGGCAACGTGGTGATCCCCAAGTCCGTGACCCCGTCACGGATCAAGGAGAACATCGACGTCTTCGGCTTCACTCTCGACGACGAGGACATCGCCGCGATCACCGCCCTCGACGAGGGCCGCCGTCTGGGTTCCGACCCGGCGACCGTCAACGACTGAGCGCGCAGCCGGACGGCCGCGCCTCCGCACGACGGCATGACGGCATGACGGCATGGCCGCATGGCCGCATGGCCGCATGGCCGCATGGCCGATTGACCGCACCATGAAGCCGCCGCCCGTTCGGGCGGCGGCTTCATCGGTCTCCGCCGGGCGTCCGACAGGTGTCCGCCCGGATCGGATCCGCTCGGACCCGATCAGACCGGCTGCCCGATCGGCCGTACGACCACGGTGTTGACGTCGACCCCGGCCGGCTGCCGGATCGCCCAGACGACCGACTCCGCGAGCTGGTCCGAGGTGAGCAGCTGCCCGGGCGGCAGGCTGCCGTAGCTGTCCCAGAACGGGGTCTCCACCCGCCCCGGGGAGATCAGCGTCACTCCCACCCCGTACTCGGTGACCTGCCGGCGGGTGTTCTCGGCGAGGCCGGTCACGGCCCACTTCGTCGCCCCGTAGATGTTGCCGGGGGTGTGGACGTGCCCGGCCACGCTGCCGACGAGCACGATCCGGCCGCGGGTCTCCTTCAGCTGCTCGATCGACGCCCGGACGAGCAGCGCGGGTCCGAGCACATTGGTCAGCACCATGTCCCGCCAGCCGGCCGGATCGCCCTCGGCGACGGTGTCGTGCGTGGCGTATCCGGCGTTGGCGACGACGGTGTCGAGGCGTCCGAACTTCTCCACCGTCGCCGCGACCGCAGCCTGCACGTGGCCGTAGTCGGCCGCGTCACCCTGGAACGTCAACAGCCCCTCGGGCTTGCCGAGTTGTTCCGCGAACCCGCGCAGCCGCTCCTCCCCGCGCCCCGTCACGGTCACCCGGTGTCCGGCGTCGAGCAGCTGCCGGGCGACCGCCGCCCCGATACCGCTGCCGCCGCCGGTGATGAGTGCAACCGGTGAGCCAGTCATGTGATCCCCCAAGACGTGTCCGACCAAGCCGTGTCCGACGAAGTGCCCGGAGTCCATCACTTGGAGCGCACTCGATGTCAACACCGGCTGCACTAGACCTAGTTGAGGGTCAGGGCTACGGCTTCACCCCGACGTACACCGTCAGCGCCGTGAGGACGAACACGTCCGGCCGGTGGTGCACGCTCGCCTTGTCCTCGGGGTCGAGGAGCCGGTCGAGGGTGGCCAGGTCGTCGGCGTCGAGGCCCTCGGCGAGGCCGTCGCGACGGTGACGCAGGGAGGTGGCGACGAACGCGCGGGCCTCGTCGGAGGCGGGGGCGGGGATGTCGAGCAGGAAGGTACGGGTCCCGGTGTGGCGCAGGCCGACCGCGGAGAGCAGGGCCGGCCAGTCCTCGACGTCCTCGACGACTGCACCGGGCAGCTCGGCCCGCATGCGGGCGAACCACTCCTGCTCGATCGCGTCGGTGCGGGCCTGCAGTCCCGGGCGGCCGATGCCGAAGTCGCGCGGGAGGTAGCGCGAGGGCAGACCGCCCTCCAGCAGCGCGAGCGTGCCGCCCGGCGCGAGCCGGTCGGCGAAGCCCGCGAGGGCACCCCGCTGGTCGCCGACGTGGTGCAGGGACCGGCTCGCCCAGAGGAGGTCGGCCGGGTACTCCAGGTCACCGAGCCCGTCGCCCAGCTCGGCCCGGAGAGTGCCGAAGCGGTCGGCGATCCCCCGCTCGGCGGCGCGTTCACGGGCCCGTTCCAGGAGGGGTTCGGCCCCGTCCACGGCGATGACCCGGGCGGCGGGGAACGTGTCGGCGAGCAGACAGGAGATGACACCGGGACCGCTGCCCGCGTCCACGATCAGCTCGGGATCCGGCCGCATCTCCCGCAGCCAGCTCGCCGCCTGCGTGTACAGCGGACTGAACAGCTCGGCCTCCTGCTCCAGCATCGGAAGCATCTCGGCGAAGTCGATGTGGGTGTGGCTGTGGCCATGGCCGTGCCCATGACCGTGATCGTTGCCTTCGTGCTGTTCGTGACCGTGCGCCATGGCTGCGAGCCTTTCGTTCGGGATACCTCCAGCCTGCTCCGGACTCGCGAAAACAGCCACTCACCTTGCTGAAACAGCAACGGTCCCCCGCACCCCCCTCAAGGGGCGCGGGGAACGGCGCAATCTTTTGATCTTTCAGGCGACCGAGCAGGAAGCGCAGGTCACAGAGCGGGATACGCGTTCTTCATGAGCTCCTGGAACTGCGCGGAGAACCAGTGGCCCGACAGCGGCGCGTTCGCCAGCGCCCCCGACATGTTGTTGTTGTTCCGCGGGTTGCCGGTGTACGTCGGGTCGCACATGCGGTCGAAGCCCTTGCCCTCGTCGTTCGGGATCGCGGTGCTCGACCCGTCCGACTCACCCGGCGGCTTCATCCACACGTACGCGTCGATCCCGGTCGCCGGCGCCGCCTGCGGCCGCTCGCCGAGGCCCGCTCCGGACTGGTTGCACCAGTTCCCGAGGTGGATGCGCCGGTCGTAGCGTCCACCGTCGACGTACGTGTCCACGGTGGTCGTCGGCCCGGCGGCGGTGGGCCGTGCCGTGCCGCCCCAGCCGTTGCGGGAGGTGTCGATCAGCATGCCGATGCCGGAGGGGAAGCCGATCGAGACGAGCTGGGCGCGCATGGCCTGCGCGTACGACTGCTCGTCGACGTAGCGGTTCCAGTCGATCCACTTCGACAGGCGCACCGACGTGCCGTTCACCGAGTCGTTGATCGTGAAGTAGTTCTCCTTCGTGGCGCTGTAGTTGGCCGTGTTCACGATGAAGCCGTGCACGTCGGCGACGGTCGCGCCCTCGGTGGAGGCGGCCTCCTTGAAGAGCGCGGCGGAGGGTGCGAAGTTGTCGTCCCAGCCGAGCCAGCCGTGGTGTCCGGCGTCGATGTAGTTGTAGACGTTGGGCACGTCGCCGAGCTTGTTCAGCGCGTAGCCGACGCCCTTCTGGTAGTTGCCGTTCGCCTTCATGGTGTCGCAGTTGGCGGTGGCGGTCGCACGGGGCGAGACGTTGGTGACGAGGTTGGGCAGCGAGTCGATCTCGACGGTGGTGACGATCCGCAGACCCGCGTACTTGGTGTCGGCGAGGATCGCGGCGATCGGGTCGATGTACTGGGTCTTGTACTTGTCGATCTCCGTCGGGCCCAGCTCTCCGTTGGACGCCAGGGCGGCGCAGTCACGGCCGGGCAGGTTGTAGATGACCAGCTGGACCACCAGCTGGTCCGAGCCCTTCTGGACCAGTGCCGCGTCCAGGTGGGCGCGCAGCCCCATGCCGCCGTTCACACCGTTGATCGCGGCGATCCGGTCGAGCCACACGCCGGTCGGCTGGTTGGCGATCCGGCTGCCGCCGGTCTCGGCGGTGGCCTTCGCCTTCCACTCCGGGTTCACGTACACCTTGGCGCCGGCGTACGGGTTGTCCACCCGGCTGCCCGTGCCGGGATCGGTCGGGTCGGTGGGGTCCGTGCCGCCGTCGACGTTGCAGGTCACACCGTCGAGGGTGAAGGTGGTGGGCAGCGCGTTGGTGCCGCTGTAGGTGCCGTTGAAGCCGAAGCTGACCGAACTCCCGGTCCCCAGCGTGCCGTTGTAGCTCTCGTTGGCCGCGGTGACCGCGGTGCCGCTCTGGCTGAACTTGGCGTTCCAGCCGCTGGTCACCTTCTGGTTGCCGGCGTACGACCACTTCACGGCCCAACTCGACTTGGCCGCGCTGTTGTTGGTGACCGTCACCGCCGTGGTGAAGCCGGTGTCCCACTGGTTCTGCACCTTGTACTCCACGGTGCAGGGGACGGCGGCCGCGCCGACGTCCGGGGGTATCGCCGCGACGGCGGCGCCCGCGGTCCCGGCGACCAGCGCCAGCGCCGCGAGAAATGCAGTTCTGGTACGGCTCATGTGCGGGGTGTCCTATTCGTCGAGGGCGCGCGGAAGCTCGCGGCCCGATGCCGAACGACGTGGTGATGCCGTCGTGAACACGTCGAAGCACGTCATGGCGCGGCCGATGAAGGAGTGCGTCGGCGCCGACCGCTCAGGGCCGGCCACCGGAAAAGGTGAACGCGGGGGTGGCGCATGAGCGACTCCTTGCAGTTCGGTCGCGCCGTGACAGGCGCGTCGACTGGTGGAACCGCTCCCACTGGTGCGGACGAAGGTAGCGCCAAGTGTTGGTAAACGACAGAGGAGTTGCACTCTTGATCTATCGAATCATTTCGACTCTTCAAGCACCTTGACCCCTTGCACCCCTCTCTCCAATATGGGAGCGCTCCCACTGGTTCAAGGCTTGTTGCTCCTCCCCCCATCTCCGAGCCGCAAGGAGAGGAACCAGAACATGGCACCCAGACGCAGACGCCGTGCGCGGCGGATGTGGACAGCCGTGGTGGCGGCCCTCGCGCTCCCGCTGACCATGCTCACCACCGGTACAACTCCTGCACAGGCGGCGGCCGTTCAGTGCAGCGTCGACTACAGGACGAACGACTGGGGCTCCGGTTTCACCGCCGAGCTCACCCTCACCAACCGCGGCACGGAGGCGATCAGCGGCTGGACCCTGACGTACGGCTACACCGGTAACCAGCAGCTCAGCAGCGGCTGGAGCGGCACCTGGTCGCAGTCCGGGAAGACGGTCACCGCGACGAACGCGTCCTGGAACGGGACGATCGCGGTCGGGGCGGCCGTCACGACCGGCGCCCAGTTCACCTACAGCGGCACCAACACCGCACCCGCCTCCTTCGCGATCAACGGCACGACCTGCGCCGGCGCCCATCAGCCGCCGATCACCGTGCTGACCAGCCCCGCGGCGGGTGCCGTGTACTCCCAGGGGACGGCGGTCCCGCTCGCCGCGACGGCCGCGGCGGCGGACGGCGCGACGATCAGCAAGGTCGAGTTCTACGACGACACGACCCTGCTGGGCACCGACACGAGCTCCCCGTACTCGCTCTCGGCCACGGGATTGACCGTGGGCAGTCATTCGTTGCTGGCGAAGGCGTACGACAGCCTGGGCGCGTCCGCGGAGTCCACCCCGGTCGGCATCACGGTCGCCTCGGGTCCCGCGGTGGTGGTCTCGCCGACCCAACTCGGCGTCCAGCAGGGCAAGACGGGCACGTACGACGTCAAGCTCTCGACCCAGCCGTCGGCGAACGTGACCGTGGCGACCGCTCGCGCGAGCGGCAACACGGGGCTGTCCGTCACCGGCGGGGCGTCGCTGACCTTCACCCCGTCGAACTGGGCCACGGCACAGAAGGTGACCGTGACGGCCAATGCCACGGGTACCGGTTCGGCCGTCTTCGACTCGACGGCCACCGGACACGCCAAGGCCTCGGTGACCGTCACCCAGCTCGCCGCGTCGAAGGAGTACGACGCCCGCTTCCTGGATCTCTACGGGAAGATCACCAACCCGGCGAACGGCTACTTCTCGCCGGAGGGCATCCCGTACCACTCGGTGGAGACACTGATCGTCGAGGCGCCCGACCACGGGCATGAGACGACGTCCGAGGCGTACAGCTATCTGCTGTGGCTGCAGGCCATGTACGGCAAGGTCACGGGCGACTGGACGAAGTTCAACGGTGCCTGGGACATCATGGAGAAGTTCATGATCCCCACGCACGCCGACCAGCCGACCAACTCGTTCTACAACGCCTCGAAGCCGGCGACGTACGCACCCGAGCTGGACACGCCGAACGAGTACCCGGCGCAGCTCGACTCGGGCATCTCGGTGGGCCCCGACCCGATCGCGGCCGAGCTGAAGAGCGCGTACGGCACGGACGACGTGTACGGCATGCACTGGCTTCAGGACGTGGACAACGTCTACGGGTACGGCAACTCGCCGGGCAAGTGCGAGGCCGGCCCGGCCGACACCGGTCCCTCGTACATCAACACTTTCCAGCGCGGTGCGCAGGAGTCGGTGTGGGAGACGGTGCCTCAGCCGACCTGCGACGCCTTCAAGTACGGCGGTACGAACGGGTACTTGGACCTGTTCACCAAGGACGCGTCCTACGCCAAGCAGTGGAAGTTCACCAACGCCCCCGACGCCGACGCGCGTGCCGTACAGGCCGCGTACTGGGCGGACATCTGGGCCGAGGCGCAGGGCAAGGGCGCGGACGTGTCCGCGACCGTCGGCAAGGCGGCGAAGATGGGTGACTATCTCCGCTACTCGATGTACGACAAGTACTTCAAGAAGATCGGCAACTGTGTGGGTCCGTCCACCTGCCCGGCGGGCACCGGCAAGGACGCCTCCCACTACCTGCTGAACTGGTACTACGCGTGGGGCGGCGCGACCGACGCCTCGGCCGGCTGGGCCTGGCGCATCGGCTCCAGCCACACCCACGGCGGCTACCAGAACCCCCTCGCCGCGTACGCGCTCAGCTCGTACGCCGACCTGAAGCCCAAGTCGGCCACAGGACAAGCCGATTGGGCCAAGTCGCTGGGCCGGCAGCTGGAGTTCTACCGGTGGCTGCAGTCCAGCGAGGGAGCCATCGCGGGCGGTGCCACCAACAGCTGGCAGGGCCGCTACGCGACACCGCCCTCCGGGACACCGACCTTCTACGGCATGTACTACGACGAGAAGCCCGTCTACCACGACCCGCCGTCCAACCAGTGGTTCGGCTTCCAGGCGTGGTCGATGGAGCGGGTCGCCGAGTACTACCAGCAGACGGGCAACGCGAGCGCGAAGACCGTCCTCGACAAGTGGGTCGACTGGGCGCTGGCCAACACCACGGTCAACCCGGACGGCACCTTCCGGATCCCGAGCACGCTCCAGTGGTCGGGCAAGCCGGACACCTGGAACGCGTCGAGTCCCGGCGCCAACACGGGACTTCATGTCACCGTCGCCGACTACACGAACGACGTCGGGGTGGCGGCCGCGTACGCCAAGACCCTGACGTACTACGCGGACCGGTCAGGTGACGCCGAGGCGAAGACCACGGCGAAGGCGCTGCTCGACGGTATGTGGGCGAACAACCAGGACGCGCTGGGTGTCGCGGTCCCGGAGACCCGGGCCGACTACAACCGGTTCGACGACTCGGTGTACGTGCCGAGCGGGTGGAGCGGCAGGATGCCGAACGGTGACGTCGTCAACTCGTCGTCGACGTTCGATTCGATCCGGTCGTTCTACGAGGACGATCCGGCTTGGTCGAAGATCGAGGCGTACTTGGCCGGCGGGGCCGCGCCTTCTTTCACTTATCACCGGTTCTGGGCCCAGGCGGACATCGCCCTCGCCATGGGCTCGTACGCGGAGCTTCTCGAATAAGCCCCGCATGTCGCTCCGCGGGTGGGGCGGTACTGAGGCTGCGGGCCGGATGTGGCTGGCCGCGCAGTTCCCCGCGCCCCTGAAGGGGCTCGTGTGCACCGGGACCGGGCGGCTCCACCCCCACGGAGCCGCCCGGTCGTCACGCCTTTCACCTCACGAAAGGGACCCTCACCGTGCGAAGAACCCGAAGAACCCCCGTTCTCACCGCTGTGCTCGGGCTCGCCGCCGGGCTGCTCGCCGGCACGCCTCCCGCACTCGCCGCGCAGCCCGTCGAGAAAGGGCCGGCGGTGTCCGTCGCCGCCGACACCTACACCTGGAAGAACGCCCGTATCGACGGGGGCGGCTTCGTCCCCGGGATCGTGTTCAACCGGTCCGAGAAGAACCTCGCGTACGCCCGCACCGACATCGGCGGCGCCTACCGCTGGCAGGAGGCGTCGAAAAGCTGGACGCCGCTGCTCGACTCGGTCGGCTGGGACCGGTGGGGGCACACCGGTGTCGTGAGCCTCGCCTCCGACTCCGTCGCGCCCAGCAAGGTGTACGCCGCCGTCGGCACGTACACGAACAGCTGGGACCCGGGGAACGGGGCCGTGCTCAGGTCCTCCGACCGGGGTGCGACCTGGCTGAAGGCCGATCTGCCGTTCAAGCTGGGCGGGAACATGCCCGGACGCGGTATGGGTGAGCGGCTCGCCGTCGACCCCCACAGGAACAGCGTGCTGTATCTGGGCGCGCCGAGCGGCAAGGGGCTGTGGCGGTCCACCGACTCCGGGGCCTCCTGGTCGCAGGTGACGAACTTCCCGAACGTCGGCAACTACGTCCAGGACGCGACCGACACCAGCGGGTACGCCTCCGACAACCAGGGCATCGCCTGGGTCACCTTCGACGAGTCGAGCAGCACCGGCACCGATGCCACCAAGAACATCTACGTCGGGGTCGCCGACAAGGACAACGCCGTCTACCGCTCGACCGACGCGGGCGCGACCTGGTCCCGTATCGCCGGACAGCCCACCGGGTACCTGGCCCACAAGGGTGTCCTGGACGCGACGAACGGCTATCTCTATCTCGCGTACAGCGACAAGGGCGGTCCCTACGACGGCGGCAAGGGCCGGATCTGGCGGTACACGACGGCGACCGGCGCCTGGACGGACATCAGCCCGGTCGCGGAGGCCGACACCTACTACGGCTTCAGCGGGCTGACCGTCGACCGGCAGAAGCCGGGCACGGTGATGGCGACCGCGTACAGCTCCTGGTGGCCGGACACTCAGATCTTCCGCTCCACCAACAGTGGCGGCGCCTGGACCCAGGCCTGGGACTACACGTCGTACCCCAACCGCTCGAACCGCTTCACCATGGACGTGTCGTCCTCGCCCTGGCTGACCTGGGGAGCCAATCCGTCGCCGCCCGAGCAGACACCCAAACTCGGCTGGATGACCGAGGCGTTGGAGATCGACCCGTTCAACTCGGCCCGGATGATGTACGGGACGGGCGCGACGATCTACGGGACCGAGAACCTGGACCAGTGGGACAGCGGCGGCCAGTTCACCGTCAAGCCGATGGTGCAAGGGCTGGAGGAGACGGCCGTCAACGACCTGGCCGCTCCCCCGTCCGGTGGCGCCCAACTCCTCAGCGCCCTGGGCGACATCGGCGGCTTCCGGCACACGGACCTCACCAAGGTCCCGTCCATGATGTTCACCTCGCCGAACTTCACCAGCACGACGAGCCTCGACTTCGCGGAGTCCAACCCGGGCATCGTGGTGCGGGCGGGCAACCTGGACTCCGGTCCGCACGTGGCGTTCTCGACGGACAACGGCGCCAACTGGTTCGCGGGCACCGACCCTTCGGGGGTGAGCGGCGGCGGCACGGTCGCGGCGGCCTCCGACGGCAGCCGGTTCGTGTGGAGTCCGGCGGGCGCGGGCGTGCACCACGCGACCGGGTTCGGTACGTCGTGGACGGCGTCGAGCGGCATCCCGGCCGGGGCGGTCGTGGAGTCCGACCGGGTCGACCCGAAGACCTTCTACGGCTTCAAGTCCGGCAAGTTCTACGTCAGTTCGGACGGCGGCGCGACCTTCACCGCCTCCGCGGCGACCGGACTGCCGAGCGGCGACAGCGTACGGTTCAAGGCGCTTCCCGGCACGAAGGGTGACGTCTGGCTGGCGGGCGGGGCGAGCGACGGCGCGTACGGGCTGTGGCACTCCACGGACTCCGGCGCGACCTTCACCAAGCTGTCGAACGTCGAGCAGGCGGACACCGTCGGCTTCGGCAAGGCGGCGACCGGGGCCTCGTACCAGACGCTCTACACGAGCGCGAAGATCGGCGGCGTGCGGGGCATCTTCCGCTCCACGGACAAGGGCGCCACCTGGACCCGTATCAACGACGACGCCCATCAGTGGGGCTGGACGGGCGCCGCCATCACCGGCGATCCGCGCGTCTACGGGCGTGTGTACGTGTCGACGAACGGGCGCGGTGTCATCTACGGCGACTCGTCCGACGCGGGCGGCGGCGGTGGCGGTACGGATCCGACGCCGACCGGCGCCTGCGCGGTCACCTACAAGATCACCAACCAGTGGTCGGGCGGCTTCCAGGCGGACGTCCAGCTCGCCAACACCGGCACGGCCGCCTGGACCGGGTGGTCGCTCGGCTGGTCCTTCGCCGACGGGCAGAGCGTCACCCAGGCGTGGAACGCGGAGTCGACCCAATCCGGAGCGGCGGTCACAACGAAGAACGTGAGCTGGAACGCGAACGTGGCGGCCGGTTCGTCCGTGGCTTTCGGCTTCACGGGCAGCTGGTCGGGATCCAACACCAAGCCGACGGCGTTCAAGCTCGGTGACCAGTCCTGCTCGGTGACCTGACCCCCGGGCGGGACGAACGGGAGGGCGCGGACCCGTCGGGTCCGCGCCCTCCTTGTGCGACCACACCCCGAAGGCCGGGCGGCCGGACCGGGAACAGGCGGTGCGGTCGACACTGTTGCATCGACCGAGGCACCGGTGTGACCTGCCCCGGCCTCGGACCAAGATGTAACTCTGCAGAAGGATCTTTTTCATGACCGACCGGCCCTTGACGATCATGGCTGTGCACGCCCACCCCGACGACGAGGCCACCAGCACCGGAGGGATCCTCGCGCAGTATGCGGCGGAAGGAATCCGCACGGTGCTCGTGACCTGTACCGACGGCGGTTGCGGAGACGGGCCGGGGGGTGTCAAGCCGGGCGATCCCGGACACGACCCGGCGGCGGTCGTCGCGATGCGCCGGCAGGAGCTTCTGGCGAGCTGCGACGTCCTGAAGATCAGCGATCTGGAGACGCTGGACTACGCCGACTCCGGAATGATGGGCTGGCCGAGCAACGACGCCCCCGGATCCTTCTGGCAGACCCCCGTGCAGGAGGGTGCGGCCCGGCTCGCGGACCTCATGCGGCACTACCGGCCCGATGTGGTCGTCACCTACGACGAGAACGGCTTCTACGGCCACCCCGACCACATCCAGGCCCACCGCATCACGATGGCGGCGCTGGAGCTGATCGAGCTGACGCCGAAGGTGTACTGGACCACGATGCCCCGCTCGACGATGCAGCGGTTCGGCGAGATCATGCGCGAGTTCCACCCGGAGATGCCGGAGCCGGATCCCGCCCAGGTCGCCGAGATGGCCAAGATCGGCCTCCCCGACGACGAGATCACCACGTGGGTGGACACCACCGCGTTCAGCGGTCAGAAGTTCGACTCGCTGGCCGCGCACGCCAGCCAGGGCGACAACATCTTCTTCCTCAAGATGGGCAAGGAGAGGTTCGGCGAGTTCATGGGCATGGAGACCTTCGTACGGGTGAAGGACGCCACGGGCGCGGCCCTGCCGGAGAAGGACCTGTTCGCCGGACTGCGCTGATCTGCCCTCGGATCTCCCCAGACGCTCCCCAGCTCTGGTGAATGAGAGGTGAGCGGCCGTCCCACGTGTTCGGACGGCCGCTCTCCTTTCTCGCCTACGGAACCCGTTTCAGCGGGTCACGGCGTGTATACGGTCGGTCGCGGTGCCGTCGGCATGCCGTTGCCGATGAAGAAGCTGGGGTGCGGGGGCTGGTTGTAGGCCGTGTTCTGCCAGGCGATGCCCGTGCGGTACATCGTGTCGTGGAGCAGGGTCGTGATCTTCGTGGCGGTCTCGGTCGGGGTCGAGTAGATACGCAGGGCCGTGTTGTCGCTCGTCGCCCAGACCACCTCCTCGCGCCAGTCGCCGAAGAGGTCGCCCGAGAGGGCCGGCGTGGCCTTGGTGCCGTTGTTGGAGTGGACGGAGGCGCCGGTCAGCAGGCGGGTGTCGGACGAGGTGCCGTACTTGTCGATGTGGGTGCCGTCGAGGAGTTCGCGTGTGGTGTCGCCGTCCCACCAGGACAGGAAGTTGACGGAGGACGGTTCGCGGCCCTTGGTGGCGCCGGCCTCGTCACGGATGTTGGTGTCGGAGGCGGACCACACCTCGGCGCCGTCGTTGCCCGCGTAGATGTCCCCGGCCACTCCCCTGCCGTTGTCGCAGCAGGAGGCGAGCTGCCAGCGGATCGCGCCGTTGGCCGGGTTGATGTACAGCTCGGCGGGCTGCGAGGCGGATTCGGAGACCTTGAAGTATTCGAGGCCCGAGGTCCCCGGGTCCAGGTCACCCAGGTGCTGGGCGTCGCCGTGTCCGGTCTTCGTCGTCCACAGGCCGTTGCCGTTGTCGTCGACGGCCATCGCCCCGTAGACGATCTCGTCCTTGCCGTCGTTGTCGACGTCCCCGACCGACAGGCTGTGCGAGCCCTGGCCGTCGTAGCCCTTGCCGGTGTTGGTCGACGAGTTGGTGTCGAAGGTCCAGCGGCGGGTGAACGCGCCGCCCCGCCAGTCCCAGGCCGCGATCACCGAGCGCGTGTAGTAGCCGCGCGCCATGATGAGCGAGGGCCGGGCGCCGTCGAGATAGGCGGTGCCCGCGAGGAACCGGTCCACGCGGTTGCCGTACGAGTCGCCCCACGACGAGACCGTGCCGCGCGCCGGGACGTAGTCCACCGTCCCCATCGCCTTGCCGGTCTGGCCGTTGAACATGGTCAGGTACTCGGGCCCGGAGAGGACGTATCCGCTGGAGTTGCGGTAGTCGGCGGAGGAACTGCCGATGACCGCGCCCGTTCCGTCGACCGTGGCGTCGGCGGTCTTCGCGGCCACCTCGGCCTTGCCGTCGCCGTCGTAGTCGTACACCTGGAACTGGGTGTAGTGCGCGCCCGAGCGGATGTTCCGGCCGAGGTCGACGCGCCACAGCCGGGTGCCGTCGAGCTTGATCCCGTCGATGATCGTGTTGCCGGTGTAGCCGGACTGGGAGTTGTCCTTGGCGTTGGTGGGCTGCCACTTCAGGACGAAGTCGAGCGCGCCGTCGCCGTCGAGGTCGCCGACCGAGGCGTCGTTGGCCTCGTAGGTGTACGCGACACCGTCGGGGGTGGTGCCACCGGCGGGCGGGCTGATGGGTACGTCCTTGTATCCGGTGCGGAACTGGATCGCGTGCACGGAGTCGGCCTGCTCGACACCTCCCACGATCGCGCGGACCGTGTAGTCGGCCTGGGCGGGCCCCGCGGAGTGGAAGTAGTTCGTGGAGCCGGTGATCGGGGTCGAGTTGACCTTCGTACCCGCCCGGTAGACGTTGAACGAGACGTCGTTCGGGTCGGTGCCGAGCCAGCGCCAGCTGACCAGGTTGCCCGCGTCGGTGTGGACGCTGACGACACCCCGGTCGAGCTTCTCGACCTGGCGGGCGGTCGCGGCCTGGGCGGGCGTGGCGGTGAGCGTGGTGAGTCCGGCGGCGGCGAGGGCGCCGGCGAGCACGGTCGAGAGGACGAGACGGGTCCTGCTGCGTCTGCGATGCGGGTGCTGCACGGTGGGGTACCTCCCTGGGAGGGGGCAGACGGGTTCTGTCACCTCAGTTGCCGCTGGGGGCGAGGGGGTTGCCGTGATTTGGTAAGCGCTCTCTATGTGTAGGTGCGGGCGAGCGCGGTGACCGTCGCCGCGATGCGTTCGCGCAGTTCGGGCGGTGCCAGCACCTCCACCCCCGTGCCGAGCCGCAGGAACTCCGCGTGGGCGTGCTCGACGGACTCGATGGGTACGGTGGCCCGGGTCCAACCCCCCTCCTCCGGAACGCCGTTGGCGCGCACGGCGTCACCCGCCGGGCCGGAGAGCCGCGTGCCGGGGGCGAGCCTGACCACCGCCTCCGCCCGGTGCAGCCGGTCGTGGAAGTCCCGCTGGTACCCGGCCCAGTACGCGCCGAGGTCGAACCCGTCAGGACGGCTGAACTCCTGCCCGGACGAGCCCAGTTCGAGGATCTGGTCGACCCTGAACGTACGCGGTCCCGGGCCCGCGACGACGTACCAGCGGCCCGCCTTGAGGACCAGGCCGTACGGTTCCAGGCGGCGCCGTACGTCGGTCGGCTCGCGCCAGCGGCGGTACAGGACGTCCAGGACCCTGCTGTTCCAGACGGCGTCGGCGACGGCCGGCAGAAACGGGGCGGCGCCGTCGCCGGCATCCGCGTACCAGCCCGGCGCGTCCAGGTGGAAGCGGCCGCTGATGCGGTCCGCGTGCTCACGCAGTTCCCTCGGCAGCGCGGCACGCACCTTGAGCTGGGCGGCGGCCAGCAGCGGGCCCAGTCCCAGCTCGGCGGCCGGGCCCGGCACACCCGCGAGGAACAGGGCCTCCGCCTCGCCCGCGGTGAGGCCGGTCAGACGGGTGCGGTAGCCGTCGAGGAGCCGGTAGCCGCCCGCATGACCCGCGTCGCCGTACAGCGGGACACCGGCCTCGCTCAGCGCCTCCACGTCCCGGTAGACCGTGCGCACCGAGACCTCCAGCTCCTCGGCGAGGGCGGTGGCGGTCATCCGGCCCCTGGTCTGGAGCAGCAGGAGGATCGAGACGAGACGGGCGGACTTCATCGCCCCAGAATGGCAGGCATCACCGACACTTCACTGACAGAAGGTGTCAGTGGAGCGGGTCTAGCGTCCCCTCCATGGCCTTCAAGGAGAAACTGCTGACCGTGCTGCCTCCCGTCGAGGTGGCGGGCCGGTGGATCAAGCGCTACCACGTCACCGCCGACCCGGCGGGCATCGCGCCCGACGTCGAGGAGGCGGCGTACGCGATGCTGCCGAAGCTGCTGCCGGAGGCGGACGGCACACCGCCCGCCACGTTCGTCGTGCTGCACCGGGGTGGCGACGACGGCGCCTATCTCAACGCGTACAGCTGGGTGTGGGACAACGTCCTGCACTTCGGGGGCGCCGCGGCGGGGCAGCCCGTACTGGGGTGTCCGGACCGCGACCCGACGCACTTCGTCACGCTGGACCGGCCGTGGATCGGCTGCGTGTGGGAGTTGCCGCCGGTTCTGCACGAACGTGACGCCTGGGTGCGGCATGTGCTCGCGCCCGACACCCCCGACCTCGACGGCTACCTGGCCGACGGGCTGCCCGGGGGGACAACGGGGGGCCACGCGTTCGGCCTGCCGGCCGTGTAGGCGCGCGACCAGCGCCGACCGCCCGCAGTCCACATCCGGGCTCGGGCCCCACCCCCACCCAGGGGCGCGAGGAACGGCGCGCCCAGCCCCGGACGACCTGCAGCCAACATCCGGGCCGAGCCCCCACCCCCTAGGGGTGCGAGGAACGGCGCGCCCAGCCCCGGACGGCCTGCAGTCCACACCCGGGCTCAGCCCCCACCCCCCTAGGGGCGCGGGGAACTGCGCGACCAGCCCCCGACGACCCGCAGCCAACACCCGGGCTCAGCCCCCACCCCCCAGGGCCGCGGCCCTGGCGTCGACCGCAGGCGGTCGGGGGTTGCTCGCGCAGGGGGTGGGGGTGCGGTCCCGATGCCGGCTGCGGGACACCCGGGGCTGGTCGCGCCGTTCCCCGCGCCCCTGAGGGGGTGGGGGGTTCGGCCCGGATGTTGGCTGCAGGCCGTCCGGGGTTGCTCGCGCCGTTCCCCGCGCCCCTGAGGGGGTGGGGGGTTCGGCCCGGATGTTGGCTGCAGGCCGTCCGAGGCTGGGCGCGCCGTTCCTCGCACCCCTAGGGGGGGTGGGGGTCGAGCCCGGGTGTTGGCTGCGGGTCGTCCCGGCTTGCTCGCGCCGTTCCCCGCGCTCCTAAGGCGGCGGGCCCGGCTTTTGGAAGGCTCTTAGCTTGAAGTGTGGTTCCGGGCGTGGGACTTGTTGGTTCGGGAGTTGTTCCAGGCGGGAGGCCAGTTGTTCGGTGAGGGGGTCGCCGGACGTCAGCAGGGTGTACCAGCCGCGGCGTACGTCGGCCGCCGCCTGGCGGGGGGTGCGGCCCTGACCGCGGCCACGGAAGACCGCCCGTCCCACCGGGTGCAGCGCGTGCCAGACGGCGTACGAGCCCACGAGGTCGGAGCGGTCCCGGGCGGCGCGCCGGGGACGCGGTGCCATCACGGCGTCGATGTCGCTGCCCACGTCGTGCGAGGCCGCCTTGTCGACGGTCGTGACGAGGACGCCGCCGGGGCGCAGCACCCGGGCCGCCTCGGCGACGACCCGTTCCGCGTCGTCCAGGAGGTGCAGCAGCCAGATCGCCGAGACGGCGTCGAACGCACCGTCGGGGAAGGGGAGTTGGCGGGCATCGGCGAGTACGACCCGGCCGGGCACCCGCGCCGCGGCCCTGCTCAGCATGCCGTACGCGGCATCGGCGCCGGTCACGTCGAGACCGGCCGCCAGGAACCGGCGGGTCACGGTACCGGTGCCGCAGGCGACGTCCAGGAGGGTGCGGGTGCCGTCGGCGAGCAGCCCGAGAACGGCGTCGGCGGCTGCCGCGGCACGGGGTTCGCCGCCCCGCAGCGCGTCGTACCGCTCGGCCTCCTCGTCGTAGTCGAAGACCAGCGTGCTCACCGCGCGCCGTGCCCCGTGCTCAGCTCCTCGACCCGGCCGGCCAGCGCGAAGTCCTTCTCGGTGACGGCGCCGCCCACGCTGTGCGTGTTCACGGTGAGGGAGACGGTGTCGTAGCCGAGTGTGAGGTCCGAGTGGTGGTCCAGCTCGTCCTGCACCTGGGCGATGTGGACGACCAGGGCCGCCGCGGCGAAGTGCGAGCCCAGCCGGTAGGAACGGGAGATTCTGTCTCCGTCCAGGGACCAGCCGGGCAGTTCCGCGAGCCGGTCCTCGATCTCCTTCTGCGACAACGGTTCGAGGGGCATGTACGCGCTCCTTCCATGGCATCCGGATCTCCTCAGCCTGCCACAGTCCCGCTCCCCCGTCCCTGGTCAGGCGGGTCCCGGCGGGCGGCGAAGGCGGCATTCGGCCGCACGGCGGGGCGTCGACCCGTGCGGGCGCGTCGACTACGGTCGGGGCATGACCAGCGCCGCGCACACCTCGGGGTCCGTCAGCGTGTCCGCCGGTGCGCGGGGCAGTGCCCCGGCGGCCGACAAGGGAATCGGTCCGCTGCTGCGCGGCTGGCGGGAGCAGCGCCGGGTGAGTCAGCTGGAGCTGGCGTTGCGGGCGGGGTCGTCGGCGCGGCACATCAGTTTCGTCGAGACGGGCCGCTCCCGGCCGAGCGAGGAGATGGTGCTGCGGCTCGCCGAGCACCTGGACGTACCGGTGAGGGACCGCAACTCCCTTCTGCTGGCGGCCGGTTACGCGCCCCACTATCCGGAGACCCCGCTGGACGATCCGGCACTGGACGCGCTGCGGGAGGGGGTGGAGCGGCTGATCCAGGGCTACGAGCCCTATCCGGCGCTGGTCGTGGACGCCACGTACAACGTGGTCGCCGCCAACCGGGGCATCCTGATGCTGCTGGGCGGCGTCCCCGAGAAGCTGCTCGCCCCGCCGCTGAACGCGATGCGGCTGACGCTGCACCCGGAGGGCCTGGCGCCCAGGATCCGCAATCTGCGCGAATGGCGCGGCCATCTGCTGGCCCAGATGGAACGGGACATCGCCCTGCGCCGCTCGCAGCCGTTGCGCACGCTGTACGAGGAGGTGGCCGCCTATCCGGCTCCGCCCGCCGCCGCGTCCGCCGCGGCGCTCGACGCCCCGCTCGACGAGGAGCCCGCGGAGCCCGTCCCCTACTTCGCGCTGCCGATGCGGATCGAGCACGAGGGGCGGGTGCTGTCCTTCATCTCGTCCATCTCCACGTTCAACACGCCGATGGACGTGACGGTCGCCGAACTGGCGATCGAGACGCTGCTTCCGGCCGACCCGGCGACGGTGAAGTACCTGCACGCATTGATGCCCTGACGCCTCCTCAGGCCGAGGGTCGTCAGTCCTTCCGGCGGGCCGGTGGGGGCTGGCCGCGCAGTTCCCCGCGCCCCCAAAAACGGGGCTGCGCCCCTGCTTTTCGCCCTTCAGGGGCGCGGGGAACTGCGCGACAAGCCCCCACCGGCCCGCACCGCCGGTACGACCCCCATGCCGACACACCGGGCAGGATGAGGGGATCCGGTGAGGCTTTCGCGGGAACGTGACACACTTCTCGCCATGTTCGGGGCACGGGGAGGCGTGGCGTGAGTGAGAGGCGGCCGGCGCCGACCGTGGGGCAGGTGGTACTGGGCAGACGGCTCCAGGAGCTGCGTGAGGCGTCCGGCCTGAAGCGGGACGAGGCCGCGCGGAGCCTGCGGGTGGCGCCCGCGACCGTCCGGCGGATGGAGATGGCCGAGGTCGCGCTGAAGATCCCGTACGTCCAGGTGCTCCTGTCGACGTACGGAGTGGGCGACGAGGAGACGGCGGCCTTCATCCGGCTGGTCGAGGAGGCGAACGAGCCGGGCTGGTGGCAGCGCTTCCACGACGTCCTGCCGGACTGGTTCAGCCTGTACGTGAGCCTGGAGGGCTCCGCCTCGATCATCCGGTCGTACGAGCCGCACTTCGTGCCGGGGCTGCTGCAGACCGAGGACTACGCCCGTGCCGTCCTGGAGGCGGGCACGGTCGGGCAGACGGGAACCGCCGAGATCGAACGCCATGTGTCCCTGCGGATGGCGCGGCAGAAGCTGCTCACGGGGGAACGTCCGCCGCATCTGTGGGTGATCATGGAGGAGACGGTCCTCCAGCGGCCGGTCAGCATCCGGTCCGAGGTGATGGCGGACCAGCTGGACCATCTCCTCGCGGCCGTCGAGAACGACCACATCACGCTGCAGATCGCCGAGTTCTCGGCGGGGCCCCATCCGGGGACGTACGCGCCGTTCGTGCTGTTCCGGTTCGCGGAGCCGGAGCTGCCGGACATGGTGTACACGGAGTATCTGACCGGGGCGCTGTACCTGGACTCCCGCAAGGAGGTGGCTGCGCATCTGGAGGTGCTGGACCATATGGCCACGGGGGTGGCTTCCGCCCGGCGGACCAGGGAGATGATTCTGGCGCGCCGGGCGGATTTTTGAGGCTGGCTCCGCCCAGGGGTGCTTGAGCACGTACGTCGGCTGACCGTCGTCTTGGGCTGAGCGCGCAGTTCCCCGCGCCCCTGCGTGGTGGGGGTGAGTATCGGCTCTCAGGTGGGGGTGTCCTTGGGGTTCTCGTCCACTATTTCCGCGTCCACCACGCTCTCGTCGTCCGGTGGGGTGGACTGTTCCGTGCCGGGCGGCTGGTCCGGTGGGGGTGACTGCTGGGCCTGGGCGTACATGGCCTGGCCCATCTTCTGGCTGACGGTGGCCAGTTTCTCGGCGCCCGTGCGCAGGGTGTTCGTGTCGGTGCCGTCCCGGTCGTTCAGGAGCGTCTGGAGCTCGGCGATCGCGGCTTCTACCTCCGTCCTGATGTCGGCCGGGATCCGCTCCTCGTTGTCGCGGATGAACTTCTCGGTCTGGTAGACGAGTTGCTCGGCCTGGTTGCGGGTCTCGGCGGCCTCGCGGCGCTTGCGGTCCTCGTCGGCGTACTGCTCGGCCTCGCGCATCATGCGGTCGATGTCGTCCTTGGCGAGCGCGGAGCCGCCCGTGACGGTCATCTTTTGCTCGCGGCCGGTGGCGAGGTCCTTCGCCGAGACGTGCATGATCCCGTTGGCGTCGATGTCGAAGGCGACCTCGATCTGCGGCAGCCCGCGCGGTGAGGGCGGCAGCCCGGTGAGGTCGAAGACGCCCAGTTTCTTGTTGTAGGCGGCGATGTCGCGTTCGCCCTGGAAGACCTGGATGCCGACGGACGGCTGGTTGTCCGTGGCGGTGGTGAAGATCTCCGAACGCCGGGTGGGAATGGTCGTGTTGCGTTCGATGAGCTTGGTCATGATGCCGCCCTTGGTCTCGATGCCCAGGGACAGCGGGGTGACGTCGAGGAGGAGGACGTCCTTGACGTCGCCGCGGATGACGCCCGCCTGGAGCGCCGCGCCGAGTGCCACGACCTCGTCCGGGTTGACGCCCTTGTGCGGGTCCTTGCCGGTGAGTTCCTTGACCACCTCGGTCACCGCGGGCATCCGGGTGGAGCCGCCGACGAGGATGACATGGTCGACCGCGGAGAGTTTCACCCCGGCGTCCTTGACCGCCTGGTGGAAGGGGGCCTTGCAGCGTTCGAGCAAGTCGGCCGTCAGCTTCTGGAACTGAGCGCGCGTCAGCTTCTCGTCGAGGTGCAGCGGGCCGTCGCCGGTCGCGGTGATGTAGGGCAGGTTGACGGTCGTCTCGGTGGACGAGGACAGCTCGATCTTGGCCTTCTCCGCGCCCTCCCGCAGCCGCTGGAGCGCCATCTTGTCCTGGGCGAGGTCGATGCCGTACTGGCCCTTGAAGCGTTTGACGAGGTGCTCGACGACCCGCTGGTCCCAGTCGTCGCCGCCCAGTTGGGTGTCCCCGTTGGTGGCCTTGACCTCGATGACCCCGTCGCCGATCTCCAGGAGCGAGACGTCGAACGTGCCGCCGCCCAGGTCGAAGACGAGGACGGTCTGCTCCTCACCCCGGTCCAGTCCGTACGCGAGCGCCGCGGCCGTCGGTTCGTTGATGATCCGCAGAACGCTCAGGCCCGCGATCTCGCCGGCCTCCTTGGTGGCCTGGCGCTGGGTGTCGTCGAAGTAGGCGGGCACGGTGATCACGGCTTCCGTGACGTCCTCGCCGAGATACGCCTCGGCGTCCCGCTTCAGTTTCTGCAGCACGCGCGCGGAGAGTTCCTGCGCGCGGTAGCGGGTGCCGTCGATCGTGCCGCCGTCACTGCCGGGGAACCGCCAACCCGGGTCCCCCATATGGCGTTTGACGGAGCGCGCGGTGCGCTCGATGTTCGTCACGGCCTGCCGTTTGGCCACCTCTCCGACGAGCACCTCACCGTTCTTGGCGAACGCCACCACCGAGGGGGTGGTGCGCGCGCCCTCGGCGTTGGCGACGACCGTGGGCTCACCCCCTTCCAGTACGGCGACCACCGAGTTCGTGGTACCGAGGTCGATCCCGACCGCACGTGCCATGTCCGTCCCCTTCCGCCCAGGTCTTGCCGCGTTCCATCACCGCGTTCCATCACAAAACTTGAGTGCGATGCTGTCAATGGGGCAAGTACCCCGGACCTGGCCGGACATGACGATGCCGCGCCCCTCGCACGGGGCGCGGCATCGCCTCAGAAGCGGTGTACCGATGTTCCGGAACGGCGGGGTGTCAGGCGAGCTTCGCCGTCAGCGTGATCGTCGTGCCCGTCAGCGCCTGGCTGACCGGGCAGTTCTTCTTGGCGTCCTCGGCGGCGGCGACGAAGGCGTTCTCGTCGAGGCCCGGGACGGTGCCCTCCACCGTGAGGTGGATGCCCGTGATGCCCTCACCCGGCTGGAACGTGACGTCCGCGGAGGTGGTGAGCTTGGTGGGCGGCGTGCCGGCGCCGGCGAGGCCGTGCGAGAGCGCCATGGAGAAGCAGCTGGAGTGGGCGGCGGCGATCAGCTCCTCCGGGCTGGTCTTGCCGTTGGCCTTCTCGGCGCGCGACGGCCACGACACCGGCTGCTCGCCGATGCCGGAGGAGTCGAAGGTGACGACGCCGTTGCCCTCGAGCAGGTTGCCTTCCCAGACGGTGTGTGCGGAGCGCGTTGTTGCCACGATGATTCCCTTTCGACGAGGTCCCGGTTCCGGGTCCGTGGCACCATCCGATCACACTCGGGTCACCGTCGGGCTCAGCGCACGCGAAAGACCGGCCCGCGCGCGGTGGACGGCAGGGACGCGCCCTGCGGAATCAGATAGGCGTGCTCGCGGCGGACCCGCAGCACATCGCACCAGCCGTCGGTGATGACGAGGACCGGGGCGCCCGGCGGGAAGTCCTTCGCCCGGTGCAGGAGGTCGACACCCGGCTGCAGGATCGTGCCGCCCCGGCCGTGGACGCGTACCCGCCCCGCGATCTCGGTGACCGGGACGAAGCCCGCGTCGTGCGGTGCCGCGTCGCAGAACACGACCCGCGCGGCCGGTACGTCCCTGGCCTCGGCGTACGAGGCGATCGCGCCCAGTGCCTTGCCGAGCAGGGTGCGGTCCATGGAGCCGGAGGTGTCGAGGACCACGCCGAAGGTGCAGCGGGCGATCTCCTCGGGCGGGAAGTACCGTCCGGCGCGCGGGATGTCGGGGGTGGCGGCCTGTCTGCGGGACGGGCGGGCGTAGGTGCGCAAGGGCTCGGGGCGCGGCACGAACTCGTCGAACCAGCGCGCCAATTGGGCGTCCCACGGCAGGGGCGGATGGCTGAGCGCGCGGATGTCCTCGACGAGGCCGCCGGGCAGGTACCCGCGCTCCTGCCGCTGGTGCAGGTCGAGGCCCCGGGCGAGGCCGCGGCGGTAGAACTCGTCGAGGTCGACGTAGGCGCGGGGCGAGCCGAGGGGGCCGCCGAGGATGTCTCCCACGCCCTTGCCGCGCAGGGTGGCGAGGCGTCGGTGGCGGCGCAGGTCGGTGGCGAGCCGGTCGTAGACCTCCTCGGCGGAGAGGTCCTTCAACTCCTGGTCGTACAGCAGCCCTTCGGGCATCACGCCGACCTGCATCTCGACCAGCCAGGAGTTGATGACGTAGTCGCAGGCGACATTGAAGAGGTACGGGTCGCGGACGCCGCAGCGGTCACCGTGGCGCAGCGCGGCGTGCAGCATCTCGTGGGCGAGGACGAACCGCCACTCCTCGTCGTCGAACTGCCGCAGCGGGTTGATGTAGATCTCGGCGGCCTCCGGGTCGACCGCGGCGACGGAGATGCCGTGCGCGTGGGCGAGTTCGGCGTCCGCGACGATCGTGATGCCGGCCGCGATGCCCCCGAGCAGCGGATAGGAGGACACGAACCAGCTCAGCGCCCGCTCCCACGGCTGCCGCGGAGTGATGCCGCCGCGCATCGAGTCGCGCCGGCCGCCCGCCATGTCCATCGCGGCGGACACCGTGCGCGTCAGCGCGTGGGCGAAGGCGAGCTGCCAGTCCGGCGCGGAACCTCCCCGCCAGGTGTCCCACGGCACCAGCAGCAGGTCCGGCTCGTCGCCCGCCGTACCGCAGCGCTCGTACACCGCGGGGATACCTGCGCCGTCGCGGCGCCAGCGCGCGGCGAGCTGCTCCTCGTCCCCGTCGGGGTACGACATCGGCAGGTCCGCGGGGGTCAGGCCGATGGGGAAGCCGAGCAGGAAGCGGTTGACGACGACGCAGCGGGCGGCGAGGTCGAAGCGGTCGGGCTGCTCCCGCACGGTCTTGTGCGCCGGTACGTGTCCGAAGCCGAGGTGGAGGGCGGCGTGCGCGACCGCCCAGGCCCACTCGACGGGCCGGGCGCGGCGCTTGGGGTGGACGTGCAGCACGCCGTCGGAGTCGACGCGGACGAGCCCGTCGCGGGGCGACTCCTCGCAGTCCTCCTGGCGGCAGACGCTGAAGCCGATGGCGGCGAGCGCGCGGTTGCTCCGCACGAGCCGCATCCCCTCGGCGAACGCCTCGGCCGCCAGGTCCTTCTTCGGCTCCGCCTGCTTGCCCGTACGGGTCACCGGCGGGCCTCCACCAGCCGGGGCATGTCGCGGGCCGCCTCCACCAGGAACCAGGCGGGCAGCACGGGGTTGCCGTCCTCGTCCGAGGCGATGACGCTCTGGGCGACCTCCACCGAGATCTCCGCGAGCTGCACGAGCAGCGACTTCGCGCGGTACGCGGTCTGCCGGCCGTTCGCCGAGGCGTGCTCCTTGCTGGTGGGCAGCTCCTTGACCAGCCGTCCCCGGAACGACTCGGCGAGGTAGTACAGCAGGTCGCGGTCCTCGACGCGGTTCGGCCAGCGGGCCTCGCCCTTGAGGATCGCCTCGATGCCGAAACGACTGCGGACGATCTTCACATAGCCGCAGAAGGCGACCGCGTGCGCGGGCGTCAGCGTGCCGTGCGCGATGACCTTGAGCGTCGGCTCGTCGAGCGTGGGGCCGAAGGAACGCAGGGCGTCCGAGAGCATGTGCCAGGAACGGGGCGTGGAGAACGGCTCCTCCGTCTTCGGCGGCTTCGACCACAGGTGGTCGGGGCGGTCGGTGAGGTGGTCGAGCACCCACGGATGGATGTCGTTGCTCGCCGCCCACACCAGCCAGTCCTTCGCCGAGACCTCCAGGTGTACGTGCGTGAGGCGGTTGACCAGGGCGGACGCGATGGGGCGCGCGAGCGCGTTGTCCGTCGAGCGGTTGCCCGCGCCGATCACGATCGAGCCCGCGGGCAGCTCGTAGTTGCCGATGCGGCGGTCGAGGATCAGCGAGTAGAAGGCCTTCTGGACGTCCGGGGTCGCCGCGTTCAGCTCGTCCAGGAACAGGCAGTACGGCTCGTCGCGGGCGATCGCCTCCGGCGGACAGAAGACGGAACGGCCGTCCCGGATCTGCGGTACGCCGATCAGGTCCTCCGGCGCCAGCTGCGTACCCAGCAGGCTCACGCACTCCAGGCCCAGCGACTCGGCGAACTCCCTGACCAGGGAGGACTTTCCGATACCCGGGGCGCCCCAGAGGAACACGGGCCGCACGGTCGCGAGACCGAGCAGTAGTTCCGGTACACGGGCGGGAGTGACGGTGACGGCTGCCTGCACGCGGGCTCCTGGGGGTTGGGGGGGCGGGGGGTTCGGCCACGCCCAGTGTGCGTGGCCCTGGCGGCCCCCGCAGCCCATTTTCCGCGACGCCGCTTGTCTGGCCGACTGCCCGAGCGCCCGCCCGCGGGCCGGTGGGCCGGTGGGGCTGGCCGGCTGTTCGTCTGCGGCCCGGTGGGGGCTGGTCGCGCAGTTCCCCGCGCCCCTGTCTTTCCCCCGAGGCCGCCCCGTGCTCACAAAAGGCGCCCACCCCAGCCCCCTAAGGGGCGCGGGGAACGGCGCGACCAGCCACGTCCGGCCCGCACCCGACCGTCCACGCCAGGCTCACGCCCCTCAGGGGCGCGGGGAACGGCGCGACCGGCCCCCACCGGCCCGCAGCCGAAGCCCCTACCCACCCGCGCGGGCGCACACGGTCACGCCGAGCGTGAGTCGTCGAGTGGCGCGTCGTCGCCGACCGGCACCTGCGGACCGTCGTCCTCCCGCAACCACCGCCGCAGTACGCGATGCACCTGCTCCGCCCCGACCAGTTCCTCCCCCGCCCCCACCGGAGGTGAAAGCGTGAGCGGCGACATCAGGAAGGGCCGCCCCTGAGCCCCGCCCAACCCCCCGTGCGACCCGATCTGCTCCTCGAACGCGAGGACTTCGCCGTCCTCGGGGTCGTACCAGGAGTTCACCATGATGTCCGCGACGTGCGGGAACGAGTGCGTACGGCGCACCGCGTCGGCCGCGCCCGCCCCGAAGTCCGCGAGCGGCCCGGGACCGTCGTCCAGCTCGTCCAGCGGAATCTCCGCACCGTGCGCCCCGATCACGAGCCCCCCGTGCTGCTCGCTGCGCACGAGCACGAACCCGACCCCGGGATGGTTGGCGAGCGTGGTCAGCAGGGCAGGATGCCGCGCGTCGATCTCCTCGCGGCTCATCCGGTGCGGCACGTCGGGGAAGGACACGAGCCCCAGGTTCCCGGAGGCCAGCACGATGGGTTCCGACGGCGGCAGGGTCGGCCGGAACTGCTCGCCGCCCTCCTCCACGGGCCTGCGCAGCGCGGCCAGCACCGCCGCCCTGGCCTCGGCACCACTGTGCGTACGCCGGGCCTTGCGCGGCACGGGCAGCCCGCAGCCGGCCCGGACCAGTTCGCCGAGCCCGAGGCCGTACCGGGCGTGAAAGGTCTCCCCCGGGCTCTGGCCGTGGTCGGAGAGCAGGACCACGCGGTACGCCCGCGGCGCGTGCTCGGCGACCTGCTCGATCAGGGCCAGCGAGCGGTCGAGGCGCTGCAGGACCTTCTCCGCGTCCCGGCTGCGCGGCCCGGAATGGTGCGCGACCTCGTCGTACGCGACCAGGTCCGCGTAGACCGAGGCGCGTCCGGCGAACATGTCACCGATGACCGCCGCGACGACGACGTCCCGTTCGATGACGGTCGCGAAGGCCCGGATGAACGGGTAGAGCCCGCCCCGGCCGACCCGGGGACGCTGCTTCCGCAGCCGCGCCCGGGTGGACTCGCCGATCTCGCGGCCGACGTCGGCGACGAAGGACAGCGCGGTACGGACGGCGTTGGCAGGGTCGGAGAAGTACGCGAAGTAGCCCGCCCGGGAACGGTTCTCCCTGCCTCGCCTGGCGGCCACGGAGAGCACCAGGGCCAGTTGCTCGGCGCCCCCGCTGAAGAGGTTGCCGCGGCTCGCGCCGTCCAGGGTGAGCAGGCCGCCGTCGCCGGTGTGCTCGATGGCCCGGCGCTGGAGTTCCGCGGCGCTGGTGGGCCGGTTGCAGACCATGATTTCCCGGGTGTCCTTCTCGTACCAGCGGAAGGCGGGGATGTCGTGGTTGGAACCGTGCAGGATGCCGAGCTGGCTGGCGCCGGTCTGGCTGGACCAGTCGGTGCGCCAGGGCGCGAGCCGGTGGGTGGTACGGGCTCCCGGCCCCTCGCCCAGCCAGGCGGCCACGGTGGGCATGAGGCCGCGTCCGATGGCGTCCACGAGCACGTCGTGGCCGACTCCGTCGAGCTGGAGGAAGACCGTGCCGGGGGCCGACTGGGCGCCGGGCGGCGGCGCCTGTCTGCGGCGGCGGTCGGACAGCCGGTACAGCCTGCGCCGGTACGCGTCGTCGTCCCGTACGGCCAGCGCGCCGCCGGTGGCCGAGGCGACCGCGGACATCACCGCGGCGACCACCACGGCGGTCTCCGGGGCGGCCGTGCTCTTGCCCGAGGGGTCCAGGCGCAGCGCCAACAGGAGGAGCGAGCCGTTCAGGAAGAAGACGAGCACGCCGAGGACGAGGGCGGGGACGAGGAGCAGGGCCCGCACGAGGAGGGGCCACACGACGGAGGAGAGCACGCCGAACGCTCCGGCGCCCAGTGCGGCGGTGACGGCGATGCTGGTGGCGCTGTCACCGTCGGGCGACTGGAGCCTGAAGTCCGGCAGGATCCCGGCGAGCACGAGCATGGTGACCGTGGAGACCGCCCACACGGCGACACTCCGCCAGACCGCGCTCGCCACCCTCCGCCATCGTTCTTTCCCCACGTCACGCCTGCCTCACATCCGCGCCCGCCCCCTAGCCGACGGACTCGGCCCCACCTTGCCACAAGCCGACCAGCGCCCTCCGTCGCCGTCCCGCCCCAGGGCCGCGGCCCCTCAGGGGCGCGGGGAACTGCGCGACAAGCCCCCACCGGACCGGCACCCACCCACGAACGCCCAGCACCCCGCACCGGCCCGGGGCCGGCCATCGCCCGGAGCGATCAGCGACCGTCGTACCCCGCCGTCGGCATCGACAGCCGCCGATGCACCCGCGCCTTCATCTGCGCGTCGTACGCGGGCTCCGCATGCCCGACCGTCTCGACCCGCACCCCCCGCCGCGCGCACTCCTCCGTGAACGCGTCCACGGAGGCGAGCGCCCGCTCCAGAACGCGGCGGCTCGGCGCGACGAACAGATCCACGAGGCCGGCCTCGGCGTCCTCCCAGAGCGCGCAGTGGTCGGGCCGCAGCCCCCGCAGGAGCAGCTCCCGCGTGACCACGTAACCGCGTTCGGCCGCCCAGTGCGCGCACATGGCGTGCTGGCTGCGCGAGTCCACCAGGAAGGGGTCCGCGTCCAGCTCCTCCAACGGCGTCAGGCTGGCGATCGTCGTCACGCGCAGCATGCCGGAGGTACGGCGTGTGTCTCCCATGGCGTCCCCCTCACCTCCGGGTTTCGTCGCCGACCCTACTCCTGCCCGTAGGCTCGGGGGGAGTCGCGCGAAGGAGGCAAAGGAGTGCCGGTGGAGATCACTTGGTGGGGTCACGCCACCTGCACGGTAGAGGACTCGGGAGTACGCGTGCTCACGGACCCGCTCTTCGCGCGCCGGCTCGCGCATCTGCGCAGGCGCCGGGGCGCGCCACCGCCCCCCGAGGCGGCGGTGGCGGATGTGACGCTCATCTCTCATCTGCACGCCGACCATCTGCACGTACCGTCGCTGTCCCGGCTCGCCCCGGGCACCCGGCTCCTGGTGCCGCGCGGTGCCCGGCGTGCGGTGCCCGGACTGCGCAGGCTCGACGGCCTGGAGCTCACCGAGGTGACGCCCGGCGACCGGGTCCAGGTCGGTGACCTGCTCGTACGGGTCGTCTCCGCTCGGCACGACGGGCGGCGGCTGCCGGTCGGGCCGCATCGCGCGCCCGCTCTCGGCTATGTGATCGAGGGCGAGTCCCGGACGTACTTCGCCGGGGACACCGGGCTGTTCGAGTCGATGGCCGAGGAGGTCGGGCCGGTCGACGTGGCGTTGCTGCCGGTCGGCGGGTGGGGGCCGTACCTGGGCGAGGAGCACCTGGACGCGGGCCGGGCGGCCGACGCGCTGGCCCTGCTGGGGCCCGGCAGTGCCGTGCCGGTGCACTACGGCACGTTCTGGCCCATCGGGCTGGATTCCGTGCGCCCCCATGAATTCCATGCACCGGGCGCCGAGTTCGTGCGCCTGGCCGCCGAGCGTGCGCCCGGCGTGACCGTGCACCGGCTCGACCAGGGTGAAAGTGTGCGACCCAAGATCGTGGGGTATCGGTCCTCCCCTGGGGACGCACCGGCCGGTCGGGGCGACGACGAGCGGGAGGGCGGAACCCGGTGAGACCTGTGCTCGCCGTCGCGGTCACGACCGTGCCGACTGTGGCCACTCAGCAGGCGCTCGGCTATCCGTCGCTGTTCCTGCTGGTGCTGATCGGCGCGCTGGTGCCGGTCATTCCCACGGGTGCGCTGGTGAGTTCGGCGGCCGTGGTGGCCGTCCACCAGGCGGCGCCCTTCTCGATGCTGCTGGTGTTCGTGGTGTCGGCGCTGGCCGCGTTCCTCGGGGACATGGCGCTGTACTGGCTCGGGCGCCGCGGAATGAAGTCGAAGAACGGCTCGCGCTGGCTCGCGGCGATCCGCGACCGCGCGCCCGAGGACCGGCTCGCCCAGGCCCAGGGGAAGCTCGCCGACCACGGCGTGGCGGTGCTGGTGCTGTCCCGGCTGGTCCCCGCGGGACGCATCCCGGTGATGCTCGCCTGCCTGATGGCGAAGTGGCCGATGCGCCGTTTCGCCCACGGCAACGCGCCGGCGTGCCTCGCGTGGGCCGCGACGTACCAGCTCATCGGGGTACTGGGCGGCTCCCTGTTCAAGGAACCGTGGGAGGGGGTGCTGGCGGCGGTGCTCCTGACGGTGATCGTCAGCCTGACCCCCACGCTGTGGCGCCGCGTCCGCGGCGCGGCAGCCCGTTAGGGCCGCAGGGCTCGGCGCGGCCAGCCCCCACCGGACCCGCAGCGCCCATCCGCCAGAAAGCCCCCCTGCAGGGCCGTCTGAACCTGCGGATCCGTCGTGGCTGGCCGCGCAGTTCCCCGCGCCCCTCACGGGGCCCGGCCAGACGCGAAAGGTTTCGCAGCCCCTTCCAGAGCCCGGCGCACACCACCGCGCCCGTAAGGGGCGCGGGGAACGGCGCGATCCGCCCCCACCGGACCCGCAGCGCCCATCCCACAGCAAGCCCCCCCTGCAGGGCCGTCCGAACCCGCAGGTCCGACGTGGCTGGCCGCGCCGGTCCCCGCGCCCCTGACGGGGCCCGGCCGGACGCGGGAGGGGCCCGCAGGTCCTCCCCGGGGGCCAAGTCGAAGCGCCGCGGCCTCTCAGGGGCGCGGGGAACGGCGCGGCCAGCCCCCAGCGGCCCGCAAGCCCACACCCCGCGGCAAGCAGCCCTCACGGGAGGATTCGGGAGGCTCCCACCGGGAGGTCCCACAGGTTTTCCCGGGGCAGGCCCGCCGCCGCCCACGCCGCACGGACACGCGTGAGCGGCTCCAGGACGGGCTCGGCCGACAGGACGAAGGTCGCCCAGTGCATCGGAGCCATCCGGCGCGCACCGAGGTCCTGAACCGCCCGCACCGCGTCCTCCGGATCGCAGTGCACATCGCTCAGCCACCACCGGGGGTCGTACGCGCCGATCGGCAGCAGCGCCAGGTCGATGCCGGGATACCGCGCCCCGATCCGGGCGAACCAGTGCCCGTACCCCGTGTCCCCCGCGAAGTACACCCGTCTGCCGTCGGACGCGGTCAGCACCCAGCCGCCCCACAGGGTGCGGCACGTGTCGTGGAGGCTGCGCTTCGACCAGTGGTGGGCGGGCACGAAGTCCAGGCGGACACCGCGGAGTTCGGCCGCCTCCCACCAGTCCAGCTCCGTCACCTGCGTGAAGCGGCGCCGCCGGAACCAGCGGCCCAGTCCCGCCGGGACGAACACCGGTGTGTCCCGCGGGAGCCGGCGCAGGGTCGGTGCGTCCAGGTGGTCGTAGTGGTTGTGGGAGATGACGACCGCGTCGACACGCGGCAGCGCACTCCAGGGCACCCCGACGGGGGTGATCCGGGCGGGAGTTCCGAGGATCTTGCGGGACCAGACCGGGTCGGTGAGTACCGTGAGGCCACCGATCCGGACCACCCAACTGGCGTGTCCCGCCCAGGAGACGGCGATCGTGTCGGTGTCGACCCTGGGCAACGGCTCGGGCGCGTACGGCAGTCGGGGAACGTCGGCGAGCCCCTCCGGTCCCGGCCGCAGCGCCCCCTCGCGCGCGAACCGCGCGAAACCGCTGAGGCCCGGCAGCGGCGCGGTGAGCCGCCCGGCGAAGGAACGGGGCCAGAGCCGCCGTTCACCGAGCGGCCTCGGCTCCGCGAGCGGCCCTCCGACGTCGGACGGGGTGGAGGTCGTGGTGGTCGTGGCCGACTCGGACTGCTGCGTCATCGAGGGGACTCCCGTCGCCGAGCGTCATCGTCGTCGCGGAGATCGTCGAAGGTCGATCCCAGCAGACTCAACCTGCTTTTCACATGGGGCAGTTCCAGTGGTTCCGGTGACACAAGAGACGCCATGCGCTCGTCGTCGGTTGTCCCGAGGAACGGCCCGGTGGACAGCCGTACGCGCAGGGCCCCGAGGTCGTCCCCGAAGCGGTGGCCGCCGGGCGTCGGCATGCCCAGCCGGACGCCGAGGAAGTCCTCCAGTTCCTGCGCGTCACCGACCCCGAGCGCGCCGAGCGCGGACCGCAGCGGACCGAGGTCGGCGTACAGGTGGCGTCCCGCCCGGGGCGGCCGGACGAGGGCCCCCGCCGAGGTGAGCGCCCGGTGCGCGGCGGCGGCGACACTCGCGTGCAGCCGTACGGACGCGGCGAGGCGGTGCGTGATCTCGTCGGGTTCGCCGAGCGCGTACGCGGCGGCCGAGGCGACCGGCGCGGCGATCCGGGCGTCGAGGGCGGTGAGGACGTCGAGGACGCGCTCGCGCAGCAGGGTGCCGGTGTCGTTGCCGGGGAAGCGGGCGATCGCGGCGGGCCAGCCGGCCGGCAGGAACGGGCCGCAGAGGTCGGTCAGGACCGTGACCCGGTCCGGCAGCATCTCGGCGGGCCCGATCAGCAGGGTGTCCCGCGGCTCGTGCAGCGTGTCGCGCCAGGTCTCGTCGCTGACGACGTGCAGGCCCTCGCCCGCGGCGGCCTCGACGGTCTCGTGGACCAGTTCGGGCGGCGCGACGGTCGCGGCGGGATCGTCGGCCACGGACAGGACGAGCAGCCGCGGATCGCCGCCCTCGGCACGCACCCGGCGCACGGTCTCCAGGAGGGCGTACGGGTCCGGGACGCCACCGCACTCGGCGGGCGTGCCCACGGGGAAGACGGAGGCGCCCAGCAGACGGGCCTGCGGTGTCCACCAGGCCGCGCAGGGGCGGGGCACCAGCACGTCGCCGCCGAGTGCCGCGGTCAGTGCGAGGAGCAGGACGGGGGCGCCCGGCGCGGCGACGGTCCGGTCGCGGTCGGCGGGCAGTCCGCGCCGGGTCCAGTAGCCGCGGGCGGCGTCCAGGAGGGCGGCGCTCCCGCCGGTCGGTTCGGTGTGCGTGCCGGTCGCCGCGGCGACGAGTCCGGGTGGCGGGGGCAGGCCGTGGCCCGGGAGGGGCGGGCCGTAACGGACAGGTCCGTGCCCTTCCGGTCGGGTCCGCCGCATCTGTGTACCTCCGCGCAGTGCTCCCTGGACCCGTCGGACCGGATCCCCAGGGTGCCGGTCGTGCTTCCGGGATCCCCATACCCAGTGATCCGCTTCACCAACTCAGCCGTCCAGCCGGGCCGTTCACGTCAGCCGTCCAGCCGCTTCGTTCACGTCAGCCGTTCACGTCGGCAGTCCGCGTCAGCCGTTCGCGTCAGCCGTTCGCGGACGCGTCCCGGTGGCGCAGCCGGTGGCCCGCGGCGCCGAGCGCGCCCGCGATGAGGACACCGCCGGACACCAGGGCGACCGTGGAGTCGGAGAAGGTGCCGCCCTCACCGGCGTGCACCCCGTGCGGGACCCCGGCGTCGTGCGACTTGTCGTGGGACTTGTCGTGAGAGGTGCCGTGGGAGCCGTCGAGGGAGACCGTGAAGGACGCGCTCCACTCCTTGCCCTGCCCGCCGGGCGCCGCGGGGCAGACGCCCTCGGCCCGCCACTCGGAGGTCCTGCCGCCGCCGTCCGGGCCGCCGCCCTCCTCGAAGTCCACGGCGGGCGCGATACGGGCCGTGCCGCTGTAGGTGACGCCACCCCGCGGTTCCTCCTTGCCCGCGGGGTCGTCCCGGCCGCCCAGGCCTTCGACGCCCGCGGGCTCCTCGGGGACGGCCGGCGGACCCACGTCGTCCGGGCCCACCGGGTCCCCGTCACCCATGCCCGCCGGATCGTCCGTCCCGGCGAGGTCGTCCGTCCCGGCCGGGTCGTCCTCGCGTCCGGGGTGCTCGGAGTCCCGGGAGCGCCCAGCCTTGTGCAGTTGCACGGTGCCGTGCTCGAAGGCCTCGGAGGTGGCGTCGATGGTTTCGGGCGGGTGCCCGCCGGTCGATTCGCAGGTGACGGAGACGGTGACGCTGCCGCCGGGGGCCACCGTGCGCGGGCTGACCTCGGCCCCCGGGTTCGCGGACGCGGCCGTCGCGGCGGCGCCGAGCGCGAGGGTGGTGAAGGCGGTGGCGGACAGGGCGCGAGCGGTACGGCTCAGCGGCATGGGGTCGGTCTCCTTCGGCCGTCGGCTGGGGACCCCCACGCCCGGGTACGGCGGCGGAGGCGGGGCACGACCGGCATGCCCCGCAGTCCATCAGAGCCCGCCCCCGCCCGGGGCGCGCGCGGCCGGACACCATTCGTGCCACGCGGACGCCCGAGCGGGTGAAACGGCACGCTCCTGTGCCGTCGGCGTCACAGGAGCGCCGAAGGCGTCACCCCGCACGTCATCCGACGTGTCAGCCCACACGTCACTCGACGTGTCACCCCACGCGTCACGTGACGTCCTGCATGACCTGGTCCCGCAGCCGGTCGCAGCAGCGGCTGATCAGCCGGGAGACATGCATCTGGGAGATGCCGAGCTGTTCGGCGATACGGCTCTGGGTCATGTCGTTGAAGAAGCGCATGTAGAGGATGGCCCGTTCGCGTTCGGACAGGGCCTCCAGCCGCGGCTTGACCGACTCGCGGTCGATCACTATGTCGAGGGCCGGGTCGGCGGAGCCCAGCGCGTCGCTCAGGGAGTAGCCGTCCTCGCTGCCCGGCAGTTCGGCGTCCAGCGAGAGCGCCGAGAAGCTCTCCAGGGCCTCCAGACCGGTGCGTACGTCGTCCTCGCTCATCCGGGCGTGCTCGGCGATCTCCTCGACCGTGGGCTGCCGGCCGGGGATGGTCTGGGACAGCTCCTGGCGCGCGAAGCGCACGCGGTTGCGCAGGTCCTGGACCCGGCGCGGCACGTGCAGGGTCCACATGTGGTCGCGGAAGTGACGCTTGATCTCACCGGTGACGGTCGGCACGGCGTAGCTCTCGAAGGCGTTGCCGCGGTCGGGGTCGTAGCGGTCGACGGCCTTGACCAGACCGAGCGCCGCGACCTGCCGCAGGTCCTCGAAGTTCTCGCCGCGGCTGCGGAACCGGCCGGCCAGCCGCTCCGCCATGGGCAGCCAGGCTTCGATGATCTGGTCGCGGAGAGCGTCGTGCAGTCGGCCGGGAGGTGTCGAGGCGAGCTTGCGGAAGTCCTCCGCGGTGTCGGGGGCGTCGTCGTGCGGATGGTGCCTGGCGCTCGCGTGAGTGCGCATGAGATGCCTGCAGCTCTCTTGAGGGTGCTCCGGTTGGACGGTCAACCGTGAGAGCGCACCCTGAGCCGGACGGGCACACCCGTGGGGCGGGACGCGACTCCCACGGACGTGCCTCCGGTCCGAAGCACTGAGTGTCCGCCTGCCCCGGGTTCCCCTGGGTAAACACGCGGATGCGGGGACCGGTTGGGGCCGGGGCGCAGTCCGACATCCGTCCCGGAGACCTCGTGTTGATGATCGGGGCCCGGGTACGCGGGGGTCACCCCGAACATCTGGAGGGACTCATGGAGCGAGGCAGCAACCGCCTCAGCGCCCACCGGGACGAGGAGATGAAGCACGAACTGCAGGGCCTGCTGAGGTCGGGCCATCCGACCCGGGCGGAGGAGTGGCACGACCCGGAACCGGTCGCGGACGACGATCCGACGGTTGCCGGGGGCCCGGTGCGGCCGGGCGCGGACGGTACGACCGTGGCGGCCGTGCGCCTCGAACTGGCGCGGAGTCTGGGCCGTACGTCGTTCCCCGCGGGGCCTCGGGAGCTGGTCGGTGTGCTGCGCGAGCAGTACGCGCCGGACACGCTGGTCGAGCCGGTGGAACGGCTGCCGGAGGATGCGCGCTACGCCAACGCGCAGGAACTGGCCGAGGCGGTCGTGCGTTCCGCTGCGCCGGAAGCCTGACCGTCAAAGATTGCGCAGTTCCCCGCGCCCCTGAAAAGGGGCGCGGGGAACTGCGCAATCTTTCAGGGGTGCGAAGCGCTAGCGCGACCGCTCGACCCGGCGTTCGTCCCACACCGGCTCCGTCGTCTCCCGCACACGCCCGTCGCTGCCGAAGACCAGATAGCGGTCGAACGCGCGAGCGAACCACCGGTCGTGGGTGACGGCCAGCACCGTCCCCTGATAGGCCTCAAGGCCCTCCTGAAGGGCCTCCGCCGACTCCAGGTCGAGGTTGTCCGTCGGCTCGTCGAGGAGCAGGGCCGTGGACCCCTCCAGTTCGAGCAGGAGGATCTGGAAGCGGGCCTGCTGCCCACCGGACAGCCGGTCGAACCGCTGCTCCGCCTGCGCCGTCAGCTCGTACCGCCGCAGCCGGGACATCGCCGCACCCCGGTCCTGGGCGTGCTCGCTCCACAGGATGTCGAGCAGCGCGCGCCCCTGCAGCTCGGGGTGCGCGTGCGTCTGGGCGAAGTGGCCGGCCACGACCCGCGCGCCGAGCTTCCACTCCCCCGTGTGCGCGACGTCGCCGCCCGCGAGCAGCCGCAGGAAGTGCGACTTGCCCGAGCCGTTCGAGCCGAGGACTGCGACCCGCTCGCCGTAGAAGACCTCCAGGTCGAACGGTTTCATCAGCCCGGTCAGTTCGAGCCCCTTGCAGGTCACGGCCCGTACGCCGGTGCGTCCGCCATGCAGGCGCATCGTGATGTCCTGCTCGCGCGGCGGCTCCGGCGGCGGCCCGGCCTCCTCGAACTTGCGCAGCCTGGTCTGCGCGGCCTGGTAGCGCGAGGCCAGCTCATGGCTGATGGAGGCGGCCTGGCGCAGGTTCAGTACGAGCTTCTTCAGCTGGGCGTGCTTCTCGTCCCAGCGCCGCCGCAGCTCCTCGAAGCGCGCGAACCGCTCGCTGCGGGCCTCGTGGTACGTGGCGAAGCCGCCGCCGTGCACCCAGGCGTCGGCGCCGGCCGGTCCCGGCTCCACGCTGACGATCTTCTCGGCGGAGCGGGCGAGCAGCTCCCGGTCGTGGGAGACGAACAGGACCGTCTTACGGGTCTCCCGCAGCTTCTCCTCCAGCCAGCGCTTGCCGGGGACGTCGAGGTAGTTGTCCGGCTCGTCGAGGAGCAGCACCTCGTCGGAGCCGCGCAGCAGTGCCTCAAGGACGAGCCGCTTCTGCTCACCGCCCGACAGGGTCCGTACCTCGCGGAACTGCGCCTTGTCGTAGGGGACGCCGAGCGCGGCCGTGGTGCAGATGTCCCAGAGCGTCTCGGCCTCGTACCCCTGGGCCTCGGCCCAGTCGGAGAGCGCCTGCGCGTACTGCATCTGGGCGGCCTCGTCGTCGACCGTCATGATGCCGTGCTCGGCGCGGTCCACGGCCTGCGCGGCCTCGCGGATCCGGGGTTGGGCCACCGACACGAGAAGGTCGCGCACGGTCGACTCGTCCCGTACGGAGCCGACGAACTGGCGCATCACCCCGAGTCCGCCGCTCACCGTGACCGTGCCGCCGTGCGGTTTCAGCTCGCCCGAGATCAGCCGCAGCAGTGTCGTCTTCCCGGCGCCGTTGGGCCCCACGAGCGCCACCACGGCCCCTTCGCCCACCCGGAAGGAGACGTCGCCGAGCAGCGCCCTCCCGTCGGGAAGGTAGTACTCCAGGTGCGCGGCTTCGAGATGTCCCATGGTCGCGCATTGTCCGGGGCGGACGGGCGGCGGGGCAAACCGATATGCGCGCCGAAGGCCGGGTGGGGTAGACGATGGGGCATGACCGTTGAAGTAGACCTCACCGCCACCGGGGCCGGCCACGCCCTGCTCCACCGGCTGATGGCCCTCGACACCCGCCTGTTCGAGGCGGTCGCGACCCGGCACTGGCCGGGCGCCGACCCGCTGCTGCCGAAGCTGAGCCGCAGCGCGAACCACGGGGTGCTGTGGTTCGGCGCGGCGGCGGCCCTCGCGGCGACCCGCTCGCCCCGCGCGCGCCGCGCGGCCGTGCGCGGGATCGCCTCGCTGGCCCTGGCGTCGGCCACGATCAACACGGTGGGCAAGCGCTCGGTACGCCGTCCGCGCCCCCGCCTCGACGCCGTGCCGGTGATGCGGCAGCTGAAGCGGCAGCCGATCACCACGTCCTTCCCCTCGGGGCACTCGGCGTCGGCGGCGGCCTTCGCGGCGGGCGTCGCGCTGGAGTCCCGGCCGCTCGGCGCGGTGGTGGCCCCGGTGGCCGCCGCGGTCGCCCTGTCCCGTATCTACACGGGCGCGCACTTCCCGAGCGACGTGCTCGCCGGGGCGGCGTTCGGGGTGGGTTCCGCCTTCGTCGCCCGCGCCCTGGTACCGACGCGCGACCAGTTGCCGCCCCCCGGGCGTCCGCGCGCGGACGTGCCCGCCCTTCAGGACGGGGAGGGGCTCGTGCTCGTGGTCAACACCTCGGCGGGCACCGCGGACCGGATGCGCGCGATCGGGGACGCCCTGCCGCTCGCCGAGGTCGTGGAGTGCGAACCGGAGTATCTGCGGGCCGAGTTGGAGAAGGCTGCGGCCCGCGCCGAGGTGCTGGGGGTGTGCGGCGGCGACGGCTCGATCAACGCGGCCGCCACGGTCGCCCTGCGCCACGGCCTGCCGCTCGCCGTGCTGCCGGGCGGCACGCTCAACCACTTCTCCAAGGACCTGGGCGTGGAGGACGTACGGGGCCTGAGCCGCGCGCTGACGGAGGGCGACGCCGTACGGGTGGACGTGGGGCGGTACTCCTCCGGTGACCAGGAGGGCTACTTCCTCAACAACTGCAGCCTGGGCGTCTATCCGGAGCTGGTGCGCGAGCGGGACCACTGGTCGAAGCGGATCGGCGGCTGGCCGGCCGGGGTGGTCGCCACCCTGCGTGTCGTGCGCGCGGGCCGGCATCCGTTGCGGACCGATTTCGACGGCAAGGAGCGGCCGCTGTGGCTGCTGTTCGCCGGCAACGGCACCTACCACCGGATGGGGCCGATCCCGGCCCGCCGTTACGACCTCGCGGACGGTCTCCTCGACGTACGGGTGGTGCACGGCGGCCGTTTCCCGGCGGTACGCCTGCTGGCCGCGGCCGTGGCCGGACCGCTGACCCGGTCCCCCGTGCACGCGGCGCTACGGGTCGGCGGCCTCCGTGTGCAGGGCGTCGAACCGGGCACGCTGCTGGCCTTCGACGGTGAAGTCAGGCCCGTGGGTGGCGATGTGACGATCCAGAAGCTCCCGGAGGCACTGACGGTCTACCGCCCGAGCGGCCCGCACTGACCGGCGGACGGTCCGTATCGCGAGACGGGGGTCTCACACTTCGACATGGCGACGTAGCTTGAGAGGTACTCCCGTACCGAGTGAACGGATGCCGCCATGTCGAAGGTGCCGAAAGAGACCGCCGTGTACACACACGGCCACCACGAGTCCGTACTGCGCTCGCACACCTGGCGTACGGCCGCCAACTCGGCGGCCTACCTCCTCGGCTCGCTCAAGCCGCACATGCGGATCCTGGACATCGGCTGCGGGCCCGGCACCATCACGGCGGACCTGGCCGAACTGGTGCCGGACGGCCATGTCACCGGTGTCGACCACGCGCCCGGCATCCTGGACCGGGCGCGTGCCACGGCCGCCGAACGGGGCCTGGAGAACGTCGACTTCGCCGTCGCGGACGTCCACGCTCTGGAGTACCCGGACGACAGCTTCTGTGTCGTGCACGCCCATCAGGTGCTGCAGCACGTGGGGGATCCCGTGCAAGCGCTGCGGGAGATGTACCGGGTCACGAAGCCGGGCGGTCTCATCGCCGTCCGGGACTCCGACTACGCGGCGATGACCTGGTATCCGCGGTCCCCCGGGCTGGACGACTGGCTCGACCTGTACCGGCGGGTGGCGCGCGCGAACGGGGGTGAGCCGGATGCGGGGCGACGCCTGAAGTCGTGGGCGCTGGCGGCCGGCTTCCCCGCGGAGGACATCACGGCCTCGGCGGGTACGTGGTGCTACTCGACGCCGTCGGAACGGGCGTGGTGGAGCGGGCTGTGGGCGGACCGGACGGTGGCCTCCGCGTATGCGGCGCTCGCGGTGGAGGGGGGCCACGCCGTGGAGGGGCAGTTGCAAGGAATTGCCTCTGCGTGGCGGGCGTGGGGCGCGCAGGAGGATGCATGGTTCGCAGTCCTCCACGGCGAACTCCTGACCCGCAAGCGGCCCGCTTGACCCCTTGAGTTCCACCTGCGGCCCCGGTGGGGGCGGGCCGCGCCGTTCCCCGCGCCCCTAAAAACCAAAAAGACTGCGCCGTTCCCCGCGCCCCTTAAGGGCGAAAAGCTGGGGCGCAGCCCCGCTTTTAGGGGTGCGGGGAACTGCGCGAGCGACCCCCACCGGCCCGCGGATTCGATGGGCGCGCGGACCCCAAGGGGCACCCGACCCGGCCCGCAGGCGCGGGCTAGTCTCGGGGGAGTAGCGGGCCCAGGGGGCCGAGGTCGAGGTTCAGGTCCTCGGGGCGGAGGCCGTAGCGGTCCCGGAGTTCCGCCATCCGGTCGTCGAGCAGCATCAGCGTGAGCCCGATCCGCTCCTCCTGATCCTCGGACAGGTCACCCGTGTCGAACCGCCGAACAGCCTGCCGTTCCATCAGCTGCCGCAGCAGCTCGACCACGGTCAGCACGAGCTTGATCAGGTCCCGCTCCACCGTGTCCGGTTCAAGGTCGAGCCGACTCCGTCCAGCCTTCTTCCCGGGTCCAAGGACCGCATCGTCCACCACCCTCTGGAGTGCCTCTCCACCGCTCACAGCATCTCCTCCCACGGCGCGGGAACGTTCTCGTTCACCGAGCTGATGAGCGCGTTGAGATCGATCCGTACGAGATCGACGTCCGCGATCCGCAGGGTGAGGTCACCGGTGATGACGACCCCGCCCGCGAGCAGCCGGTCGAGGAGGTCGACGAGCGCGACCTCCCGGCGTTCCACGACGGTCACGCGTCCTCCCCGCTGAACGAGTAGGCGGCCCACGGCCCGGTCAGCTCGACACGCAGCCCCGGCGCGTCGTCCTTCGTACGGTCGACCAGTTCCACGAACGCCTCGGATTCCGTCCGCGTCACCAGATAGGCGGCGTTCAGGATGTTCCGGCCGGGCGCCCGGGACAGCGCCGAGTTCTGCGGGGCGTGGATCCGGGTGTCCTCCGCGTACCCGGAGAGGGACTCGTGGAGCCGGCGCGAGAACTCCTCCGCCCGTTCCCACTTCTCCTCGCTCTCCTTGCGCTGGTTGCGCCGCTGCCGCAGATAGTCGCGCCCCGACCCGGCCGCCCGGCGGGGAGGGGAGGCCGCTTCCCCGGACGTCGGAGTCCCCTTGGACTCCGCAGCCTCTGCGGCCTCCGTCGGCTCCGAGTACACCTTCACCCCCCACTCGACCCGCCCGTCGAGCCGGCCGAGGGTGCGCGAGAACGTCTCCGCGCGTTCCTCCAGCATGGACCGGACACCGCTGTCGTCCCGGAACACCGTGGCGAGCCGGAGCGGCAGCGGCGAGGTGACGACGGTGAGCGCGTCGATCACGTTCTGGTGCGCCCGCGCGGTCGCGCCGAGCCAGTCCAGGTCCTCCAGATGGGCCCGCAACGGCCCCTCCGCGAAGTCCTCCTCGGGCACCTGGCCGACGACGGCGACCAGGTCGCCGTGGACCAGCTGCTTGGGCGGCACGCCGGCCACCCCTGTCAGCTGAGCCGGCAGGGGTGTACCGAAGGGGCGGCAGACGGCGTACACGTAACGCAGACCACTCATTCCTGTGCTTCCTTCTTCGCGGGTGCGCGCTCGCTCGCGGTCAGTTCGCCGCGCGCTTCCTCCAGTTCGGCCACGTGTGCGCGCAACTCCGCGTTCTCCCGGGCGAGTTCGTCGCGTCCGGCGCGGGAGGACAGTTGCGGATCGGTCTCCCACCAGTCGATGCCCATCTCCTTCGCCTTGTCGACGGAGGCGACGATGAGCCGCAGTTTGATGGTGAGGAGTTCGATGTCGAGGAGGTTGATCCGGATGTCGCCCGCGATCACGATGCCCTTGTCCAGGACCCGTTCGAGGATGTCCGCGAGGTTGGCGCCGCCGCCGTTCCCGTAGGGGTCGGGCAGGCGCTGAGCCGTGGTCATCGACGGCCCCTGGCACCGGCGGGCTCACGCTCGCGCTCGTCCGCCTCCTCCACCGCTTCCTCGTCCTCCGGGACCTCTTCGTCCTCGTACTCGGCCTCCGGCGCGTCCTCCTCGTAGGCCTCCTCGTCCTCCGGGGCCTCTTCGTCCTCGTACTCGGCCTCGGGGGCGTCCTCGTCCTCGTACGCCTCCTCGTCCTCGGGCAGCTCGTCCTCGGCGGACTCCTCGTCGGTCGAGGCCTCCGCGTCGTCCTCGGAGCCGTCCTCGGGAGCGTCCTCGGAGTTCTGCTCGGCTTCCTCCTCCTCCGCGACCGCGTCCTCGTGGGTCGTGACGACCTCGCCGTCGCGGATCTCGCCGCGCCAGCCGTCGTCCGCCTCGCCCTTGATGGAGACGAACCGGGCGAAGTGCTTGAGGTCGAGGCGGGCCCTGCGGCCCTGTGCGCGCCAGATGTTGCCGGTCTTCTCGAACAGCCCCTTGGGGTAGTACTCGATGACGAGCAGCACGCGGGTGAGGTTCTCGGCGAGCGAGTGGAAGGTGATGACGCCCTTGGTGGTGCCCTTGGCGCCCTCGGACGTCCAGCTGATCCGCTGGTCCGCCACCTGCTCGGTGGTGTGCGCCTTCCAGCTGCGGCTGGACCAGAAGATCTTCATCTGCCAGTCGGACGTCGTGTCGTCGGCGCGGTTCGCGCTCTTGACGCCCCGGGCGAAGTTGCTGAAGTCCTGGTACTGGGTCCACTGGTCGTAGGCCGTGCGCAGCGGCACGCCGACGTCGATGAACTCCATGATGACGGTGGGCTTCTTGCCGGCGCCACCCTTGCGCTTGCCGCCCTTGCCGCCGGTCAGGTTCTTGAAGGCGCCGACGACGCTGTCCTTGGCCTTGCCCGCGCCGAGTTCCAGCGCGGTGCGCATCGGCCCCTTGCCGTCGGCCAGCTTGCGGCCGCCGTCGAGGGCGAGCTTGGCGAAGCCGGGGCTGTCGCCGGAGGCGATGTCGTTGAGCTTGCCCGTGGTCTGGCCGAGCTTGGTGCCGACGCCGACCAGCGCCCGCTGGACCTGCGCGGCGAGGTAGGCCTGGGCCTCCTCCTTGAGCCGGTCGACCGCCTCGCTCTGCGCGAGCGAGGTCAGCGGGTTGCTCTTGGCCTGCTTGGTCGCGGACCCGAGGGTGTCAGTCATCGTCGCCGCCTCCCCTCGTCGTACGGGCCCGGGTGGTGCGGCGCGTGGCGGTCTTCGCCGCGGCCGTCTTCCTGCCCGGGGCCTTCTTCGCGGCCCTGGCCGCCGTCTTCTTCGCCGGAGCCTCGTTGCCGGGGCTGCGCTTCTCGGCGGCCTTCTTCGCGGGCGCCTTCGCGGACTTCTTCGCGGGAGCCCGCTTGCGGGGCCGCGGCTTCTCGTCGTCCTCGGCCGCCTCGCCGTCCGCGTCGCGCTTGTCGCGGCCGGAGTCGTCCGGGTCGTCGTCCTGCTCGTACTCGTCGTCGTCGTACTCGACGTCCTCGTACTCGTCGTCCGGTTCCTCGTCCCGCTTGCGGCTCTTCCTGCCGCCGACCCCGGGCACGTCCGGGACCGCGTCCGGGACGACGCCCGCGAGCTGGTCCTGCACCTGGCTGGTCCGTCCGTGCAGCCGGTCGGCGAGGCCGGTGATCTGGCGCTCGACGAGTGCTCCGGTGGCGGCCTTGCCCACGCCGCGCAGGTCTCCGCGCAGCTGGTCGCCGATCTCCTTGAACTGCGGGTTGTTCTGCAGTTGTGTGGAGACCAGGTCCGCGAGCGCCCGCGGGCTGAGGTGCAGCCGCTTGCCGGCCACCATGGTGCCCACGGCGAAGGCCAGCTTCATCTTCTTCGTACGTCCGAGGACGTATCCGGCCCCTACGGCGAGGCCAAGCCCTAGTCGGTTCATCGTGTAGTCCCGTTGTTGCCTGTGCCGGTGCTCCTGGTCATGGCTATCTCCAGCCTGTCGAGGAGCTCGTCCTCCATGCGGTCGAACTCCGCTTCATCGATCTCCCCGGCCTCAAGGCGTTCCTCGAGCCTGCCGAGTTCGGCGCGGACCGCCGCCGGGTCGTAGTACTGGCGCTCGGCCTCGTTCACCACCTGTTCCATGGCCCAGAGGCTGCCCCGCACGGGGGCGAACGGCAGCATCAGGACCTCTCCGATCAGCCCCATGTCATCAACTCCTGTTGTCAGGCGTTCAGTTGGCCGCCGCGGCGGGCTGCGAGGGGCCCGGCTCGACGAAGCTGTAGGGGGGCAGCGGTCCGTGCACCCGCAGATCGAGATGCGGGTGGCTCCTGCGGACCTCTTCGACGGCGTCCATGAACGTCTCGGCCGCGTCGCGGTCCACGAGGAACGAGAGGTTGGCCAGCCAGCCGGTGGACTCGGGGCCCACGCTGACGGACGCGGCGGCCGGCTCCAGCGCCTGCTGGATCTCGGCGGCGTCCTCGGCCTCGCGGTTCTTCACCGCGGCGACCACCATCTCGCCGAGCCGCAGCTTCTCGTCGTAATTGCCGCCGCCCGCACTGCGGTTGGCCTCGGTGAGCGACCTGACCTCCGGGTTCTCGGACATCACCCGGTGCAGTACGGCCTCTTCGTCGTGCGTGGCCTTGACGTTGTACTCGACCTTGCCGGCCAGTACGTCGAGGCGCTCCTTGAAGTGCTCGGCGCGCTCGGCCAGGACACCGGCCACGGCCGCGTCGTCCGTCGAGACACTGCCGAAGCGCATGGGCAGCACCGGGCCGCCCGCGCCCGCCTCGGCGAGTACGTTCTGGTGGGCGAGCAGGTCCCTGCGCTTGGGCCGCAGCCCTTCGGGCGCGTCACTGACGACCGCCGCGAGGTCGCCCTCCTTGATGACACGCACCGGCAGCGCCGGCTCGCCGACACCTGCCGTGCCGTCCGGGAGCGAAGGCAGCGAACTGGCCGTGATGCCGTAGACGTACGTGCTCACTCCTGCTCCTCCTTGCGGCGCGAGGCGGCGGTGGACTTACGGGCCCGCGGCCTCGACTCGGTCTGGCCCTGGCTCTCCTCGCGGGACTGCTTGAACGCGTCGGAGATGGTCTCGGCGGCGCCGGACAGGGCCCCCTTGGACTTGCCCTTCGCGCCGGACTCGGTGATCGAGCCGACCAGGTCGGGCAGGCCGGGGTCGCGCTTGTTCCCGGCTTCCAGGTCGAGGCGGTTGCACGCCTCGGCGAAGCGCAGATAGGTGTCGACGCTCGCTATGACGACACGGATGTCGATCTTGAGGATCTCGATGCCGACCAGGGAGACCCGGATGAAGGCATCGATGACGAGCCCCCGGTCGAGAACGAGTTCAAGGACGTCGTAGAGGCCGCTGGAGCCGCCTCCACCACCGGATTGCTGTGCCGGGACAACGGTCATACCGACCGGCCCTCCTTGTCTGTCGGGGTGTGCGCGGTCTGTCGCGCCGTGGGATGTGCGGGCAGGGGGCGGCCTACCGGCCGCCGGGCCTGCGGGTGTCGGCCCGGCCGCGTTCGTAGCGGCGGACGCGCCGGTAACCGGTGAGTTCGCCGCGCGGGTCGAGGGTCACCTCGTAGGTCGCGAGCAGACTCATCGTGTCGGGGACCCGGACGAGTTCCAGGACCTCGACCTCCAACGACCAGCCGTCGTCGGTCCGTTCGAACGACGACACCGACTCGGCCTCCATGCCGGTCAGTTCGGCGAGCTGGCCGCGCGCCTGGCGCAGCACGTCCATGGGACCCAGCTCGTCGTCGTCCGTCGTCCTCTTCTGCCTGCCCTTGGACGAGTTCGACGCACTCTGTGAACTCTGTGAATCTGATGTGTTGGATGTGTTCGACATGACCACCTCGAACACCGAGTGACCGGAGGTCCGTTGACCAAACCTGCGAGTGTCGGCGCTCAGCCGCGCAGGGCGTTCAGACGGCGCCTGGCGGGACCGAGCGCGCGACCGCTGCGCAGCAGCCCTGACCAGGGGTTCGTGCGGGCCTGGTCGACGGCGTCGGCGATCGTCCAGCGGCGCGGGCCGAGTTCCGCATCTTCGAGCTGGTCCCAGGTGACCGGCATGGCGACCGGGGCACCCGGTTCGGCGCGCACGGTGAAGGGGGCGACGGTGGTCTGGGCGTAGGCGTTGCGCTGGATGTCCAGATAGAGCCGGTCGCCGCGGTCCTTCTTGCGGGCCTCGGTGGTGAGCCGGTCGGGGTGTGCCTCGGTGAGCGTGTCGGCGACGTCCTTGGCGAAGGTGTGCACCTCGTCGAAGCCCTGCCGCCCGTCGAGGGGCACCACCACGTGCAGTCCGCGTGAGCCGGTGGTCATCAGGGCGGACGGCAGCCGGAGTTGGTCGAGGAGTTCACCGAGGAGCCGGGCGGTGTCGCGTACCGGCTCGAAGTCGTCGGTCGCGGGGTCCAGGTCGAAGACCAGCCGGTCCGGCCGGTCGGCCGTGCCGTCGGACGCGACCCGGGCGAGCCACCGGTGCAGGGTCAGGGCGGCCTGGTCGGCGAGGTAGACGAGGGTCGCGGTGTCCTCGCACACGGGGTGCAGGACCGTGCCGCCCTCCTTGGGCACCTCGACGCGGCGGATCCAGTCCGGATAATGGTCCTGGACGTTCTTCTGCATGAACCTCGGCCCGTCGAGCCCGTCCGGGTACCGCTCCAGCATCAGGGGCCGCCCCCGCAGGTGCGGCAGCATGAAGGGGGCGATCTCCCGGTAGTACGCGACGACGTCCGCCTTGGTGTACTCCTTCGCCTCTCCCCCGCCGGGCCCGCCGGACTTTCCGGACCCGGCGGGGAACATCACCTTGTCGGGCCGGTGCACCTCGACGGTCCGCCGGCCCGCGCGTACGGAGGTCATCGCACCACCGCGTTCTCCACCAGCAGTTTCACCGCGGCCACGACGGAGTCGGCGTCGATGCCCGCCGCGTGCAACTGCTCCGCGGGGGTGGCCGAACCGGGCATGTCCCGTACGGCGAGACGGACCAGCCGCGGAGTGGGACGGCCGTCGAGGAAGGCGTCGAGGACCGCGTCGCCGATGCCGCCCTCGGGGTGGTGGTCCTCGACGGTGAGCAGGCAGCCGGTCTGCTCGGCGGCCTCGCGCAGGGTCGCGCGGTCGACGGGCTTGACGGAGTACAGGTCGACGACCCGCACGGCGATGCCGTCGGCGGCGAGCGCGTCCGCGGCCTTCAGCGCCTCGTGCACGGTCACCCCGGCGGCGACGACGGTCAGCCGGTCGTCCGCGGAGCGCCTGAGCACCTTGCTGCCGCCGACGGGGAACTCCTCGCCTGGGCCGTACAGGACGGGCATGGCGCCGCGGGAGGTCCGCAGATAGCGGATGCCGTCGAGGCCCGCCATGGTGGCGACGAGTGCGGCCGTCTGGTTGGCGTCGCAGGGGTAGAGCACGGTCGAGCCGTACACCGCGCGGAACATGGCCAGGTCCTCGACGCCCATCTGCGAGGGCCCGTCCTCGCCGATCGCGACGCCCGCGTGCGAGCCGACGAGGTTGACGCCCACGCCGCTGACCGCCGCCATCCGGACGAAGTCGTGGGCGCGGGTGAGGAACGCGGCGAAGCTGGAGGCGAACGGCACCCAGCCGCGGGTGGCGAGCCCGACGGCCGCCCCGACGAGCTGCTGTTCGGCGATGTAGCACTCGAAGAACCGCTCGGGGTGTTCCTTGGCGAAGAACTCGGCGCGGGTGGAGTCGCTCACCTCTCCGTCGAGGGCGACGACGTCCGCGCGCGAGGAGCCGAGCGCGGCGAGCGCCTGGCCGTAGGCGTCCCGGGTGGCGGCCTCGTCCCCGCTCTCCCAGCGCGGCAGGTCCAGGTGACCGGCCCGTACCGCCTGCAGCATGCGGGCGGCCTGCGGCTGCCGGACCTCGACGCGCAGGTCCCGTACCCCGCCCAGTTCCTCGATCGCCTCGTCGGCGTCGGGCAGCGGCTTGCCGTGCAGGCCCTCGCGGTCCTGCACGGACGCGACGCCCTTGCCCTTGAGGGTGCGGGCCAGGATGACGGTCGGCTGTCCCACCGTGGACACGGCCTCGCCGTACGCCCGCTCGATGTCCTCGACGTCGTGTCCGTCGACCTCGACGGTGTGCCAGCCGAAGGCCTGGAAGCGGCGGGCGTACGCGTCGAGGTCGTGGCCGTGCCGGGTGGGGCCGCGCTGGCCGAGCCGGTTGACGTCCACGATCGCGGTGAGGTGGTCGAGCCCTTCGTACGCCGCGTGCTCGGCGGCCTCCCAGATCGAGCCCTCGGCCAGCTCGCTGTCCCCGCACAGCACCCAGACGCGGTAGCCCACCGGGTCGAGCCGCTTGCCCGACAGGGCGATGCCCACGCCGACCGGCAGTCCCTGGCCCAGCGATCCGGTGGCGGTCTCCACCCACGGGAGCCGGCGCGGTGTCGGATGCCCTTCGAGACGGCTGTCCAGCGTGCGGAAGGTCAGCAGCTCGGCGTCGTCGATGGCCCCGGCGGCCTTGTACGCGGCGTACAGCAGCGGCGAGGCGTGCCCCTTGGAGAGTACGAACCGGTCGTTGCCCGGATGGGAGGGCCGCTCGAAGTCGTAGCGCAGCTGCCGGGCGAGCAGGACCGCCATCAGGTCGGCGGCGGACATCGAGGAGGTGGGGTGCCCGGAGCCCGCCGCGGCGGCCGCGCGCACGCTGTCGACGCGCAGCTGCCGGCCGAGTTCGATGAGTTCGGGGGTGTTCATGGTGTTCCTTCCACAGGAGGTCGCTCAGGGGGTCCGGGCTCAGCGGTGCCGGGCTCAGGAGTGCCGGGCCGGCCGGGCACCCGGGCCGTTTCGGGCGAGGCCGTGTCCAGCGGCACGGACCAGGACCGGACGAGGCCGAGCTGTACGCCCTGGCGTGGCAGTACGGCGTCCAGGAGCCAGTCGGCGGCGACCCGGACGCGGTTGCCCGGCATCGCGGCCAGGTGGTAGCCGCGGGTGACGGCGCCCGCGGCCGGTCCGGAGAGCGGGACGCCGAACGGGTTGGCGGCGGCCTTCACCCCGCCGAGGTCGACGACGAAGCCCAGGTCGCGGTGGTGGTACGGGCGGGGGTCGCCGATGCCGAGGGAGGCCGCGACGTTGCGTCCCGCGGTCCTCCCCTGCCGCCAGGCGTGCTGGGCGGTCAACGGGGTGTACCGGCCCGGTTTCTCCAGGTCGGGCACGGCGGCGGCGTCACCGCAGGCGAACACCTCGGGGCGGCCGGGCACCTGGAGGGTCGGTTCGACGAGCAGCCGGCCCTGTTCCATGGCCAGCCCTAGCCCCTCGGCCAGCGGGTCGGGCCGCACGCCGACGCACCAGACCAGGGTGCGGGTGCCGACGAAGTCGCCGTCGCTGAGCAGGACCCCGTCCCGGGTGGCCTCCTTCACGGACGTGCCGGTACGGATCTCGACGCCTCGTCGCCGCAGGACGCGGTCGGCGGTGCGCGAGAGCCGCTCGTCCAGCTCCGGCAGTACGCGGGGCGCGATGTCGACCAGTGTCCAGCGCGGCCACAGGTCCGGGCGGTGCCGCTGCCTGCGGGCCAGGGCGTCGGTGAACAGCTGTCCGTGCGCGGCCACTTCGGTTCCGGTGTAGCCCGCGCCGACGACCACGAACGTGCACCGGGCCGCCGCGGTCGCGGGGTCGTCGTCGGCGGAGGCGAGTTCCACCTGCCGGGTCACGTGGTCGCGCAGGTACAGCGCTTCGGGCAGCCCGCGGAAGCCGTGCGCGTGCTCGGCCACACCGGGGATCGGCAGCAGTTTGTTGACGCTGCCCGCGGCGAGGACCAGCCGGTCGTAGGAGAGCGTGCCCGTGTCGCCCTCGGGGCCGGTGTAGCGGACGGTGCGCGTGTCGAGGTCGATGCCGTCGGCCTCGCCGAGCACCAGGCGTACCCGGGGCAGGGTGCCGGTCAGGGAGACGGTGACGCGGCGCGGTTCCAGGACACCGGCGGCGACCTGGGGCAGCAGGGGCAGATAGAGGAAGTAGTCCGTCGGGTTCAGCAGAACGACGTCCAGCGGGCCGGCCCTGCCCCGGGTCGGCCCGGAGAGCGTCTGTGCCGCCCGGTATCCGGCGAAGCCCGCTCCGACAACGACGACTCGGGGTCGGCTCATCGGTCGGCTCATGGGTCGCCTCCGGCGGAATCGCTCGAACGGGGCTTTCCGCGTCCCCCTGGCCGGGGTGCCCAAACGTCGGGCCCCCGGGGGTTCCGGTCGCCGTGGAGGACGGGCGCGGCTCCTTCGACTTCTCCCGACTTCTATCGCAGGAAGGCGGCCTCCGCAGCTCCAGAAGTGGACTTCGTGACACGCCGGACGGGTCCGCGGGCACGACGGCCGCGGACGGCGAAGACCGGGGCCACGTCGTTGTGGCCCCGGCCGGTACGGGGGTTCCGGGCCGGGCCGCGGCTCACCGGGCCCGGGTGTCCGGCACGGCGTTGCTGGGGGCGACCGGCGGCATCGGGGGCACGGCGGGGCCGTCGGCCCGCGTCCCCGGAGCCGTAGCGGCGGGGGCGCCGGGGACGGCACCTTCGCCGGGCACCTGAGCGGCACCACCGGACGTGGGCCGGGGCGCCGACGGCCGTGCCGCGTTCCGCAGCCCGTACGCCAGTGCGCCGAGCACGGCGGCGGTGATCAGCGCGGCGGCCCAGTCGGGCAGGCCGATCGCGAGGGCGAGACCGACCGTGAGCGCGAGGGCCGCGCCCGCGTACAGGGCGACGGCACCGGACGCGGCGTACATCGCGGCCGTCCGGCGCTGCTTGCGGGTCTGTTCCCGCAGCTCCTCGCGTACGGCATCGCGGGCCACCTGCGCCAGCTCGTCGGCCAGATGCTTGTCCAGATGTTCCATGTGATCGATGCGGTCCATGCGCTCCGGGTACCCGCGGCCCCGGGTGCGTAACTCCCGCCCGGCCGGGGCGAGCACGCCCCGGCACGGGATCCGTACGAAACGATCTCCTTCACGGCCGACCCCAACTAGGCTCGTCCGCATGGACATTCTGGGAGCCACGCTGCGCATCTGCGTCGACGACCTGGAGGCTGCGGTCCCCTTCTACGAGAGACTGGCGGGCGGGCCGGCGCAACGCTTCGAGCGCGGCGGGGTCTCCGTCGCCGCCGTCGGCTGCTTCCTGTTGATGAGCGGCCCGGAGGCGGAACTCGACGTGCTCCGCAAGGTGTCGGCGACCATCGCGGTCAAGGACGTCGACGAGGCCCACCGGGTGCTGACCGAGTCGGGCGCGCAGGTCGTCGCGGGCCCGGTGGCGACCCCCGCGGGCCGCAACCTGATCGCGCTGCACCCGGACGGCTACATCTACGAGTACGCGGACCGCCGTACGTCACCGTAGGGTCAGCCGCCGCCTTCGGTGCCGCTGCCGTCGGTGCCGGGCGGGCGCATCCTGAAGTCGTAGCGTTCCGGCAGGGGTTCGTCGGAGATCCGGGACCACAGTTCCCCGATCGCCTCGGCCCCCTCGCGCAGGTCGGCCACCTCGAAGCCTGCGTCGAAGACGGCACGGGCCGCGCCCTTGTCGCCCTCGGCGAGCAGCAACCGCGCCTCGATCAGCCGGAACCGGCCGCGGTCGCGGGTCGCCGGGAGCAGCCGTTCCCACACGGACCGCGCGTTCGCGGTGCGCCCCGCCGCGAGCAGCGCGCCGATCGCCTCGCGTCCGAGGGCGGCGGTGGCCGCCGTCCAGGTCTCGCCGTCGTCGCGCCGCTCCTGGCACAGGTCGTCGAAGGCGTCGGTGTACCGGTCGGCGGCCCGTTCGCGGTTGCCGGCCTCGTGGTCGGCGACGGCGAGGCAGCGCAGCAACGGCCAGAGGGACGGGGCGAGTTCGAGGCCCCTCTCCCAGCTGCGCACGGCCTGGGCCCGGTCGCCCGCGTGCCACTGGGCGACCCCCAGGTGGTACTCGGCGAGCGGCTCCGCGGGGGCCGTCTCCAGCATGTCCCGCCAGTGCCGGGAGACCAGCGTCCCGCCGGGCGGCCCGACGCGGCGGGGCTCCGGGAAGGAACCGGAGCGGAGCAGCTCCGCCCACGGCCGCTGCGGGTCCCCGAGCGTGGACTCCTCGAAGGGCGTGCCGGGCAACTTGTGCGCGGCGCGCAGGACTTCGAGCGCACCCCAGCCGGAGCCGACGGAGAGCACCTTGGTGGGTTCGAGGTCGGCGGAAGGCAGCCACTGCTCGTACGCCGTCTCGAACTGCGCCCGCGGCAGGCGCTGTTCGAGCCCGGACTCGACCTCGGAGCGGGCGGCGGCCCAGTCGTCGCCGTGCACGACCCGCGGGTCGGCGTCGACCGGCCCGTACGCCTCCAGCCAGCTGATCTCGCTCTCCGCGTCGAGGCGCAGGTGCTCCAACTGGGTGCGGGCGAGGCCCGCCTGGATCTCGCAGTATCCGTCGGTGCCGGGTTCGGTGAGCCATTGCTGCCAGCGGCGCCCGCCGGTGCCGGTGCCCCACACGAAGAGTTTGCGTCCGCGCAGCACGTCGGTGGACGTCTGCACCAGCCCCTGCCCGGCCCCGTCCAGGGCGGCGATCCAGCGCCGCCGCCCGTCGGGCACCTCGTAGAAGTAGTCGGCCGGATACTCGCCGCGCTGCGGATACGTCCGGTCGACGCCCTCGTACAGCGGGACGGGCACCCGGCGCAGCCGCCGCTCGTACCCGAAGTGCCAGGCCTCCTCCGCCGGCGCGAGGACCCTGCGCGCCTCCGGGACGGCGGTGTTGGACCACCAGTACAGCGGCGCGGCCTTCTCGTGCGGATTGCGGACGCGTACGCCGACGTACAGGAAGTCGGAGCCCTCCGGCAGCCACAGGTCGACCTGGAAGGGCAGGTCGCGCAGCCGTTCCCACTCCCACAGGCGCAGCATCCGCGTGCCGTCGGGTGCGGTGACCTCGGCCGCGTGCAGCGGCGCGCAGGCGAGGGTGGAGTGGCCGGTGGCGCCGATGTTCCACTCGATGCCGCCGGAGAACCAGGCGCCGTTGAGCGCGAAGTCGGCGGGCTGCAACACCGGGTTGCGGTAGAGGAGTTCGCGGTCGGACGGCTTGTGGAACAGCGAGACGACCCGGCCGCCGTAGCCGGGCAGGACGGTCGCGCGCAGCCGGTCGTTCTCCAGGACGATCGTCTCGACCTCGCGGGGCGTACGGCTTCTCCCGTACCCGTCCCGGACGCGCTCGGGCAGGAGGCTGCGCAGCGGCTCGTACGCGATCTGCCGGGCCATGTCGCGGGGCAGGCCCGCGCGTTCCCGCGCGTCCACGTGGTGCGTCTCGTCGAGCGGGCGCAGTGGGGGCAGGGGGTTGGCGGGGCCGGTTTCGGCGACCGGAAGCGTCATCACGTCACGTCGGATGGTCGTCACGTGACCATGGAACAGGGTGGACGACGTGCCGACCAGAGGCCCTCCCGGTCAGGATCAGGTCAGGATTGCGCAAAGGCCGCGACGACGATGTCGGCCAGGAGGGCGCCCGCGGTGCCGTCGGGGTCCAGGTCGGGGTCGTAGATGGTGACGTTGAAGCCGGCGCAGTGCGGGGAGGTCACCAACGGCCGCAGCAGCGCGGTCAGTTCGTCGGGCAGCAGTCCGCCGGGGTCGGGGCTGTCGACGGCCGGCATCACGGACGGGTCGAGCACGTCGGCGTCGAGGTGCACCCAGAAGCCGTCCAGGTCCGGTACGTCGAAGGCTTCGGCGGTGGCCCGCGCGAGGGCGTCGGCGCCCCACTCGCGGATGTCGCCGACGGTCACCGTGGGGATCTTCAGCGCGGCCAGCTCGGCCCGGTCGTCCTCGAACTCGTCCCGGATTCCGAAGAACCGGATGTCCTCGTCCCGCAGATAGGGCTTCAGCCCCTCCAGGTCGGTGAGGTCGTCCTGCCCGCGCCCGGTGGCGAGGGCGACCTCCTCGCCGCCCGCGGCACCGACCCGTTCGGAGTTCCCCGGGTGGCGGAAGTCGTGCGAGGCGTCGACCGCGGCGAGGCCGTAGCGGCCGATGCGGCGCAGCGCGAGGGAGGCGCCGAGCTGGATGGAGCAGTCGCCGCCGAGGACGACGGGCAGCTCCCCGGCCCGTACGTGCCGCTCGATGCGGTCGGCGAGCGTACGGGTGTATCCGGCGAGCGCGGCGGCGTTGAAGACACCGTCACCCTCCTGCCAGTCGCCCCGGTCGTAGCGCGGCGGCACGACCACGCCGCCCTCCAGCGCGTTCAGCCGCTGCACGATCCGCTGCTCGCGCAGGGCACCGGCGAGCTTGTAGCAGCCGGGCACCGTGCCGGGGGCGGGCGGCCGGAGCCCGAGGTTGGAGGGTGCGTCCAGGACGACGAGATTCCTCAGGGCACTCATGTTCGAATCATATCGGCGGTGATGGCCCACCGCTCATGATCACGCCAGGCCCCGTCGATGAACAGGAAGTCCGGCGAGAACCCCTCCAGGCGGAACCCGCAGCGGCGGGCCAGCGCGATGGAGGCGGCGTTGCCCGGCTGGACGTTGATCTCCAGCCGGTGCAGCCCGAGCGTGTCGAACGCGTACCGCACGACGAGGTCGAGCCCCTCACTCATCAACCCGCGTCCGGCGGCGTGCGCGAAGGCCCCGTACCCGAGGGCGCCGCACAGAAAGGCACCCTCGACGATGTTGTTGATGTTGACGAACCCGGCGATCCCTCCCCCGTCCTTCTCGCAGACGAAGAACCCGGCCTTGCTCGGATCGTCGATGAGCCGCCCGGCGTACGAGGCGTACGCGACGGGGGTGACGGGCGGGAAGAGCCACGGCTGGTGCAGAGCCTTGCTCTCCCGCACGCGGGCGGTGAACTCACCGCCGTCCTCGTAGGTGAAGAAACGTATGCCCACGTGGGGGCCTTCGGCGAGATACGCGGTGCTGCCGGGCATGCCACCACGGTACGCCCGCGGTTCGCTTGCAGCGTGGCGGGGCTGCGGCCGGTGGGGACCTGCGGGCACGTCGTGGCTGGCCGCGCAGTTCCCCGCGCCCCTGCCCCCAGGGGCGCGGGGAACGGCGCAGTCTTTTGGCTTTTAGGGGCGCGGGGAACTGCGCGAGCAACCCCCACCGGCCCGCAGATTCCATGGGCGCGCGGACCCCAGGGGCGCGGGGAACGGCGCAGTCTTTTGGCTTTTAGGGGCGCGGGGAACTGCGCGAGCAACCCCCACCGGCCCGCAGATCCCACGGGCGCGCGGACCCCAGGGGCGCGGGGAACGGCGCAGTCTTTTGGCTTTCAGGGGCGCGGGGAACTGCGCGAGCAACCCCCACCGGCCCGCAGATCCCACGGGCGCGCGGACCCCAGGGGCGCGGGGAACGGCGCAGTCTTTTGG